>NZ_BDQY01000110.1 GCF_002724055.1 Tepidibacter mesophilus | reverse complement strand
GGGGGGGGGGGGGGGGGGGGGGGGGGGGGGGGGGGGGGGGGGGGGGGGGGGGGGGGGGGGGGGGGGGGGGGGGGGGGGGGGGGGGGGGGGGGGGGGGGGGGGGGGGGGGGGGGGGGGGGGGGGGGGGG
>NZ_BDQY01000109.1 GCF_002724055.1 Tepidibacter mesophilus | reverse complement strand
TTTTTTTTTTTTTTTTTTTTTTTTTTTTTTTTTTTTTTTTTTTTTTTTTTTTTTTTTTTTTTTTTTTTTTTTTTTTTTTTTTTTTTTTTTTTTTTTTTTTTTTTTTTTTTTTTTTTTTTTTTTTTTTT
>NZ_BDQY01000108.1 GCF_002724055.1 Tepidibacter mesophilus | reverse complement strand
TTTATAAATTCGTTGGCGACGTACTTAAGCCGACGCGATAGCGAATGGCGTAGTACTTTGAAAATTGAACAGATTTAAATAAATTAAGGTTAAGTTATTAAGGGCGTAGGGCGGATGCCTTGGCACCAAGAG
>NZ_BDQY01000107.1 GCF_002724055.1 Tepidibacter mesophilus | reverse complement strand
TTTTTATAAACTCTCAAAATTAAACAGTAGGTTATTTCTCCTTAGAAAGGAGGTGATCCAGCCGCACCTTCCGATACGGCTACCTTGTTACGACTTCACCCCAGTCATTGATTTCACCTTCGGCAGATTCCT
>NZ_BDQY01000106.1 GCF_002724055.1 Tepidibacter mesophilus | reverse complement strand
TGGTTTTGGTTTTGGTTTTGGTTTTTGTTTTGGTTTTGGTTTTGGTTTTGGTTTTGGTTTTGGTTTTGGTTTTGGTTTTGGTTTTGGTTTTGGTTTTGGTTTTGGTTTTGGTTTTGGTTTTGGTTTTGGTTTT
>NZ_BDQY01000105.1 GCF_002724055.1 Tepidibacter mesophilus | reverse complement strand
CGCAAGGAGGAATCTGCCGAAGGTGAAATCAATGACTGGGGTGAAGTCGTAACAAGGTAGCCGTATCGGAAGGTGCGGCTGGATCACCTCCTTTCTAAGGAGAAATAACCTACTGTTTAATTTTGAGAGTTTAT
>NZ_BDQY01000104.1 GCF_002724055.1 Tepidibacter mesophilus | reverse complement strand
CCGACGCGATAGCGAATGGCGTAGTACTTTGAAAATTGAACAGATTTAAATAAATTAAGGTTAAGTTATTAAGGGCGTAGGGCGGATGCCTTGGCACCAAGAGCCGATGAAGGACGTGGTAAGCTGCGATAAGCTTCGGGGAGATG
>NZ_BDQY01000103.1 GCF_002724055.1 Tepidibacter mesophilus | reverse complement strand
CGGAAGGTGCGGCTGGATCACCTCCTTTCTAAGGAGAAATAACCTACTGTTTAATTTTGAGGGTTTATTACCTTCAAAATTAGTGCTTTATTAATGAATTTCATTGATGAGGTACGTAGTACTTTGAGCAACGGAATTTATTTATTTTT
>NZ_BDQY01000102.1 GCF_002724055.1 Tepidibacter mesophilus | reverse complement strand
GCAGCTTACCACGTCCTTCATCGGCTCTTGGTGCCAAGGCATCCGCCCTACGCCCTTAATAACTTAACCTTAATTTATTTAAATCTGTTCAATTTTCAAAGTACTACGCCATTCGCTATCGCGTCGGCTTAAGTACGTCGCCAACGAATTT
>NZ_BDQY01000101.1 GCF_002724055.1 Tepidibacter mesophilus | reverse complement strand
CGTTGGCGACGTACTTAAGCCGACGCGATAGCGAATGGCGTAGTACTTTGAAAATTGAACAGATTTAAATAAATTAAGGTTAAGTTATTAAGGGCGTAGGGCGGATGCCTTGGCACCAAGAGCCGATGAAGGACGTGGTAAGCTGCGATAAGCTTCGGGGAGATGCA
>NZ_BDQY01000100.1 GCF_002724055.1 Tepidibacter mesophilus | reverse complement strand
TATGAAGGGGATTTAGGGAATATGAGTATATGCAAATCATTAAGGATGGCAAGTAAATTAAATAGTAATATGATACTTAGCACTAAACTTGATAGAGATTATACAATATTATTTAAATATATTAACTTTATTTTACGAAAAAAAGGAAGAATAATTATAATAATCGACGAGGCATATAAAAAAGAATTTATGGATGAAAAAATGCTAAGACAGTATAATATATATCAGCATATACAATC
>NZ_BDQY01000099.1 GCF_002724055.1 Tepidibacter mesophilus | reverse complement strand
TCCTTTCTAAGGAGAAATAACCTACTGTTTAATTTTGAGGGTTTATTACCTTCAAAATTAGTGCTTTATTAATGAATTTCATTGATGAGGTACGTAGTACTTTGAGCAACGGAATTTATTTATAAATTCGTTGGCGACGTACTTAAGCCGACGCGATAGCGAATGGCGTAGTACTTTGAAAATTGAACAGATTTAAATAAATTAAGGTTAAGTTATTAAGGGCGTAGGGCGGATGCCTTGGCACC
>NZ_BDQY01000098.1 GCF_002724055.1 Tepidibacter mesophilus | reverse complement strand
GTTTCATCCTTAAAATGTCCAAAAAATGATTCTTGGGGTGCATTATCCCAACAATTTCCTCGTCTAGACATTGATTGTCCTAATCCGAAACCTTTAACTAGTTTTTGAAAAGTAGGACTAGTGTAATGAGCACCTTGATCTGAATGAATAAATGCATCTGGGGCAAGCGTAATATCTTTATTATTCATTAATTTATGTATTGTATCAGTTGCTATATCTAGCGATAAGCTAGTAGATACATTATAAGCTAGT
>NZ_BDQY01000097.1 GCF_002724055.1 Tepidibacter mesophilus | reverse complement strand
ATTATTTGATTATGTAAATTGGTATAACAATCACAGAATACACGGGTCATTAGATTACCTTAGCCCTATAGAATATAGGTTATTGATGTCCGACAAAAAAGTGTCCTAAAAAGTGTTGACAATCCAAGATATTTACAGAAGAACAAATAGAAACTTTGGCACAAAATAAATATGTGAAAAATGTTACCAATAAAGCAATCACGTATACTGATGAATTTAAGAAAATTTTTATAGCTGAGAATCAGAACGGAA
>NZ_BDQY01000096.1 GCF_002724055.1 Tepidibacter mesophilus | reverse complement strand
TGGCCCCTTGGTCAAGCGGTTAAGACACCGCCCTTTCACGGCGGTAACAGGGGTTCGATTCCCCTAGGGGTCACCATTAATAATTGGGCTCATAGCTCAGCTGGGAGAGCACCTGCCTTACAAGCAGGGGGTCACAGGTTCGAGCCCTGTTGAGCCCACCAATTATTTGGCCTGGTAGTTCAGTTGGTTAGAATGCCAGCCTGTCACGCTGGAGGTCGAGGGTTCGAGTCCCTTCCAGGTCGCCAAATAATT
>NZ_BDQY01000095.1 GCF_002724055.1 Tepidibacter mesophilus | reverse complement strand
CTGAAACATTTATACATACCTCCTTGTATTTTTTTGTGTAGGAACTTAATTATAACAAGGTTTTGTATAAATGTTTTTTTATTTTATTCAAATGGAAATTTATTGAAGTATTTTTGCACTATTATAGATTTAACATCTCATAAGTATCTCTAGCACTATGACCTATTGCTAGTATAATTATACTAGTATCTATTATATATTCATTATTTACCTCAACGCTAACTATTGAGTCATTTTCAACTTTAATATCTGTA
>NZ_BDQY01000094.1 GCF_002724055.1 Tepidibacter mesophilus | reverse complement strand
CTGCTTGTAAGGCAGGTGCTCTCCCAGCTGAGCTATGAGCCCAATTATTAATGGTGACCCCTAGGGGAATCGAACCCCTGTTACCGCCGTGAAAGGGCGGTGTCTTAACCGCTTGACCAAGGGGCCAGGTTAATACTCTCAAAATTGATCAGATTTAAATTAGGTTAAGTCCTCGATCTATTAGTATCCATCAGCTGAACTCATTACTGAGCTTACACCTTGAACCTATCAACCAGGTAGTCTTCCTGGGATCTT
>NZ_BDQY01000093.1 GCF_002724055.1 Tepidibacter mesophilus | reverse complement strand
ATCGGCTCTTGGTGCCAAGGCATCCGCCCTACGCCCTTAATAACTTAACCTTAATTTATTTAAATCTGTTCAATTTTCAAAGTACTATGCCATTCGCTATCGCATCGGCTTAAGTACGTCGCCAACGGATTTATAAATAAATTCCGTTGCTCAAAGTACTACGTACCTCATCAATGAAATTCATTAATAAAGCACTAATTTTGAAGGTAATAAACCCTCAAAATTAAACAGTAGGTTATTTCTCCTTAGAAAGGA
>NZ_BDQY01000092.1 GCF_002724055.1 Tepidibacter mesophilus | reverse complement strand
CATGTAGTCTCTTTTATTCTGATGTCCCCAACCTGGATGTGGGTTACCACTATTTCCTGGCTTATCTTTATCATGACCATATGCATTACCTGGATTTTCTTTGTCATGTCCATATGCATTTCCATTATCTTTACCTGGTTTATCTGGTCTATTTCCTCCACCTGGATGGTCTAAGCCTACTATTGTTTTTATTCTGTTGCCAAATCCATCGTAGAAATATCTTGTTTCATCATCATGCTTATTTGTAACTTTTACTAAAC
>NZ_BDQY01000091.1 GCF_002724055.1 Tepidibacter mesophilus | reverse complement strand
AAGGTGAAATCAATGACTGGGGTGAAGTCGTAACAAGGTAGCCGTATCGGAAGGTGCGGCTGGATCACCTCCTTTCTAAGGAGAAATAACCTACTGTTTAATTTTGAGGGTTTATTACCTTCAAAATAGTACTTTGAGCAACGGAATTTATTTAAAAATTCGTTGGCGACGTACTTAAGCCGACGCGATAGCGAATGGCGTAGTACTTTGAAAATTGAACAGATTTAAATAAATTAAGGTTAAGTTATTAAGGGCGTAGGGCGGATGCCTTGGCACCAAGAG
>NZ_BDQY01000090.1 GCF_002724055.1 Tepidibacter mesophilus | reverse complement strand
GGAATCTGCCGAAGGTGAAATCAATGACTGGGGTGAAGTCGTAACAAGGTAGCCGTATCGGAAGGTGCGGCTGGATCACCTCCTTTCTAAGGAGAAATAACCTACTGTTTAATTTTGAGGGTTTATTGCCTTCAAAACTAGTACTTTGAGCAACGGAATTTATTTTATAAATTCGTTGGCGACGTACTTAAGCCGACGCGATAGCGAATGGCGTAGTACTTTGAAAATTGAACAGATTTAAATAAATTAAGGTTAAGTTATTAAGGGCGTAGGGCGGATGCCTTGGCACC
>NZ_BDQY01000089.1 GCF_002724055.1 Tepidibacter mesophilus | reverse complement strand
TAAGATCCCAGGAAGACTACCTGGTTGATAGGTTCAAGGTGTAAGCTCAGTAATGAGTTCAGCTGATGGATACTAATAGATCGAGGACTTAACCTAATTTAAATCTGATCAATTTTGAGAGTATTAACTTTCAAAAGAAAAGTTGACAAGATACACTAAAGATGATAAAATATATCTTGTTTGACAAAAATATGTGGTTATTATAGCAAAGAGGATACACCTGTTCCCATTCCGAACACAGAAGTTAAGCTCTTTAGCGCCGATGGTACTTGGAGGGCAGCCTCCTGGGAGAGTAGGACGTAGCCACGTATGTT
>NZ_BDQY01000088.1 GCF_002724055.1 Tepidibacter mesophilus | reverse complement strand
CGCAAGGAGGAATCTGCCGAAGGTGAAATCAATGACTGGGGTGAAGTCGTAACAAGGTAGCCGTATCGGAAGGTGCGGCTGGATCACCTCCTTTCTAAGGAGAAATAACCTACTGTTTAATTTTGAGGGTTTATTACCTTCAAAATTAGTGCGTTATTAATGAATTTCATTGATGAGGTACGTAGTACTTTGAAAATTGAACAGATTTAAATAAATTAAGGTTAAGTTATTAAGGGCGTAGGGCGGATGCCTTGGCACCAAGAGCCGATGAAGGACGTGGTAAGCTGCGATAAGCTTCGGGGAGATGCAAGCAATC
>NZ_BDQY01000087.1 GCF_002724055.1 Tepidibacter mesophilus | reverse complement strand
GGTTGATAGGTTCAAGGTGTAAGCTCAGTAATGAGTTCAGCTGATGGATACTAATAGATCGAGGACTTAACCTAATTTAAATCTGATCAATTTTGAGAGTATTAATTTATAATATTTTATCGCTTAACTTAAATAATCATTTTAATTAACATATAAGGATAAATAATTATTTAAAAGTCGCTCAAAAATATTAAAAATCAATACTAGATTTACAACAAAATAAAGATTATGTGGTTATTATAGCAAGGAGGATACACCTGTTCCCATTCCGAACACAGAAGTTAAGCTCCTTAGCGCCGATGGTACTTGGAGGGCAGCCTCCTGGGAGAGTAG
>NZ_BDQY01000086.1 GCF_002724055.1 Tepidibacter mesophilus | reverse complement strand
CGCTGGTTCGAGTCCAGCTAAGCCCACCATAAAACACATAAAGTGGGCCTTTAGCTCAGTTGGTTAGAGCGCCCGGCTCATAACCGGTAGGTCTGGGGTTCGAGTCCCTGAAGGCCCACCACTTTATAGGGGTGTAGTTCAGTTGGTAGAACGACGGTCTCCAAAACCGTATGTCGTGGGTTCAAGTCCTGTCACCCCTGCCAATTTAATATTTAAGTATCGAGGTGTAGCGCAGTTTGGTAGCGCACGTGGTTTGGGACCATGGGGCCGGGGGTTCGAGTCCCTCCACCTCGACCAAGTAAGGGCTTATAGCTCAGGTGGTTAGAGCGCACGCCT
>NZ_BDQY01000085.1 GCF_002724055.1 Tepidibacter mesophilus | reverse complement strand
GATCCCAGGAAGACTACCTGGTTGATAGGTTCAAGGTGTAAGCTCAGTAATGAGTTCAGCTGATGGATACTAATAGATCGAGGACTTAACCTAATTTAAATCTGATCAATTTTGAAAGTATTAATTTTAATACTTGATATGCGGGTGTAGCTCAGTGGTAGAGTTCCGGCCTTCCAAGCCGGCTGCGAGGGTTCGACTCCCTTCACCCGCTCCAAACAAATATGTGGTTATTATAGCAAAGAGGATACACCTGTTCCCATTCCGAACACAGAAGTTAAGCTCTTTAGCGCCGATGGTACTTGGAGGGCAGCCTCCTGGGAGAGTAGGACGTAGCCACGTATGTT
>NZ_BDQY01000084.1 GCF_002724055.1 Tepidibacter mesophilus | reverse complement strand
GATTGCTTGCATCTCCCCGAAGCTTATCGCAGCTTACCACGTCCTTCATCGGCTCTTGGTGCCAAGGCATCCGCCCTACGCCCTTAATAACTTAACCTTAATTTATTTAAATCTGTTCAATTTTCAAGGTACTAATAGTATAAAAATACTAAATGGTGGAGACGAGGAGAGTCGAACTCCTGACCCCTTGCTTGCAAGGCAAGTGCTCTCCCAACTGAGCTACGCCCCCATATTGTATTTTTTTGACGAATTATATAATAACAAATTTATATATAATCGTCAAGAGTTTTTTATAAACTCTCAAAATTAAACAGTAGGTTATTTCTCCTTAGAAAGGAGGTGATCCAGCCGCACCTTCCGATACGGCTACCTTGTTACGACTTCACCCCAGTCATTGATTTCACCTTCGGCAGA
>NZ_BDQY01000083.1 GCF_002724055.1 Tepidibacter mesophilus | reverse complement strand
GCAGCTTACCACGTCCTTCATCGGCTCTTGGTGCCAAGGCATCCGCCCTACGCCCTTAATAACTTAACCTTAATTTATTTAAATCTGTTCAATTTTCAAAGTACTACGCCATTCGCTATCGCGTCGGTTTAAGTACGTCGCCAACGAATTTATAAATAAATTCCGTTGTTCAAAGTACTAATATAGTATAAAAATACTAAATGGTGGAGACGAGGAGAGTCGAACTCCTGACCCCTTGCTTGCAAGGCAAGTGCTCTCCCAACTGAGCTACGCCCCCATATTGTATTTTAAAAGAGTTTTAAATAAACTCTCAAAATTAAACAGTAGGTTATTTCTCCTTAGAAAGGAGGTGATCCAGCCGCACCTTCCGATACGGCTACCTTGTTACGACTTCACCCCAGTCATTGATTTCACCTTCGGCAGATTCCT
>NZ_BDQY01000082.1 GCF_002724055.1 Tepidibacter mesophilus | reverse complement strand
ATACTTCTTAATAACGTCGATTTGCCTGACCCATTGGCACCAATCAGACCAACCGTTTTTTGAGCTGGTACTTCTAAGGAAACCTGACGCACAATCGACTGATGTGCCACTTCTATCTCAAGATTTTGAATGGATAATTTCATCTTTAGCCCCCAAAACTGTACCCTTTTTTGATGATAATGTAGATAAATAAGGGTGCGCCAATCATCGCTGTGATAATCCCAATCGGGAGTTCCACATTATGGATTAAAATCCGAGAAATTAAGTCCGCCCAAATAATGAATAAAGCACAACAGAAAGCTGTCAAGGGGAGCGTCAACTTGTGGTCACTCACGAACAACCCACGAACAATAAGCGGCACGATGAGACCGAAAAAGCCAATAATACTTGAATTGGCGACGATGAGCACTGTTGTCAACGAGGTCATCGCCAT
>NZ_BDQY01000081.1 GCF_002724055.1 Tepidibacter mesophilus | reverse complement strand
TATCTTGAAAGGCAATGTCGCCTTTGGCATGTGCCAAGACACGTGCATCGGGTGCATCAGGTGTTTCAATCGGCTGAGTCATCAGCTCCTGCGTCCGTTTCAAACCAGCAAAGGCTGTCTGAATCTGTGTCGTAATCCCTGAAATTTCGATAAAGGGCTTCGAAAACTGACTGGCATAAATCGTAAAACTCGAAATCACACCGATGGTCACCGTGGTTGAGCCATTGAGTGCCATCAGGCCACCAACACAGCCCACTGACAGATAAGCCAAGTGATCTACAAATCGTGATAGCGGATTAGTTAAAGCAGAAGAAAATTGCGCTTTTTGACCCTTGACATAGAGTTCTTGGTTCAAGCTTTCAAATTGCGCTTGATTGACCCTTTCTCGTTGAAAAGCCTTGACTGTTTTTTGATTGCCAATCATTTCCGTGATAT
>NZ_BDQY01000080.1 GCF_002724055.1 Tepidibacter mesophilus | reverse complement strand
ATCGGCTCTTGGTGCCAAGGCATCCGCCCTACGCCCTTAATAACTTAACCTTAATTTATTTAAATCTGTTCAATTTTCAAAGTACTATGCCATTCGCTATCGCATCGGCTTAAGTACGTCGCCAACGAATTTATAAATAAATTCCGTTGCTCAAAGTACTGATTCATTTTTTACATAACTAATGATGAAATTTTTAAAAAATTTCATCATAATGGTGGAGACGAGGAGAGTCGAACTCCTGACCCCTTGCTTGCAAGGCAAGTGCTCTCCCAACTGAGCTACGCCCCCATATTATTCTATGCGAATAAAGAGTGTTTTTATAAACTCTCAAAATTAAACAGTAGGTTATTTCTCCTTAGAAAGGAGGTGATCCAGCCGCACCTTCCGATACGGCTACCTTGTTACGACTTCACCCCAGTCATTGATTTCACCTTCGGCAGA
>NZ_BDQY01000079.1 GCF_002724055.1 Tepidibacter mesophilus | reverse complement strand
CAAGTATAAAAAAAGAAATTTTAGAAAAAGTAGACCATTTAACGGTTATTCTCAAATTATTTGGTGTCCCCAAATTATATGAAGTGATTTTGAAAAATGGAAGTTATGAAATATATAGGGATTCTAAAAATTTTTCAGGAGAATATATAAATTGTTTTGCAGAAAGAAACGATGAGTTAGGGTTTGAAAAAGTTCTTAATAATTTTGAAGGTAAATATTATGCTAAAACAGATACAGTTAGAAAATATGGTGAGGACTTACTTATTGATGGACAAACTTATTTATTTTTTAATGATGCTGGAAAAAGAGGAGATTGGAATTCAATATTGACTTACATTAATAATTCGGATGTTTTGAAGAAAAAATTTACCTTTGAATTATTATTTCACAATAAAAAATTGGCAAAAAATATATTCTCTTACTCTGACGACAGATATATTGATG
>NZ_BDQY01000078.1 GCF_002724055.1 Tepidibacter mesophilus | reverse complement strand
GTATGATCATAAACTGCGTTTAATCCAACAAAACGCCGTGCGTCTCCATCAAGCCGATAAAATTAGCTTGACGAAACTGGATGCCCGTCAAAGTTTTGAAAAATTTGGCTCCGATTATTTTGATAAAATTCTAGTCGATGCGCCGTGTTCGGGGCTTGGGTTAGTTCGTCGCAAACCGGATATTAAATACCGGAAAGACACGACTGATTTTGAAAATTTGCAGAAAGTTCAGCTTGAAATCCTCGAAAATACTTGCAAAACCCTTGTCAATAGTGGTACTATAGTGTATAGTACATGTACTATTTTCGATGAAGAAAATTTTCAGGTCATTGAAAAATTCTTGGCCAAACATCCAGAATTTGAGCAAGTGCCGCTGACACATGAAAAAGCCGATATTGTTAAAAATGGCTGTCTCATGATTACGCCGGATGCTTATCATACAGATGGTTT
>NZ_BDQY01000077.1 GCF_002724055.1 Tepidibacter mesophilus | reverse complement strand
CAGCAACTTATTAATGATGCCAGCCTCAAGATACTGGCAGAAACAATAGGACGAGCCTTTGAACGCAAGCAACAGCAAGAAGATCTTTTAAGAACCATTCAACAATTAGAACAAACATTTCATTCCACTATTTCAACAATTGGGCGGGTTATAGAGATGAAGGACCATTCAACTTACGGCCATCAGAACAGGGTCGCTCAGCTTTGTCTAGCTATAGCAAAAAAAATGAAGCTCTCAGACTCAGCAAGAGAAGCCGTATACAATACAGCCCTCGTTCACGATCTGGGAAAGCTCTATATTCCTTCAGAGATACTAATTAAACCACAGTCTCTTTCGGCCATAGAATACAACATCGTCAAGCAACATTCTCGTTTTGGATATGAAGTTCTGCGAAATGTGCGTTTCCCATGGCCTGTGGCAGAAATAGTGTTACAACATCATGAACGCATT
>NZ_BDQY01000076.1 GCF_002724055.1 Tepidibacter mesophilus | reverse complement strand
ATTCTTTCGGATGAGCAAATTAATCATATTGTTGAGAAATATAAAAACCGTGAAAATGTTGATAAATCTGCTTATGTTGCTACTTTGGACGAAATAAAGGAAAATGAGTATAACTTAAATATTCCAAGATATGTTGATACTTTCGAGGAAGAAGAACCTATCTCGTTAGCTGAAGTGGCGAAAGAGCTTAAAGAAGTTCAAACTGAAATTGACACCTCTACTCAAAAATTATTTGAGATGATGGCTGATTTGAGTGGTACTGATGATGAAACACAAGCCGAATTACAACAATTTCTTGATATATTTAAAAATTGAGTGAAAGAGTCCGATTTCGGGCTCTTTTTGCTTACGCTGATGAAGGGTGATAAGGTTGTCTATTGATGCGAGCAGTTCAGAAATACGCTGCTGTTCTTCAAGGCTACGTGGCGCTGAAATGGCAATTTCACTTATGACGTTGTTCATC
>NZ_BDQY01000075.1 GCF_002724055.1 Tepidibacter mesophilus | reverse complement strand
ATATGTGCCTGTAGCTCAGTTGGATAGAGCAGTGGCCTTCTAAGCCACGTGTCCGGGGTTCGAATCCCTGCAGGCACGCCATACTGGGGATTCGCCAAGTCGGTAAGGCTCAGGATTTTGATTCCTGCATGCGTTGGTTCGAGTCCAGCATCCCCAGCCAATTTAATCTGACCCATTAGCTCAGTCGGTATAAGTAGAGAACCGGAATTTCTAATTTCGTGTGAATCACTTAGTGGTACGTTAAGTATTAAGACTAGACTAATGAATAAGATAAATTGAATAATAGTATGACCCATTAGCTCAGTCGGTAGAGCACCTGACTTTTAATCAGGGTGTCCCGCGTTCGAGTCGCGGATGGGTCACCAAAGAAATACGGAGGGGTGTCCGAGTGGCTTAAGGAGCTGGTCTTGAAAACCAGTGATTCCGAAAGGGACCGTGGGTTCGAATCCCACCTCCTCCGCCAAA
>NZ_BDQY01000074.1 GCF_002724055.1 Tepidibacter mesophilus | reverse complement strand
AAATATGTGGTTATTATAGCAAAGAGGATACACCTGTTCCCATTCCGAACACAGAAGTTAAGCTCTTTAGCGCCGATGGTACTTGGAGGGCAGCCTCCTGGGAGAGTAGGACGTAGCCACGTATGTTCCAAGGTAGCTCAACGGTGGAGCACTCGGCTGTTAACCGATAGGCTGTGGGTTCGAGTCCCACCCTTGGAGCCAAAAAGATGCCGAGGTGGCGGAACTGGCAGACGCACAGGACTTAAAATCCTGCGGTCCTTACAGATCGTACCGGTTCGATTCCGGTCCTCGGCACCATAATAACGCGGGATGGAGCAGTTGGCAGCTCGTCGGGCTCATAACCCGAAGGTCGTAGGTTCGAGTCCTGCTCCCGCAACCAGATGGCCCCTTGGTCAAGCGGTTAAGACACCGCCCTTTCACGGCGGTAACAGGGGTTCGATTCCCCTAGGGGTCACCATTAATAATTGGGCTCATAGCTCAGCTGGGAGAGCACCTGCCTTACAAGCAG
>NZ_BDQY01000073.1 GCF_002724055.1 Tepidibacter mesophilus | reverse complement strand
GTCGCCAAATAATTCTTTTTCTTTGGGAGATACAAAAAAATAAAAAAGTGCTAGTGTGGCTCAACGGTAGAGCAGCTGACTTGTAATCAGCAGGTTGTAGGTTCGATTCCTATCACTAGCTCCAAAACATGGAGGGGTTCCCGAGTTGGCCAAAGGGGGCAGACTGTAAATCTGTTAGCATCGCTTTCACTGGTTCGAATCCAGTCCCCTCCACCATGAAATAATGCGGGTGTGGCGGAATTGGCAGACGCACTAGACTTAGGATCTAGCGCTTTTAGCGTGGGGGTTCAAGTCCCTCCACCCGCACCATAAGCGGAAGTGGCTCAGTGGTAGAGCATCGCCTTGCCAAGGCGAGGGTCGCGAGTTCGAATCTCGTCTTCCGCTCCAAGATATGTGCCTGTAGCTCAGTTGGATAGAGCAGTGGCCTTCTAAGCCACGTGTCCGGGGTTCGAATCCCTGCAGGCACGCCATACTGGGGATTCGCCAAGTCGGTAAGGCTCAGGATTTTGATTCCTG
>NZ_BDQY01000072.1 GCF_002724055.1 Tepidibacter mesophilus | reverse complement strand
TACTATTGTTTTTATTCTGTTGCCAAATCCATCGTAGAAATATCTTGTTTCATCATCATGCTTATTTGTAACTTTTACTAAACTGTTTGTTTCATCAAATTCATATTCATTAAATATTCTACCTTCTATTCTTTTTTGAATAAGATTTCCTCTGTTATCATATATGAATTGTTTTCCTTCGTCTTCATCATCTTTATCGTTTGTTCTTATTAATCTGTTTAGTTTGTCATATTCATAATTTATTTCATCTTTTAATTCAGTTTCTTGATACTCCTACATTTTCACTCTATTTCCTAGAGTATCATATAAATATTTTCTTATTTCTTTATTGTCTTTTACAACCCCTATTAATTGGTTTAGTTCATCATATTGATATGATATTTCTTCCCATTCATCTTCATCATCATCAAGATCATCTTTTTCTTTTACTGCTTTTATTTTATTACCTGCTCCATCATAAGTATATCTGTATCTATCTAATATTTTTCCTTGTGGGTCTATTTGTTTAAGCTCTTTTACATTA
>NZ_BDQY01000071.1 GCF_002724055.1 Tepidibacter mesophilus | reverse complement strand
CAGGAATCAAAATCCTGAGCCTTACCGACTTGGCGAATCCCCAGTATGGCGTGCCTGCAGGGATTCGAACCCCGGACACGTGGCTTAGAAGGCCACTGCTCTATCCAACTGAGCTACAGGCACATATTTGGAGCGGGTGAAGGGAGTCGAACCCTCGCAGCCGGCTTGGAAGGCCGGAACTCTACCACTGAGCTACACCCGCATGTTTCATGGTGGAGGGGACTGGATTCGAACCAGTGAAAGCGATGCTAACAGATTTACAGTCTGCCCCCTTTGGCCAACTCGGGAACCCCTCCATATTTTGGAGCTAGTGATAGGAATCGAACCTACAACCTGCTGATTACAAGTCAGCTGCTCTACCGTTGAGCCACACTAGCACTTTTTTATTTTTTTGTATCTCCCAAAGAAAAAGAATTATTTGGCGACCTGGAAGGGACTCGAACCCTCGACCTCCAGCGTGACAGGCTGGCATTCTAACCAACTGAACTACCAGGCCAAATAATTGGTGGGCTCAACAGGGCTCGAACCTGTGACCCCCT
>NZ_BDQY01000070.1 GCF_002724055.1 Tepidibacter mesophilus | reverse complement strand
AGTATGAAATGTTTTGAAATCTGATAGGATTTTATGCATTATTGAAATTTTAGAAAAGTTATTAATGTTCGTTAGATAATTAGAAAGTTTTCTATCAAATGTTATAACTACATTATACAAGGAGGGATGTAATGTGCAAAATATTTGCCCAAAGATACAGGAAAAAGGGTTGAGTAATAATTTTACCTACCCTATACCTAAAAGGCATGAGCGTGTGGCGAAAAACACCACTCTATGTGTAAGGCATGAGCAAGATAAGGGGACAGTTGAAGAATTTTTCCAGTATCTATTAGAGGATGGAAAAAGTCCTAAAACAATTGAGAGTTATGTTGGAGATGTAAAGGGTTTTCTAACATATTTAGAATCACAGGGAGTAAATTTTGAAAATACACTTAGTAGATTCTATGTTACAAGCTATAGGAATTATTTAATAGAAAATGACTTTAAGCCTGCTACAATTAATAAGAAAATCAATAGTCTACAGTCATTTTAAAATGTACCCTTTGTCAAGGACATTATAAAAAAAGACTATGCAGCAGATAGAAGATGATTTCTGAATGATACAGGAGTCATCTTCTTTAAATTCCATTGATATCTATAATTATTATAATAATC
>NZ_BDQY01000069.1 GCF_002724055.1 Tepidibacter mesophilus | reverse complement strand
ACCGCGCTTTTTCCCAGGCTACCCCTAAAAGGGGTTTATTTTTTGCCCTTGTTTACTGGCTCACCCGTAAACGGGTCTATATATTCTTTCAGACTTATTTGTTCTTGTACTATATCTTCTTGTATTTGCTTTTTTATATATTCTTCAATTACTTTTTTATTTCTTCCAACAGTTGTCACATAATATCCCTTGCACCAAAATTGTCTATTTCCATATTTATATTTCAAATTTGCATGCCTATCAAATATCATTAGTGAACTTTTTCCTTTTAAATATCCCATAAATTGAGATACACTCAATTTTGGAGGTATACTTACTAACATATGAATATGGTCTTTACATGCATTAGCTTCTATTATTTCTACTCCCTTATGCTCACATAGTTTTCTAAGTATTTTTCCTATATCAACCTTAATCTTTCCATATATTACTTGTCTTCTGTACTTTGGTGCAAAAACTATATGATATTTACAATTCCACTTTGTATGTGCTAAACTACTATTATCCATAGTGGATGAACCTCCTTTGTAATGGTTTTGGTCGGCAAACCTAATTCCATTTTACATTGGAGGTTCTATTTTTTTCTACTCATAGCTATAAGCTTTTTTGAACCACGGGTATAACCCGTGGTATTCCTTATACAA
>NZ_BDQY01000068.1 GCF_002724055.1 Tepidibacter mesophilus | reverse complement strand
AACGAACTTCTAAAAAAGATCGATATGATAGAAAGGATGATGATACCAAAGAAATAAAATTGCTTCCTAAAGACAAGTTCATAATAATACGAGATATAGTAAAAAAATATAAATTGAAAAATATGATTAGTTATCTATGTACTCTGGTTGATGTGTCAAGGTCAGGATATTATAATTATTTTTCTAAGACTGCTATAGAGTCAAGAAATAAGCGAGAGCTTAGTGATAAAGCAGCAAAAGAGTTGATTTTAAAAGCATACAATTTCAAGAATCGCAAAAAAGGTGCACGTCAAATTAAACTGACATTAGAAAATCAGTTTGATATTGTATACAATTTAAAGCGCATCAGAAGAATAATGAAAAAATACAAAATTATATGTCCTATAAGAAAGGCTAATCCTTATAAAAGAATGGCGAAAGCCAATCAAGAGCATAGAATAGTTCCAAATTTATTGAATCGAGAATTTAAACAAAATATACCTGGTAAAGTACTACTTACAGATATAACTTACCTATCATATGGTAATAGTAAGAGAGCATATCTATCTACAATTAAAGATAGCTCTACAAATGAGATACTAGCTTATAATGTATCTACTAGCTTATCGCTAGATATAGCAACTGATACAATACATAAATTAATGAATAATAAAGATATTACGCTTGCCCCAGATGCATTTATTCATTCAGATCAAGGTGCTCAT
>NZ_BDQY01000067.1 GCF_002724055.1 Tepidibacter mesophilus | reverse complement strand
TGAAACATTTATGCAACACCACCTGTTATGTTTTTGTGTAGGAACTTAATTATAACAAGGTTTTGCATAAATGTTTTTTTGTTTTATTTTAATGGAAAATTATTGAAGTGTTTTTGCACTTTCATAGTAGAAAAGATTAAACTTACAATCTTCACCATTTTTCCATTGAAAAAAATCTATATTATCAAATTCTAATATCTCACCATTAAATACTATTCCTTTATCATAAAAGTATATTCTTCTATCGTCACTGAAAATATTTCTTAATATCATTGGAGTAAATATAATAATAAATCCATCAAACTCTTTATTAAATTCCTTAGTATTAATCATAAATATATATTTGATTAACATTATTGTACAAATAATCCCAATAATTCCTCTAAAATACTTAGCTATAATAGGCTTATGAATATAGTAATCAGGCTTTGGTAAAGTGCGTATTCTTAATATTGTTATAATTGTTTCTATCCAAAGTAAAGTTGCTAGTATACAGCTTGCTATAATATTATGTCTGTAAAATATAAATACAATAAAAAATACTATTAAAGTAACTATAGATAATATATCTTCATATATTTTTAACTTTTTCATTCTTTATCTATCCTCCTTCTTTTATGTCTTTATTATATCTGTTACTCAACTTTCGCACTACAAAAAAGCTAGTTTATCCTTGATAAAACTAGGTAGTGTAGATATAAAATAGTCTAAAAAGTCGTTAATTTGAGTTTTTGTAAGCGTTAGCTTTTCAGATAGTGCACATT
>NZ_BDQY01000066.1 GCF_002724055.1 Tepidibacter mesophilus | reverse complement strand
ATTTGTTCTTCTGTAAATATCTTTTTACTCATTTTTTTTCCCCCGAATTCTCATTTATTTAATTATACATAAAAACACCCTATAAAGTAGACTTTTTTATAGTGTCTACTCTATAGGGTACATTTTATTTAATTACTATCTAATAAAAAAAGGATACATGAAAGAAAACGTAATTAATCTTAGAAAAGATAGGGTGAAAATAGCAACCGGGTCAGAGCAGCAAGTGGAAGTTTTTTCAGAAATGCTAGTTGAAAAACTACTTTTCTACATCCAAGACCAGCACAAGGTAAGCCCTAGGGATAAGATGATAATACTGCTACTACTGTTTACTGGAGTAAGGGTAAGTGAACTTTGCAATATTAAGATAAAAAATATTGATTTTCTAACAGGACATCTAAAGGTATTAGGAAAGGGTGGTAAGATAAGAGAAATTCCTCTAAAGTCTGAGGTAGTAGAATCGGTAAAAGAATACATGATAGAAAGAAATAAAAATCCATATAAAAATTCAGAATACTTAATCTTAGGACAAAGGGGAGCTATAAAAAGGGATGCAGTAAATACTCTTCTTGAAAAACATACAATACAAGGAAATTTTGAGAAGAGGTTAAAGCCCCATACTTTTAGGCATACCTTTTGTACAACTATAATAGTGCAAAAATACTTCAATAAATTTCCATTTGAATAAAATAAAAAAACATTTATACAAAACCTTGTTATAATTAAGTTCCTACACAAAAAAATACAAGGAGGTATGTATAAATGTTTCAG
>NZ_BDQY01000065.1 GCF_002724055.1 Tepidibacter mesophilus | reverse complement strand
CGCGTTCGAGTCGCGGATGGGTCACCAAAGAAATACGGAGGGGTGTCCGAGTGGCTTAAGGAGCTGGTCTTGAAAACCAGTGATTCCGAAAGGGACCGTGGGTTCGAATCCCACCTCCTCCGCCAAAAAAAATATGTAATTAAAATGGAGAAGTACTCAAGTGGCTGAAGAGGCTCCCCTGCTAAGGGAGTAGGTCTTTTACGGGGCGCGAGGGTTCAAATCCCTCCTTCTCCGCCATTTTATTTAAGTATCGAGGTGTAGCGCAGTTTGGTAGCGCACGTGGTTTGGGACCATGGGGCCGGGGGTTCGAGTCCCTCCACCTCGACCAAGTAAGGGCTTATAGCTCAGGTGGTTAGAGCGCACGCCTGATAAGCGTGAGGTCGCTGGTTCGAGTCCAGCTAAGCCCACCATAAAACACATAAAGTGGGCCTTTAGCTCAGTTGGTTAGAGCGCCCGGCTCATAACCGGTAGGTCTGGGGTTCGAGTCCCTGAAGGCCCACCACTTTATGCCCAGATAGCTCAGTCGGTAGAGCAGGGGACTGAAAATCCCCGTGTCGGTGGTTCGATTCCGCCTCTGGGCACCATAGATTAGTGTGGCGGCATAGCTCAGTTGGCTAGAGCGTTCGGTTCATACCCGAAAGGTCACTAGTTCGAATCTAGTTGCCGCTACCAAGTGAACCTTGAAAATTAAACAGTAGGTTATAAATAAATCACATCAGTGATTTTCGGAATAAACAAACAAAAAGTCAGTTTACTGAGTAGACAAACTTTGAGCAACGGAAATTATGAGGCTATGCCGAAAGAATT
>NZ_BDQY01000064.1 GCF_002724055.1 Tepidibacter mesophilus | reverse complement strand
AGGATCAAACTCTTAAATAAAAATTCGTCTAATGCTATCGCATTGACTCATATCGCCAACGAAATTCTTTCGGCATAGCCTCATAATTTCCGTTGCTCAAAGTTTGTCTACTCAGTAAACTGACTTTATGTTTGTTTATTCCGAAAATCACTGATGTGATTTATTTATAACCTACTGTTTAATTTTCAAAGTTCATTTATTTCCTTCGTATGTTTCGTGTTTGCCTCGTTGTTGAGGACAAGTAATAATATATCACCTTTGATATAATTCGTCAACACCTTTTTTGAAAAGTTTTTTACTTTTTTTATTTTTTATATAATTTCAATATAAATAAGCATTTGTCTATCTTCCCATTAATATGCATTATCGGTCTTTATTTATTATTTTTAAATTCAACTGAATATTTATATTTATATTGAAAAAAATAATATTAAAATCTACAATTTTTATTCATTATTGAAAAGGTGGTGCTTTTATGAAGGATAAATTAAGTCATTTAAAAAAATTATACGAGGATGGCTATAGATGTATTTATTATGATTCTACTAATGAAAATACATTTTCTGTATATCTTAAGAATTTCGAAATAGAAAAAAGTGAAGTTGTAGAATTACAAGACCCTACAGAATTTAATGAGTTAAGATCCTATATAGATGGTTTTAACTTCAATTAGAATTAATCAGGACCACCCGTAAAACGGGTGGTTTGCATGAGCCCTATAAGGGCATGTTGCTTACCGTGTCTCAAGACACTTTGAAAAGTATGCCGACCGCGCTTTTTCCCAGGCTACCCCTAAAAGGGGTTTATTTTTTGCCCTTGTTTACTGGCTCACCCGTAAACGGGTCTATATATTCTTTCAGACTTATTTGTTCTTGTACTATATCTTCTTGTATTT
>NZ_BDQY01000063.1 GCF_002724055.1 Tepidibacter mesophilus | reverse complement strand
CTTAATTAGACAATAAATACTCGGACATGATAATATTAATTAAATAAAATCGGAGGAGATATCATGTCTAATAAACATAAAAGATATACAGATGAATTTAAGCAACAAATAGTAAACTTAGCTAACAACGGTAAATCAGTTAAGGAAATAGCTAAAGAATATAATATAGCTAGATCAACGGTAAATAAATGGGTTTCTGATTATAATAATACAAAATCTTTTAAAGCTAAGGATAATAGAAGTGATGAAGAAAATGAACTTATAAAACTTAGAAAACAGATTAAGCTCCTAGAGATGGAAAATGATATTTTAAAGCAAGCGGCGCTGATAATGGGACGAAAATAGCTATTATTAAAGCAAATGTAGTTAAATACAGTATTAGCGCCATGTGTGAGCTATTAAATATATCTAGAAGTCTTGTTTATTATAGCCCTGTGGAAAAATCATGTGATAGTAAATTAGACAATGACATTATAACTATTTTTAAGAAAAGTAGAAATAACTATGGTACAAGAAAAATAAAAAAAGAATTGAATAAAAAGGGATATAAAGTGTCTAGAAGAAGGATTGGACGTATCATGCAAAAATATGGGCTAGTCTCTAGTTATACAGTTAAGCAATATAAAGTGTATTCACCCAAATGTAATGAAGAAAAAATTGAGAATATTGTTGATAGAGAATTTAATACACAAGAGTGCCTAGAGGTTGTGGTAAGCGATTTGACCTATGTAAATGTTAAAGGGAAGTGGAACTATATATGTATATTATTAGACTTATATAACCGTGAAATCATTGGATATGCTGCTGGCAAGAACAAGGATGCAAAACTTGTATGTAAAGCCTTTTCCAAGATTAAAATACCTATTGATGCGATTGCAATATTCCATACTGATAGGGGAAACGAATTTAAGAATAAAGCTATAGATGAGTTGTTGACAACTTTTAAAATAAGGCGTTCCCTAAGTAAAAAAGGATGCCCTTATGATAATGCCGTAGCAGAAGCTACATTTAAGGTTATAAAAACTGAATTTGCTTTCAATAAAATATTTGAAAATTTCGAACAACTAGAATATGAATTATTTGATTATGTAAAT
>NZ_BDQY01000062.1 GCF_002724055.1 Tepidibacter mesophilus | reverse complement strand
ATTGGTTGAAAACCTATACTTGCAACTATTTTTAAGCAACGGAGCCCGTTAGGGATCGTTGGCGACATGAGTCACCGCGTAGCGAGTAGACGAATTTTTTATTTTTTGTATAGTGGTTAATCGAAAATGGTGCTTATTTAAATACGGTGAATGTGTTAAATGTTTCGATAGAACTAAGTATTGTATCTTATTAAATATACTAAAACTTCTTAAACTCGATTAGGTTCAGACATAAGAAGTTTTTAACGTATATTTAAACGGTCTAATGCAAGTTCTATACACGAAATATTTAAATCATTCACTAACATTTTAATAAGCACCATTTTTAGTATATAAATCTATAGATAAAGTTATCTACTATACTTTTTTAACCGGATAAAGTTCTAAAGTCTATTTTTTTGATGATATTACGAAAATCATTAATGTCAAAAGTATCTCTAGAGTAGAATATAAGATTATTGTGATATATTGAGAATAATCTTATTAGATATCCATAATCATTGATCTCTTTCCAAACTTCTTAAAAATCCTTATCGCGCCCATAATTTTGAAAATCATCTATAATAAAAAGATTTATTTCACTTTCTTGCTTTAACTCATTCATTCAAGAGTTATTATAGTGATTATTTAATTTTATAATCATAAATTGTACCCCATATAATATAAAAAATTTATAAGTTATATAGAAGTTGTATAAATAAAATATAACCTTTAGTTGCAGATAATTTCTTCGATATATTGAGTCAAACTTACTTTTATAAAATAAATTTTTCCTAACATAGTATAATAGAATCAATAATTGAGTAGAATTTATAGTAAAGAGGATTTATTTTTATAACAAAAACTTTCAAAATAAAGAAGGAAATAAAGATAAAAAAATAGAAATATAAGAATACATATTGAATATGGGATGTGATAAAATGAAAAATAAAAAAATATTATATTTTAATCAATATATGCATAAGATAGATAAAGACGAAAAACAAAGAAAAGAATTAGTAAATCTTATAAAAAAGATAGCAAACAATTTAAGTAAAGAGAATGCATTATAAAGGAGCTTATAGCTCCTTTATATATTTTTGTATAAGGAATACCACGGGTTATACCCGTGGTTCAAAAAAGCTTATAGCTATGAGTAGAAAAAAATAGAACCTCCAATGTAAAATGGAATTAGGTTTGCCGACCAAAACCATTACAAAGGAGGTT
>NZ_BDQY01000061.1 GCF_002724055.1 Tepidibacter mesophilus | reverse complement strand
CTATAATAGTGCAAAAATACTTCAATAAATTTCCATTTGAATAAAATAAAAAAACATTTATACAAAACCTTGTTATAATTAAGTTCCTACACAAAAAAATACAAGGAGGTATGTATAAATGTTTCAGAACTTAATTATAGCAAATGAATTAACATTAGACAAATTTTTAAAAGAATTAAAATTTGATTTATACCTTACAAAACCACAGATAAATCATATGAAAAGTATAGTGAAATCAATGTTTATAAGTGGCTATACAGGGAAAATAAATGATGTTTCTAAAGTTTTATCACCTAAACACCGAACTAGTATTACAAGATTTTTATCTAACTCTTCATGGAATGAGAACCTGACATTTAATTCTTTAAAAAACAAGTCAATAGATTTAATTTGGTCTAGATCAAAGCAAACAGGTAAACCTATATATGTGATTATTGATGACACTATTTCAGAAAAAACTAAGCCCTCGTCAAAGGCTGTAAATCCAATTGAAAAGTGTTTCTTTCATAATTCACACTTAAAGAAAAAAACTGTTTATGGTCATCAAATTGTACTTGCTTTACTTTCTTGTGACGGTTTAGTTTTACCGTATGCCATAGAAATTTATGATAAAAATAATATGAGTAAAATAGCGATAGCTTCTAATATAATTAAATCTCTTCCAAAACCAATTAATAAAGGATATGTTCTTTGCGATAGCTGGTATAGTTGTAAAGAAATATTTGATAAATCAACTGAATCAGGATATACGTATATAGGAGCTATAAGAACAAATCGAGTAATATATCCAAAAGGTCATGAACGATTAGGCGCCAAACTTAATAGATATGCTCGTAGTTTAGATAAAAAAGTCTTCGACTTAGTCACCGTTAAAGGCAAACAATACTATATTTACAACTACGTTGGCAAATTAAATGATATGAAAAAAGTGTCAATAATATTAAGTTATCCTAAAGATTCATTTCATGAAGATGGATGTTTGAAAGCATTTATATCATTAAACACATCATTATCTTCTCTAGATACATTAAATCAATACATAGACAGATGGATAATAGAGCCATTTTTTAGAGATTGCAAAAGAAATTTGGGATTAAATGGTTATCAAGTTAGAAGTCAAAAAAGCATTATCAGATATCTAATAATAATGTTAATATCTTATACTTATTCTAAATTATGCTCAGGCGTAGCCTTTAATTTTAATACTGGATTTAAAAAGATGCAGAATAATTTAAGAAAATCACAGGTTATTAGTATTTACAATGCAGCAATAAAAGGTGAACCTATCAATAAAATTTTTGATACTCTGAAAATTGCATAGGAATCCCTTTGGTTATATAACTGTAAAAAATTTCAAATAAAACTGCACTATTATAG
>NZ_BDQY01000060.1 GCF_002724055.1 Tepidibacter mesophilus | reverse complement strand
CTATAATAGTGCAGTTTTGCTTGAAATTTTTTACAGTTACATAGCTAACGGAATTCCTATGCAATTTTCAGAGTTTCAAAAATTTTATTAATAGGTTCACCTTTTATTGCAGCATTGTAAATATTAATAACCTGTATTTTTCTTAAATTATTTTGCATCCTTTTAAATCCAGTATTAAAATTAAAGGCTACGCCTGAGCATAATTTAGAATAAGTATATGATATTAACATTATTATTAGATACCTGATAATGCTTTTTTGACTTCTGACTTGATAACCATTTAAGCCTAAATTCCTTTTGCAATCTCTAAAAAATGGCTCTATTATCCATCTGTCTATGTATTGATTCAATATATCCAAAGAAGATAATGATGTATCTAATGATATAAATGATTTCAAACACCCATCTTCATGAAATGAATCTTTAGGATAGCTTAATATTATAGATACTTTTTTCATGTCATTTAATTTGCCAACGTAGTTGTAAATATAGTATTGTTTATCTTTAACGGTGACTAAGTCGAAGACTTCTTTATCTAAACTACAAGCATATCTATTAAGCTTAGCCCCTAATCGTTCATGACCTTTTGGGTAGATTACTCTGTTTGTTTTTATAGCTCCGATATATGTATATCCTGATTCACTTGATGCATTGAATATTTCTTTACAACTATACCAGCTATCGCAAAGAACATATCCTTTATTAACTGGATTTGGAAGTGATTTGATTATATTAGAAGCTATCGCTATTTTACTCATATTATTTTTATCATAAATTTCTATGGCATAGGGTAAAACTAAACCATCACAAGAAAGTAAAGCAAGTACAACTTGATGACCATAAACAGTTTTTCTTTTTAAATGTGAGTTATGAAAGAAACATTTTTCAATTGGATTTAAAGCCTTTGACGAGGGCTTAGTTTTTTCTGAAATAGTATCATCTATAATCACATATATAGGCTTATTTGTTTGTTTTGATCTAGACCAAATTAAATCTATTATCTTGTTTTTTAAAGAATTAAATATCAGAGATTCATCCCATGATGAATTAGATAAAAATCTTGTAATGCTAGTTCTATGCTTAGATGATAAAAATTTAGAAACATCATTTATTTTACCTGCGTAACCATTTATAAACATTGACTTCACTATATTTTTCATATGATTTATCTGTGGTTTTGTAAGATATAAGTCATATTTTAGTTCTTTTAAAAATTTGTCTAATGTTAATTCATTTGCTATAATTAAATTCTGAAACATTTATGCAACACCACCTGTTATGTTTTTGTGTAGGAACTTAATTATAACAAGGTTTTGCATAAATGTTTTTTTGTTTTATTTTAATGGAAAATTATTGAAGTGTTTTTGCACTTTCATAG
>NZ_BDQY01000059.1 GCF_002724055.1 Tepidibacter mesophilus | reverse complement strand
CACCACTTTACAAGTAATTGAATAAATTCAATTCAAAAAATAACATAACTGAGCCTTAAATTGTTAATAATCTTTAGTGACAAAACCAAAAATAACAAATAAGGAGCTCAGTTATATTATGATTATTAACGAAAAATCAACTTTAAAAACATTAAAAAAATATTTATTTTTATATAGAGATATTTTCTACAAGCGTAGCTTTCAATTATTTGTACTTATGATTTTGGCTATTATCACTATGCAAAAGGTTCAATCTATTAAATATTTATACGAAAAATTCATATCTAAATACTGGAATAAATCGCTTAATAGCTTTTACTATTTCTTAAATGATAAAAATCATTGCATAGAAGATATTATGAAAACAACAGCTAGAATAGGTATATCATTAATACCTTCAATTGATAAAAACTGTAAATCTATATATCTATCAATAGATGATACGCTTCAACCTAAATTTGGAGATAAATTTGAGCATAGATATAAACTATTTGATCATGCCAAACATAGTGGGACTAAATATATAAACGGTCACTGTATTGTATCTATGGCAATGAATATACCTATTCAAATAGAGAATGAACTTAGATATATAACAATACCTTTAGGATACAAACTCTATGATAAATCATGCACTAAATTAGAATTAGGTAAGAAATTAATATCTGCTGTGATGCCTGAATTAGATGGATTTCAAGTTATTGTTTTGTGTGATAGTTGGTACACTAAAAAACCATTTCTAGAAATTACAAAAGAGTATAAAAACTTAGATGTCATTGGTGCTGTACGTAGTGATACAGTTTTATATGACTTAAAGCCAGTCCCTACGGGGAAACGAGGTAGACCTAGAACAAAAGGTAATAGATTAAATTACAAAAGATTTGATTATGTACAAGAAAATGAATTCTATATAGCTACAGTTAAATGCATAACAAATCTATCAAAGAGACCTGTAATAATAGCAGTTACAACAAATGATATAAACACATTTTCATCTGTAAGAATGTATCTAAGTACTATAGAGTTAGAAGATGTACAGAGTAAGTATAATAAAAATAGTAAGAATGAAGATTCTAATATATATGATGTATATAGAATGAGATGGAATATTGAAGTCATGTTTTATCAGCAAAAATTATTTTGGTCATTAGGAACATATATGATTAGAAGTAAAGTGTCTATAGAAAAATATATAAATTTTATAGGGGTAGCCTATTCTGCTATGAGTTTACTACCTTTTATTAGTTGTACTCTTAAAGAGTATAGATTCTGTAGTCCGCAAGAAGTTAAGCATGTAGTTGGCGAAGCCATTAGAGAAGAACTATTTTTTAGCAAGTTGTTGAAAATACAGCAAATCAAGAAAAATCTATCTCGCATTCCATACCTATGTAGATATATTAATATAGAAGATTTAGCAAGTTAGATTTTCTTGTAAAGTGGTGT
>NZ_BDQY01000057.1 GCF_002724055.1 Tepidibacter mesophilus | reverse complement strand
GGATATATAATTTAAAGTGTGTAAACTTCCAAAAAAATGGTGATAATGTGAGATATAATATAATTATTACTTGAAAGGAAGGTGCACACTTTTTATGTTAAATAAAAGTGAGATATTAAGAGAATTATTACAAGAGTATGATGTTAAAAATGCTAGGGATGTTCAATCTATGCTTAAAGATTTATTTGCAGATACAGTTCAGGAAATGCTAGAAGCAGAGCTTGATGATCATTTAGGATATTCAAGATACGATTATAAGAATAAGAAAACTAAAAACAGTAGAAATGGATATAGAAGCAAAAAAGTTATATCTGATTTCGGAGAAATAGATTTAAATATACCAAGAGATAGAAATGGAGACTATGAACCAAAGGTAATTAAAAACAATGAAAATGATATATCTGGGATTGAAGATCAAGTATTAGGAATGTATTCAAAAGGTATGTCTACGAGAGATATAACCGCACATTTAAAAAGTATATATGGGATAGATATGTCTCCTACTCTTATTTCAAAAATAACAGATAAAATATTACCGTTAGCAAAAGAATGGCAAAATAGACCGTTAGATCAGATTTATCCTATAATATTTTTAGATGCTATTCACTATAAAGTTAGAACCGAAGGCAGAATAGTTAATAGAGCAGCTTACGCTGTTATAGGTATAAATTTAGAAGGATTTAAAGAAGTATTAGGAATATGGATTGGAGAAAATGAAAGTGCAAAGTATTGGTTAAAAGTACTTACAGATATTAAAAATAGAGGGGTTAAAGATATATTAATAGCATCGGTAGATGGACTTTCTGGCTTTAGCGAAGCTATTAAAGCAGTATTTCCTAATACAGAAATTCAAAAGTGTGTAATACATCAAATTAGAACTTGTTTTAAATATATATCATATAAACATAGAAAAGAATTTTCTAAAGACTTAAAGTTAGTATATACTTCTCCAACAGAAGAAGCTGCTCTTGCTCAATTAGATTTAGTTGAAGAAAAATGGGGCAAAACTTATGCGGTAGCATTAAGGAGTTGGAGAAATAATTGGGATGAATTAGCAACATTCTTTAAGTATCCTTCAGAAATAAGAACGCTTATATATACAACAAATCCTATAGAAAGTTATAATAGACAACTTAGAAAGGTTACAAAATCAAAAGGTATGTTTCCTACAGATGATGCACTTCATAAATCATTATATCTAGCAACTATGGATATATCAGAAAAATGGACTCAAAAAATTAGAAATTGGGCTCAAATTTTGGACCAATTAACTATACATTTCGAAGAAAGACTTACTTCATCAGCTATTTAATTTCAAATTCATTTAAATTAAAAAATTAAGATGATTAATCTCTAAGGAAGTACTAATTTTTTCTTAAAATGGAAATGATATTGAAAAGGGCTAGTTTTTCATAGAAAAACAAAACCCCTATATACCTTTAAATCGCTATTTTAAAATTTAAAATCTAAACTTAAATATGAAGTTTACACACATTTAATTACATACTC
>NZ_BDQY01000056.1 GCF_002724055.1 Tepidibacter mesophilus | reverse complement strand
ACTCAACTTTCGCACTACAAAAAAGCTAGTTTATCCTTGATAAAACTAGGTAGTGTAGATATAAAATAGTCTAAAAAGTCGTTAATTTGAGTTTTTGTAAGCGTTAGCTTTTCAGATAGTGCACATTTGAGCAAGTCTAAAATAACTTGAATTGCTTCAAGAAATTTAATATCTTCTAGTTCATCACAGCAATGATAAAATAGACCACCAACTGTTCGGAGATCTGTATTGTTTCTGCTTTCCATTGCTAGCATAATATATCTAGTAAATACAATGGTTGTATGTGCTATCATCGCATCATAAGAGCGACATTGAAATTCTTTTGCCAATTTTAAAAAAGATTTATTCATTTTGAAAAAAACTTCGATATCCCAGCGTTTACCGTAGATTCTTATTATTTCTTCATCTGTTAATGTTATATCTGTAGAAATTAATGCTATCCAATTTCTCGATTTATTTCTATCTTTCACAAACACTATTTTTGCCATTATAGGCGCAGCCTGTTCGTCTTCACCAATCTGTACGATTACAGAAGCTTTTATTTTAGCTTTGCCTCGTTTTTTCTTTATGGTAGAGTATAAAGATTTTAGATTGTACTTTTTACCTTCATAAGTATAGAAAACTTTCGGCATTGCTTTAACCATAGCTATTGTATGAAGGTTTAGTTTAAGTATTTTGATTAATGTTTTGGGGTAAGTAAACCAGCTATCAAATAAAACATAACTTACTGGTAATCCGCAAGCTACCGATTGTTTTAATAGATCAATCATAGCATCAGGTGATTTTTTTATGGCTTCTTCTCTGATTTTATATCCATTAGATCTTTTATCTACTGAATCATTAATTGAACAGATACGATTTTTCTCTTTCTCTGAACTAAGCAAAGTAAAGGCCAATGGTAAAAATGTATTTCCATCAGACCAGCCTAAAGTAAGCATCCTAAATCCCTTTTTATATTTTCTATCAACATGATCAAATACGTTTGCTAATAATTCAACAGATTTGCTTCTTGCCCTACTGTAAAATGAATCATCAATGATAAGTACATTGACTCTATCCTCTGATGTCAAAGGTATAACTTCATTTTTTATTATTGAGGATGATAATAATAACAAAAATTTTCTCCAGTTATAGCGAGTGGATTTTAAAAATCTGTAAACGGTATCTTTACTAAAATTTATATTTGTATTGCTAGAATCAAGTGTTCTAAATAGATTCTTACCTGTGAATATCAACATGAAAATGAACTTGAAAATCAAAGTACATGAAAATCCTTTTTCTTTACGGAAATTAGATTGTCTTAAAAGAGAATTAACCTTATAATTCTTAAAAAATCTATTTATAGTGGAATTGAGCTTTTTTTCGCTATCATTATTTGGTATAATTGTATTCATGGAGAACATTCCTTTCTTGGTCGTTGTTTGTCGTGATTCAATTATACCAAATGAAGGAATGTTTTTCTATTTTTTATGATGGAAACACTGAAAATCCAGGCCAACGCCTTAAAATACAAGTGCGAAAGTTGAG
>NZ_BDQY01000055.1 GCF_002724055.1 Tepidibacter mesophilus | reverse complement strand
GGAAATGATATTGAAAAGGGCTAGTTTTTCATAGAAAAACAAAACCCCTATATACCTTTAAATCGCTATTTTAAAATTTAAAATCTAAACTTAAATATGAAGTTTACACACATTTAATTACATACTCTCATCTATAGTATTAACTCTTAAAATTCTATAATCTTCTTCATGTGCCATACGCTCAAATATTAGAAGCCCATCTACAACTACCCTTTGTTCTCCTAAACTTAAATCATTTAAATGCTGTTCATGACAATCTGATCTAATGATTTCTTTTTCTTTTGGCGAAAAATTTGTTATTAATTCAATAAAACCATCTACATCTTCATCTCCTCCATCTAGTTTATAAAAAAACTCATTTTCATCTTTAACTTCATCAATAACTTCAAAAAGTTGTCTAATAGTATATTTCATAAAATTTATTTTCCTTTCATATATTTGTTTAGTAAATCTACAGCATTTTGTGTATTAAATGCTGTTTGTTGACCACTGCTCTTTGCAGGTACACGTCCTTCATAAAATTTCTTTATAGGATTCCTTAACATAGGACCAGATATTGTATCATGACTATTAGTCATCCCTTTACCGCTATTCCTTACAAACTTTTCCCACTCAGCATCTGCAGAAGTAAATACTTTATTATTCAAATCATCAAATTCTGATTTAAGAATATCAAACTGAATAACTTCTCCATTTCCTTTAAATTTATGATCTACCCAATTCTCTGCTTGTTTTAAATCAGTCGTTGTGTAAAATCCTCTACCAAAATCCATATCTCTTGTAGCATGTTTTAAATCTACACCATTTGCTCTAATTGAATTTGCCGAATCAACGCTAGTACCATGATAAAGACTTATATAGTCCTGGGTAGTTTCATTAATCCCCTCAGTTGCAAAATCTCTTTCTTTATTTATACTGCATTTATACCCACTTGGATCATAATAAACTACAGGGTTATTACTACAATATGCATATAAATTTAGTCCATCTCCACGATATACATCTTCTTGTGTAAATCTTCCTATTATAGGATTGTAGTATCTTGCCCTTAGATAATATTGTTGGGTTATACTATCATATTGCTGTCCTGTGTAGGTGATTCGATTTGAAATATTTTCTTCACTTTCTAGTATAACTCCAAATGCATCGTAGTGGTAATGATTTTGTACATTTTGATTGTTATCTGTTATATACAGTGTACTTCCTTGTTCATCTTGTTGGTAATAGTAAGTGTTATCTTTAATATCATTTGATATTATTTCATGTCCTCTTGCAAAGCGTGATATTTGATTATCTTGTTCGTCTAGTTCTACTAGGATATTTTGTTTATGGAAAATGAATTTTGTTAGTTTTTCATTTTCTTCTATTTCTGTTCTTAATCCTAAGGCATCGTATTGGATAGGCTATGCTTAATTAGACAATAAATACTCGGACATGATAATATTAATTAAATAAAATCGGAGGAGATATCATGTCTAATAAACATAAAAGATATACAGATGAATTTAAGCAACAAATAGTAAACTTAGCTAACA
>NZ_BDQY01000054.1 GCF_002724055.1 Tepidibacter mesophilus | reverse complement strand
TATCTTATTAAATATCCTAAAACTTCTTAAACTCCCTTACGGTCAAACAACGAAGTTTCTTAACGGATATTTAAACGATACAACCTAAGTTTCATAGTAAAAGATTAATCAAAAGTAGCTAACATTTAAATTATCCTCATTTTAAATTAGTTATTACAAAGATTTTATGATATGGGAGGTTGATTTTATGTTATACAAAAGATTAGAAGATGATAGAAAAGAAATGAACTCATTTTGCATTGATGATTTAGTTCCGAAGGATCATTTAGTTAGAAAGATCGAAAAAGCTATAAATTTTGATTTTATATATGACTTAGTTGAAAGTTGCTATTCTCCCGATAGGGGCAGACCTAGTTTAGACCCAGTTATATTAATAAAAATAGCATTAATACAATACATGTTTGGTATTTCTTCTATGAGAAGAACAATAAAAGAGATAGAAACTAACCTAGCGTATAGATGGTTTTTGGGATTTGGAATAACAAGTAAAATTCCTCACCACACTACGTTTAGCAAAAACTATATAAGAAGATTTAAAGATACTGATGTATTTGAAAAAATATTTGAACACATACTTAGCGAAATTCAAAAAAATAAGTTTTTGAAAGAACAAGAGATATTTATAGATTCTACTCATGTAAAAGCAAATGCAAATAAGAAAAAATCAAAAAATGAAACTGTTCAAATTCAAGCTAAACACTATCAAAATCATCTAGAAAAAGAAATAAATTTATCGAGAAAACTACATAATCAAAAGGATTTTTCTAAAAAAAAAGCCAAGTTAAGTATAAATCTATAAAGGTAAGTACTACAGATGAAGAATGTGGTTTATTTCATAAAGGGGAAAAAGAAAAGATGTTTGCATATTCTTTGCATACAGCATGTGATAAAAATGGATTTGTACTGGATTTCAAAATAGCTCCTTCTAATATACACGATAGTGTTATGTTTGACCCTCTGTATAAATCATTGAAAGAAAATTTCAACCCAAAAGCTATCGCTATTGATGCTGGATATAAAACACCCTATATATGTAAAACTTTATTAGATGATAATGTTATACCTGTTACTCCGTACAAAAGACCTATGACTAAAAAAGGATTCTTTAAAAAATACGAGTTTGTTTATGATGAATATTATGATTGCTATCTTTGTCCTGAAGGTGAGGTACTAAAATATACAACAACTAATAGAGATGGATATAAAGAATATAAATCTAATAAAAATATATGTAAAAATTGTCCTAATATAAATAAATGTACCCAAAGCAAGAATACTACTAAAGTTATAGCTAGACATGTTTGGGAAGAATATATGGAAGAAGCTGAACACTTAAGACATACTTCCTACAACAAAGAAGTTTATCCACTTAGATCTCAAACGATAGAAAGAGTTTTTGCTGATATTAAAGAAAAGCATGGTATGCGTTATACGAGACTTAAAGGTCTTAAAAAAAATAAAATGCAAGCTTTGCTTGTTTTCACATGTCTCAATTTAAAAAAGTTAGCCCTTTGGATATGGAATAAGTCTCCTGAAAGGCTGTTTTTGAGTAT
>NZ_BDQY01000053.1 GCF_002724055.1 Tepidibacter mesophilus | reverse complement strand
CCTTGTATAATGTAGTTATAACATTTGATAGAAAACTTTCTAATTATCTAACGAACATTAATAACTTTTCTAAAATTTCAATAATGCATAAAATCCTATCAGATTTCAAAACATTTCATACTATCGTTTTCTATTAAATTTATTCCCAACGGAAATTAAGCTTCGACAAATATAGTATACTCTTTACTAGATAGAGGATAGATGTATCCCTCCTGGGAGGATCTTAGAGATCTTATACCCGCAAAATAGCGTATCATTCCATCGGTAAAAGTTCTATGTTTAGCTGGTTGGATTTCCCCGAAGGGAATTATCCGTGTCACAAACAAGGTTGTAGAATTACTGATAGAAATGGAATCTCTATTCTATCTCACTATATTAAAAATAAGGAGATACTTACAAATGTCAAAATATATTAATAATCCAGTTTTCGGAATAGATGTAGCATCTGAGTTTTCTATAGTTGCTATACTTGCACCTAACGGTGAAATTTACAGGAAATCATTTAGAATAAATCATACTTTGGAAGGTTTTAAGCATTTGGCTTCAGAAATAGAAAAAGTGGAAAAGAAATTTAACATGAAAGCTGTAACTTTCATGGAGTCCACTGGCGTGTACCATTTATCTCTTTTCCACTTTCTAAGTGATAATAAGTTTGATGTGTTCACTATCAATCCACTTATCACTAATTCTAACAAGAATTTTGATATAAGAAAAGTAAAAAATGATAAAAAAGACGCCTTAACTATTGCTAAAATATGCAAGTTCCAAGATATTAAATTATCTAGTAGATTTGATACTGATCTGTACGCATTGAAATCACTTTGTAGAGAGTATTACAAACTTACAGATACAAAATCAACTTACAAGAAAAAATTATCTAATGATTTACGACTAATATTTCCTGGATATACTGATATTTTTTCAAATATTACCTCAAAAACATCAATTCAGATATTAAAGACATATCCTATGCCAAAGGATATTTTATCTGCAAATAAAGATGATTTAATTAATATACTATTAAACTCTAAAAAAGGTATTATGTATGCTGAAGATAAATATTCTAAACTAATTAGTACATCTAAAAGTGCTCAAATCATTGGTATACCTTCATCTAACCTTTTTATAAAGTTAATATCTGATATAAATATTATTGAAAGTTTTGAAACTCAAATAAAACTAATACTATCTGAAATTCAAAATTTACTTTCTAGCGGTAAAATACCTGAAAATATTGTTGTAAATATTGAACTACTTCAATCTATCCCAGGTATTGGAGAACTGACTGCAATCACTATAATAAGTGAAATTGGTGATATTAGAAATTTCACTAAACCAAAACATCTTGTTGCTTTCTTTGGGCTTGATCCTTCTGTAAATGAATCAGGCAAATTTAAGGGAAACAATAATCATATATCTAAACGTGGTACACGTATTGGCCGTAGAGCTTTATATGCAGTAGCTCTCGCTTCTATTAGATGTAAGCGTAATGGTAATGCAACAAATTCTGTTTTACTCGATTATTATAAAAACAATATGAATGGAAAGAGCAAAAAAGTAGGTTTAGTTGCCATTATGCATAAGCTAATGAAGTATATATTTTCAGTGCTACGCAGTCAAAAGCTATATGAAATTCGTAACCCTAAATTACACTGCAAGATGTACGTTGAAAACACAACTTTAGTAAATGTAGCCTAACGGCTAATTATGAACTATATTAAAATCAAACTATCAATTATTCGTGTAGACTAGATAGTCTATTTCTTGTGCCTAAAAACATAACTTAAAAATAATTGTAAAAACTATTGACTATAACTAGCTGGTCT
>NZ_BDQY01000052.1 GCF_002724055.1 Tepidibacter mesophilus | reverse complement strand
CCTGGTTTATCTGGTCTATTTCCTCCACCTGGATGGTCTAAGCCTACTATTGTTTTTATTCTGTTGCCAAATCCATCGTAGAAATATCTTGTTTCATCATCATGCTTATTTGTAACTTTTACTAAACTGTTTGTTTCATCAAATTCATATTCATTAAATATTCTACCTTCTGTTCTTTTTTGAATAAGATTTCCTCTGTTGTCATATATGAATTCTTTTCCTTCGTCTTCATCATCTTTATCGTTAGTTCTTATTAATCTGTTTACAAGGGGAAATCTATAAAATATGAAGGTAACTGATGATAGTTGAATAGATTTTGTTATGGACTACAGTAATTTATATAAATACTATTCAATATGTGCGTATACTTAATTTTAGATATTTATTGTACAGTGCTTATATGTTATCTCTTCTTATTAATATTGGAATCATTCGTCGCTGAGTAACCCTCCCAAAAGAAAGAGTGATGGTATTACAAGAATTGTAAAATCCACCACTCTATCTATGTTTTCAGTTCCTACATATTACTTAATTATTAATTACTTTGTAAATTGCTTACAGAATTTAAACATCAACTTTCTTTTCTATATTATATGAATTGCCTAGTTTTGATTTAATAAGATTTACAGCATTATCTATCATTTTGAGATACTTTTGTTTATCCAATTCACTACTGAATCCAATATACTTAAATTCGATTGAATTATCAAGGAAAAGGTCATCATACATATTTTGTATTTCTACAAAGGCATCATCTACTTCCTTATCTTCTGATAATTCCTTTGGTAAATCATTTCTTATTAATTCTCCATTATCATTATATACCCAAACAGGAAAACAATGATAATCTAAATATATCTTTATTTTTTTCATAATCATCCTCCTATGGCAACGTTGTAGGATTTGCGCCAACAATGAATCCATTGCTACCTACCGTTATCGCTGTATGATATTTCTTTCCGTTAAACATTACTTCATAAATTGGTCTACCTGTTCCTTTACCTTGATAGCCTACAATTTTTCCATTAGTTAGTGATTCCATTACTAAATCCTTAATTTGGCTTTGTTGTATACCTTTGTTTGCAAAATCATCTGCATGGTCAAGAATATGCTTCATACCAGCTTTTGAATTACCTGTTTCAAGCCATGCTAATTTACCATCTACTGTTTTAGTTACTGCTAAAACATCATCAGGACTATATTTAGCCCCACTACTTGCAAGCTCATCAAGTAAATCAGCATTTTTCCAAACATCACTCGTCTTCTTAATTTTAGAATTAATAGGTTCAGTAGATGCTGCATACCATATTCCTGTATTAAATCCATCAAAAAAACCTTGTAGAAAAGCTTTTGTAATTCCACTTTTTTCATCAGTTTTTATATCATATAAGGGTTTTAATGTTTTCTTCTTTTCCTTATTCCATGGAAAAGAAATAGAATTGTAAAGAGGAAAATATTTATCTTGTAATTTCTTTGCTTCCTCTTTTGCAATTTTATTTACTAAATCTTCTGTTGGATTTTTAAGTTCACTAACTCTATTATTTATTCTATAATATAATTCGTCTTTCCATTTTCTCCAGTTTTTTGTACCCACATAGCATCCAGTCCAATTATTCTCTTGCTTTAATCCCAATGGGTCAACATACTTTAATGGGTTATTAAGCACATAAGGATATGGATTTAATGTATTCGGTTGATATAAGTCTCCATTCCATGGATCTTCTGATATAAATCTTCCTATCTCTGGCATATAGTATCTTGCTTGTGCATAGTATAGTTCTGATGATACATCGTATTGATATCCTGTGTATCCAAATGTATTATCTGGTCCTGGCCAGTTTTGGTCAAACTTTTTAAATGATAGTGGTCTTCCAAATTCATCATAGTTATAGTGTGCTGATGTTTTTCCATCTTCTCCTATTACTCTTATTGTACTTCCTAATTCATCTTGTAGGTAGTACAATCTTTCTGGATCATCTGATAAATTTGTTTCTCTTTCATCTGGTATCCATCCATTATCGTGATCTTCAAGCATCCA
>NZ_BDQY01000051.1 GCF_002724055.1 Tepidibacter mesophilus | reverse complement strand
TTGAAAATTGAACAGATTTAAATAAATTAAGGTTAAGTTATTAAGGGCGTAGGGCGGATGCCTTGGCACCAAGAGCCGATGAAGGACGTGGTAAGCTGCGATAAGCTTCGGGGAGATGCAAGCAATCTTTGATCCGGAGATTTCCGAATGGGGAAACCCACCTAGAGTAATGTCTAGGTATCCTTAGATGAATTCATAGTCTAAGGAGGGGAACCGGGGGAACTGAAACATCTAAGTACCCCGAGGAGGAGAAAGAAAAATCGATTCCCTGAGTAGCGGCGAGCGAAAGGGGATTAGCCCAAACCTATGAAGTTTTCTTCATAGGGGTTGCGGATATGCTCATTAAGAAAGAGGTATTGTAGTCGAAGAGGTTTGGAAAGACCCACCGTAGAAGGTAACAGTCCTGTAGATTAAACAAGAAGACTTTCGAGCATACTCCAGAGTACCACGGGACACGTGAAACCCTGTGGGAAGCTGGGGGGACCACCCCCCAAGGCTAAATACTCCTTGGTGACCGATAGCGTATAGTACCGTGAGGGAAAGGTGAAAAGAACCCCGGAAGGGGAGTGAAATAGAACCTGAAACCCTATGCCTACAAGCTGTGGGAGCACATTTTTAGTGTGACCACGTACTTTTTGTAGAACGGGCCAACGAGTTACGATAAGTAGCAAGGTTAAGGACTTAGGGTCTGGAGCCGTAGCGAAAGCGAGTCTTAACTGGGCGATTCAGTTACTTGTCGTAGACCCGAAACCGAGCGACCTACCCATGGCCAGGATGAAGCGAAAGTAAAATTTCGTGGAGGTCCGAACCCACGCACGTTGAAAAGTGCGGGGATGAGCTGTGGGTAGAGGTGAAATTCCAATCGAGCTCGGAGATAGCTGGTTCTCCCCGAAATAGCTTTAGGGCTAGCCTCAAGCTTAGAGATGAGGAGGTAGAGCACTGAATGTCCTAGGGGCCCTATGGGTTACCGAAGACTATCAAACTCCGAATGCCTTTATCTTTTGCTTGGGAGTCAGACTGTGGGTGATAAGATTCATAGTCGAGAGGGAAACAGCCCAGACCGTCAGCTAAGGTCCCTAAATGTAAGTTAAGTGGTAAAGGATGTGGGATTGCACAGACAACCAGGATGTTGGCTTAGAAGCAGCCATTCATTCAAAGAGTGCGTAATAGCTCACTGGTCGAGTGATCCTGCGCCGAAAATTATCGGGGCTAAAACTTACTACCGAAGCTACGGCATTGACGCAAGTCAATGGGTAGGGGAGCATTCACTGCGGGCTGAAGCTAGACCGGAAGGACTAGTGGACTGCAGTGAAGAGAGAATGTTGGCATGAGTAGCGAGACGTAGGTGAGAATCCTACGGGCCGAAAACCCAAGGTTTCCTGAGGAAGGTTCGTCCGCTCAGGGTTAGTCGGGACCTAAGCCGAGGCCGAAAGGCGTAGGTGATGGACAACAGGTTGAGATTCCTGTACTACCGATAATCGTTTGAAGAATGGGGTGACACAGAAGGATAGGCTATCCTACTATTGGAAATGTAGGTCCAAGCATTAAGGGAGCACTGATAGGCAAATCCGTCGGTGCAATTCTGAGGTGTGATGGGGAGCGAAATTAAGTAGCGAAGTAGTCGATTTCATGCTGTCAAGAAAAGCCTCTACTGAGATTAAAGGTACCCGTACCGCAAACCGACACAGGTGGGTGAGAAGAGAATTCTAAGGCTAGCGAGAGAACTTTTGTTAAGGAACTCGGCAAAATGACCCCGTAACTTAGGGATAAGGGGTGCCTCATTAGGGTGTATGCCCGAAGAGGCCGCAGAGAATAGGCCCAAGCGACTGTTTACCAAAAACATAGGTTTCTGCTAAGTCGAAAGACGATGTATAGGAGCTGACGCCTGCCCGGTGCTGGAAGGTTAAGGGGATGTGTTAGACTTAAAGTCGAAGCATTGAACTTAAGCCCCAGTAAACGGCGGCCGTAACTATAACGGTCCTAAGGTAGCGAAATTCCTTGTCGGGTAAGTTCCGACCCGCACGAAAGGCGTAACGATTTGGGCACTGTCTCAACAAAAGACTCGGTGAAATTGTAATTCCGGTGAAGATGCCGGATACCTGCGACAGGACGGAAAGACCCCATGGAGCTTTACTGTAGCCTGGCATTGGATTTCGATATTACATGTACAGGATAGGTGGGAGACTGAGATACGAGAACGCCAGTTTTCGTGGAGTCACCCTTGGGATACCACCCTTGTAATATTGAGATTCTAACCATAGACCATGAATCTGGTCTTGGGACACTGTCAGGTGGACAGTTTGACTGGGGCGGTCGCCTCCCAAAATGTAACGGAGGCGCCCAAAGGTTCCCTCAGCACGGTCGGAAATCGTGCGTAGAGTGCAAAGGCAAAAGGGAGCTTGATTGCAAGACATACAGGTCGAGCAAGGACGAAAGTCGGGCTTAGTGATCCGGTGGTTCCGCGTGGAAGGGCCATCGCTCAACGGATAAAAGCTACCCTGGGGATAACAGGCTTATCTCCCCCAAGAGTCCACATCGACGGGGAGGTTTGGCACCTCGATGTCGGCTCATCACATCCTGGGGCTGTAGTAGGTCCCAAGGGTTGGGCTGTTCGCCCATTAAAGTGGTACGCGAGCTGGGTTCAGAACGTCGTGAGACAGTTCGGTCCCTATCCGTCGCAGGCGTAGGAAATTTGAGAGGAGCTGTCCTTAGTACGAGAGGACCGGGATGGACATACCTCTGGTGCACCAGTTGTCACGCCAGTGGCATAGCTGGGTAGCTATGTATGGAATGGATAAGCGCTGAAAGCATCTAAGCGCGAAGCCAACCTCAAGATAAGATTTCCCATCTTTATGAGTAAGATCCCAGGAAGACTACCTGGTTGATAGGTTCAAGGTGTAAGCTCAGTAATGAGTTCAGCTGATGGATACTAATAGATCGAGGACTTAACCTAATTTAAATCTGATCAATTTTGAGAGTATTAA
>NZ_BDQY01000050.1 GCF_002724055.1 Tepidibacter mesophilus | reverse complement strand
AACCTCCTTTGTAATGGTTTTGGTCGGCAAACCTAATTCCATTTTACATTGGAGGTTCTATTTTTTTCTACTCATAGCTATAAGCTTTTTTGAACCACGGGTATAACCCGTGGTATTCCTTATACAAAAAAAACAGTATCTTCTGTAGATACTGTTAATTTTTTTTAGTTATAATCCTTACTTTTTTATTAGGCTTTAAACATTTTTCTTTAAGTTGACAACCTGCACAAATATAATCGATAGAAGAATATATTTGTTTTCCCGTTGTAGTTTTGTGAGAGGTAGATATTAATTTCTTTTTATTTGGACATATGTATGTATTATGCATTTCATCATATATAAACATATTGTTTTGAAAAAATTTCCCATTAAAATCTCTAATATTAATACCTTGATCATCTATTAGCTTTTTAGCTTTTGTTCTTCTACTGTATGTATTTATATAATAAAATAATTTTCTCATATCCTTTTCATCAAACCACCAATCTTGAAAACGAATGATTCTATTACTTTTATTTGAATAATTTTTCTTTCTTTTTATATGCACATTTTTCATTTGTGGTTGCCTATACACACTTTTTTCAGTAATTGATTTAATATCATCAGTATAAATAATTCTTGTTCTTAAAATACCTGTAAATTTCACATAATTTTCTCCAAGTTCTATCTTTATTTTTCTTGTAATAAGACCAATTATATTAATAATATAAATTAAACAGATACTACACGTCATTATTATAAAGAATATTTCAAAATGCAAACTATCTTTCATGCGATCCTCAATGTAAAATTCTTTTAAATAAAATAAAAATATAACTAATGTTATCGAAGATATAAGAATTATCGTTATACCTGTTCTTACATATTCGCTATATTCTTTCGGATACATTATATATGGTTTTTCTTTTAATCTATCCATAAATTTATTTAAATCCAGTTCATGTTTTGCAAGTTGTAATTTCCTTGATTTGATCGTCATTATTTTTACACTCCTAACATAATTGTACTTATATTTTTTGATGTTAGTATAGTTTTATGGGCACAACTTTGTTAAATAGATAAAATAATAATTGAAAGGATGTGTCCTAAATGAGCACTAACAAAAGATACTCTGAAGATTTTAAAAAAACTATAGTAGATTTATATAATGCTGGTCATTCTGTAAAAGAAATAAATAGTGAATATGGTATTTCAGATGTTGCTACTTATAAATGGATTAAAAATTTTTCTCCTATGGATAGTTCTAATGATGAAATCACCTCATTAGATGACTTATAAAAACTAAAAAAGCAAATAGCACGTCTTCAGAAGGAAAATAAAATATAAAAAAGGCTGCCCTTATAATAATGCTGTTATAAAATCCTTTCATTCTATATTAAAAACTATATTAAAAAATAAGAAGTCCATAATATGAAATATCTAGATTTTAAAACTTCTAAACTAGCTTTATTTGAATACATATAGAGTTGGTATAATCGAAAGCGTATTCATGGAGCATCAGGTTACAAAACACCTCAAGAAGTAGAAAATGAAGCTAGTTTAGCATCTTAAAAAGTTAACTTTTTGTGTCTAAAATATTGACATAGATTCAATAATTAATCTTAAAGAATATACTGGTTTTTTTCTTGAAATGGAAATAATATTAAAAAGGGCTAGTTTTTTATAGAAAAATATAACCCCTATATACCTTTAAATTACTATTTTAAAATTCAAAATCTAAACTTAAATATGAAGCTTATTAATAATGTTAGCTACTGATTTTTAATATTTTCCCATAAAGCTTAGATTGGGACGTCGCAGTCTTTAGTTTTATAAAAATATTATTACAGTAGCAGTATTTTAATAAGAGTCATTTTGGCTTAACCACTATACAATTTTTCAATTCTTTTTATGAAGAAGTTATTTAGTCTAATTATTAATTCATTTCATAAGACTTTGTAATATATTTTTGTATTTCTTCTAACTGCTGTATATCTGTAAATCTTATTTCTAAGTTTCCAGTTCCATAGTGTCCTATATTTGTTACATCTCTTGTAAATGAGTCCTTTAGATTACATTCATCTAAATTAGATTTTACATATATGAGTATTGTATCTGTTTTAGAATGTATCTCAATACATGCGAAATTTCTTATTCTTTTAAAGGCAATATAGTGTTTTAATGTTTTTTCTTGAACATCATCTGCTAAATTGATTATAAAATCTCTAAGTGCATAGTATCTATCTTTCAATTTAGAAGGAGCTTCCTTTAAATACTCATTTACCGTTTTTGTTTTATTATAATTATTTAAGATATTATTAGCACTTTCTGTTATCCTATTTTCTGCGTTGGTATGAACCATTTCAAATAATAATAATTCATCTTTATAATTTTTGTATTTTATTAAATCTATATTTCTATTTATCTGCTTTACTGCATGAATATCAAATTTAGTAAAATCATTTGCAATGCAAATCAGTCTTGGGCTGCTCCATTCTATTTCATCTGCTGTTTCTTTTCCTAACTTATCCATGACAAGTAGTTTGAATTCAGCTTTATGATCAAGAAGCCAATCTAAATAATAAAGACCTTGATTTATTACATTTTCATTTAATGCTCTTTTATATTCAATAATTACAGGACAGTTATTTTCATCTATTCCTAAAGAATCTATTCTTCCCCCATGGACTTTTCCAGTTGAATACTCTGAAGATAAAAATTTTACTCCTAAAAATATTTCCATATTCTTTTCAATTATATTTTGTAATGATTTTTCTAACTGCATAGAACTACCTTCAATTTCTTCTACGCCATCTATTATTTTGAATAATTTTATATCTCCCAAAACTTCCACTCCTTATAATTTTTTATCTTTTTATAGGAAATTAATGTATCTTGATTTTAGCATAAATTTACACTTTCAAAAATTATATATACTTACTTTTTTACATATTTCATCGTAATATAAAAGTCATGGCACAGTTCCTCGTCTATCATCTTGCTTTATATTTTCTATTCTCAAAATGTGTTTGTTTCCACTTTAAAGCTTAAATGTAGCTTCTAATATCTTTTATATACTCTATGCAATATCTTCTTTGTATTACAGGCAGTTCATCATTATTAAAAAGATATAGTATACATTCTGTAACTTCGTATACATCATTATCAAGTGCTGTATCTTTTACATTATTGATTATAAATTTATATACTACTATATTGAAATCCACCACTTTACAAGTAATTGAATAAATTCAATTCAAAAAATAACATAACTGAGCCTTAAATTGTTAATAATCTTTAGTGACAAAACCAAAAATAACAAATAAGGAGCTCAGTTATATTATGATTATT
>NZ_BDQY01000049.1 GCF_002724055.1 Tepidibacter mesophilus | reverse complement strand
AAATCTTTGACATTTTTAAGATGCCTTAAAAATGTATTATCTCGTATTAGCATATCTTTCGATATGTTATCCGTGTGTATAGGGCAGGTTACCCACGCGTTACTCACCCGTCCGCCGCTAAGATTAAAAAGCAAGCTTTTTAATCTCCGCTCGACTTGCATGTGTTAGGCACGCCGCCAGCGTTCATCCTGAGCCAGGATCAAACTCTTAAATAAAAGTTTGTCAGTACTCAGTAAACTGACTTTTTGTTTGTTTATTCCGAAAATCACTGTTGTGATTTATTTATAACCTACTGTTTAATTTTCAAAGTTCATTTATTTCCTTCGTGTGTTTCGTGTTTGCCTCGTTGTTGAGGACAAGTAATAATATATCACTTTCTAATCAATCCGTCAACACTTTTTTAAAAGTTTTTTAATATTTTATTTTAAATTAATCTTTTATTTTTCTTTAAAAATTTATATCATATGCTTTAGCTCTTTCATATCTATATTCATATATAAAATTTTTTCTCTTTTTATTTTATAATTAATATTACATCTTTTTTATTTTAATAAGGCTTTTCCTAGAAGTCTATTATATCCTATTACAAATACACAATCTTTTGGTAAAACTATAAATATCATGTTGTAAAAACTATATTTATGATATTATACACCCAGCATCAATACTAAAAATTCACACGTTTTTACCCGATAAAAAATCCTAGGTCATCCTAGGATTTTTTATATACTAAGTGATTATAAAATTTTCGTTCTGTAGATAATATTGATGGAAGAACTACACTTGCAACTATTTTGAGCAACGGAGCCCGTTAGGGCTCGTTGCCGACATGAATCATGCGTTAGAATGAAGCGAATTTTTTATCGTAAATTATTCATTCATAAGATTTTCAAGCTCAGTTAGTAATTCATCAAATTTTTGAAGAGCTTTTTCAACAGGCTCAGTCGTAGTCATATCTACACCTGCTTTTTTAAGCATTTCAACTGGATAATCATTCCCTCCAGATGCCAAAAACTCTAAGTAAGCATCCCTTGCACCCTCTTCATTATTTATCATATTTTCTGATAATATTATACCTGAAGAAAGTCCTGTACCATATTTATATACATAGAAATTATAATAAAAATGAGGAATTCTCGCCCACCATACTTTAGATAAATCATCTACCTGAAAATCTTCTCCATAATATTTAGTCATTAAATTGCCCCAAGTTTTATTAAAAAATTCACTAGTTAAAGCTTCTCCATTTTCTGAAGCTTCGTGAATTATTTTTTCAAATTCAGCATACATAATCTGAGTATATATTGATCCCCTTATCTGCTCTAAATATGAATTTATTAAATACATTTTTTCTTCTTTAGTTTTAGCATTTTTAATTAAATAGTCAAGCATTAATGCTTCATTAGTAGTAGAAGCAACTTCTGCTGTAAATATAGGGTACTCTGATTTTGAGTAAGGTTGAGTTTTATTTGAATAGTATGAATTCATTGCATGCCCTAATTCATGAGCTAAAGTTGATACAGAATCAAGAGTTCCATTGTAATTTAATAGAACATATGGATGTGTATCATAAGTCCCCCAAGAATAAGCTCCTGAACTTTTATTCTCGTTTTCATATACATCTACCCATCTTTCTTGAAAAGCTTTATCTAAATCTTTTATATAATTATCTCCCAATGGATAAAGTGCTTCTTTTACCATATTCTTAGCCTTTTCATAATCTATATATTCATTTCCTGCTTGTTTAACCATAGGAACATACATATCATAATATCTAACCTTATCTTCTATCCCTAAAATCTTCTTTCTAAGAGATACATATCTGTGAAGAGGCTCTAAGTTATCATTAACTGCCTCAACTATATTATTATACACTTCAGGCTTTATATTATCCGAATCTAGTGATCCTTCAAGTGCAGAATTATAATTTCTTGATTTAGCAAAGAAAATATTAGTTTTAACTTCTGCTGATAGAGTAGCTGCTATAGTATTTATATTTTTTTCATAGCTTTTAAACATAGATTCAAAAGCTTTTTTTCTTACATCCCTATTGGGATTATCTAATAATTTTGAATATGTAGCATAAGTTACCTTTATTGTCTTATCATCATCTAGAGTAATATCGTCTGCTTTTCTGTCTAAATCATCATATTTTGAATAAATAGTTTCAGGCATAGCTCCTATATCTGATGCTAAAGCTAATATTCTTTCTCCTTCTTGTGACAAAGAATGCTGTTTTGTTCTTAAAAGTTTATTTAAATAAACATCATAGTCTTTGAATTCTTCTTTTTCTGTAAAACTCTTTAGTTTTTTTTCTGATAAAGATAATATTTCAGGCTCTACAAAAGAGAAAGCTTCTGTCACTTTTGTATTAATACCCTCTGCACGATCTGCCATAGCTGAGTATTTTTCATTTGAATTATCCTCATCTCTTTTTAGACTAGCATAAACATATAACTTTTGTTCAAGTCTAAACATTTCTTCTTTTAAGTTTAATACCTCTAGTATATATTTTTCTTGTTTTAATTTACCTTTGTAGCTTTCTGTCCTTGATATACTTTCTTCTAGCTTTTTAAAGTCCTCTTCCCAAGCATTATCCGTTAAATAAATATCTTCTGTTGACCAAGTATATTCCTTTGGAATATCACTTCTGTTCGTATAGTTTACTTGATCTGCAAAAGATAATAACGGAAAAGTTGCAATTGAAGTAGCCAATATAACTGATATAATTTGTTTTTTAACCTTCAAAAAAATCTCCCCTCCCCGAATAATTATTAATATAGTTTATTCCTATATTTTTGAAATAATTCTACCATATCTACCTTTTGTAAGTCAATTTTATTTATCGAATATTCTGTAAATTATATTTTTATTAATTTGAATTTCTACATTTAATCCTTAGATATTCATCACTTACATTTCTAGAAGTAGTTTTAATATTGTTTTTTTATCATAAGTACGTAATCTTTTTTTATTAACCACTAGCTTTATCTATATATACACATACTAAAAAAGATGATTATTTAAATGTTAGTGAATCTTTTGAATAGATTTCAATACAATACTTAGTTGTATAAATCTATTTAATGCATTCACGGTATTTAAATAACCATCTTTTCGATTAACCACTATACAAAAAATAAAAAATTCGTCTACTCGCTACGCGGTGACTCATGTCGCCAACGATCCCTAACGGGCTCCGTTGCTTAAAAATAGTTGCAAGTATAGTTTTTCAACAAATGTTATCCATAGATTCAAAATCATATAGTTTCGTATACAATAAAAAAAGATTACGTGGCTACGTCCTACTCTCCCAGGAGGCTGCCCTCCAAGTACCATCGGCGCTAAGGAGCTTAACTTCTGTGTTCGGAATGGGAACAGGTGTATCCTCCTTGCTATAATAACCACATAATCTTTATTTTGTTGTAAATC
>NZ_BDQY01000048.1 GCF_002724055.1 Tepidibacter mesophilus | reverse complement strand
GTTAGTCTTCCAAGCTTGTCATATTCATAATTTACTTCACTTGAATCAGGATATATTATTGATTGTTTTTCTCCTGTAGGTGAATATGAATACTTAGTTACTCTATTTTCAAAGTCTGTAACCTTTAGTATTCTTCCTAAAGGATCTAGGTCAAATTTATTTGTTCCATTCCAATCCTTCATTTCTACTAGCTGTCCTACAGAATTGTATTTGAATTCAACTTGTTTTTTATTATCATAATCTATTTTCTTTAATAGATTCATTGGGTCGTATTCATAATCTGTTTCATATCCATCTTTATCTGTTACTGATATTAGATTTCTATTTCCATCATATTCATATATTTCTACTTTTCCTTCTGCATCCTTTACATTTGTAACTAGTCCTCTTTTATCGTATGTAAATAAAGTTGGCTCAAAATCTACACCGTCGTATTTATCATATACAGCATCAAATACTGTTTTTGAATCATCTTGATATACAGAGCTAATTACTGTTTCTTCTTTTTCATACACACTTTGTATTACTGTTTCATTTATATCTACTGCTCTATATTTATGTATTTGTGTTAGATTGTCTACTGAGTCATATACATAGTCTGTTTTATGTGGAGGGGCAGGTAATTTTATTAAAATAAAAAAAACCTTCAGAGGTATATATTCCTCTTAAAGTTTTCTAGTATACTGTATTAGATTATAATAGTATATCTCTACTTACTGGATTTCTTAAAATTTGCCTAGCTTTCTTTTCCCTTAGTCTAACTTTAAAACTATTGTGATGCATATTTAATAGTAGCATGATATTTCTTAGTAATTTAGTCAATATCATTAGAGTTTTTATACTCATCTTCTTTATCAATATTTTGGGTACTATTATTGCTATAGTACTTTTTCTCTTGAACTTTAAACCATATATACTACTAATAAAACTACTGTTATTATGGATACTCCTACTATAGTTGTAAGTGTTCTTACCTCACCATATTCAAATCCTTTTTTATCAAAAAAAATACTTATTACAACCATTAATATTCCAAATAATGTGATTGCAAGATATATAATTTTATTCATTAAAACACCCCTTCTTATAATATGACTTTTAATTATATCCTTTAGACAAATTATTTGTTTTTTCTATAGATTCTTTATAGTTAATATTAATTTGTTTTATCTTTTTGATGTATTCTATCTTGATTTCATCAATCTTCTTAAGTTCAGTTAATTTATCTACATCCCAACTAACTAAAACCTCATCATAGGTTGTGGTGTAAAACTATAAATTATACAAAATACCCATCAAATTTATCTTCCGTTTTATAAATCTATTGTCTTGTTCTATAATATTATTTAAATACTTAACTTGCCTTATTCTTGGGTTCTGGTGCAAAATTATAATTTGTAAAAAATGCCTATCGAATTTAATATTTCCTTATGCCTTAACTCTCATAATTTTATTTATGAATTCAATTTCAGAAAGGACACATTGAATTTCTTCAACCTGCCCTTTCCTAATCATGTTCATTGCTTCGATTCCACAAATAGTTTTTTCTGCTGTTTCAAAACTATGGAATCCTAAGATATTATTTATCTTCTGCTTTATAAACCTATGGTCTTGTTCTATAATATTATTTAAATACTTAACTTGCCTTATACTTGTTCTACAATCTATATCTCCTTTATACATAAGTTCTGGTATACCTACCTGATATGTTTGATTTTTATCTACCGTTATCACCCTTGGTTGTTGATTATGACTAGATTCTAAAGCTTTCTTGAAAAATTTCTTTACAGCTTTTTTATTTCTTTTTTCACTAAGATAAAAATCAATTGTATTTCCTTTTGAATCGACTACTCTATATAAATATTTCTATTTTCTCTTAACTTTAATATATGTTTCATCTACTCTCCATGAATCATTTGTTTCTTTTAAATGGTTTCTTATTTTCTCATCAATAATTGGAGAATATTCATGCACCCATCTCACACATAAAAGAATAATTTCTGATTCATAGTGCTTCCATTTAAATAGATTTTGTGACATAATTTTTTCTCCAATTCATGTTTTTTGAAATCATTATATCACTATTCTACTTTTTGCACCAGAACCTTCTTGTTCACAGTCTTTTAAAACTCTGCTTTCTGATGTGTTAACGTTGATTTTTAATATAGTTCTTTTAAATGATGTATTTATAGCATATGTTATCCACTAAAAAATAATAAACTAGCCTACTCAATTTCAGCTAGTTCATTTCATCTTTTCACTACATTATTTAGATTATGCAGTATTTTCACTTATAACTTTCCATAGTTTTACTATTACTATATATAATTATAGTTTTTTGCAGTTAATATAATAATATTTTTGAATCAAGTTACACAATGTTATTTATTAATTTTGTATTTTTTCTTCAACATACTAAATAATTCATTAATATGACTCTTCTCTTGAACTTGATTATATAATTTAATAGTTAGACGCATATTTAATACCTTTATTTAACTCAAATAATATTTCCTCAATATTTGTACTATCATCATCATACCATGAATAAATTAACTTTGATGTGTTATCCACAATAGCAACTACCTCAAGTGATACATATCTATATGGTGCAAAGTCAGGTTGATTAATATCTATTTCCGCCATGCAATTATTAAAATCAAATACAGCAGAGTAACTATCACTATTATTTACTACCTCTACATTAATTCTTTCTTCTGCAAATCTGCTTTTATTATCCTCTATCCACTTAATTATTTCTGTCCTTATTTTATTAAACAAGATATCATTATTATTCATGCTAATTTCCTCCTAGTATTTTTATATTTTTTACTTTAGGCATTTCTGTAATTGGAGGCAATCCTTTTTTCTGATTTAATCTGTCAGTTAAAGAACCCGGACCTGGGATTTGTGACCAACCTTCTTTACCTGCTTGAAGAACAGAATTGACATCAACATCAAACTCTACATAAATAGAGCCTTTTGGTGCTGATGGAAATGCACTAATATCAGCTGGGTTAGCAACATAGGTTTTGTTTCCATTTAGCGACATTTGCACTCTACTGGTTTCTAACATTTTGTCATATTCAGCCTGTGACATCCATCTTCCTACTCTTGTCGTTTCAGCTTGTGTAACCCCCTTAGCTATAAGATTACCCCCTATATTATCTCCTGCTACAGGTTGATCAAGTTTAGCCTTCCCTTTATTCAAATTGTTATAATTATAAGCGTTTTCTCCTAATTTAACTAATTCATATCCAGACATATATAAAGCCGTTGTATTAACTGCTCTATCTATTTGTGTTTCAATATACTCAGATTTTGTCCTAACTAGTTGTGGGTTAGCTTCTAAAAATTCTTCAAATGTCATCCTATCTGGATTATTGTAATTGGCTTGTACGTACCTAGAATACTTATTTGTTGCTTCTAAATCAAATACATACCTGTTCTTAGTTGGTTCTTTATTACCTTCATTTACATTTAAGCCACAACTCCAATTTGAATTATTATTAGTTTTGTTATTTACAACTTCTTTAGTAACTTTATTTATAGTATTTACTTTTGGTTGATTTTTTCTATTAGTTTTTGTACTATTATTAGGTTTAGGTTTAGGTTTAGGTTTAGGTTTAGGTTTTTTAATTGTTTTTTTTACTGGCGCTTGCTTTGGTATAGATGATTTCTTTCCTGAGTTGAAATCTTTAACCATTTGTAATGTTTTTTCTCTATTTTTTGTACCTGTTGCTATTTTATTTTTGT
>NZ_BDQY01000047.1 GCF_002724055.1 Tepidibacter mesophilus | reverse complement strand
AAATACAAGAAGATATAGTACAAGAACAAATAAGTCTGAAAGAATATATAGACCCGTTTACGGGTGAGCCAGTAAACAAGGGCAAAAAATAAACCCCTTTTAGGGGTAGCCTGGGAAAAAGCGCGGTTGGCATACTTTTCAAAGTGTCTTGAGACACGGTAAGCAACATGCCCTTATAGGGCTCATGCAAACCACCCGTTTTACGGGTGGTCCTGATTTGTATATTTTTATTATGGTGATGAATAGAAAAAAATATAATGAAAATTTATATGTTTAAAGAACTAATGTTCTGATATAATTAAAAATAGAGGTGAGAATAGATGGGGATAAGAACTAATAAAATAGATAAAGAGTTCGAAGAACAACTTACAGAGAAGGATTTAAAAATTATGCTTATTGCGGAAAAGTTTTTGAGAGAAAATGGATTTGCTCTTATGAAGGAATTTGAAGATACAGTTAGTAAAATAGCTTGTATAAATAATAGATAGAATTTCAACAAAATATATATATCCCAAAAATACACTAATTGCATTGCAAGTAGTGTATTTTTGATGTTGATATAAAGATTGCTTGCACAGAAAATATTTATATTTTAAATCACATAATTAGATAAAAAACTAAAAAACCTCTAAAAATTTTCAAATTTTACAGATGATTAACATAAGATGAATATCTACAGTGTTAAAATATCTGTATTAGATATTTTATCGAAAAAATCAATAAGATTATAATAATAATCTTTACTTACACTAGTAAGTTTCATTTCTATATTGAACAAAGATGCAATAAGTATGAAATAATTTCTATATTGTGGTAATATATACGTGGAAGTAGGCTAAAGTTATATGAAAAAATATAAGGTACGTAATAGTAGAAATAATGCGAATTAATAAGCTACAAGGAGGTATCATAATGGGAGTTTTTAATAAACTAAAATAATCTACATGTAAGAGTAGCTACTAGCTATCCCATGTAGATTATATAAAACAAATATTTATTAAAAAATTTTACAATGTTTGTTATTGGGAGGTTGAAAATGTCTTATTTTAAGTATGAAAATATTAATATATATTATAAAGTATCTGGTGAAGGTAGACCTTTAGTTATTATACATGGAGATACAGCTTCCTCAAAAAATGTTTATACCAGAATTAAAATTCTATTCTAAAAACTTTAAAGTAATTTTAGTAGATTTAGTAGGTCAAGGAAAATCTCAAAGAGTAGATAAATTACCATTAAATTATTGGGATTTTAATGCTAATATGATTATTGAATTATGTAAGCACATTGGTATTGGAGATGTTAACTTACTAGGTACAAGCGGTGGGGCTATTGTTGCTTTAAATGTTGTATTGAAGCAACCTAATTTATTTAACAGAATAATTGTAGATAGTTTTATGGGAGAAAATTTATCTTATGAGTTTGCAAAAAAAATTGTAGATGATAGAAAAATAGCAAAGAACAAGTTAGGTTCTAAATTATTTTGGTTTATAATGCATGGCTTTGATTGGAAAAATGTTATTGATCAAAATACAAATTTAATTATAGATTTTTCAAGGAATATAGGTAAATTTTTTAATTATGAACTTAGTAACATAGAAAATAATGTTTTAATTACAGGAAGCTCTAAAGATGATTTAATACCTAATGTCCAAAGTACATTAAAAACTATTAATTTAAAGATGAAAAATTCTAAATTGGTTATTTTTGAGAATGGAAATCATCCTGCTATGTTTAGTAACAAAGAAGAGTTTAGAAAGTTAGTTTTGGAATTTTTGTTCTAAATTATAATAAAATACCGTGTTATTCAGAATTGAATTTTACGGTATTTTTATAACTGAATATTCTTGAAATGTGTACTAACTTATAATAATCAAATTACATACTAAATTAGATATAAAATAAACATCATAAAAAATAAAGTAGATAAGTAATACTTTTACTCATATTTAGGTCTTTAACTTCTTTTGAATCTAGGATTATCATATTTTCTAGTTATAAAAAGAGGTGTTAATAAACTATTTTATGCACATATTCTAATATCGTTTTTGGATATTATTTCATTAATGTTTCTTATGGCTGCATTTTTTATATAGTATTACTTAAAGACATAAAGTATATGAAAATATATATAATACATTTGTTCAAAAATAGTACACCTATTAAGGATAGTCTATAATAACAAAGGGGGGTGAACTATCAGTGATAAATAAAAATATTTATTTATTTTTATTTACTGTGTTAACCATTTTATGTATTGGATGTAGCAAAATAAATACACATCAAGATTTATGTATAAAAGAAATAAAGGAAAAAGAGGTTACAAATACGTTGAGAAAACAAGGGTTAAAATTAAAGTCGAGTAATATACAACTAAAAGAGCAGTATAAATTAAATGGAGTAAATCCAAGTATATATGAATTAGAAAGAAATAATGGTTATTTATTTATATATGTATTTAAAACCCTTGCAGATAGAAAAGATGTACAAGAAGAATACAAGCAAATATTTAAGGACTTTAATGTAGAGGACACTCCTTTTTTTAGCTTAAAATATCCAGCTAAGAATACATTGATACTTTATATTCCTAAATCGCAGAAAGATTTTGCCTATTTGAAATTATCACAAAAAATTAGTGAAATAGTTTTTGAAAAACTAAATCCTACTAAAGAAATAATTTTTAAGGGAGAGAGCTCAACTTGGGAAGCAGAATATAAAAGCAAATATTACGATTATTGTATGATGGATGAAAATGAAATTCCACATATGGATAGTTATAGTAAAAACGTAGGTATAGTAAGGTATAAAGGTAAAGATATCAAAAATATACATAATATAAAATATGAGTATAAGACTACACGTCGAAAGGGAAGTGGCACAGGGATAGAATTAAATGAGAATGGCACTGCATACTTTGGAGGTAATGAAAGTAATGGTAGCAGTTTACCAGAACCTAGAATTGTAACACTAACGATTGAGTGGAATGAGAAAAAAGAAACTATCGAATTAAAGAAAGAAAATTATTTTGAGGAATAAAGTATTTGATTGTATAAACTATATTTTCACAATTTAAAGGAGGAAATAATATATGATTATAACAGGAAAAAAATTGGAATGTTTGTAGGTTTTTTAGCAGTTTTAATTACAGTAGTTATGCTGTTAAGTAATATATTATTTGATAAAAATTTTTCTTATATAGCAATTGGATTAGGCAGCATTTCTGGTTCTATGTTATTAGTGCTTTTATCTACAAAGAAAGATGTAAAAAATAATTAACGTTAATATAAGCCAACTCACTTATTTAGGTATAACAGGAGGATAAAACATAGCAAATAAAAAAAGAATCCTACTATAATAAATAAGGATTGTTAATTTTTTTCTTAAAATGGAAACAATATTAAAAAGGGCTAGTTTTTCATAGAAAAACATAACCCCTAGATACAGTTAAATCACTATTTTAAAATTCAAAATCTAAATTTGAATATGAAGTTTACACACATTTAATTACATACTCTTTCAACCATCCTTTATTTACTTGGGATGTTTAATGAAAATGATAAGCTAGAGCGTGCAGGTATAAAACTTGAAAGTAATAGGTAGTATTGCGTAACACTAGCAAAAAGATCTAAATCTAAAAAGGCACTTAACTAGAAGACGCCCATGGAAACATGTGGAAATTTATGTAAAAATAGAATGTAATATTAATGGAATTTGAAACATATATAGTAATTGAAAGTTATTATATGTAGACCAGCTAGTTATAGTCAATAGTTTTTACAATTATTTTTAAGTTATGTTTTTAGGCACAAGAAATAGACTATCTAGTCTACACGAATAATTGATAGTTTGATTTTAATATAGTTCATAATTAGCC
>NZ_BDQY01000046.1 GCF_002724055.1 Tepidibacter mesophilus | reverse complement strand
TAATTCTCTTAATATCTCACTTTTATTTAACATAAAAAGTGTGCACCTTCCTTTCAAGTAATAATTATATTATATCTCACATTATCACCATTTTTTTGGAAGTTTACACACTTTAAATTATATATCCAATTATAGACATTGCCATTGTATCTTATGTGCCTACATCTAATAAATACATACCCATACATACTTTGTATGATGATATTATCTTAGTTGCAATAAATACATATGCTTTTAAAGATGAAATCCATGCTCATGAATTAAAAACCTTGAAGTTAATCTATTCAGATTTAAGTCAATCTTTTGAAGAATGACTTAAATAACTAACTGAAGGACAAGTAAATTATCAACTATATATTGTTCTTTAAAAAAACTATCTTACTTCGATGTTATCCCTATTAGGTATCCTTCCACTTTCAGCTGTGCAAAGCTCATTTTCCCAACCGGTGTAAATGAAATCAGTATTATTATTGTAATTGCCAGTGGTTTATTAAATTTCATTGTTGTTATATAACTACTTTTTTTGCCGAACCTCATTTGTTTTTTATCCTCATATAGTTGAGTTTACGTATTATTCTCGAATATTACCATATCTTCAAAACATAAGTTTATACACATAACCTTTACTACTTCTGTTGCTAATCTCCACTTCCTATTATAATATTATATGAATAATTTGAGGTTAAATAAGTTGAAAATTGCTTATGATACGGTTCAGCTTACATAGTATATTGTAAGTACTATTATATTTAAGAACTATATTTTTCTAAAAGCATTAATTCCGATGTTTCAAAAGAACTCAAAGTAATTGAGTTTAAATCAATGGATACAGATTCAAAGACCCCTTTATCTTTTATTTTAAATTCATTTAATACTATTTTTTCTTCTGATATTTCTTTCAGTTTTCCCTTATAGTTTTCATTTAGAGTTTTTATTTCTACAAAATGATTTTTTACTTGATAACTGTTAAAAATCATATCCCATTTTTTAAGATCAATATAATTTAGTGTATTTAATTTAAAATAATATTCTTTTTGAAGTAGTTCATTGTAAAAATTAGGACAATAAGATAAAGTTTTAATTTGATTTTTTAAGAAAATACAATAACCATCTAATCTTAAGCCTTCTACTCTTACTGCCAGACAATACTCTCCTTCTTCCTTTAAAAGAATCATTTTATTAAAGGTGCACTGTGATTTAAATTGAATTCTTACAAGTTTTTGAAATTCTAAATTACATTCTAATGTTAGATTTTGTAAATCGTCTACAGTAGATTTATTTTCAGATAAAACTTCCTTTGTTGTATTTATGATTGTATTATTTTTTATTTCCTCTTTTTCTAACTTTGTACTCTGTTTATTTTGTGTTTTATTAGTTAAATTCTCTATTTCATTATTTAAATTTTTTTTAAAATAATTAGATTTATATCTCTCTTCTTGTTTATTATGCTTGTGAGTATCTTCTCCTTGAATAGGTACTTGACCATATTTATCTATATATTTTTGAAATTCTTCTCTTAAAGCATCTTCTCCTACTGCTGTTTCTGAACATTTAACTTTGAATCTTCCTGTTTTTCTCAATTTTGCTTCATCATAATCTAATGAATCATTGATTCTTGAAAAAAATTTCGGATTTTCATTTATAAAAGCTTGAATATCATTAAACCAAATAATTAACGCACCTGAAGTATCCCTCGTTGCCCTTTGTACTTCTATTAATTTAATCACATTCCAATCAAGCTTAAAATTTGCCTGAGGAAATTCAAATCCTTTTTTTGTTAAAATTAAATATGAAGTATGTTCTATTTCCTTAAAAAAATGAAACATAGTGGGTATGCTTATAAAACAAGTTATCAGGAAAAAAGTAGCATTATTTACAAATATATTAATGAAAATTAGACTACCTAATCCAATCCATAATATTTGATCTGTACTTCTATTAATCTCTAGTTTATCTTGCGATTTTTCGAGGTAATGTGATGAATACTCTTTTAAAGACATTTCAATTTTTGATTTTAAATCATCAGTTGAACTTTCTATAAAATTATAAGGATATTCTATTATTTTATCTCCTTCATGGGTTTCATTTAAAATATTTGATTGTTGTAATTTTTCATAAAACAATTTTTTTTCTTCTGTCATAACTATATCTTTTCTTAGTTTTATACATAGGTAATATCTGAAAAAAGCAAATTTAATGTAATATGTATCAATATCATTCCAAGGAATCTCCTTCTCATAAGAATATAGTTTAATTCCTTTTTTTCGCAAATCAAAAACAATTAAAGACTTTTTAATCCAATCAAATTTAATTGGATTTTTATGAAAAAGTATAAAATATACTGCACCTAAAATAAAAATTGTTGAAATAATACCTAAACATATCCAGCTAATAACTAAAGTACTCAATATAATATAAAAAACTAATTTCCTATTGTAAACTATTTTAATATCCTCCATAATAATACCTCCCCACTATATTCAACGCATATTCATCTAAAATATCTATAAATTTATACTCAACCTTATCATATCAGTACATCTAATACCATTTTCAATAATTTCTTCTTGATAATATCTTATAAAAAAGTCTCTATCAATTCCAACTATACGAAATCCACACTTTTGATACAATGCAAGTTGTCCTAAACTAGAATTTCCTGTTCCGACCTCCAAAGTTTTTACTCCTAATGATTTAGTCCTTTCTATTGCATCTAAAATCATAAACTGTCCTATTCCCATTCCTTGTTTTTCTTCCTTTACAGCTATATTTACAAGTTCTATAGTATGAGGCCTTGTATTTATTAAAACATAAACTCCAACAATTTCTTTATCAATGAATGATATGTAGCATACACCTCTCTCTATATAATCATCTATAGCACTTTTTGAAGGATCTGCTAAAAGTAATAAATCATAAGGAACTTTTTCTCCTTTTTTTAATTCTCAAATAATAATATCTTCTTTGACTTTCTTCATATTTTACTTTACCTCCTGCTTTTTAAATTACTTTTATTAACTCACAAATTTATTTTATATCGTTTAGGAAAATACCTATGGTATTGCATAAATATATCTTATAAATAGTCTATTCTTTATTATACAATATCTTCCATATATTGTCTTAGATTCTAATGTATCAATTCTACAATATTTAATGAATTCTATGTTCTAAACAACCTTACACATGTATACACACTCTTAAATCTAAAAAAAGAGAATGCTTTTAACATTCTCTTTCACTTCATATAGCATGTAATTAGTTTTAAAATACATACTGCATTCTTATTGAAAAATGCCCCCCAAGCATAACTTGTCCGTTTTTTTATATTCCAACTACATTTGTTTTATGAGCTTTTAAAGACAAAATCCCTAATATGTTTAATAGCTTTTCAATACGTATAACTAAAAACAAGATTGTACTGACTATCATCATAATTCAGCATTTGCTTTACTTTTATTAGTTACTCCTACATCAGTTAATTCATTTAATACAACCTCAAACAAATGAAATAATTTTTAAAGCATATTATTGTCTTTTATTTCTAATAATATTCTATGCTGACTCTTAATCAAACTCCTAATTCTATCGTTCCAAAGCAATTGAATTATTTTATTTTCTTCATTTCCTTTTATTATAAACTCTTCATCAAAATCTTTAATACAACTTGGTGTACATAAACAATTTTTTTCTTTATATGCTTTTCATATGAATCCTCTGAGGTTTTGTATAAATGTTTTTTTATTTTATTTAAATGGAAATATGTTTAAGTTTTTTGCACTTTTATAGTACTTATTTTATATTTATGCAAAAAAACAGTAGCTTTGCTTGACTACTAATTTGGTTATAATAGATATTTATATATTTTATATGTGATTTCTGATTCTATTAACTATAAAAATTTCCCCATTTGAATTATATCATCATAAACTCCTTGTATTTTCAGTCCTTTTATCCTTGTTCTGTTGCAACTTAAATTGTTTTCTCAATTATTTTTCCCCCAATTTTCTATCCTATGTGATCAGTCAATAATCCAATTCCTAAGTATCCAATTTTCATGGAATAGTACCTAAATTTATAAAAAGCTTCGTATAATATATATAGCCCTAATACTCAGGCTAAGTAAAAAATAGTAGTTTATTATTTGGATTTGAATATTTTGCCTACAGTTAGTGTTTTTAAGGATATATAAAACTTAACCTTAATTATTAATTATTATAATTGAGAAGTTTTTAACTTTGCAGGAGTTATAGAATTTTTTTATTTTTACAGTTTAATTATTCTGTATAAAACAACAATCAAAATAATTTAAATGCTATATTAAGGAGACGGTAGAAGTATGGATTTACTAAGCAAAAAGGAAGAAATTAATGCACTTAGAGAAAAGATATATGCTATAACAGCAAATGAAGATATTTTATACAAAAATAAAGAACTAATAAATTTAAGTGAAGAATTAGATATTTTAATAAATGAATATATACATATGAGTAGACTAAAAAAAGACCTTTAAGGTCTTTTTCAGGGTATATTATAATTATTTATCTAAAAATGTTTTTCGTCATATGGAAACTATTTTTCGAAAATATTTAGTTAGTAGTGTAAAAAAATCTATGCTTAAACGAAAATGATTCCTCTTTTTTGAGTATGTAATTAAATGTGTGTAAACTTCATATTTAAGTTTAGATTTTAAATTTTAAAATAGCGATTTAAAGGTATATAGGGGTTTTGTTTTTCTATGAAAAACTAGCCCTTTTCAATATCATTTCC
>NZ_BDQY01000045.1 GCF_002724055.1 Tepidibacter mesophilus | reverse complement strand
CGCGTTCGAGTCGCGGATGGGTCACCAAAGAAATACGGAGGGGTGTCCGAGTGGCTTAAGGAGCTGGTCTTGAAAACCAGTGATTCCGAAAGGGACCGTGGGTTCGAATCCCACCTCCTCCGCCAAATGCCCAGATAGCTCAGTCGGTAGAGCAGGGGACTGAAAATCCCCGTGTCGGTGGTTCGATTCCGCCTCTGGGCACCAATGAAATATGGCGGCATAGCTCAGTTGGCTAGAGCGTTCGGTTCATACCCGAAAGGTCACTAGTTCGAATCTAGTTGCCGCTACTAAATAAAGTGGGCCTTTAGCTCAGTTGGTTAGAGCGCCCGGCTCATAACCGGTAGGTCTGGGGTTCGAGTCCCTGAAGGCCCACCACTTTATTTTATATAACTATATCGAGGTGTAGCGCAGTTTGGTAGCGCACGTGGTTTGGGACCATGGGGCCGGGGGTTCGAGTCCCTCCACCTCGACCAATATGGTGGGTATAGCTCAGTCGGTTAGAGCGCCAGATTGTGGCTCTGGAGGCCGTGAGTTCGAATCTCATTACTCACCCCATATTTTGACCCATTAGCTCAGTCGGTAGAGCACCTGACTTTTAATCAGGGTGTCCCGCGTTCGAGTCGCGGATGGGTCACCAAAAAGAGTGGCGACATAGCCAAGTGGTAAGGCAGAGGACTGCAACTCCTTCATCCCCAGTTCAAATCTGGGTGTCGCCTCCATTTTTTTTGTGAAAATTAAATAAGCGCCTATAGCTCAACTGGATAGAGTGTCTGACTACGAATCAGAAGGTTGGGGGTTCGAGTCCCTCTGGGCGCACCATGATGAATTGGGCTCATAGCTCAGCTGGGAGAGCACCTGCCTTACAAGCAGGGGGTCACAGGTTCGAGCCCTGTTGAGCCCACCAATTTTAGAAAACACCTTTTAAATAAAGGTGTTTTTTGTTTATAATTTTGGATTAAAATACAAAGTGAAGCCTGACTAAGTAGATACATAAGAATTCTACTTAGCCAGGCTTCACTTTGTTATTACATAATAGATATATTACATCGCACTTTTATATACTTTAATTATTTCTTCTAGAGAAGCTTGTTTAGGGTTAGTAAATCCGCAAGCATCCTTTAGAGCATTTTCAGAAAGAATAGTTAAATCCTCTTCTTTTGCATCTAATTCTTTTAATCCAGAAGGAATACCAATTTCTTTAGATAGTTTTTTTATAGAGTCTATAACTTTAATAGCGGCTTTTTCACTGGAAATATTATTAACATCTTCACCCATAGCTTTAGCTATTGTAACAAATCTATCAGGAACTACCATAGAATTATATTCTTGAACATGAGGTAGCAATATAGCATTACAAACACCATGAGGAAGATCATAAAAACCACCTAACTGATGTGCCATAGCATGAACATATCCAAGACTTGCATTATTAAATGCCATTCCAGCTAAAAATTGAGCATATGCCATTTTATCTCTAGCCTCTATGTTTGAGCCATCATCAACAGCATCTTTTAAATGTGTACATATTAATTCTATCGCCATTAATGCACAAGCATCTGTTACAGGAGTAGCTTCAGTTGAAACAAAAGCTTCTATTGCATGAGTAAGAGCATCCATCCCAGTAGCTGCTGTTAATGATGCTGGTTTTTCAACCATCAGTAATGGGTCATTTACAGATATACTTGGGGTAGTATGATTATCAACTATAGCCATTTTTATATGTCTATCTTCATCTGTTATTATACAAAATTTAGTCATTTCACTTGCAGTTCCTGCTGTTGTATTAATAGCAACTAGTGGAAGCATAGATTTTTTTGACTTATTTACTCCTTCATAATCTTTTATACACCCACCATTACTTGCAACAATTCCGATACCTTTAGCACAATCATGAGGAGAACCTCCACCGAATGAAATAATAAAGTCACAATCATTTTCTTTTAAAAGCGCTAAGCCATCTTCGACATTTTTTACAGTAGGATTAGGCTGAGTTTTATCAAATACAATATAGTTTATATTACTGTTATCTAATATATCTATTAATTTGTTTACTAAATTGATTTTTACTAATATTTTATCTGTTACTATTAAAGCTTTTTTTAATCCTAGAGATAATATTTCATCACCAATTTCTTTTAAACATCCTGGTCCCATCAAATTAACAGATGGCATATTAAATTTGTAAGTTTTATTCATTATAAAAAACCTCCTCTACATTTGTGTTAAAAAAATAACTTTTAATCTATAGATATAATATTAATATACTTGTCTAAATAAAACTAACTCTAAATTTGATAAAATGGATGTAAATTTGATAAATTCAACTAAAAATAAATAAATCTAATTTTAAAATATTGAAGAAATAGATAGAGAATATAGTATAATGTGTATATAAAAGTAATAATATATAAAAAAATTTAACTTATAACAATAATATAAATTAAATTTAAGATAAAAAATTAACATTACATATATGAACATTTGGAGGAACGAAGTTATGATTAATAATTTTGACAGAAATATTGAATTAATAGATGGGATAGAAACCGATTACATGAGATTTTTATATTATGATTTTGAAAAACCATATAAAGGATATTATAAATCGTATGAAAACAACAGAATATGCACTATACTTAAAGGTCAAAAAAAATTAAGAGTGGATGAAAGCGATAATTTCTATTATGGAAAAGATGAGTTCATAATATTGCCCCCGAACTCAAAGGTAGAAATGGAAATGACAGTCCCTACAAAAGCCTTAGTATTAGAAATAGAACAAGGAATAATAAAAAATGTAGTAGAAAAAGTGAATTGCGATATTAAAAATAGTATAAGCCCTAGCTATAAAAACATATTTTTAGGTAAAAAAAATGAAACTATAGATGAAATATTTAAAAAGATTATAAAAACTAATTTTTCGGTAGAAAAAAATAAATACTTTCTAATGGATCTTTATATTCAGGAGATGTTGTATAATATCCTAAAGATACAAGGTTCAGAAGATATACTAACAAAAGAACATACTCACCCAATATCCATAGCTAAAAAATATATACGTGAAAACTATGATAAAAATATAAAAATAAAAGATATAGCTAATTATTTAAACATGTCTGAATCTAATTTTTCAATACAATTTAAAAATATAATAGGGAGTACTCCAAATCTATATCTAAAAGAAATAAGACTTAAAAAATCAATAGATTTATTGAAAGAAAAGAATGTAACTGAAGTAGCTTATGATTTAGGATATGAGAATATATCTTATTTTATAAGTCAATTTAAGAATAAATATGGATATACTCCTAAGCAATACCAAAAGATAAAACAAAAAAGAACTCTCTAGAGTTCTTTTTTTTTCTAAAAAAAGTATATATTTTATCATAAAAGTCTAAAATTAAAATATAAATTTATAGTAGGGAGGGGTACATTTATGAGTATTAACTTTTTTAAGAGACAGGTGGATGAAAATGAAGAATTTATGATGGATTTGCGAGATGCATATATAGATTTAAAAGCAGCTGAATCTTTTTTCGATAATGTAAAGGATCCTGATTTAGTAGATTATGCAATATTTAGATTAGAAGCAGCTAAATCTAGATATTCATATTTTTTAAGAAAAGCAAAAGCAAATGGCATAATTAGCAAAGGGGTATGTAATGTATAGGAAACGCTTCATAAACAGTGTTGAGTAATATTTGATTATAAATACAGTATATAAAATATAAACTTGGGGGGATAAATATGATGGATGTTTTATTACAGGTAAAGCTTATATTGCTATATGGAATAATAATACTTAGCATTTACACCATAGCTTTATTAATGATAGGACCATTGAAATTTATAGGTAAAATGAGTGCAAAATTGATGGTTGGGGGATTATGCATATTTATTTTGAATTATATTTTTAGTGTATTTAATATAAACTTCGATATAGGCATAAATTTAATAACATCTTTTTGTACAGCTTATTTAGGTATATTTGGAATTTTAGCAATATCTTTAATAAAATATTTGCTATAAATTAATAATTTTAAATATATTTATTAATCAAGAAAAGCTTATATTTAGGCTTTTCTTTTTTTATTAAATTTATTATAATGATGTGTTAAGAAATAAATTGAATATAAGGAGATGGTTTTATGTTTGTAATATTTAAAGACGATGTAATAGATAGCAATGATATAAAAGAAATAATATCAGATAATAGTGAATTTAATATATTAGAAGATATGAGCGCGAGGTCTAAAAGAGAAGATATAGTTGCATTTAATATGAGTATAAAGATAAATGTACTAAATGATATGTTAGAAGATGATGGATATGATGTAGAAGAAGAAAATAAAGAAGAATTACTTGATGAATATATGGATTTAGCAGATACTTTAGCCATTGAACTAGAAGAATATATGCCTGAAAGAAGCATTTTAAAAGCATATGCCTATAAATATGATGATGCAGAAGACTGCATTAAATTAGTACTTGCTATGTGCCATAGAGATATAGGTGAATTAAAGTTAAGCGATATAGTAAAAAGATTGTTATCTATAGTGGGATAAGATAGTTAATCTATGGATAATATAATGAAAGTACTGACTCATTAGCTATTTTATAAATTGAATAAATTTAAATGTATTAAAAAACAATACAATGGTAATAATACCTTCTAAATGATAAATATAGGAGGTATTGTCTATGGAGTTATTATCTAGGAATTCATTTAGTAATTATAGAGCTAAAGCTATTAGAAAAAAAGGTTTTATACCAGGAATTTTATATGGGAAGAATATGGAACCTATAAGTGTTGCTATGGATAAAAAAGAATTTAAACAAACTTACATTCAAAATAAAGAAAATAAAGTATTTGATGTAGAATTTAACAATGAAGTTCATAAAGTTTATATACATGAAGTTCAAAGGGATGTTATGAACGATAAAGAATTTATACACTTTGACTTACATAAGGTAACGAATGAAGACTTTATTCACACTCACATACCTATTGTATTAGAAAATAAATCCAAAATAGAAAGTCAAGGATATGTTGTACAACAACAGCTTCTAGATATTGAAGTTAAATATGGGGCTTATAATACACCTACACATGTTAGCGGAGATTTATCTTATCTTCAGCATGGAGGCTCAATTACGGTTGCGGATTTAAATATACCACAAGGAATATCTGTTTTAGAAGATATGAATTCAATTGTTGCATCTGTTAATTATCCAAAAGTTCATCAACCTATTGATGAAGGAACTGATATAGAAGTAAAATAGATAGTTGAGTATAACTTAATAAATAAATTAAAATAATTTTCAAAATGAGAACTTAAAGAGTTCTTGACTACACTATTAAAAATATTTAGTTAAGAACTCTCAAATAACAAGATTAAATATATAATGTATTTATCTTGAAGCTAGAACTTCTAATAATTTGTCTGAATTATAAGTTTGGTTTTAGGATATATTTTTAAATATCAATAAAAATTTTAAAAAGGTGTTGACGAATTATATTAAAGGTGATATATTATTACTTGTCCTCAACAACGAGGCAAACACGAAACACACAAAGCAAATAAATGAACTTTGAAAATTAAACAGTAGGTTATAAATAAATCACAACAGTGATTTTCGGAATAAACAAACAAAAAGTCAGTTTACTGAGTACTGACAAACTTTTATTTAAGAGTTTGATCCTGGCTCAGGATGAACGCTGGCGGCGTGCCTAACACATGCAAGTCGAGCGGAGATTAAAAAGCTTGCTTTTTAATCTTAGCGGCGGACGGGTGAGTAACGCGTGGGTAACCTGCCCTATACACACGGATAACATATCGAAAGATATGCTAATACGAGATAATACATTTTTAAGGCATCTTAAAAATGTCAAAGATTT
>NZ_BDQY01000044.1 GCF_002724055.1 Tepidibacter mesophilus | reverse complement strand
AAGAACTATTTTTTAGCAAGTTGTTGAAAATACAGCAAATCAAGAAAAATCTATCTCGCATTCCATACCTATGTAGATATATTAATATAGAAGATTTAGCAAGTTAGATTTTCTTGTAAAGTGGTGTTAGTCTAAATTAAATATTATAATAAGGATAGTTTATACAGTTAAAATATATTTATTAGATATATCTAGAGTGCAAAGAATTGCTTGAACGGAAGAGCATAATAAATTAGTATAAGCAGATACTAAGAATATCATAGAACATTATGATTTTAATTGTATAAAAAAAGAAAAGAGATAAGATATAAAAACATAGAGGAGAAGGAGATATTATGATAGAGAAAGAGAAAATAATAGAAACAGGATGGAACTTCGACAATAGCTATGCTGATTTAGCTGAATCATTTTTTACCAGAATTAACCCAACTCCTGTAAAATCGCCAAAATTGATAATTCTAAATAGTCCCTTGGCAAAATCTCTAGGGTTAAACGTTGAGGCTTTGCAAAGTAATAATTCAGTAGATGCATTTGCTGGTAACAATGTTCCAAAAGGATCTGAGCCTATTGCTCAAGCATACTCAGGACATCAATTTGGACATTTTACTATGCTAGGTGACGGTAGAGCTGTGCTACTTGGGGAACAAATAACACCTTCAGGAGAAAGATTTGATATTCAATTAAAGGGCTCAGGTAGAACACCGTATTCACGAGGAGGTGATGGTCGAGCATCACTTGGACCTATGCTACGTGAATACATTATAAGCGAAGCAATGTATGGGCTTGGTATTCCTACAACACGTAGCCTAGCAGTTATAACAACAGGTGAATCGATAATTCGTGAAACAAGACTCGCAGGTGCAATACTGACTCGTGTAGCGGCGAGCCATATTCGTGTAGGAACCTTCCAATATGTTTCCAAATGGGGGACTGTTGAGAAACTCAAATCCTTAGCGGACTACACAATACAAAGGCATTTTGCATATATTAAAAATGATGAGAATCCATATATTTCCTTACTCAAGGAAGTAATAAATGGTCAAGCTGAGCTAATTGCTAAATGGCAACTAGTTGGATTTGTACATGGGGTAATGAATACTGACAATATGACTATTAGTGGAGAAACAATTGATTATGGTCCTTGTGCTTTTATGGATGCCTATAATCTTAAAACTGTATTCAGTTCCATCGATCTTCATGGCCGATATGCCTATGGTAATCAGCCGGATATTGCAGCATGGAATTTAGCTAGATTTGCTGAAACACTAATTCCATTGATCCATGAAAATCAGGATAAGGCTGTTGAACTGGCTAAAAATGCTGTTTTGGATTTTACTAAACTGTATCACAATAACTGGATGGCAGGTATGAGATCAAAACTAGGATTGTTTAACGAAGAGGCACAAGATGAATCCCTTATTGAAGACCTTCTTAGTATGATGGAAAAGTATAGTGTTGATTATACAAATACATTCCGTGCATTAACTTTTGATAAGATAGAGGATACAGCCCTAGTTAACAAAACCGAATTTACTAAATGGTATGATTTATGGAAGCGCAGATTAGGTAGACAACAGCAATCAAAAGATGAATCACACGGGTTAATGAAAAAGTCTAATCCATCAGTAATTCCTCGTAATCATCGAGTAGAAGAGGCACTAGAAGCCGCGGTGGAAAAAGGAGATTATAGTGTTATGGAGAGACTGCTTAATGCTTTATTAAAACCATACTCATATTCCCCTGAACAGGAAGAGTACTCAAAACTACCTGCTGCATCAACATGTTCTTACAGAACTTTTTGCGGCACTTAATATATAACTTTTATAGAGAAAATTTTAGTTCGAAATTTAAACTACCTTAATAACATAAAAAAGGAATAAGTAATAATATATAAGTTCTATTGACACCTGAAATTTGAATTGATATAATTCGAATTTCAGGTGTCTTTTTATTAGATACTTCAGTAAAAAATTTAAAATATAATTAAGTTAATATAAGGAGTTATTAATATGAAACAACAATCTAAAATTAATGTTTACTATTTAGGAAAAACGTATCCTTTATATACAAAAGTAGATGTATCAATAAAAAAAGTTATTATAGAATGGGATGGTAAAGCTTTTATATGTACCAGTCCACAAGAGGGGGAAATAGATATTGCTAATGCTATTAAACTCTTCTATACAAAAGCTAGTAAAAAATTAATTGAAGAAAGATTAAAATTATATCAGCCACAGTTTAAAGTGAAATACAAATCTTTCTCTATAGAAAGCCACCAAAATAAATGGGGAAGCTGTAGTTCGAAGAGGCATTTAACTTTTCATTGGAAATTAATAATGTTTCCTTTAAATGCAATTGACTATGTAGTCGTACATGAACTGTGTCATCTAATACATATGAATCATGATCGTTCCTTTTGGCGTTTAGTAGGTAAAGTGTATCCAAAATATAAAGAAGTTATGGACATTCTGGGAACAGAGAAAACTAGATAACCATAGAAAATAGAAAAAGATTATCTTAAAAGAAATTCTTATGTAGTTTAATAAGATTTTTACTAAGGTATACTCAAATACATTAAACTGTTAAAAATAATATAGTTATAGATAATAAATCTAAAAGTTATAAAAGATTTTAATAGAATAAGAAAGTCTATATTTCTATTAGAAATATAGACATGATTTAAATCAATCGCAGGTTACTGGATAAATCAAAAGACATTCTCTTTTTTGTATATTACCCATAGAATATGTTATTTCCTGATTTTGAATAAATCTATTTATACTTATTTTTCTATTCATTTTATAAGGGATTTGCATTATAATAATGTCTTCTTCTGAAAATGTACTGCTATAAGTATATGGATCAAATAAGTATATGAAGTCTTTATCTATATCTGTAACTAGTACATAGTGATGTACGAAAGAGTTAAAATATACTGTTACTGCGGCTACACCTTTTTTCTTAATACATGAGTATATTTTATCAATACAAACTTCTCTACCCCATATAAAATCACTTGTTATTCCGAAACATTTATGTGAACTATAAGCATTTAGCCAATTAGAAATAAGCTCTACAGCAAGTTTAGAAGTTCCACCTTTACCAGATTCTCCTTTTTCATCAAATACATCAAGAGAAGAAGTTGTAATTTTTGTTATGAGTTCAGGATTAATTTTATCTAGAGGAAGCAAGTAATTCAATGCATTTAATAATGTGGTAGGAAAACAATCATAGTTAGAGCGTTGATAGCACAAAGGAAACTTCATACATAACCTCCTTATTATACTCTCTCATTAATGATTATTTGTTAAAAAGCCCTAATATATTCATAAGATTTTTTATCATATTGCAATAATAAGTATAAGAATATATATTATAGCGGATATTTATATCACTGAATATAGTATTAGAAGAATAACAAGAAAAGCAAAATACATAAAAACAACAAGGGAGTATCTTTTGTTGTTAATTAAAAAAATGATATAAAAATACTGTTTTTTTAGTAATATTACGATTTCTAAACAACTTTATTACAGAATTATTTATGAACTAGATAAATTAGAAGAACTAAGGGTATAATTTTATTGGGAAAAGTAGGTAAAAAATATCTTAACTGGAATCAATAATTAACGGATATTGTAATACAATTTTTGAACTTTATAAAGGAGATTTCAATGAAAAGACAAAATTTGAAAATAGAAAATATACCTGCAATTTTGTGGGGGGATAGATCAGATTCATTATTTGTAGTGGTACACGGTAATAGGTCAAATAAAGCAGACGACGCTATTGTTATATTTGCAGAAGAAGCAACTGCGATGGGTTATCAAGTAGTTAGTTTCGATTTGCCTGAACATGGTGATCGTGAGAATGAAACTTATGCTTGAAAAGTTCAAAATTGTGTTCACGACCTTAATACTATTATGAATTATGCAAAAGTATTATCAAATGATATAAGTGTATTTGCATGTAGTATTGGGGCATATTTTACTTTATTAGCATGTAGCAATGAGACGTTGAAACAATGTTTATTTCTCTCCCCCGTGGTAAATATGGAACGTATTATAAATAATATGATGGCATGGTTTAACATAAGTGAGGGTAAATTAAAAGCAGAAAAAGAAATTTTGACACCTATTGGACAAACACTTTATTGGGATTATTACTGCTATGTGAAAGAACATCCTATTGTTACTTGGGATAAGCTAACAGCAATTCTCTATTGCTCACAAGATGAAGTATGTGAATTTGATGTAGTATCTACATTTGTAAACTGTTTTGGTTGCAATTTACAAGTAATGAAGAATGGAGAACACTATTTTCACACAGAAGAGCAATTACAATTTTTCAGACAATGGCTAAAAAAGCATATATGTGTTAAGTAATATAACCTAAGTTAATAGCAAGAGTTTTAAAATTTAAGACGTTAGAAGTGTATAAATTATGATATAACAAAAGGTGAAGGAGACTATTGCTAGAATATAACTTAAAAAATATTTCATAAAGAATAATAAAATCTTGTTAACCTACTCAATAAAAGTAAACCATATGCTTTTATATGTAGTTCACGAAGGAGTTTATATGAAAAATAAAAATTGGAAAGATATATATTATTTAAAATCTGGTAATTTTAAGCAAAGGAAAATATATGAAATACTCATAAATACACAAATTTTAAATATATTAAATGAGTATACCCCAGTATTAGTAGGAACAATACCTATAGGGATTGATATAGAAAGTAGTGATTTAGACTTAGTTTGTGAAGTTGATAATTTTGAGATATTTAAAGAAGTATTAATAAATAATTTCAAAGAATATAAAAGCTTCAAAATTGCACATAAAGAAGAAAATGTGCTAGTTTGCAATTTTAGAGTAAACGATATTGAAATAGAAATATATGGCTCAAATGATGATGTTGATAAATCAAATGGATATAGACACATGATTATAGAAGATAGATTATTAAATTTATATGGAGATGATTTTGCAAAAGAAATAATTAGTTTAAAGAATAAGGGTTTGAAAACAGAGCCAGCATTTGCAAAAGTACTAAATTTACAAGGTAACCCTTACGAACAATTATTAATACTTGAAATGTATAGTGATGAAGAATTATATAAAATGTATACTAAGTAACTATAATTTAATCTAGTTCGAAATCTTCTTGAAACATGACGGAATAGTAACTTTAAAAATCTACACCTAGCATTCCCCACATATTTATGTTTCAAATATAACTACCTATTTATCAAGTAAGAAGACTGAGAGTCTCCTTTTTAAATTTTAGTCATTAACATATACAATCATATTCAAGTATAGAAGATTAATAAGTAAGTATTTAGAATTAAGAGAGGGAAACCGTACTATAAGTGATTGGTACGGTTTTATTGTTGAAGATTATTTTATTCAATTATTATTTAATACATTTCCAAGCAATTCTATTCCTTCTTTTATTAGATTTTCACTTAGACCTCCAAAGCCCATTAAGAAAATGGGATATTTAAAATTACTATGATTTATCCAATATTTTGAAGTTGGATATATTTTTACACCAACCATTTCTGCCTTTTGGATAATTGTATCCTCACACATACCATTTCTTATTTCTATTAGCACGTGTATACCCGCATTTCCACCAATTATGCGAATATTCGTATTTAAGTGATTTACTATAGATTTCATTAATGTATTATATTTTTTTCCATAAATTTTACGCATTTTTCGGATATGGCGTTCCCAATATCCATTAGTCATAAATAGTTGAAGTGTTTTTTGAGTTATTCTTGAGGTTGGCTGTTCGTACATGGATATATTGTGCTTATATTTATTTAGAAATTTTTTGGGCAAGACCACATAACTTATACGTAAAGAAGGTGCAAGGGATTTTGAAAATGTACCAAGGTAAATAACTCGTTCATCATTATCAAGACTTTGCAAAGATGGAATAGGCCTACCACTATATCGAAACTCACTATCATAGTCATCTTCAATGATGAAACTGTCAGTGTTTTTAGCCCACTTTAAAAGATTTTGTCTTCTAATAATAGGCATCACTATTCCAGATGGAAACTGGTGAGAAGGAGTAATATATACAAGTTTTGAGAAACTCTCTTTTAAAGATTTTAAACAGATTCCATATTTATCAAGGGGAATCGATGTTATTTTAAAGTTATTTTTCTGAAAGATAGATTTGGCACGATCCCACCCGGGATTTTCAATGGCTATTGATTTATTATTAGTATCTGATAATTCACACACTAATTGTAACGAATTGTCAGTACCCGATGTGATTATCACTTGATCGGATGAGCATAATACACCTCTTGATGATCTAAGATATTTTGCTATTTCTTCTCTGAGCTGCAACTCTCCTTGTGGATTTCCATACTGAAGAAGTTCTCTGTGGGATGATTGTAAAGCTTGGGAAGTAAATTTACGCCATAGATTAAAATCAAAACTCTCAATATCAATAGCTCCATAGTTAAAATCATATTTAATAGGATCACAAGGTAAGGGTGGAGAAATATGCATTGCATTAACTTTTAGCGGTACGAGTAAGCTTTTTTCAATTTATAGAACATACATACCACTTCTTTGCCTACTTTCTATATACCCTTCAACTAATAGTTGCTGGTATGCATTATCAATCGTGATTTTGCTGACGCTTAGATGTTTTGCAAGATGTCGAATAGAAGGCAGTTTAGTCCCCTTTTTTATTCTATTAGCTCGTATTTCTTCTCGAAGATATACATAAAGTTGTATGTATAATGGTTGATCAGAATTTTTCTCTAGATTAAGGATTATCTCATTCATAATATACCCCCAAACTGTACCTATTGTTTAAATAATAATTGTATCTATTAACATATACAATCATATGATACACTATTTATAAATCGAGTGCAAAGTAATATAATTTATTGATTTAGATTCATGCATTAAAGGTAGATTTATAGAACGATTAGGAGGTAGAAATTTGTCAGGTTCAGTTAAACCAAATATTTCACTAGACACTTTAGAGAAAGTTGACATTCGAGTAGGAATAGATATTACTAATTAAAGGGAGAAATCAATATGAGTACAAAATATGTTGTTATTATTCAGTGCGATATTGCACATAGAAGATGTAGTGGTTTTGCGTGTACAAGCGCTTTTTATAATAAAGAAGGAATGTTTAAAAAATATGAAGATGGGATAAAATATATTTCTTTTACTTGCGGTGGATGCTGTGGTAAAAGTGTTGCAGCAAAACTAGAGCATTTTGCTAAAAAATCTAGAAAAGCTAATAAAATAAATAAAGATGATGTTGTTATTCATTTATCTTCTTGCATGGTAACTGATAATCATCACTACGATAGATGTCCTAATATTAAGTATATTAAAAGTATAGTTCTAAAAAAAGGATATAAAAACGTTATTGAAGGATCTTTTATAAGTAAAAATGCAGAAAAGAAAAGAGAACAAGATGTATATAATTCTTATTAATATAGAATTAGATAAAAAACAATTAGGCTACTTAAAAATCAGATTTACATATTATAAATATTGCAACAATGAATATATATCATATATATGATGGATAAACCTCTAATGGATTATTACCAAAAAAGAGGATATATAATTTAAAGTGTGTAAACTTCCAAAAAAATGGTGATAATGTGAGATATAATATAATTATTACTTGAAAGGAAGGTGCACACTTTTTATGTTAAATAAAAGTGAGATATTAAGAGAATTA
>NZ_BDQY01000043.1 GCF_002724055.1 Tepidibacter mesophilus | reverse complement strand
GATTTACAACAAAATAAAGATTATGTGGTTATTATAGCAAGGAGGATACACCTGTTCCCATTCCGAACACAGAAGTTAAGCTCCTTAGCGCCGATGGTACTTGGAGGGCAGCCTCCTGGGAGAGTAGGACGTAGCCACGTAATCTTTTTTTATTGTATACGAAACTATATGATTTTGAATCTATGGATAACATTTGTTGAAAAACTATACTTGCAACTATTTTTAAGCAACGGAGACCGTTAGGGATCGTTGGCGACATGAGTCACCGCGTAGCGAGTAGACGAATTTTTTATTTTTTGTATAGTGATTAATCGAAAAAAGATGGTCATTTAAATACCGTGAATACATTAAATATATTTACAAAACTACATGTTCTATCTTATTAAATATACTAAAACTTCTTAAACTCGCTTAGGCTCAGACACAAGAAGTTTTTTAACGTATATTTAAGCGATACAACATAAGTTTTATTAAAATATATTTAAAAGATTCACTAACATTTAAATAACCATCTTTTTTAGTATGTAGATATATCAATAAAGTTAACTCTTAGAGAGAAAAAGAATACGTGGCGACTTGGAGATATGAGATTAATATAAAAATATAAGAACATTTAGATTGGTTAAAAAAGCATAAGCTTGTTCTTTTAATAGTAAATATAGATATAGAAATGAAGCTATCGCTTTGAGCAGTAACCATTATCTATAAAATTTGCGATAGCAATCTTAGAATTAAAAAATAATGATCATTAAAATGTTAGCGAATTTATTAAATATTTCTCTATAAAACTTGTATTACAGTATTTGAATATTCGTTAAGAAAGTTCGATGTTTGAGCATAGCGAGTTTAGAACTTTTAGGATATTTAAATACTGTAATGCTTAGTTTTATAGAAATATTTAATATATGAGAGGTATTTTAATGATCATTATTTTTAGGTTGTTATTGTTATAAGTTATATACATAGATAAAAATAGTATATTGACTTAGGAATTGGCTCTACAATAAAGAATTTACAAATTCCTTAATACCCTTAATGCCTTTAACTAAAGTTTCCTCACTACAAGCATAAGAAATTCTTATATAATCATCCATTCCGAATGCAACTCCAGGAACTGCTGCTACATTATTATTAGATAAAAGCTTGTCGCAAAATTCAACTGAAAAACTATCTTTATAATCAAGTTTAGATTTAAAATTAGAAATATCTATAAATATATAAAAAGCACCTTTTGGATAAATATAGTCTATTGAGTTTATATTAGACAGCAAATCTATAGCTAAATCTCTTTTTTGCTTGTATATCTTAACCATATCATCTATATCATCTGAGCAGTACTTTAATGCTCCATATGCGCACCATTGAGATATAGTAGATGGATGTGAAACTAGATGTCCTTGAACTGTAGAAATGCCCTTAGCGATACTTTTATTTGAAGCAGAATAGCCAACTCTCATACCTGTCATAGCAGCTGATTTAGAAAAACCATTTATAGTTATAGTGATATTTTTAGCTTCATTGGATAAAGATGCTATACTAACAAAATCATCTTCATAAGATATTTTTTCATAAATCTCATCTGCTAATATATATATATTGTTTTTTGTACATATATCAACAATTCCTTCAAGTTCTTCTTTGGTATAAATAGCGCCAGTAGGATTTGATGGATTAGAGATAAATAACATTTTTGTCTTAGAAGTCATATATTTTTTTATGTCGGATACAGTAACCTTGAAATTATTTTTTTTATCAGTGTCTACAAAAACGGGTAGACCTGAGCATAATTTTATCATTTCAGGATAACTAACCCAGTATGGTTTAGGAACTAAAACTTCATCGCCAGGATTTAATATAGAAATTAAGGTATTAGTTATAGCGTGTTTTGCTCCACTTGAAATAACTATTTCATCCAAATCGTAATCAACATTATTTTCAAACTTAAACTTTTTGATAACTTCATTTTTCAATTCATTAAGTCCTGAAACATTGTTATACTTAGTCTTATTATTATTAAAAGCATCAATAGCAATATCTTTTGCTTTTGTAGGCACATTAAAATCGGGTTCACCTATGCTTAAATTGCATATATTAAGGCCTTTTTCTTGAAGCTCCGCTACTTTAGAGCTTATACCGATAGTATAAGATGGTGTTATATTTTTTAATTCATTAGAAAGCATTTAATCACTCCTCACTTAAGTTCGATTTAATAAATTATAGCATAATAATAATGTTATATTAAATATAATATTATTTTATCCTAAAGATAAAGCCTATAAAACTGTAATGAATATAAATTTATAAACATATTAGCTTATATAAGTTATAATATAATTGAATTAATTAAGTAAGAAATGTTAAAATTTATATATCTAATTTAAATAAATATAAGAATACAAAATACAAGGGGGATAAATAATGGGAAAATCTATAATGCTTCAAGGAACAGCTTCTAATGTAGGCAAAAGTTTACTTACAGCTGCATTTTGTAGAATATTTAAGCAAGATGGGTTAAATGTAGTACCTTTTAAATCACAAAATATGGCTCTGAATTCATTTATAACAAAAGACGGAGATGAAATGGGACGAGCTCAAGTATTTCAAGCAGAAGCTGCAGGATTGGAGGCTGATGTTAGAATGAATCCTGTACTTTTGAAACCTACAACAGATAAAAAATCACAAGTTATAATCAATGGAAATGTATATGCTGATATGGATGCTGTGACTTACCATAAATTTAAACCAAAGCTTTCAAATATGATAAAAGAAGTATATGATCAACTAGAAAATGAATATGATGTAGTTGTATTAGAAGGAGCGGGAAGTCCTGCTGAAATAAATTTAAGAGAAAATGATATAGTAAATATGGGGATGGCAAATCTATCAGACTCACCTGTTATAATAATTGGAGATATAGATAGAGGTGGAGTATTTGCATCGTTAGCAGGTACTATGCTACTTTTAACAGAAGAGGAAAGAAAAAGAGTTAAAGGAGTTATAATAAATAAATTTAGGGGAGATGTAGAAATACTAAAGCCAGGAATAAAAATGATTGAAGATATAATAAAAGTTCCAGTTCTTGGGGTTATACCGTATAGTAATCTTAAAATAGAAGATGAAGATAGTCTTACAGATAGATTTAAAAATCAAAAATCAAAAGAAAGTGGAGCAATTAATATAGAGGTTTTATATCTTCCACACGTCTCTAATTTTACAGATTTTAATGTTTTTGAAACTCAGGAAGATGTTAACTTGAGATATGTAATGAGGGGTGAATCTATAGGTGATCCAGACATATTAATAATACCTGGAAGTAAGAATACAATAGAAGACCTTATTTATTTAAGAGAAAGTGGTCTTGAAAGACAGATAAAAGATTTACACAAAAAAGGAAAACTTATATTCGGTATTTGCGGAGGATATCAAATATTAGGGAAAAAACTATACGACCCAGATGGAGTTGAATGTGGAATAAAAGAAATAGACGGGATAGGTCTTTTAGATATAGAAACTACATTTGAAGGAGAAAAGATAACTACACAAGTAGAAGCTATTATTCAAAATAATGTAAGAGGACTACTATCTTCACTTGAAGGAATGAAGGTAGAGGGTTATGAAATACACATGGGAAGAAGTGTAGTAGGGAAGGAATCTAGAAGTTTGAATAAAATGATTAAAAGAATGAACGAAAATATAGATGAGCTAGAAGGAGCTATAAATTTACAAGGTAATGTAGCTGGCAGCTATATACATGGAATATTTGATAATATAAGCTTTACAAGAGGATTGCTAAATAATATAAGAAAGTCTAGAGGATTAGATGAAATACAAAGTGAAGTTACATCTTTTAAAGAATTTAAAGATAAAGAATACGATAAATTAGCTAATATAGTAAGATCAAATGTTGATATGGATAAAATATATTCTATATTAAAAGGATAGTATAGAGTTTCACATACTAAGTATAAGCAAATGTAAACTGTTCTATAAAAATTTTAGGAAAAATTTCGAAAAAAATAGACCCATTATAAATACTTGGTTTCAGAAAAATGAACTTGAAATTTCAATACTTTGAGACTGTTTGACTAATTTGATTAATTTTGATAATCTAAATATAGCAAATATACGAAGACCCTTTAACGAGGTTAAAGGGTATTTTTTTTGATTGATGACACTACATGTAGTACAAATCAAATAGACGCATACAACATAATGTACAAGGGGGCAGTAGCATGATTGAAAATGTAAAAAAAAGAGACGGTAGAATAATTAGTTTTAGTAAAGACAAAATAGCTAGAGCTATATTTTTAGCTGCTAGTGAGGTTGCTCAAAAAGAAGGAAAAACACCAGACTACAAAGTGGCAGAAAAATTAGCAGATAAGGTACTAAGTCTTTTAACTGAAAAATACATAGGACAAGTTCCGAATGTTGAAAATGTTCAGGATGCTGTTGTAAAAACTTTAATAAAAAATGGACATGCAAGAACTAGTGAATCGTATATATTATACAGAGCGGAAAGAAGTAGAATAAGAAACTCTAAGACAAGGTTAATTAAATCTATAAAAGAAATAACTTTTTCAGATGCAGATAATGCAGATATAAAAAGAGAGAATGCTAATATAGATGGAAATACAGCTATGGGAACAATGCTTCAATATGGGAGTGCTGTATCTAAGGAATTTTGTAAAGAATTTGTAATAAAGCCTAATCATTCAAAGGCACATGATAGTGGAGATATACATATACATGATATGGATTTTTTAAATATGGGTACTTTAACTTGCTGCCAAATCGATATAACTCAATTATTTAAAGGAGGATTTTCAACAGGTCATGGACACCTAAGAGAGCCTCAAGATATCTTAAGTTATTCTGCACTTGCAGCAATTGCTATTCAATCTAATCAAAATGATCAACATGGAGGGCAAAGTATACCTTTTTTTGATTATGGTATGGCAAATGGAGTTAAAAAAACATTTAAAAGATCGTATATAGAGAATATATATAAAGCTATAAGTATAGAAAATGATATTAAAGAAGATCAAATCAAAATTATAGGCGACAGAATTGATGAACTAGAAAAATCTTTGAACAAAGAAATTTCGTTAACTATAGATGAAGAGATAAACAATAAAATCAAGCAAGAATTGATTAAGGCATATAATTTAGATCAAGAAAAATGCTTAAAAATACAGAAATTCGCAAGTAAGGAAGCTTTGAGAGAAACAAATAGAAAAACTTATCAAGCTATGGAAGCTTTTATACACAATTTAAATACAATGCACTCAAGAGCTGGAGCTCAAGTACCTTTTTCTAGCGTTAACTTTGGAACAGATACAAGTGAAGAAGGAAGAATGGTTAGTAAAAACCTATTACTTTCTTTGGAAAAGGGACTTGGGAATGGAGAAACAGCTATATTCCCTATTTTAATATTTAAAGTAAAAGAAGGTATAAATTTAAATAAAGAAGATGTAAACTATGACTTATTTAAATTAGCATGTAAGGTTTCATCAAAGAGATTATTTCCGAATTTTAGCTTTATAGATGCTCCATTTAATCTTCAGTATTATAAAGAAGGACGTCCTGAAACAGAAGCTACTTACATGGGATGTAGAACAAGAGTACTTGGAAATGTATGTGGAGAAGAAATAGTTACAGGTAGAGGGAATCTTTCATTTACAACTATTAATCTTCCTAGATTAGGGATAAAACATGGAATATTAAAAAATAAAGAGAGCGATATAGAAGGGTTTTATAAAGAGCTCCAAGAAAAAATAGATTTAGTAGTAGATCAATTAATGGAAAGATTTGAAATACAAGCAAATAAAAAAGTTAAGAATTTTCCTTTCTTAATGGGACAAGGGGTATGGCTTGGCTCTAAAGAGTTATCATGGGAAGATGATTTAAGAGAAGTTATAAAGCAAGGAACATTGACAATTGGATTTATAGGACTTGCTGAGTGTCTAAAGGCATTAATAGGGGAACATCATGGAGAAAGTGATTATGCCCAAAATTTAGGTGTCGAGATAATTAAATACATGAGAGATAAAATGGATGAAGCTAGTGAAAAATATGGATTGAATTTTTCTTTAATAGCAACTCCTGCTGAAGGATTAAGTGGAAGATTCACTAAAATAGATAAAAAAGAGTTCGGTGAAATAGAAGGAGTTACAAACAGAGATTACTATACAAACTCTTTTCATGTGCCTGTATATCACAAGTTATCTGCATTTGATAAAATAGAAAAAGAGGCTAAATATCATGCACTTACTAATGCAGGACACATAAGTTATATAGAACTTGATGGAAACCCATCAGATAATATAGAAGCATTTGAAAGTATAGTAAGAGCCATGAAGGAAGCTGGAATCGGATATGGAAGTATAAATCATCCACTTGATAGAGATTCGGTTTGTGGATTTAATGGAGTTATAGACGATACTTGTCCAGCTTGTGGAAGAAAAGACGGAGAAGATGGCATATACTTTGAGAGAATAAGAAGAATAACAGGATACCTAGTTGGTACTGTAGATAGATTTAATGATGCTAAAAGAGCTGAGGTTAAAGATAGAGTTAAGCATAATTAAAAAGGGGTGATATTATGAAGTTAAGACTAGCATCTTCTGTGATATCAGACAGCATAGTTGATGGACCAGGACTTAGAACTGTAATATGGACCCAAGGCTGTAAGCACAAATGTAAAGGGTGTCACAACAAGCAAACTCATGATTTTTGTGGAGGTTTTGAAGTTGAAGTGGAGTCAATAATAGATACTTTAAAATGTTTGAAACTACAAAAAGGTATAACTCTGTCTGGAGGAGATCCATTTGAACAACCAGATGCTCTTGTGAAAATATGCAAAGAAGCAAGAAAACTTGGGCTAGATGTTTGGGCTTATAGTGGATATACATTTGAGCAATTAACTGATATTAAAAATGAAAGATATTTTAAATGGAATACACTTTTAAATGAGATAGATGTATTAATAGATGGTAAATTTGTAGAATCTAAAAAAAGTATGCTTCTAAAGTATAGAGGATCATCAAATCAAAGAATAATAGATGTAAAAAAATCATTACAATTGAAAAGAGCTGTTCTTCATGTGGATTATAATGAAGACATGGATATAGCAAAATAAAAGCGAGGTATATACTTCGCTTTTATTTTTTAGATAATTATATTAAGAAATATTTTAAATAAACACTCTAAAATCAAAAAAATATGCATCTTAATCTTCAAAATAAAGATTTTTAATGACTAATTTAGATTATTTTATATAGAATTGTAATAATTTTTACTTTAAATTATGCAATATAATAAATTCTATGTACATGTTTAAATATAAAGCTTTAATAGGATAATTAAATAGAAACAAATTATATGTTTTGAAAATTATTTCAAAAAAGGTGTTGACGGATTATTAAATAGCTGATATATTATTACTTGTCCTCGATAATGAGGCGAACGAGAAACACATGAACACAACATATGAACTTTGAAAATTAAACAGTAGGTTATAAATAAATCACATCAGTGATTTTCGGAATAAACAAACATAAAGTCAGTTTACTGAGTACTGACAAACTTTAAATTTTATTTAAGAGTTTGATCCTGGCTCAGGATGAACGCTGGCGGCGTGCCTAACACATGCAAGTCGAGCGGAGATTAAAAAGCTTGCTTTTTAATCTTAGCGGCGGACGGGTGAGTAACGCGTGGGTAACCTGCCCTATACACACGGATAACATATCGAAAGATATGCTAATACGGGATAATACATTTTTAAGGCATCTTAGAAATGTCAAAGATTT
>NZ_BDQY01000042.1 GCF_002724055.1 Tepidibacter mesophilus | reverse complement strand
AAATCTTTGACATTTTTAAGATGCCTTAAAAATGTATTATCTCGTATTAGCATATCTTTCGATATGTTATCCGTGTGTATAGGGCAGGTTACCCACGCGTTACTCACCCGTCCGCCGCTAAGATTAAAAAGCAAGCTTTTTAATCTCCGCTCGACTTGCATGTGTTAGGCACGCCGCCAGCGTTCATCCTGAGCCAGGATCAAACTCTTAAATAAAATTTAAAGTTTGTCAGTACTCAGTAAACTGACTTTTTGTTTGTTTATTCCGAAAATCACTGTTGTGATTTATTTATAACCTACTGTTTAATTTTCAAAGTTCATTTATTTCTTTCGTGTGTTTCGTGTTTGCCTCGTTGTTGAGGACAAATAATAATATATCACCTTTAAAACATTTCGTCAACACTTTTATATATATTTTTTTGATTTTTTATTTATTTAGCTATTTTATCAGTATAATTCGATGTTTTAGAATATTGGTCTTTGTAAGATTCTCTTCTTTTTCTTTTTACTACTTTATTTGTTTTTATATCAGATAAAGCATTGAAATAAAGAAACATCATTACTTGGGTTACAAGAGATACTATACATATTAAACATATCCAATTTATTAACATCTCACTCCCTCTTTTCATATATATCCATATTGTTTAATCTAAATTTTCACATTCTATATTACATTCTATATAATATCATACTTTCCTCTATTAATTCACCTTCAAATTTCAACATTTTGCATCATTTGTTTCATTTGATAAAAAAGTCCCAGACTTTATTAGAGTCTGGGAGTGTATATATGCCTATTCTTCTATATTATCTGATTTATCTACTATTGGTTTCATAGTCGGGAATAGTATTACATCTCTTATAGAACTTGAGTTAGTTAAAATCATCATAACTCTATCTATTCCTATTCCTAATCCACCTGTAGGAGGAAGACCTACTTCTAATGCATTTAAGAAGTCTTCATCTAGCATATGCGCTTCATCATCTCCTAATTCTCTTTGTCTTAATTGATCCATAAATCTTCCTCTTTGATCAATAGGGTCATTAAGTTCAGAGAATGCATTAGCTATTTCCCAAGTGTTTACAAACGCTTCGAATCTATTTGTTATAGATGGATCTTCCGGATTACGTTTAGCAAGAGGAGATACTTCAACTGGATGATGAGTTATAAATGTAGGTTGAATTAAGTGCTTCTCTGCATATTCTTCAAATAAATCATTTATGACATGTCCTCTAGTCATTTCTGGTTTTATTTCTATTCCTTTTTCTTTTGCTACTTTTACAGCTTCTTCATTTGTTTTGATTTCATCAAAATCAACTCCAGCGTACTTCTTTACTGCTTCTTGCATAGTCATTCTATTCCATGGCGGAGTAAAATCTATCTCAGTTCCTTGATAGTTAACCTTAGTAGTACCTAGAGCCTTCTGAGCAGCATATGCAACTATATGTTCAGTCATTTCCATCATGTCTTTATAATCAGCATATGCTTCGTATAATTCTATACAAGTATACTCAGGATTGTGCTTTATAGACATTCCTTCATTTCTAAACATTCTACCCATTTCATATACTTTTTCAAATCCACCTACTATCAATCTTTTTAAGTACAGTTCATTAGCTATTCTTAAGTACATATCTATGTCTAAAGTATTGTGATGAGTTATAAATGGTTTAGCAGATGCTCCCCCAGCTATAGTGTTAAGTATTGGTGTATCAACCTCTAAGTATCCTCTATTATCTAAATATTCTTTGATAGCTTTTGTAGCCTTATTTCTTATTAAGAAAGCTTTCTTAACTTCAGGATTAACTATTAAATCTACATATCTTTGTCTATATCTTAAATCAGGGTCCTTAAGGCCGTGGAATTTTTCTGGAAGTATTTGAAGAGATTTGCTTAAAAGCTTCACTTCATTTGCCTTTACAGATATTTCTTCTTTTTTAGTTTTGAAGACTTCACCTTTTATTCCAACTATGTCTCCTATATCATAAGTTACAAATAAGTCATAATCTTCTTCGCCTATTCTATCTTTTCTTACATAACATTGGATTCTTCCGTCTTGATCTTGTATATCAATAAAAGATGCTTTCCCTTGAACTCTTTTACTCATTAAACGACCTGCTATTGAAACTTCTTTTCCTTCCATTTCTTCAAAGTTATCTTTTATGTCAATACTATGATGAGTTAAGTCGTATTTTTCTACTTTAAAAGGATTTTTATTCATCTCTTGAAGTTTTGATAATTTTTCTCTTCTTATTTTGAGCATCTCATTTAAATTTAATTCTTCAGTCATTTAATTTACCTCCATATTATCTTTTTATTTCTAGAATTTCGAACTTAGCTATTCCATCAGGAACCTGAACATCTACTGTATCTCCTACTTTTTTTTCTAAAAGAGCTCTTCCAACAGGAGACTCATTAGAAATTTTGAATTCATATGGATCTGCTTCTGCTGAACCTACTATAGTATATTCTACCACTTCATCAAAATCGATATCCTTAACTTTAACTACAGAACCTATAGTTACTATGCTCAAATCTATTTTGCTTTCATCTATGATTACAGCTTTTCTAACCATATTTTCAAGTTTTAATATTCTCTCTTCAAGTTGAGCTTGCTCATTTTTGGCTTCATCGTACTCTGAGTTTTCAGATATATCTCCAAAAGATATAGCTACCTTGATTCTTTCCGCCACTTCTCTTCTTCTTACTGCCTTTAAAAACTCTAATTCATCTTCTATCTTTTTATAACCCTCTTTAGTTAATAACACTTCTTTATTAGTATCCATTTCCCCACATCTCCTTTTTATTCAGATTTATAAAATCCGATTTATTTTAAATTTAGTTATTTAGTAAATCTCTCTTTTATGTTAAATACTGTTTGATTTAAATTGAATATTATTTTAGCATTTGCGAAATATTATAAATTACTATTTTTGCTATGTCAAGGACTCTTCTAAATAAGACGTTAATTTGTCTTTAACTTTATCATAACTTTCAAGTCTATTTATTTCATCTCTGACTTTAGCTGATCCCTTAAGGCCTTTCAAATACCACCCCAAATGTTTTCTCATTTCTCTTATTCCTACATACTCGCCTTTTAACTCTATTGACATATCCAAATGTCTAATAGCTGTAGTTAATTTATCCTGCTTAGTAGGTTCAGGAAGTAATTCACCTGTTTTCATATAATGTGAAACCCTTTTAAATATCCACGGATTTCCCTGCGATCCTCTTCCTATCATTACAGCATCACAATTTGTCTTATTTATCATATCAACAGCATCTTGGGCTTCAAATATATCCCCATTCCCTATTACAGGTATAATAACAGATTCTTTTACATCCTTTATTATATCCCAATCTGCCTTTCCTGAATAGAACTCTTCTCTTGTTCTTCCATGAATGGCTATAGCACTAACACCTGCAGCCTCTGCTATTTTTGCTATTTCAGTAGCATTAATACTATCTTCATCCCATCCTTTTCTTATCTTAACTGTAACGGGCTTTTGAGAATTTCTAACTACTTCTTTTAATATCTGTAATGCAAGTTCTGGCTTTTTCATAAGAGCTGATCCATCTCCATTTTTAACAATTTTAGGAGCAGGACAACCCATATTTATATCAAGTATTTCATTTGGATATTCATTTAATATATATGCAGCCTTTCCCATGTACTCAACTTCTGAGCCAAATATTTGAACATTAACAGGGTGCTCTTTAGGACTTATTTTAAGCATAAATTTTGTATTATCATCATCATAGCAAAGAGCTTTAGCATTTATCATCTCCGTGTATAATAACCCACAATCCATTTCCTTACACAAAAGTCTAAATGGAAGATCTGTAACTCCAGCCATAGGGGCCAAAAAAACTTTATTATCTATATTTACATTTCCAATTTTCATAAAATCACCTTCATCTGCAATTTGTTATTATTTCCTTATAGACAAAAAGAATTGGGCTTTTGACCCAATTCAATTATATCTATTCTTTATTTCTATCGTATATTATTCTAAGACCTTCTAGTGTTAAAAACTTATCTACACAATCTATACTCTGAGATTCTGACGCTATAAGCGTAGATAACCCTCCCGTTGCAACTACCTTTACATTATCACTTTTAAGTTCTGATTTCATCATTTTAACTATATTGTCTACAAGCCCTGCATATCCATATATTATACCTGATTGCATAGCTTCAACAGTAGTTTTACATATAGACATTCCCGGTTTTGTAAGCTCTACTCTAGGAAGCTTTGATGCTTTTTGGAATAAAGCTTCACTAGATATATTTATTCCAGGAGATATAGTTCCGCCTAAATATTCTCCTTTATCAGAGACTGCGCAAAATGTTGTAGCAGTTCCAAAGTCAACCAATATAAGAGCTGTTTTGTATTTTTCATATCCTGCAACAGCATTTACTATTCTATCCGCTCCTACTTGCTTAGGATTATCGTATTTGATATTTATACCAGTCTTTACTCCTGGCCCTACTACTAAAGGTTCTTTTTTACAATAATCTTTCGAAAATTTTTCTAATGCATACATAACATTAGGTACCACAGACGATATTATAACGTCTTTTATATTATCAAATTTAATATTTTCATATTTAAATAAACTATCTATAAGCATCCCATATTCATCAGAAGTTTTATTTTTATCTGTGCTTATTCTCCAATGATGCTTTAATTTTTTCCCCTCATAAACTCCTAATACTGTATTTGTATTTCCTACATCAAATACAAGTAGCATATTATTTACCTTCTTTCTATTTTGATATGAGCTTAAGTCCTCTCATTACACCTGTTACTATTAAAATAGCAACTATCATTTCTGGTATACCATTAGTTATTCCTATTCCCATGATTATCTTACCTACTGAACTTATATCTTGTCCTATAGCCTCAACAAATCTAACTCCATAAAGTAAATAAATCATACAAAGAACTCCAACTGTATTAGTTAATGTTCCTATAGCACCAGTAAACGCGACTGCCAATGTATCGTTTTTTATTATTTTCCTAATTGATGCATAAGAGTAATAAGATACTATACCAATCAATATTCTTGGAACTACAGATACTAACGGATTCCAAAATACAAATGATACTACAGTTGGGCTTGTTATACTCTGTATCATACTAAATATACCGAATATAAGACCTACAATAGCTCCAACCAAAGGACCTTCAATCATAGCTGCAATAATTACTGGTATGTGCATTATAGTAGCCTTAGTAGGTCCTATAGGGATAAATCCTAATGGTGTCATACCTAATACTATAGAAACGGCTCCCAGCATTCCTATAACTGTCATTTTTCTTGTTGATAAACTTTTTGTAGCAATCAATTTCTACACCTCCGGTTCTGGCTCATATAGATGCCAGACTTTTTTAAAATTTTTTCGAATTTATATTAATACGGTCAGACTCCTATTTGGATGTCAGCCATAGCTATTTAATTTTATCAATATTGTATACAAGTTTCAACCGAAAATTTTTAATTATTTAAGTTTTACCCGAAAGCTAAAAGTTCTAAGACTCCACCATCTTAATGCTGGGGATAAGAACTTAACAGCTTCTGGATTAGTTTACCCACAGGGCACTTACGCAGCTAGAAATTCAGATGAAGTAAAAACTCCATCTGAATTAAGTTTCACTTTAAATCCTTATATGCCGGAATGCCTTTTATTGATTCTGCATTTTTTACTGCATTTATTATACTTTGTTCTACTACTTGAGCTGCTAACGTTCCAACTAGGTTTATATCCGCTTGTATTTCTCCTGTTGCCATGGCGAATATAGTATCTCCATCATACATAGTATGTATAGGTGATATAGCCTTAGCATATCCATTGTGAGACATTTGAGCCAATTTACTACATTCAGCCTTATTAAACTTAGCATTAGTAATAACAGCTCCTATAGTAGTGTTTTTCATAGAAAAGTCTTTTGAATTAACCCCAGACTTCATAAGTTCCACAGTATTTGCAAAGTTTTTCTTATCATAGTCCAAACAACCTGCAATTATGCTGCCTCCTTCATATACATCTCCAAATGGATTAACAGCAATTATAGCGCTTACAACCAATCCATTATCAAGCTTTATAGAATGACTTCCTATTCCACCTTTTGTTGCATAATCGATTCCTTTAAACTTACCAATAGTAGCTCCACAACCAGCACCATAATTCCCCTGTTTTAACTCAGTACTTGAAGCCACTTCACAAGCTCTATATCCCATATTATAATCAGGTCTTATAGTATGATCCCCCACATGAAGATCAAACAATACAGCCCCGACTACTATAGGTACCTTAGTCACTCCTACATCAAACCCAATATCATTTTCTTCTAAATATTTAACTACTCCACAAGTAGACTCAAGTCCAAATGCAGATCCTCCAGACAATACTATAGAATGCACCTTATCTACCATGTTTATAGGATTTAAAAGATCAGTTTCCCTAGTCCCAGGTGCTGAACCTCTAACATCAACACCGCAACAAGCGCCTTTTTCAGATATAATCACAGTACAACCTGTAATTCCCTTTAAATCTTCAACTTGACCTATTCTTATTCCATCTATGTCCAATATATTGTTATACATAATTGTGTTCTCCTCTTATAGATACCTCTCCAGATATTAGTTCTTCAATATCATTATTCTCGTTTATTATTACAAGATTACCTTCTTCATTTATATCTATACACTTTACCTTTCTTCTTTTATCACCATTTATTATATATATATTCTTTCCCAATATAGCAGATCTTTCTTTGCATATCATTATACAATTAGACTTATCATTTTCTTGTATATAATTTAAATATAATTTTTCAAACTCTTCTAATATATTCTTTAATATATCTATTCTTTTAACACTATAGCCTTCTTTAAGTATAGAAGTTGCTACACTCTGTATCTCATCAGGAAAATCTATAGTTTTAACATTCATACCAATACCTACTACTATATAATTTATTTTATCTATCTCTGCCCCAAGTTCCGTTAATATTCCACTTACCTTCTTATTATTTACTATAATATCATTTGGCCACTTTATAGACGCGTCTATTTTGAGATTCCCAAGAGCTTTAACAATACTCGCTCCTGCTATTTGAGTTATAAAAGGAGCATTATGTGGATATATATCTGGCTTTAGTATAATACTTACCCATATACCATCTCCCTTAATAGAATGCCATTCTTTACCTCTTCTTCCTCTTCCACTTGTCTGCTCTTCTGAAACAACAATCGTTCCATCAATAAAATCTGTAGCTGATTTCTTAGCATAATCATTAGTTGATCCTATAGTATCAAAATGTATAACCTCTTTACCTATAAATTTTGTATTTAGATCATGTTCTATAACAGCAGTACTTAACAAATCAGGACATCCAATTATCTTATGCCCTTTTTTAGTTATAGACTCTATATTGTAGCCTTGATTCTTTATATTTTTTATATGCTTGCTTACAGCACTTCTTGTTATCCCTAGTTTTTCAGATATATATTCTCCAGATACAAACTCATCTTTATTTTCTAATAGGATTTTGATTATCTCACTTCTCATGTAATCCCTCTTTCCATTTAGTCGTATAGCAAAACTATATCAAAAGAAACTGTGTTTAGAAAGACCCTAAAAGACTTTGATTTTGTTTTACGAACTAATATTAGATTTTAATATCTTATCTACATACTCAAATTTAGATTTAGGCACTTTTATATTATACTGTATATTTTTATAGAAAACTATAATAGTGCAGTTTTGCTTGAAATTTTTTACAGTTACATAGCTAACGGAATTCCTATGCAATTTTCAGAGTTTCAAAAATTTTATTAATAGGTTCACCTTTTATTGCAGCATTGTAAATATTAA
>NZ_BDQY01000041.1 GCF_002724055.1 Tepidibacter mesophilus | reverse complement strand
AATAATCATAATATAACTGAGCTCCTTATTTGTTATTTTTGGTTTTGTCACTAAAGATTATTAACAATTTAAGGCTCAGTTATGTTATTTTTTGAATTGAATTTATTCAATTACTTGTAAAGTGGTGTTTAGACTAAGATTTTTACTCTTTAATATCCAATCAATATTTTTTGAAAAACCATGAGAAATAATAACTCTATTACTTGTCTGATTAGGTTCAACTTCTAATATCGAACGGATAAAGTCTAATTTTACTACTACTTCAAAATAAAATAAATTTAAAAATCTATAATATTAAATTAAAAAAACAGAATTATTCTTACAAATTTATAAATAAAAAACATTAAATTAATTATATTATTTAACCAATTTTAACTAGCAATTTACCTCTGTTATATATAGTTATCGGCCCATCTTCTGAAATTTTAATTGAGGTTCCATATATACTTGAATTCCATGCTGCTGTACTTCTAGCACCTGAAAAGCGCTTTAAATTATTTATACCCAATAATCCTAGGTCCTTTTGTCTAGGTTCTGCAACCATGCATGCTACGTCTAAAACTATTCCTTTTTTTGAAAGAACAAGTGCTCCATCACTTTTTGTTGCAGCCATTATTATTTGCTTATGCATTAATATATTTACATTCAATCCTTTTACTGAATTACGTAAATCTTTATTAACCTTTTGTTTATTAACATGATCAGGAACCATCTTTTCTATAAATTCATTTTTATCAGGTATAATAATTAATGCACCATGCCTCTCAAAGCTCAAATCAAGAGATAGTCTAAGCAATGAATATGCAAATTCTTTATTAAATAGTGTTGATAATATATTATACACGTGTATATAATTTAAATAATGCCATCTACCTTGAGTTTTATGAAAAATAGCACCGTTTGGAAGCATTATATATATATCTCCATTAGCTGTGGTAATAAATAATGCAGTACCAGGTACTAAAAAATGTCGTATTGCTCTCATGCTTTCATGTGGTGCAAAACTCAAACTTTCTCTATGTTCAGTTTCTGATGGTATATTAAATATTCCAATCAAATCTCCTCGATGTCCTAAGCCAATCAAACCAACCCTATTTACATCTACAGCAGACCTTACCCATTGTTCTGATAGTAACCCTTTTTCTAACTTAATGGGCTCTGTAAATTTTACAAATCTATCTCTCAAAGCTTTTTCTATCCATTTTTCCTCATTAATCATAAACAAACAATATGTAAATGGATTTCCTTCATATCTAAGAGCTGTACTACTTTCAACTATTTGCATCCATTTTACCATAGGTGTAGTTATGAATGTGGAAAATTTAGCAATTGCTCTTTGAAACTGTGTTGGTCTAAGTGTAAACCACAGGTCAGAATGTGTCTGAGTATTTGAAATCGTTCGTATATCCTCATTAAAAACCCTACAAAAACAATTGCCAAAATCTATATCTAGCTGCTCAGGTCTTTGAATAACATCTAACAAAACTCCACCTAATAGTTCTTCTTTTCCTGAATAGGAATAAATAACTGCAACTATGCACTTATGAGTTTCGTCCCAAAATAAATAAGACTTTTGAAATCTGGTTTCCCCTTTTTCATTCCAATACTTAATAATGTCACGTTCATCAAGATATTTATGTTTGGTAAATGCAAATATATTCGATAAAGATTTGCGAAGTTCCTTTTTTATATCATTACTAAAAACTCTTATGCCTCTCATCATTCCTTATAGTTTCCTTCCCTATTATTTAAATATGTAAAGTTCAATTACACAATAATATTTCTATTTATATAAATGTTAGCCTTATAACTAACAAAATATTCTAAGTATGTGAATACTTGAGTAATAAAACATCTAAATTGATTAATTTTTTAGGTACTTCCACCTATAATAATTCCAAATATATCTCATTCTTGCTATTCTATATACTTTAATATTGGCATATATTCTTTTAAACAACTCAAATCATCCAGTACCTAGAAAATATCTATTATAGCAAATACAGATAAATACAGTCTCCGCCCAATGTATAAGCTATTAAATATATAGAGAAATCTTGTTTACTATACTTCTATAAATAAATCATGTGATAGTCAGCTTTAAGGAAAGTAGAAATAACTATGGTACAAGAAAAAACCGAGAATATTGTTGATACAGAATTTAATAGGAAAAGTACTTAGAGATTGTGGTAAGTGATTTAAGCCATGTAAATGTCAAAGTAAAGTGGGACTATAGGGGAAATGAATTTAAGAATAAAGCTATAGATAAGCTAAGGTGTACCCCATTTTTTGTACAAACACTACTTGTCTATTTTAAAAATTTATATTTCTTAAGTAAAGTCAAAAGAGACCAAAATAAATTAATCTCTTCATGATTTCATTAGTTATGATAAAACATTATAGGCATAATTTTCCTCAATATAAAATATATATTTCCCTTATAATCCCAATGCACCTACTTTCTATATTCAGATTTATATTTAGTAAAATAGTCTATTTTGTGTTATTATCTAATAATTTTAATTGTAGAGAATTTTAGCTCTTTGTATTTATTAAACTTTTCTTTAATAATTGCTAGATTTTCATCTGTATAAAAACCACCTTGTGTATGACCAATCTCTGTCATATGGTGTTCTCTTCCTTCAACGGTAGTACGATCACGACATAGCCCATTTTCAGCAATAACAAATTTCCACTTGCCGTCTTTTGTTTTTTCTAAGTCTCCACCCGCACCACAAACTTGACATTCAATTGGAAAGTGTAGTCCATCCCACTGAACTTCCCCTAAAATCAACGCGTTAGAGTGACAATTTGGACACCATCCCATGTTTTCATCCCCTAACCATTTTCTTTTTTCTACTGGAGTATTTAATGCCTTCATAATATTATTACCAATTTCATGAGCACGATTAATCATCTCATCATGTAGTAAGCATTGTTTTGCTGCTGGTACACGAGTGGCTAAATGCATATCAACAATTTTAAAATCATTTGTAAAACAAGTTGCCTGCATACATTCTAGTGCCATAGACTGCCATGAACGAGTAGACCCACCAACAGCAATTAGAGCACCCACCCTATCTCTATGTTCAATCGCACCTATTGATTCTAAAAATGCAGACTCATAACTTAAATTTCTATGCATAAATTTTAAAAATGTTGCAGTTGGCATTAAATCATATGTAGGTGCTGAGAAAATAACAGCATCTTGGTTTAACATAACGTCCATAATTGCTTTTTTATCATCTTTTTTATCTAATGTACAGCCTACATGTTTTCCTTTTGTCATGCCATGTGTACAAACTGTACATCCTGTACACTCCATAATATTATAATCTCTTAAATCAATCATTGTAACTTCTGCCCCTTGGTTTTGACAAGCTAAAAGTGCCTCTTTTAATAAAATTTCTGAATTTGAATTTTTTCTTCCTGCTGTAATTCCCATTACTTTAAAAATCATAATAACATCTCCTTTTATAATTATGTCTAATAGTGTAATATTTCTGAGACTTTTGTTAAATTCTATGCTCGTTTGATATACCTTTTTATAACTAAAACATTTTAAAAGCATATATTTTTTGTTACACTAATCATGAACCTCTATAATTCTAGCATAAACTAATATACCATTCATCAAAAAACAGTCTGAAAATCATGCAGTTTGACCATATGATTTTAGACATTTTTCTAAACTATAAATAAGGAGGAAATTTTTTGCCTAAACTAAAAATATTATTGGATTTTCTTAAAGACAGAAGTAATGCTAAAATTTCAGGACAATATAATCCAAGTTGTATAATTAATGAGATTTTATTTTTACAAAATAATACAGAACTTTCTTCTAATACCTTATACTTAACTACAACATTTGATAAATCTTTATTTATTAGTGAGTATAATATTTTAATAGTTACACATAAGATAAATAAAAATACAAATGCTTTACAAATAGAAACTCAAGATAGTGTAGAAAAAATTTATAAATTAATTTATGAATTCATGCTTATAAAATATAGATTATATGAAAAAAAATATGAAATTCATAATAGTCTATATAATTGTAATGATACTAATAAAATTTTAAATATAGGTGAATATTATTTAAGCAATCCTATTTTCATCTTAGATACTAGCTATCGTATCATAGCCCGTTCTACCACTGCGGTTTCTGTTGTCGATGATATACAAAATTACAATGGTGAATCTTATTTGTTAGTTGATACTGTTAATATGATGAAAAAAAATAAATGTATAGATAACATTTATAGTTCAAATAGGGCTTTTTTTCACTTTTCAGATAAAAACCTTATTTTTTGTGGGATCCGTATCAATAATGTTACAGTATCCTATATATGTGTTTTGCAAAAATATCGTCAATTCACTGAAGATGATTTAGAGTTAACAAACACCTTATCACAAACGCTTTCTATTCAATTACAAAGAGATAATTCATTCATAAATAGTTCTGGATTAGAAGAAGAATATTATTTAATGGATTTGTTGATGAATCGAATTGATAATCTTCACTATATTAAACAAAGACTAGAAACCGTAAATTTTAAATTGAATAAAAATATATTATTAATATCTATACCTTTTTGTCAAACATATCAAGATTATCATTATAATACTGGATTAAAGCAGTTGATTAATACAGCTAAAAATATACTCGGAAACTGTATTTCAGCTTATTATGAAGATATGATTATTTTTATGGTAAGTAAAAGAGATGATGAAGTACTTTCTAAAAATGCAAACAAAAAATTTGAAGATTTTTTAATACTTAATAATCTAAAAGCTGGAATTAGTTTGATATTTGAGAACCTACTTGAAACAAAAGAATTTTATGTACAATCTAAGTATGCTTTAAAATTAGCAGAACATCTAAATATAGATAGTAGAATACTATACTTTAAAAATTATATGGAATACTATCTATTTTATATATCACAAAATTTAGATATTAAAGTCCCTAAAATTGAGTTACATACATTAATCCATCCACTTATTAAAAAGCTTATAGATATTGAAAAAAACAATAATACAGAACTATTAAAAACACTAACGATTTATCTAGAAAGTAATAGAAATGCAAATGACGCCTCAAAGAAACTAAATATTCATCGTAGTACATTTTTTTATCGCTTTCATAAAATAGAAGAATTATTAAATGTATCTTTGAATAATAGTGATATATTATTTAAGCTAGAATTATCTTTAAAAATTTTAAAATTTCAAAAGTATATATAATGTCAATACAAAAATATTGTATTTATGTAACTCTAAAAGTCTTCTCCTTCTTTTAATTATCTAACTATTTTCTTTTGTGTCATTTTTATTATAATCAATAGCTGTTTTTGTCGCTATGATAGATTCTATTGCATATATAGGAAAAGATAATATTTGATATTTTTACTTCATTAAAATTAAGATCAAATACCTACTTATAGCTTTATAAATACATTTGTAATTGATTTATTTATTGTTAACTCATGATTTAAACGTTGTTTAACTCTTGACATATGTCTCATACTCCTATATTATTTCCATAAAGAGCATATGCCAACAATTCCACAAGTGCTTCATGCTATTATAACTATTTTATAGGAGGAATATTTATATGAAAATTGCATTACCATCTCGACAAAATCTTATAGATGATCATTTTGGTCACTGTGAATACTTTACTATTTTTACAGTTGACAAGGATAACAAAGAGATAATTTTTGAAGAGACTGTTTCTTCACCAGAAGGATGTGGTTGTAAATCAAATATCGCACAAACTTTATCAGATATCGGTGTATCACTTATGCTTGCCGGTAATATGGGTGATGGTGCCGTAAATGTATTAAACAACTCTGGTATTGAAGTAATACGTGGGTGTTCAGGTGATCTTAAGACTGTTGCACTTAAATGGCTCGAAGGCGTTATTTCCGATTCTGGTGATTCATGCCATGAACATGAATGCCATAATTAAATCATATCTAATATTTAACTTTTATTTATAGACATAATCTTCTATTCTCTCTCATGCACACCACTTAAAAAAATATAGTACTGTACAGGAGAGAGAATACTATAATTTATAACTCTCATCAAGAAATTCTCGTACAAAAGCTTGCATCATCCTTACCAATTATTAATCTATATCATATAAAAATAACAACTCAACACTCATTTGAGGTTCGAGTTGCTATTATCTTACACTTCCTTTATTATTCTACATTATTTTTAATCATATCCCATACTTTCAAATTATATTCATCTTCTCCAAAGTTCGGAATATTTCCTATCCTCCAAACAGAAATTCCTTTTATACCCATTAATCTAGCTAAATCCATCTTTAATCCTATGCTTCTTTCATCTTCATACCATATTTTGTTAGTAGTGTTATCGCCCGAGTTATAATAAGTTATATATGGATTTTTTGATTTATTTCCATATTGAATTTGAATATTTTTTCCGTCACCTTTTTCAATTTTTATTCTATCAGCAATTTTATTATAATCTGGGCTATATGCTTTTTCATTAATAACTATATTATTTACAGTTTTCCACTGAATAGAATCAAAAGAAATTTGAAGCCATATCTTATCTAAATCATATACTCCATTATCTTTATTTGTAATTTCACTTAACGCATAATAAATATCTTTAATAGGAGCAGGTGGAGTCTCAGTATAACCTCTATTCATTTCTTCTTTCGTTAAAGTTTTTGCTCCATAATCATGAGCCATTAATATTACCTTATCCGCAATTTCACCAATGGTTTTGTAATCATAACCTTTAAAGTTTGCTTTTGGATGCACAGCTACATATAGTTTCTTATTTTCTTTATTTAATTCGTTCTTTAATTCACTTAAAAATTCATTAAGTGGTTTTTGAGAAGATTGATTTTTTAAATTTTCAAAATCAATAACAACTCCATCAAATGAAACTTTTTCTCCTTCTTTTTCTACAAGAAGTATGTTGCTTACAATTTCTTTAATCACTGTTTTTTTATTTTCAGGACTATTTATAATATATTCTACTAATCCAACATTACCAACTTTCATTTCATTACTCGCAAATACATTAAGCTGTACAGAAATATTATTTTTCTTTGCTTCATTTACTACATTAGAAAAATCATCTGGAAGCTTAAAGCTATTATTGTTCTTATTTGTTGTATTTAAAGTAATCTTTTTTTCACCAGAATCATATTCTAACCTACTCCACCCAAAACTCATAGAATCAAAGTTTTTTAAATCATTATTATCTTTTATTTTTTCAAATTGGGCATAAGAGCTTATAGCATAAAAACCATGTAATTCATTTATTTTACTATTTACTTTTTCTTCTAGTCTAGTCAACATTGCTGCTGCTTGAGCTCTTGTTGCAGTGTTTTGCGGTTCAAATTTTCTATTTCCCATTCCATTTATTATATCCATGTCCTTAGCAATGAGAATATGTCCGCTATTTTTATTTACGTCATCAAAAGGTTTAAAACCTTTTAAATCACCCTCTATATCTTTTGCAAGAGCATCATATCCTAAGCTTCTTATTATCATTACAGCCATTTCTTCTCTTGTTATTGCCTTAGTAAAATCAGAATCTTTATCAGATTCTTTTATTACGCCATGGCTTGCTGCTGCTTCTATATAAGAATCATACCAGTTAGAACTTTCTACATTTTTAGATACTAAATCCCAATTCATTATTCTAACTAGAAAGGTAATAAATTCACTTCTTTTTACTGTGTCATCTATACCAAACTCATTACTTCCTATTCCATTTGTAATGCCTTTATCCTTTAAATTATAAATATAATCCTTTGCCCAATAATCTTCTTGTACATCTTTAAAAGTAAAGTTTTCGTAACTTTGAGCAAAAGAAAAAACAGGTATAACTGTAAATATTAAAAAAAAGATTATAATGTTTTTATTTATTTTTTTATTCAAGTTTTCTCACCCCTTCTTATCAACTAGTTCCAATTTAAGTCTATTAATCTGTCAACTCATGCTCTAATTTATAATAATCCATCGTCGATGTTTCCATAAAACCGCAAGACTTATAAAGATTGAGAGCATTAGAGTTTTTAGCACCCACTTGAAGCATAACCTCACTTACATTCGATTCTTTTAGCTCTTTTATACCCATTACTAAAATTGCTCGTCCAAACCCTTTACCACGATGCTCCGGTAATACTCCTAAACCATAAATGCCACCAATTTTAGAAGTCAATTGAATATGTATTTTTCCAATAATCTGTTGATCTTTTTCTGCAATGTAAATTATCATCCCCCTCTTTTCTTCCTCTTCAGGTAGTACCATCTCTTCATTCAATATGATTGTTTCTGATTTTTCTGAAATAATATCTAGCTTATTATCATTAGAAGTATTTTTGAAATCTTGAAATTCATCATTAAAATAAATTACATTTTGTCGAGCAATCTCAAGAGCATCTGCATTGGTAGCTTTTCTAAAAGTGATTCCATGTAATTGCCTTTGAAGTGATTCTAAATTGTCTTCTTTGAGATACATTTCATATTCTGAATATTTGTACTGTGCTCCAATTCCTTTTATAATCCATTTCTTAGGTATCTTATTTTATTATCTATAATAGTGCAGTTTTGCTTGAAATTTTTTACAGTTACATAGCTAACGGAATTCCTATGCAATTTTCAGAGTTTCAAAAATTTTATTAATAGGTTCACCTTTTATTGCAGCATTGTAAATATTAA
>NZ_BDQY01000040.1 GCF_002724055.1 Tepidibacter mesophilus | reverse complement strand
AACCTCCTTTGTAATGGTTTTGGTCGGCAAACCTAATTCCATTTTACATTGGAGGTTCTATTTTTTTCTACTCATAGCTATAAGCTTTTTTGAACCACGGGTATAACCCGTGGTATTCCTTATACAAAAAAAGAGGTTGCACCGAATCGATGCCACCCTCTTTAATTAAAAAAAATCTATTTAGAAAGTTTTCCTTCTAACTCTATTTCTAAATCTCTACATTTAAACTTTAAATTAGCATTAAACAAAACACATAATATACAAAACCAAGATACTCCTAATCCAGTATATAGTAAAAAGTATGCCAGCAGATGTATCATTTCATTTTTCCTCCTAAAAAATACAAAAAAAATTTGTATAAAAATAATATATATTGATTTTATAATTATGGCGAGAGACTTTAGGCCAAAAGTTAAATTTTATTTATCGATTGAATGATTATGGTTGGACGAGATATTCTCGTCTTTTTTTCTGTCAATTTCAAAATCTAGATTTTTATATTTGATTTTAACTTTTAAATAACCTGTGGTCAATGCAAGGACGAGCATAACAAAGCATACCGTAAAAGATATTGCTATAATTTTTAAAGCTTGTATGTCCATTACATCACCTCTCTTATGTAACTTTTATACACCTAAAGACTCTCATATTATTAAAAAGGTGTTAGCCTATAAAAATTTTAGCTTTCTTCAATACATTAATTTTAATAAGATGTCTCTATAAATCATAATATGCATAAAATATATAAATGATACACTGAATATTAAAACATACAAATTCCTGTTAAGTGAGTATTCAATTATTAAAAGCAAATCCCTTTTAATAGTTAATATTTTTCACAGTATAGCCATTTTTATTGCAATATATTTCATTTTTATATACGCATAAAAAAATATCCATAATATAGTTCTTTAAGTCTTAAAGTATATTTCGTTTTTTGCTTATGCTTTTATAGATAGGATAATTATCAGAAAGATTTAAAGCGTTTCAATCTAAATGGATTCAGCATTTATGCTCACTACTTTTTACAGGGGTTTTATTAATTTTATTATTTCGCCAATTTTCTTAAATAATTCAAATCAATAAATGTATTTTTCATATGTAAAGTAGATGTTGAAGTTTTATATGGATTTAGAAATATATTTTAATATGATATATCTAAATACTTCTTGTATATTTGTCCAAAAAACCAGTAGCTTTGGTTGGCTACTGGTTTGAAATTCGTATAATATGTATAATACTTATTTCACATGACATATTACAAAACTTATTCTGAAACAACAAAAATTCTAGCTTACTTAAACTCATTATAAAATTCCTTTAATTCCTCTTTTTTCTCTTGTGATAATTGACTTTTTTTAATACCTTTAATTGCTCCTTCTAATGCATATAAACGATGAATACATGACGAAAAATCAATAGCTCTTATTTTTAACCACGCCTGTTTGCTTCCAATTTCTTTCAACTGTTCATAACTAGTTATTCCGACTTGATTCAGTTGTTCTTCAACTACACTTCCTATGTTTGGCAATTTAGAAAGTTCGCACATTATAATCACTCCTCATATAATTATTATGCAAATATACGTTTGTTTCTCTAATAAATATCAATTAAAGTCCCATTTTTTCTAACCTCAACATCCCATCGCTTAAATCAACCTATGGATTTAAGTAAAAATATGAAACCCAATATAAACCAAAAAATATTATCAACCAACTTCGGATGTCTATCTTTCAATAACACTCTTGATCCAATCCACCCAGTAGATAAAAGTGTTAAAGCAATTATCCCTGGAAAATACCATCCCGTATTTACATTAGAATACACAGGTATTCCTAAGCTTGTTAGGATATGAGTTCCTAAAACAAACCCATTAGGAAATTCAAAATTTAATATTATCGAAAATGGGATTAGTAGTAATAAAAATATAGATAGTATTTTTGTTTTCATAGTTAGGCTCCTTTATATTATATTAGGAGATGACTGCTTTAAATTGCAATTACCAATATTAGAAATAAATCTATTTTATTCATATGATATTTATTTTATATATAATGCAGCATTTAATTATTAAAAGTTAGTATGCATTTTAAAAATAATACAAAATATATTTCTTGTTTTATAATTCAAGATATTGCTATAAAAAATCTTTCGAACGATGAAAATTATGCAAATAAAAACATTACTAAAACAGATAAAGATTTAGCATTTTTAACAGGAGAAGATTTTGATAACTATCTTCATGACATGAACATAATCCAAGAATACGCATCTTTAAATAGAAAAGCTATAATATCAGTTATCTTAAAGCATCTAGAAATAAACGATAGTACAGATACTTTTGAAACAATTCATAATTATATAGATATAAATGATATGCTTCTTAGAAAAGGTGCTATATCTGCTAAAAAAGATGAAAAAGTAATTATACCTATCAACATGAGAGATGGATCTATTATTGCAATAGGAAAAGGAAATGAGAATTGGAACCAATCTGCACCTCATGGAGCTGGAAGATTGATGAGTCGAGGTAAAGCCAAAGAATCTATAGACATGAATTCATACAAAGACTCTATGAAGAATGTGTGGACTACATCAGTTAGAGAATCTACTCTAGATGAAGCTCCTATGGCGTATAAACCTATAGAAGAAATAATAGAAAATACAAAAGATACTATAGACATTATAGATATAATTAGACCTTTATATAATTTTAAAGCTTAATTTGAGTGTGTAAATAACTTTGTGCTTTAAAATTTATAATTGCACTATTTGGTACTAATCAACATTTGGAAAAAATTGAATATTTTAAGTTCTAGTTATATATTACCCCAAGTTATATAGAAATATACATATTTTCTTATAATTTGGACTATAATCATAATGATGGAGAAGCATGCTCAAAACTTAGATGATTTTAGTTTAAATGAGAATATATAATTCTTTACAAATTTTAATTTTGAAGATATGAATTATATGTATTGCTCAAATCTTTCGCCGTACATAATAATTAATTGGTTTAAAATCATATCCCAATTATCATATCTTCTTGTCCATTTTTTTGATATATTCTTAGTTGCTAAGTACAATATCTTTTCTAAAGATTCATCAGAAGGAAAAACGGACTTAGTTTTAGTTACCTTTCTATATTGTCTATTCAATGATTCAATAATATTAGTTGTATATATTATTTTTCTAACTTCATATGGATACTTAAAGAAAGTACTTAAAACATCCCAATTAGTTTCCCAACTTTGAATTGCAAATGGATATTTACTTTCCCATACTTGTTTTACATCTTCCAATGCTGAATACCCACTCTTTTCATCTATAGCTGAATAAATTGTTTTTAGATCTTTAGCAAATGGCTTTCTATCTTTATATGGAACATATTGAAGAGTGTTTCTTATTTGATGAATGATACATCTTTGAACTTCTGAATTAGGAAATGTAGATTCTAATGCCTGTTTAAAACCACTTGATCCATCCACATAAAATACCATAACATCTTTAAGCCCTCTATTTTTCAAGCTATTTAAAACAGATAACCAAAACTTAGAAGTTTCATTTTCGCCTATCCATATTCCTAAAACTTCTTTTAATCCATCTTTATTTACACCTAAAACTATATATGCAGCTTTAGAAACAATTTGATTATCTTGATGAACTTTAAAGTGTATAGCATCCATAAATACAAAAGGATACATAGCATGTAGGGGTCTGTTTTGCCATTCCTTAACTTCTGGTAATATTGTATCAGTTATCTTACTAACCATTTCTGCTGAAACTTCTATTCCATAAATTTCATTAATTTGATCATGAATATCTCTAGTAGACATACCTCGAGCATAAAGAGATATTATCTTATCTTCACCAGATATATTTCTCTTGTTTTTAGAAACAACAGCTGGCTCAAAATCGCCATTTCTATCTCTTGGGATATCTAATTGCATTTGTCCAAATTTAGTTTTAACATTTTTTTGAGTGTATCCATTTCTGCGATTGTCAATATCTTTGCTTTTTCTGTCTCGTTTTGAGTAACCTAACTCCATATCAAGCTCAGCTTCTAACATTTCTTGTAGTGTATCTTTAAATAGGTCTTTAAGATAGGAGTGTGAATCTCCTGCGGTTTTAAGATTTCCATCTGTAATCATTTCTCTTAACAGTTCTTTCTTTAAAGTGCTCATAAAAAAATCCCCTTTCTGGTTTTTAATCTTAACATTGATTATTACCAAAAAGAGGAATTATTTTCGTTTAAGCACAGATTTTTTTACACTACCTATAGAAAAAGAACTTAGTGGAAATTTTATTTCTACTAAGTTCCTTTTTTGATTCATTTTATATTTTTAGGATAATATTTCAATTAAATTAATGCATGCTTCACCTAAGTATTTAACTATATTCTTTTTTTAGGCGTTAGCCTGTTTGGAAAAAGGCCACAAAGTACTCATCATATAATTCCAATAAATTGACTCTGATTATCCTAGTAATTTTTAAAATAGAATACTTTGAATTTCTCAAATCACTATTAAGATATATTAGCATGTACGCTATTAAAGCCGTAAATATTTGAATTCTAATAGCATTTTGATTGTATCCTATAAATTTCTTTATCTTCAGATTCTGTTTTATCCACTTGAAGAATAATTCTATCTCCCATCTATTTTTGTATACTTCAATTATTTCTTCTTTACTTAAATCGAAAATATTAGTTATAAAAATTATTGGCTCACCATCTTGATCATAAGTAGTTATCTCACGATATTTATTGAATGTCAAATTCCCTCCGGGAGTAGAACCTAGTATCACTTCAGCTTCATATATATTTTTTTCTATATCACTAGATATAAGTTTTTCTTCCATAACAATGGCTTTCTTAATTCCTCTAGTTACAAATTTTATTCCATTATCAGTTAACCTATCATACCATCTATAATTGAAATACCCTCTATCAAATACATGTATTGAATTTTTGTCTTCAAACATATCATCGATACATTTTCTATCGTTGACTTTACCTTTTACTATATTAATTTTTTCAGGATATTCTCCATTAAACATTGTACTTATCTTTATTCCAGACTTATCGTCATCTATTTTCAAATGTGGTGCTAGTTTAAGTGCTGTTATTATTGTTGTAGCATCTATTATTTTTAAGGGCGGTAGCCCTTTGACGAGCTTAACCGATCCTCTCTTTTTCGTAGCTTTATTAACTAAATAATAAAATATATCTTCAAATATCCTATAATCTCTATTAGAATTTTTTCTTGAAAACTGTGAATTACTTGGTACATTTATAATTCTTCTAAGTTTCTTATTTGATGAAGTTTCAGTTGTTAATTCTCTCAAACTTTTACATCCTCTAATATTCATATATATCATTGAGTATAAATGCGATTTGCTATCAAAGTGCTGACTTCTATAATCTCCATCATACTTAGAAATTGTCCTCTTTAAAAAGTTCCCTCCAATTTCCTCTATCAATTTATTGAAAACTAGTTTAGTATTAGATTTATAAAACAAAAGAAACACCTCCATGTGTAAGATTTCTAGTCAAAATCATTTAAACACATAGAGGTGTTTTTTTCATTATAAACAATTTTCCAATCATGCTGCTGTCAAGAAGTAATTATTACTTTGATGCAACACTAAAACCAAATAAGGTATCTTATATATTAATTAAATCCAATTAACTTTATTTTCTTTTAAAAATATTATCAAGTCTTATACTTTTATTTTTTGTTATCATATTAGTTATTCTATCTTTACAAAATGTATCAACAAAAGCAAATGCTGGGCATCCACATCCCACTAGGAAGCTTACAGCTTTAACTGGAAGAGAATTAATTATTTTTACCTCTTCTTCCAACTTTTTAAGATATTCTTTTATGTTATCTATTGAATCGTCGCTTTTCATTTCAGAAATAAACTTCCTTAAATTATGAGCCTTTTCTCTTATATCTAGTATATTTTTGAAATTATCTTTATCATAAAGTTCACCAAAATCACGTATGTCTTCAAATTTTAGTATATTATTAAATCTATCTGCATTCTTATCATTAGATATATCTTTATATTCCTTATATAGTATAGTTTGCATAACCTCATTTGTAAAAATATTTGAATTGCAATATTCAGCAAGTTTTATATCATAATAACCTGAAAGTATACTTATAGCATAGTTTGAAAATAAAATTCCTTTTAAAATATTATACATATCGTTATCTTTACCATTGTTTGTTTCTAAAATAAAGTAATCATCATCCATAATTACTTCATAGTTCATATTTTGAATACGCTCTTTAAAAATATAGTATTTATTATTTATATCTAGATATGAATTGAATATCTTTTTATCATTGAGATATCTAAATAATATATTATTAATTTCTTCATTTTTAATTTGAGTATGTGGCAATACTTTTACATTACTTACTAAATTTTCGATGTTTTGACTAATATGGTATTTATTTAATTTATGTAACTCTTCTAGAAAAGATTCTTGAGGAGATTGAACATATTCTCTTGCTAAAATTTTAACTTTATTTTTATCAATTTTATCTCCTTCTTTATTGAATTTTATAGAAAACGGAACAAAATCATATGAAAACTGAATAATATCTTTTTCAAGCAATTCTCTTAAATTTCTCATACCACCAAATATACTTATAATTTCTTCGATATTTGGATCATGCAAATTTATAATTACCTTATCATAAAGTATTATACTTTCTATGATTTTTTTGCATCAATTTTTGTATGTGGCATATAAGTTTTTTCATTTATCGCGCTATTCATATCGCAAAATTCTAATATAATTTGATTTTTCATTGTATTCCTCTCCTTTTCATATAGTCATAATTTCTATACGGAAAGTATTTTACCTCTATTTTTGTCTAATATTTTCCAAAAACACACAATATAAATGGACGAACATTCAATTTTCTCTCTTTTTTACTTCTAATAAATTCCTCAAAATTTTTTATATAATTCACAACATCTAAAAGTTTTTTTCCTTTCACTTATGTAAATGAGGAGAACATATATAATAGAATAAAAAATAGGTAAAAGAACTTATAAATGTAGAGGATACAAATAATTTTCTTTGTATATTAATCTTAGTCATCAAATATTCTATTTACTATTCAATTATCATATATAGTTTTTGGCAATTTCTTTATAATACAATAATATAACCTTTTTCCTAAGAAATGTGGAACTAAAACGGAAGTATCTCCAAATAATCCTATAGCCATTTTTTCTATAGCTCCTTTTCTTTTTTCCCTACACCACCTCTCGCTATACTTGACTATACCTGCAACTTGCCACCATTGTAACCCCTTTATATACCTTGATTCAATTATAGTCCTTTCCTCTTCATTAAGAGCCGATAACCCTCTGTCTATTTTATCAATCTTATTCTGAGTTTTCATAATCTGCTTTTCTAACTTACTAATCCTCTCAATATTAGCTATAGCTTCTTCCTCTGTAGTACAAACTATATTATATGTTGGAGAAGTCTTTTCCCTGTCATATCTAATAGCTCCAGTTCCTACAGTATCCATTTTTAACTCTTGAATCTCTGACTTTAGATTTTCAACACTAACTTTTAACATCTTATAGTTATAAAGCATCCACTCAGTTTTTTTGTATGTATCATTATTTTTTCTTTTCATAATCTCTTCCCCTCTCATTGTTTATGTCTAAAATAAAAAAAGACACTCCTAGCCTATATTAGACTTAAGAGTGTCCGCTGCTTATACAGTAGGACTAATATGCTTTTTTTCTATTTCTCAAAGTGTAATCCATTTGAAGATTACCATTGTGATTGTTTATCTCTATATTAATATAATCTAACTTATTCTCATTATCTGCTGAGTCTAACACACAATCTATAAATGATACCATCTGATACTTTAACATTTCTTTTTTACTATCTTCTTTTGAACTCATCTGATTCCTCCTCTAAAATTATGTCTTATTGCCTAATATCTATTTTGCCAACCTTAATGTTTCAAACATATTTATCTGTCTACCTGCTTTTCTGAGATCATTCCAATATTCAAAATCATCATCTAGTATATTTTGTATAGCTTCTTTTGTTGTAGCCCAATCCTTGCCTAAAGCAGCTACCATGTTACCCCAATCCTCTATATCATGGTTTATTAGGTCCCCATCTTTATCTATATGTCTAAGTTCATGATATAGTATTCCTATAATCTGACTTGTACTCATTCTTTCTATGTAGTAATTTCTTGTTTCTAAAACATATTCATATCCAAGCATATATTGAAGCTCTTTATTAGCTTTTTTAATTTTAGCCATCCATGGCTGTTTAGAAGTTCCTGGTTCCCATTCCATATCCTCAATAAAAAGTATACTCTTAGGTCTTACATGCTCTAACTCTTTAAACTTCTCTACTAACTTATCAGCTATAGATCTATATGTATAATTCTTTATCCAGTGTCTACTTCCATACTTAGAATTATCTAACTTTCTTATAAATCTTAAATTTTCTCCATCATGTATATTAGTAACAGCTATATTATAACCACCTGTAAACTCTACTCTTTCTAATTCTTCTCCAGTATCTTTATCAAGTATTATTAATTTTCTTTTCATATAGCTTCCCCCAATCCTTCAAGATAATCAAGTACTATTCCATTTCTTGACTTAACTTCTTTCATGCTATCTATTGGTATATAATTAAATCCCCTCTTACCTTTGTTAGATTGCCATCTATCCCAATAATCAATAACTATGTCTCCTGGTATTAAGTATCTATTATCATATTTCTTCATATAGCAAAGTATGAAACTTATCTCCCCCATTATCAGGGCATTTCTTATATATTCAATTTGGTGTTGCTCTATATGTTTAAGAGGTAATCCTCTTTCATCTTCTGATTCCTTGCAATCAAAACTTATTGAAAGTCCTGGTTTAACTGTTCCTTTAAAATCTAAAGTTGATTTTTCAATTGGAAATGCTGATACGATTTTCTTTCCTTGTCTTTTTACTTGCCATGGCGTACTAATCTTTTGTATCAAAGCTATTCCTCTGTTTTTATAACCTTCATTAGATTTTATTATCTCTTCCTCAAAGACCTTACCTTTATTGGCCATCTTATAATTCTTTTTATAGCTTGTATCTCTCAAAATATCACCTCTTAACTTTATTGATTGTTGAATAGTTCTTTTTTTACTGTATTTTTTTTCCACAATCTTATGATATACTTATCCTTATTATATTCGGGAGGTAAATCATCAATGGAAAGATCTAGATTATTATTAAGCTTAACTATAGTACTTGCTATGGGATTAATTTCTGCAATAATTCTATTTATTACAGGTACAACTTATGAAACAACATTTTTATTAATGATTTTTTCTTTTATTGTTTTTATTTTATGTTTGTTCTACAAATATATTTTTATATTTCTTAAAGAAGAAATTATTCCACTAATAATTTCTTTTTTAAAAAGACTTCCTCTATTATTGAGTCTTAAAACACGAATCAACCGTTACAAATATCTCATTAGAATTTTAATATTACTAATTCTAACCTCAGTCTCTTTTAATGGTTCTCTAGAACTTGGTGGGTTCAATTTCCTATCATTTTTAGTGATTGTATTTTTTTCCCTTATGGGTTGTGTTACAGTTCAAAGATTACATGATCTTAACCGACCTGGAGTTCATTATTTTCTTACTTGGATCCCAATTTACAGTATTTATATGTGTTTTGTTTTATTCTCTAAAAAAGGTACTGACGGACCTAACCAATACGGCGAAGATCCTTTAGTTTCACAAGAAAATTTATAGTAAACTACTTAATATTACTTTTTTTATTTCAACCACTAAATCTTATTTTAGGTCTATAGACCCCTTGGTTTTTATTCAAATTTTGTTATAATTATACAATATTTGTATAATTTTTAATAAAGGTGGTGCAACAATGAAAAACTTATTTACTTTTAAAGGTCGTGCTAATCGTGCTAAATATATTTGGTATCCTTTTTTAGCTATTATTCCTTGGTTAACTTTAGGTTGTATACAATACCTTACTAATAATAGCAATAATATTTTAACTAACATTTTAGTTGTATTAGCATATCTACCGTCTATACCAATTAATATTTGTATTCTCGTTCAAAGATTACACGATATCGACCGTCCAGGGACCCATTATTGGTTATGTTTAATCCCTATATACAACATCTACATGGTTTTTTTATTACTATTTAAAAAAGGAACTGATGGACCTAATCAATACGGAGAAGATCCTTTAGGTATTAAAGAAATTGCTTAATAGCAATTTCTTTTTTTGTCTACCTAGTTTCAAAGCTATAATGCTATTCAAACTTATTCTTTATAATCACATAATTAAATTCCGACTCTTTCTTCACTTCTTCTATCACCTCAAGCCATGGCCTATGATTTTCCTCTTCAATCCTCTTTTGAATGATCTCAACCAATTCAAGTAAAACTCCCATATCCAACACCTTTATTGATAATTCTTTTTATTAATGGTATTATTTGGTTGTAAATCTTATTCAAAGGAGACTTAATATGAATAACGAATTTTTAAAATTTAAGCCAGATACCGCACCTAACCTTCTTGAAAAACTATTTCATACAGGAATTTTCTTCTTAATATTCCCTAGTTTTTTTATTGGGAGATTTATTGCAATAGCTAATCCTACTAGTGTTAAAGTTCCTACTGAAAATCCAGGGTATTTTACTTTTAGATCTGAACCTAATTTTGCATTTGGATTTATTTGTTCTTTAGTAGCTTTTTATTTCTTTTTAATGTTATGGAAAATCACTTGTCAACTTCTCTATATATTTTTTAGAGCTTTAGAAAAATATATAGAATCAAAAGATTAGATTTGTTTTTAATCTTTTGATTATTAAAACATAATTTTAAAACTTGACTTCAAATTTCCCTGGTTTAACTTCTACTTCTAAACCTTTAACTTTAAGTACTTCTCCAGTGATTTTATTAATTATGTTTCCATTATCTATAACTAGTTTTTTCTTTAAATCTCCCCAAGCTAGATCTTCTTTAACTTTTATGTAATCTTCATATCCTTCTAGCATTTTAATATTTTCAAGTATTGCATCTTTATCAATTCTAAAATTACACTTATCCTTTTTTATTATTATCTTTCCTGCAGGTAGAGCATATGTCTTTTGAGTTTTAGTCTCCTTCATTTTTACAGTTTCAATATATTCCCTTAACTTACTTTCGAAGAAGCTCGTTTCATTCTCCATTTTCTTTTTCTCTTGATCTAAAGCTTCTTTAATTTGCTCTATCTTCCTCAATGCTACTTTTTCAAATCTTTCATACTCTTCTTTAGATTCTTTTATATTATCTATTGCCCAATCAGCTGTATTATCGTTATCTATCTTCCAAGTTTCTCTTTCTTCTTCCTCTACATTTAAAAACAGATCTGATAATCTATAATTTTCGTTCATTATAATTTCCTCCATTTAATTATATACATTCTATTAACCATTTAACTTAAGTGCTTCTTCCTCACCCTCTGCAACCTTATCTGTTATGCTAAATTTTTCTCCGTCCTCGATACCTTGCTCATATACTTCATTAAATCCTTTACACTTTGTACTTATAAATGTAAACTGAAATTTCCTCGAAAAAGTGCATTTAAAGTTCCTCGCGTTTGGTAGATTTATATTTTAATTTATCCTTTATTCTATATGATGGTCCAGCTATATTAAATAAATATGAGTGGTGTAATAGCCTGTCCAAAATAGCCTTAGTAATCATTTCATCTTTTCCTAATATCTGTGGCCATTTATCAAATGAAATATTACTAGTGATGATTGTAGATCTTTTTTCATACCTTAAATCAATCAACTGAAAGAACATTTTAGACTCAAGTTCTGAAATCTCATTAAATCCGACTTCATCAATTATAAGTAGTTTATATTTAAAGTAATGTTTAAGTTTTTTATCTAAATTTTCTTCGTTGTATGCTCTTTTTAAGGTAGTTATAAGCTTTGAAAATTTAATAAAGTATACGCTATTTCTCTTTATAGCTACGCTATATCCTATTCCTACTGCAAGGTGAATTTTACCTACACCAGGATTGCCTATGAATATTACATTGGTAGCTTCCTCATAAAAATTAGAATCAGTAAGACCTCTAATCTTATCTTTACTTAGTGATGGTTGAAAAGAAAAGTCGTAATCATGAAGCCACTGAAAAAGTGGCTTTTTTCATATTTTGAATATTTTTTAATGGTCAAAAATGTATCCAATACTAAGAAAAGAGCCTTAGAATCGATTCTAATGGCTCTCTTTTTTTAAACTTGTTATCTGAAGTTTTGAATAAGGACTTTTTCAGTGACCTTGTAATCATCTAAAGTTTTTATAAATGGAAAAGCAGCTACTTTGACATTATAAAGTCTGTTATTTTCTTCTTTAGCCTGAACTTCTTTACTTAACACCTTATCTAATCCTTTAAGTTCTGTTGTGGAGATATTATCATTGATATGAAGCTCTTTTAAGTAAGAGTGTGCTGATTTTAATTTTAGATATGCTAGTTTATCTAAAACTTCATTTATCATTGTCATATTGTATAGCCTCCATTTCTCTTAAAATAATAGAATTTGAATTTAGTTGAGGTTTAAGCTTTTTTTCATAAAATAGATTATGATTCTCTTTAATATTTAACTTTTTATCACTTATTTGATGCACTGTTATAATTTTATTGTTATAATAAATTTGAAGTTTGTTGTTTTTGATTGTTCTTCCTACTTTTTTTTCCAATGTACTCTTTGGGAAGGTGGATTGTCAACACTTTTTAGGACACTTTTTTGTCGGACATCAATAACCTATATTCTATAGGGCTAAGGTAATCTAATGACCCGTGTATTCTGTGATTGTTATACCAATTTACATAATCAAATAATT
>NZ_BDQY01000039.1 GCF_002724055.1 Tepidibacter mesophilus | reverse complement strand
GATTTACAACAAAATAAAGATTATGTGGTTATTATAGCAAGGAGGATACACCTGTTCCCATTCCGAACACAGAAGTTAAGCTCCTTAGCGCCGATGGTACTTGGAGGGCAGCCTCCTGGGAGAGTAGGACGTAGCCACGTAATCTTTTTTTATTGTATACGAAACTATATGATTTTGAATCTATGGATAATATTTGTTGAAAAACTATACTTGCAACTATTTTTAAGCAACGGAGACCGTTAGGGATCGTTGGCGACATGAGTCACCGCGTAGCGAGTAGACGAATTTTTTATTTTTTGTATAGTGGTTAATCGAAAAGATGGTTATTTAAATACCGCGAATGCATTAAATAGATTTATAAAACTACATGTTCTATCTTATTAAATATACTAAAACTTCTTAAACTCGCTTAGGCTCAGACATAAGAAGTTTTTTAACGTATATTTAAACGATACAACATAAGTTTTATTGAAATCTATTTAAAAGATTCACTAACATTTAAATAACCATCTTTTTTAGTATGTGAATACACCGATAAAGCTAATGCTTATAATAAAATATTATGTGTCTACTTGAAGAGATGAGATTAATAAAGTTTTTAATCGCATAGTCTGTTAGAACTCATTTAAATAAACTAATCATTAATTGTTAGAAACAATCTATTTTGTGGTATCATTAAATAGTCTAGCAATTTTGAATAAAAGGAGATTATGCATGATAGATTTAAGTAAATTATTAAGTAAAAATGATATAGAAAAAGATAGTATAAGGTATTCAAAGGATTGCTCAGAAGCTAAAGTTGGAGTTAGAAAAGGTATGGGTCCAGTTGTAGTATGGAATATAACTAATGTATGTAATTTCAAATGTAAGCATTGTTATTCGAGTGCTACATCCACAAAGGATAAAGAAGAGCTTACATTTGAACAGATAAAGAATGTAGTAGACGATTTAGCTACAATAAATGTTCCCGTAATTTTATTATCTGGTGGAGAACCTTTAATGAGAGAAAATATATTTGAAATAATAGAGTATATAAAATCTAAAGGAATAAATGTGAGTCTTTCAACTAATGGAAGTCTTATAACTAAGGATGTAGCTAAAAAATTAAAAAATCTAGGAATAGGGTATGTCGGAATTAGCTTAGATGGGACTTCAAAAACTAATGATATATTCAGAGGTGTAAGTGGAGCGTATGAGTCTATAATAAAGGCTATAAATAACTGTAAAGAAGTAGACCAAAAGGTAGGTCTTAGATTTACTATACAAAAGAAAAATTATAAAGAAGTAAAAGATATACTTAAATTAGTAGATGAAATAGATATACCTAGAATATGCTTTTATCATTTAGTTCCAAGTGGAAGAGGACAAGATATAATAAATGATATGTTGACACATGAACAAACTAGAGAGGTATTAGATAATTTATATAATTATGTTAAAAATAATATAGAAAATGATATAGATAAAGAAATTCTTACAGTTGCAAACTTTGCAGATGGTATATATATGTATTTAAAAGAAAATGATGAAAATCAAAAAAGTAGAATACTAGATTTATTAAGTAGAAATGGAGGAAATAGATCAGGAATTGCTATATCAAATATAGATTATAAAGGGAATGTATATGTAGATCAATTTTCTAAAAATCACTTACTTGGTAATATAAAGCAACATTCATTCTCAAATATATGGAATGAAAATAGAGAAGGACTGTTAAATGAAATAAGAAATAAAAAAGATAAGGTAAAAGGAAGATGCAAAATATGCAAATGGCTTGATATATGTAACGGAAATTTAAGAGCTAGAGCATATGGATATTACAATGATATATGGGCTGAGGACCCTAGCTGTTACCTTACAGATGATGAGATTAGGAGTGGAAAAAATGATTATATCGTGGAATATGACTAAAAATTGCAATTTATATTGTAAGCATTGCTACAGAGATGCAGGCCCTAATCTTGCTTCAAATGACGAATTGTCAACAGAGGAAGGCAAAAAACTTATAAGAGGTATACATAAAGCTGGGTTTAAGATATTAATATTCAGTGGAGGAGAGCCTCTTTTAAGAGATGATATATATGAGCTTACAGAATATGCAAGCTCACTTGGACTTATAAGTGGGATAGGAACTAACGGAACATTGATAGATGAAAATATTGCTAGAAAATTAAAAAAATCTAAAGTTAGGGCTGTAGCTATAAGTCTTGATAGCTTAGATATAGAAAAACATGATGAATTTAGACAAGTTAAAGGAAGTTTTGGTAAGACTATAGATGGAATCAAAGCATGTATAGAAGCAGGACTCAAAGTTCAAATAAATACTACTGTAACAAAATCAAACTACGAAGAAATAACTCAGATTACGGATTATATATCTTCGCTTGGAGGACATTCTCATCATCCGTTCTTTCTTGTAGAAGTGGGTAGAGGTAAAGAAATAGGAGAATATGGTCTTAATAAAAAAGAATATAAAGACATTATAAATAAGATACTGGACAAACAAAGGGAAACTCATATAGAGCTTAAACCAACTTGTGCACCTCAGTTTATGGTAGAGGCTAAGAATAAGAAGATGAATATGAGGTTTTCTAGAGGGTGTATAGCTGGAATTAAGTATTGTTGTATACTTCCTAATGGAGATGTTCATATATGTCCATATCTACCTATTAAAGTGGGAAGTGTTAGAGAAGCATCTTTTGATTATATATGGGAAAATGCAGAGATATTCAATAAACTCAGAGATTACAAAGAGTATAATGGAAACTGTGGTAATTGTGAGAATATAAATATATGTGGTGGATGTAGAGCTAGGGCATTCAGTTCAAGTGGTAATTATATGAATGAAGATGTATTTTGCTTAAAGGAGCGAATAGATGGATAGTATAGATAAATTGATATTAAATGAAGTACAAGATGGGATACCTATTGAAAAGAATCCTTTTAAAGATATAGCTATTAAACTAGATATAACAGAGGATGAAATTATTAAAAGAATAAATAAATTAAAACAAAAAGGTTATATAAGACGATTTGGAGGTATATTTGATAGCCAAAGTTTAGGGATAAAAAGTACACTTGTAGCTGTAAAATCAAAAGATGTAGAAAATACATCAAAAATCATAAATGAATATAGTGGAGTAACCCATAATTATCAAAGAAAGGATGATTATAATATATGGTTTACTTTAATGGCTTCATCAGCAGAAGAACTTGAAAATATACTTAAGGAAATAAAAGAAAGAATAAAATGTGAAGATATTATAAGCCTTAGTTGTGTAAATAAACATAAGGTTAAGGTATATCTTGATTTTGATAATAAAGGGTGATTTAACTTGATAGACAAAATAGACAGAGATATTATAATTTATCTATCTAAAGATATAGAACTAACTAAAACACTATACAAAGATATGGCAAAGATATTTAATATATCAGAGGATGAATTGATAAATAGGTTGAAAAAATTAAAAGAAAAAGGATATTTAAAACGCATATCACCTATAATGGTTCATCAAAAAAGTGGTTATGATAGCAATGCTATGGTCGTTTGGAAGATAGAACAAGATAAAATAAAATATTTTATAGATATGATTAAGAACGTAACGAGTATAAGTCATGTATATGAAAGACAAGTATCCTCGAGTTGGGAGTATAATTTATATACGATGATTCATGGAAAAAATAAAGATGAGGTAGAGAGTATAATAAATTATTTATCAAATGAAATGCAAAATTATTCCTTTAAAGTACTATATACATTGAAGGAATTTAAAAAAATTAGCCCAAATTTAGAAAAATTATTAGATTAGTAAAAAAACAATTATACAAAACATTAATAATAGAAGGAATTATTTTGAAAATTAAAATTTAATTTAGTATATGTATTGAAAAAACTAAGATATAATCAATATGTCGTTAATTGGTAAATGAAGTAGTAAAATGTATAAAAAAAATACTTTCTTTTTGTTATATATTAATATAAAATATGCATGTAAACATCAAAAATTTAATATGGAGAATTATGGGTTTTATTAAAAATTAAAAGGGAAGATTAGTGAAAATCTGACACAGCCCCCGCTACTGTAAGCAGTAACGAAACCTCTATAACCACTGGCTAAGACTGGGAAGGTGAGGGAGTAGGATGAACTGTAAGTCAGGAGACCTACCTATAATTTTAAAAGCTATTTCGGAGGGAGATGAGCATTATGATAACAGGTGGATTATATCCTGTAATTATACATATCAAAAAAACTCCTATAGGAGTTTTTTTTTGTAAAAAAGGTATAAAGAACTATTGATTTCATAGAAGATACATTTGAGATACAGATAAACCAAATAGAGGATAAACGATTTCTAATAAAAGCTTAAAATTATAATAATAGTAGGGAGCAGATAAAAATGAAAATTAAAAAGGACCCAAATAAAAAGGCAGTTTTAGTTATGAGTTTTGGCACTAGCTATGCAGATACTCGTAAGGTTACGATAGAAGCTACTGAACAAAAGATAGATAAGGCATTTCCTAATTATGAAATGAGAAGAGCTTTTACATCAAATATGATTATTAAAAAACTTAAAGAAAGAGATAATATAGAAGTTGATAATCCATCTCAAGCTCTAGAAAAATTAAAACAAGACGGATTCAGCGAGGTTATAGTTCAACCTCTTCATGTTATGAATGGATTTGAATATGATGATTTAGCTAAAGTTGTATCTCAGTATGAAGGAATTTTTGATAAAATAAAGATGGGTACACCTTTACTTACTAGTATACAAGACTATAAAGATTTAGTAGAAGCTTTAAAAACTCAAATAGAGGAACCAAAACACAATGAAGTTGTAGTATTTATGGGTCATGGAACTCATCATTATTCTAATTCTACTTATGCATGCTTAGATTATATGTTAGAAGATATGGGAGTTAATGCATATGTTGGAACAGTAGAAGGGTATCCAGAAATCGATAGTGTAATAAAGAAATTAAAGAAAAATAACATAGAAAAAGTTATATTAATGCCACTAATGCTTGTTGCAGGGGACCATGCTAATAATGATATGGCAGGAGATGAAGAAGATTCTTGGAAGAGCATATTAAAGAAAGAAGGATTTGTAGTTGAAACTTATTTACATGGTTTAGGAGAAAATAAAAAAGTACAAGATATGTATGTAAACCATGCAAAAGAAGCTATGAAATAAGAAACTATAGAAGTATAATAAATTATAAAAATCATCAGTAAAAACTGGTGATTTTTATGCGTAAAGAGAATATATGGTAAAATATAACAAAAAATATTTTTATTATTTATCTGTTTGATAGTAATACTAATATTTACAGGATGATAAGATATAACTCAAGAAAAATCACGAATTACTGTTGCATCTTTATATACTTAATCATTTGATAAGTCTGATGATTATATAAACAAACTAACTATATTAATGGAAAATGACAATAAATCTAACATTTTGTTAGAGGATTTTCATATGAAAATAGATAATATAAAAGAAAAAACTAAAAATATAGATGATAAGATTATGGAGCTTAAGAACAATAAATTTAAGCCTAATCATTATGTTACAGGATAAGCGTTAGTAAAATCCTTAGATTTATTAAGGTCTATTAGTTTAGAAGGTGATGTTATTATGAATGAAATTATAAGAATTGAAAATGTAACAAAGAAATATGGTGATTTTTGTGCTGTTGATGATTTGAATCTAAATATAAGAAATGGAAGCTTTTTTGGATTATTAGGACCTAACGGTGCTGGCAAAACTACGCTGATAAATATGCTTATAGGACTTTTAAAGCCTATTAGTGGAGAAATATATATAATGGATCAAAAAATGGACAGAAAGAATGTATTTTTAAAAAGACAAATAGGAATAGTTCCTCAGTATATGAATTTGGACAAAGATTTGACAGTGAAGGAAAATTTAGTATTGTCCGCTAAACTGTTTAATATCAAAGGGAATAAAAGGGAAAATCAAATAGAAAGTTTACTAAATCATATGGAACTCAAAAAAGTTGAAAACAGAATGTCAAAAAAACTATCTGGTGGAATGCAGAGAAAGCTTATGATAGCAAAAGCTTTAATACATGATCCAGAGATACTTTTTTTAGATGAACCAACTGTAGGAGTAGATTTGAACTCTAGAAGGAAGATATGGGATATACTAAAGTTAATGAAGGATATGGGTAAGACTATAATACTGACAACTCACTATATAGAAGAAGCTGAAAGTCTTTGTGATGAAATAGCTCTTATGGATAAAGGAAAAATATTTTACAAGGATACAAGTGATAATCTTAAAAATAGTCTTGGAAAATATACAATAGAATATTTTGATGAAAATAAGGTTACAAAATATAGATATTTTAAAAGTATAGATGATGCTAATAAATTCTCAACTGATATTAAAAAAAGCTTCATACTTAGAGACTTGAGTCTTGAAGATGTATTTTATAATTTCACAAATAGGAAGGTAATTTGAATGGAAATTGCAACTATTTTATGGAGAGAATTTATTTTTTTTAAAAGAAAAGCATTTAGAATAACTGCAGGAGCAGTTATGAGTCCACTTTTGTATTTGATAGCATTTGGATGGGGTCTTGGCGATGGAGTTATAGTAGATGGGCACACCTATATATACTTTATAATACCTGGGATAATAGCTTTATCTACTATGAATACAAGTTTTAATGCTGTAGCGATAAGAATTACAGTTGCAAAATTACATGAGAGAAGTTTTGAGTATTATATGACTTCACCTGTTAGAATGTATCTTTTAACACTAGGGTACATAATAGCAGGAGCACTTAGGGGTTTATATGCTAGTTTTTTAATACTTATAGTTTCTTATTTGTTTGGAGTACATATAAACGTGAGTTGTATGTTTTTATTGGTATGTATTTTGAATAGTATGTTATTTTCAGCTTTTGGATATGTGGCTGCTATGGTAATAGATAATCATTATGATATGAATAGATTTACAACTTTTGTTATAACTCCTATGTCATTTTTATGTGGAACATTTTTTTCTCTAGATAAAATGCCTATTTTAGCAGAAAAGGTTATAATGGTATTACCGCTAACTCATGTAACTCAAAGTTTAAGATCTATTGCGTTAACTGATACGGTTAATTACTTGTCAGTATTAATCTTATTAATATATTTTTTAGCATTTTTTTTTATTGGTATTTATGTAAGTTATAAAGAACTCAAGTAAGGGGAGGAATTAAAAATGAGCAAGTTTTATGGAATAGGAACAGGACCAGGAGATAGTGAATTGCTTACGATTAAAGCTGTAAATACTTTGAAGGAGTTAGATATATTATATACTCCAGAACCTAAAAAGGAAGGTAAGAGTTTAGCTTTATCTATAGTTCAAGATTATTTAAAAGAAGATCTTGAAATAAAACAAAGACATTTTCCGATGAATTTTGATAATTTAGAAAAAACTAAAGCATGGGATGAAATAGCTATTGATATAGAAAATGATGTTAAAGATGGTAAAAATGTAGGTTTTGTAACTCTTGGAGATCCTATGATATATAGTACGTATGTATACTTATTAGAAAGAGTAAAAGATAAGGTAGCTGTTGAGACTGTACCTGGAATCTCGTCTTTTTCAAATATAGCATCAAACCAAAATTTTCCATTAGTTATGGATAGAGAGCCTTTAATAGTAGTTCCTTGTACTACAGATGAAGCTAGAATTGATTATGCACTTGAAAATTACAGTTCTATAGTTCTTATGAAGGTATATAAAAACTTTAAAAGTATAATAGAAAAAATTAAAAAGAACAATTTGATAAATCATGCTATTCTTGTTAGCAATTCATCTTTAAATGAAGAACAAGTTTATACTAATTTAGAAGATTTAGATACAGATAAAATATCTTATTTCTCTACTATATTGATAAATAAGGAAGAAAAGCGCGTAGGATAAAAATTTATTATAGTATTCAACTGAAAAAGGTATTCATTGAAATGACGTTAATTAGGTAATCTTTCGATGAATGTCTTTTTTTAGTATGTATAAAAACGAAAAAAATATATAATAAAATACATCAAAACACACCAAAATAGTATATAATTGTAATTAGAAAAAATTTCTATACGGCATTTGATACAAAAGGAGATGAAATAATGAAAAGAACAAACAAAAGAAAATCTATTAAGTCTGTATTATTCCCGATAATAATTGCAGCTATATTAATACCTTTAATAGCTTCATCAATCTTATCGTATAATAAAGCTAATAAAGTTGTTAAAGAAAGATTAATAAAAAGCTCAGACGAAATCACACAAGAGATAAATGGGAATTTAGATGAGTTTTTTATAGGAATTGAAAATACTCTTGATATTATATCTAATAATCAAAATTTTATAGATTTAGTAAAAGTAGAAGATGGTATTATAGAGGGAAGCTTAGACGGTAAAGAGGATATAGAGTATGTGACGAAAGAGATTTTAGATGATATTACCAAAAGTAATGATAAGTTTTTGTCTACATACATAGGGACTAAAAATAAAAGGATGTTTGCTGATTCAGGAAATGCTATGTCTGATAATCCATCATATGACCCAACTTCAAGAGGTTGGTATAAAGAAGCTGTTGAAAATAGTGATAGAACAATATATACAGACCCTTATATAGATGCAAACACTAATAAGCTTAATTTCACAATGTGTAAAGCTCTAAAAGACTCAAATGGAGAAATAATGGGAGTTGTGGGTATAGATGTAGATTTAGAAGGCTTTGCTCAGAAATATGGCAACAAAACATTGGGTAAAACCGGTCATATATTCATGGTAAGTAAAGACAGAAAATTTATAGTAAACAATGATGAGAAAACAATAGGTAAGGATTTAAGTGATGAAGATAAAAAATTATTACTTTCAAAAATAGGAAGTGTGCTTACTAAAGATAATTTTGTACATTCTATGAAAAATGAAAGAACTGATTGGATAATAGGTATCAATTTTTCTAAAGACGAAATAAAAGAAGAAATCAATAATATTAAAAATACATCGATGGTACTACTTTTAATTTCTGTCATAGTAGCTTTAATTTTAGGTAATATAATAAGTAATATGGTAACGAAACCGTTAAAGAAATTAGAAAATGCAATTCTAAGAGCTAGTTCTGGGGATTTTAGCCAAGAGATAAATATTAATACTGATGATGAATTTGGTCATATAGGAATTTGTTTTAATGAGATGCTTATGAGTTTAAAACAACTTCTAAATGAAATAAAACTTTCTTCTGAAATGGTATATAAAACATCTAATGATATAGAGGAAATGTCTTGTATAACTGAGAATAGTACAAATCAAGTAGCTTGTGCTATTGAAGAAATAGCAAACAGCAATAACCAACAGGCAAAGGATACAGAGGAAGGAAGTCAAAAGGCAAATGATTTATCAAATAGCATAACATCAATATCAAATCAAATAAGTAATATAAATCAAAGATTTGAAGAAACTGTATGTCTAAATGAATCTGGAATAGAAATTGTAAAAGATCTTACAGATAAAACGAGACAGACTATTGATAATAGTAAGGAGTTAGATTTAGCTATAAAAGACATGGAAGAAAGTTCAAAAGAAATAAGCAATATAATAGCAGCTATAAATGCAATTGCTAATCAAACAAATTTATTAGCACTGAATGCTTCTATTGAAGCTGCAAGAGCGGGTGAAGCTGGTAAAGGGTTTGCAGTAGTTGCAGATGAAATAAGAAAGTTATCAGATGGAACAACTCAAGCTTCTTATAAAATAGGAGAGTTAATAACAAAAATACAAGAGAAATCTAATATATCTGTTAAAAGCATAGAAAATGTATCACAGACTTTGGAATATCAACAAGAGTCTGTAATAGAGACTAGAGATATATTTGATAAAATATCACATGCTATATTAAATATATCAAATGATATAACTAATGTTAAAAATTTAAATAAAGAGATGACAGATAATAAAGAAGATATTGTTCTGTCTATAAATAGCATATCTGAATTAGCACAGGAAACATGTGCCTCTACAGAAGAGGTTTCGGCTAGTACACAGCAGACATTGGCTATTGTAGAAAATATGGTTAAAAGTTCGGAAGAACTTAAGGACTTATCTGATAAATTAAAGGATGAAGTTAGTAAATTTAAAACTGAATAAAAAATTCACTTTTAAAAATATAAAAACCTTAGATTAAAAAAATCTGAGGTTTTTTATTGCAAAAAACTGTACAAAAGAATATAATGAATACATAAACATATGAACAACTATTCATATATAAAAGGAGGACATTATGAATAAAGAAAAAGAAATACAGACGTGTACCTGCAATGTAATACATGAGGATATTATTGAAAATGCCAGAAACAAAATGCCTGAGGAAGAAATTTTATATGATGTTGCTGAACTTTTTAAGGTATTTGGAGATACAACTAGAATAAAGATAATATACGCATTGTTTATGTCGGAGATGTGCGTGTGTGATATAGCAACACTTTTAGGAATGACTCAATCTGCTATATCTCATCAGTTAAGGGTTTTAAAGAATGCAAGACTTGTGAAGTTTAGAAAAGAGGGTAAGGTTGCTTATTATTCTCTTGATGACGATCATGTTAAAGATATATTTGATATTGGTCTTGCTCATATAAAGCATAAATAAAAGAATGAAAAGATTAGAGGGGGGATTATAGTGAAAAAAGAAGTTATATTAGAAGGGCTTGATTGTGCTCATTGTGCAACTAAGATAGAAGAAGAGGTTAATAAATTATCTTATATAAATTCTGCTGTTTTAAATTTTATTACGAAAACTCTTTCAATAGAGGTAGGAGATTCGGGTAAGGCAGATGAAGCTATAGATGCTACTAAGAGTATAGTTAAAAGGCTTGAACCTCATGTTGAGGTAAAAGAAAAGAATAACTACTATAAAAAAGTGTTTATTCTTAAAAATCTAGATTGTGCTCATTGTGCAGGTGAGATAGAAAAAGATGTATCTAAGCTAGATAAAGTAAAGGATTCTAACTTAGACTTTGTTTCTACTAGATTAACAGTTCTTGTTGAAAATAAGTTTGATTTAGAAAAAGTCTCTAAAGAGATTGAAGAGATAGTAGTTAAGAAAGAACCACATGTAAAGGTTATAAGTGAGGGTGAAGATAGTTCGCATGAACATGAAGAAGATTTTGATAAGAAAGAATTAATTAAAATGGGTATAGGGGCTTTATTCTTTGGGATTGGGATTATAGGTAAATTTTCAAATATTATAGAATTCTCTATATTCTTTATAGCATATATATTAATAGGTGGAGATGTTTTATTAAAGGCATTTAGAAATATACTTAGAGGACAAATTTTTGATGAGAACTTTTTAATGTGTATAGCTACTATTGGAGCATTTGGGATTAAGGAGTTTCCAGAGGCTGCAGGAGTTATGTTGTTTTACCAAATAGGTGAGTTTTTTCAATCAAAAGCAGTTAATAACTCTAGAAAGTCTATAAAAGAGTTACTTAAAATTCAACCTGAGTTTGCAAATATAAAAGAAGATGGCAAACTTAAGAAGGTTTCACCTGAAATAGTGAATGTGGATGATATTATTATAGTTAAACCTGGAGAAAAGGTACCATTAGACGGGATAATAGTAAGTGGAAAATCTGCTATAGATACTTCTAACTTGACGGGGGAGTCTCTTCCAAGAGATGTAGAAGTAGGAGATAATGTACTTTCAGGATTTATAAACAAAAATGGCGTTCTTGAAATTAAGGTAAGTAAGGTGTTCTCAGAGTCAACTGTATCTAAGATACTCGACTTGGTTCAAAATGCAACTAGCAAAAAAGCAAAGACTGAAAATTTTATAACTAAGTTTGCCAAGTATTATACTCCTGCGGTTGTATTTTTATCTGCATTCATAGCAATCGTACCACCTATTATTATAAAGGATGCTGTATTTTCAGATTGGTTCTATAGAGCGTTAATATTTTTAGTAATTTCGTGTCCGTGCGCACTTGTTATATCTATACCTTTAAGTTTTTTTGGAGGTATAGGTGCTGCTTCTAAAAATGGAATACTTATAAAGGGTAGCAATTATTTAGAGGCGTTAAATAATGTAGATACTGTTGTATTTGATAAGACTGGAACCTTGAGTAAAGGAATATTTAAGGTTACAGATATAAAGGCTTTAGATATTTCAAATGATGACTTACTCAAGTATGCAGCTTATGCAGAATCCTACTCTAATCATCCTATAGCTGTATCTATAGTAGATGCTTATGATAATAAGATAGATGAAAATGTTATAAATGATTACGAAGAAATATTTGGCTATGGAATAAAGGCTAATATAGAAGGCAAAAATGTATTAGTAGGTAATTATAAATTTATGAATAAGGAAAATATAGATTGTACTGAGATAAATGAGATAGGAACTATAATATATATTTCTATAGACAGTAAGTATAGAGGATATATACTTATATCTGATGAGATAAAAAGTGATTCAAAGCAAAGTATAAAGGATCTTAAAAATATTGGCATTAATAATATTATAATGCTTACGGGAGATAACGCTTCAGTTGCTAATAAAGTTAAGAATGAATTAGATATAGATGAAGTTCATTCACAACTTCTTCCACATCAAAAGGTAGAAAAGCTTGAGATGATAAAGAATAGAATAAAATCTAATTCAAAGGTTATATTTGTTGGTGATGGAATAAATGATGCGCCTGTTCTTGCAATGGCAGATATAGGAGTTGCCATGGGAGGTCTTGGTTCAGATGCAGCTATAGAAGCTGCTGATATTGTATTGATGACAGATGAGCCATCAAAATTAGTAAGAAGTATACAAATAGCTAAAAAAACAAGAGTTATAGTGATTCAGAATATAATATTTGCTCTTGGAGTTAAGTTAATAGTATTATTATTAGGAACATTTGGAATAGCTAATATGTGGCAAGCTGTATTTGCAGATGTGGGTGTTGCCTTAATAGCTGTTTTAAATAGTATGAGAATTATGAAAACAAGATAGCCTTTAGGCCAATGTCATTAAGTTAATCAAATAGTGATGTGAAAGAATACAGGTAATTGAAAGGATATAACTTTCAATTGCCTCATTTTTTTATAAAATAGCTTTTTAAACATGACAATTAGACAGAGCGATTTTCTGTCTAAAAAAGATTTATATTTTCTAGTATTTAGGATACTCTATATAAGAAGCTTACTAACGATTTGGTTCTGACTTTGCGAGGGTCTTTTCTTCCATTTCGTACAGGTAAAATATTTTTTTGAATAAGAGCTTCAACATTGGGTGGTGGTATATTACCTTTGCATTTGAAATGTTGCATACATATTGCTATGGCCATAGTGAAATTCACTTGATAGGCATGTTTTCTATCTTTTTGGTGTAGGATTACATGCATAGTGATGATTTCACAGAAATTGTACATAGTGAGTCTTGCAAATATTTCTTGGGTGATATACGCCACTTTTTTAGCGTGAAAATTCGTTAGACCAATAGCATATTTTAATTCTCTAAACGAAGTTTCAATGCCCCAACGCATGTGATATAATTCTTTTAATTTTTCTATAGGAAATTCTTCTTTACTTAAATTTGTAATCAGTACTTCAAACTGATTCTCTGATATAGGAAATCGAACGATTCTAAAATTCACAGGATAAGTCCCTTGATCATCAACTGGAAGATAATCAAATTTTTGATTATTTGGCATGAATTTATATTTCTCAGGATGAGCCTTGATTTCTTTTGTTTGTCTTCGTGTCATTAAAAGGTTGTATTCTTTATCAAAACTTTCTTCATAAGGAATAACAAGTGCGGATGAAATCCCATTACTACTTATATCTTTTATGCGTATAACATAGTTCCAACCTTTCTTTTCGATATTTTCAAAAACATTATAGTTTTCATATCCACGATCCGCTATAACAATAGTCTTTTCTTTACTGTCACAACGCTTAATCATATCAATTAAAGCTTGTCTTTCATTTAATTTCCTTCCTGGTTGAACAAGTGCGTCAACATATACTCTGCTACATAAATCATACATAGCATTCAAGTGTAAGAGATTAAAACCCTTTGATTTTGGGCCATTAGGAAAATAGTTTTCTAAATCATTAGGATTATGTGCGATGCATAAATCAGAACCATCAACAGCTAATAAACGGTAACCTTGATGGGTGCGAGGCGAAAGAGATACTTTAGTAAATTGATGAAATAGAAACTGAAATGCTTCTGGTAAAAGTTTTTCTCGTTGCTGAACAAAAGCTGCTGAAGTTGCTGTGTCTGCGTCATATGAAAAATATTCCATAAGCTCAAGTTTTAGACTATTTCCGCCCATGGATAGTAAAATGCGTAACATTTCTTTAAAATCGAGTTTTCTTTTTCTTGTAAAATCCTTTTCTGGGTTTTTACAAAAGAGATAAGAATATGTATCCATTTCTGATAGCAATGTATCTAAATTTCCTTTAATTAAATCTGCATATTTGTTCATGTACGAACCTCCTTGATTTTATATTTTCAAGGATTCCGCCATAAAATTCATCATATTGAGCAAAATTTTTGAATAAAAAAAGAACAGGGTATAATTTTCATACTCTGTTCTTTGATAACTGCCTTTGGCGATGTCTTAACTTAATGACATTGGCCTTTAGGCTATCTTGTTTTTTTATCTATTTCTTTATCAGATAATTTGTTGTGAGATGGAATAAAAGGTTGGTATTCTACAGCTCTTAAAGGATCCATATAATCTAAATCATATTCTGAATCTTTTTTCATTTTAAGAGGCATAACCGTATTAGTTAAAGGTCTAACAGGTGTTTTGGGGTCTTTACTATCATAAGTTTCATCTATTTTGTCCTCTGGGTTTTTTTGAGACATAATTTAACCTCCTTAATTTTTATACAAATACTTATTTATATTTTTTCTTTATTCAACTAAAATACACATGGAAAAATATAAAAAATAAAAAAATTAAGAAAAAGTGTTGACGGATTGATTAGAAGGTGATATATTATTACTTGTCCGAGAGAAACGGACGACATGAACTTTGAAAATTAAACAGTAGGTTATAAATAAATCACATCAGTGATTTTCGGAATAAACAAACAAAAGTCAGTTTACTGAGTACTGACAAACTTTAAATTTTATTTAAGAGTTTGATCCTGGCTCAGGATGAACGCTGGCGGCGTGCCTAACACATGCAAGTCGAGCGGAGATTAAGAAGCTTGCTTCTTAATCTTAGCGGCGGACGGGTGAGTAACGCGTGGGTAACCTGCCCTATACACACGGATAACATATCGAAAGATATGCTAATACGAGATAATACATTTTTAAGGCATCTTAAAAATGTCAAAGATTT
>NZ_BDQY01000038.1 GCF_002724055.1 Tepidibacter mesophilus | reverse complement strand
GATTTACAACAAAATAAAGATTATGTGGTTATTATAGCAAGGAGGATACACCTGTTCCCATTCCGAACACAGAAGTTAAGCTCCTTAGCGCCGATGGTACTTGGAGGGCAGCCTCCTGGGAGAGTAGGACGTAGCCACGTAATCTTTTTTTATTGTATACGAAACTATATGATTTTGAATCTATGGATAACATTTGTTGAAAAACTATACTTGCAACTATTTTTAAGCAACGGAGCCCGTTAGGGATCGTTGGCGACATGAGTCACCGCGTAGCGAGTAGACGAATTTTTTATTTTTTGTATAGTGGTTAATTGAAAAAGATGGTTATTTAAATACCGTGAATGCATTAAATAGATTCACTAACATTTAAATAACCATCTTTTTTAGTATCCAGATATATCAATAAAGCTAACGTTTGAAAAAAGATTACGTAACTACTATATAGAGTATATATCAGAAAATTCTATATTTATTTTTTCTATATACGTATCCTTTGCATAAGCAGTATCTATTTCGGTTATATCATCTACAGTAGTTACAGGAAGCTTTATTATGAATTCACTTCCACATCCATAATCACTTTTAACATCTATAGAGCCATTGTGCATGTCTATTAAAGACTTTACAAGAGATAGACCTATACCACTTCCTTCTGTATTTCTGGTTAAAGATTTATCAACTTGTCTAAATCTATCGAATATTATTTCTAATTTATCATTTGGAATACCAATTCCTGTATCTTTTACAGATATAGTTACATAGTCTTCTTCTGAAAATAAATCAACTGTAATTGAATCACCTAAATCTGTGAACTTAATAGAATTAGATAGAAGATTTAGAATAATTCTCTCTATTGCATTTGGATCTACAGCCATTATTTTTTCTTCAACGTTTGTATCGAATATCAAATATATTTGTTTGTTTTTTATATAATCGCTTACAGATAGAGTTATATTTTCTACAAGACTTACTATATTATGATTTTGAAGTTCTATATTGAAATATCCACAGTCTAGTTTTGTTATATCGATTAAGTTGTTTACTAGTCTGAGCATTCTATAGCAGTTTTGTTTTAATATATTTATATGATGAATTGTATTATTTGATTTACATACTAATTGATTATTTGTTAAATTATTTTCTATTAATTGAGTTATAGAAAAAATTAAATTAAGCGGCGTCTTGAGCTCATGAGATAAATTTGAGAAAAATTCAGTTTTTAGTTTATCATATTCAAGGGCTTGTTTTAGTCTTTTTTCTTCTTCTATTATTTTATTTTTGAGTTCTTCAGCTTTCTTTTTTTCACTTAAATCACTTACTATTACAAGTGAATGGCTTTTTTCGTTGAAAAATGGGTAAGAACAAACTGCTATATCTATAAATTCTCCATTAGGAGTTAAACCTAATTCTTCTATATAGGGTGAGTATATATTTTTCTTCTGATTAATTAACCTTTCATTTATTTTTGTGTGAAAATCTTTATGAACATAATCATATAAAGGTTTGTTTTTTATAGATTCTAAATTTTTAATTTTAAATAATTTAAGCAAAGCAGAATTAGCAAATAATATATTTCCATTCTGATGAACTAATATTCCAAATGGTAGAAACTCAATTAAATTTTTATATTCTTCTTGGCTTGAGTTAAGTATTCTCTGGAGTTTCTTTGCTTTTTTTATATTGAACAATAGTACTAATATTATTAATATCAAAAATAATATGATATATACTCCAAATGTATAAACTGTGTTTTTAGATATATTGTAAAAATTAGATGGTTTATTTATTATTTCAGATTTTTGTGGCAATTTAGATATAGGTATATTAAATCTTTTCAATTGATTATAGTCAAATTGATAATTATTTTGTACTAAAAATTTATGAATATTATTGTTTGTTTTGTTCATTATTTTTAATGCAAAATTTCCGGTAGAATCACCTAAATCATAAGCATCACATAAAGAACCTCCTACTATTCCTTTATTCATCATTGAATCCCAAAAAGTATATATAGGAATATTTTTATTTTTGGAAGTGTATTCAATTAAATTATATAGTGGAGAAATTTCATTAGAGTCATTTAGAAAGTCTGTTAAAAAAACAATTGCAGTATCATCAGATAAATTGTTGATTTTATCAATTACTTTGTTAATATTAGATTCATAATAAATAATTACATCTATGTTTTTTGATGAATAATACTTTTTTTGATCTTCAAATAATTTAATATACTGATAGCTCAATAAGTTCGGGTTAACTGGTATGAATATTTTACTATTTGGGTGAAGATTATTTACTAAACTTAATGTTTTATTTATGTCTATTGATTGTTCAACTACATGGTATCTTTCATTAGAATTTATTTTATTTAATATACTAGATTCGTTAATTCCGCAAAATAGGATAGGAGAATTCACGAACAATTTATCATTATATTTCTCGAAAAAGTAATAAGCATCTTCGTCAGTAACTATTACAATATCGAATTTATATTTCTGGAATTTATATTTATACAAATTGTAAAGCATATCAAAGTATTCATCATCATGTTTTATTTGAATATCCATATTTTCTATATGAATTATATTGTTTTGAGAATTTAAACTTGAATAAATACCTTCAACAACATTGTGTGTATAAGAATACGATAGATTTTGAGAGTTAATAATCAATATATGCTTAGAGTCTTCTTCTCCAAATGAAAAAAAATTTGATAAAAAAAATGCGTTTATTAATAATATACATATACAAAAATATATAAAGTTATTTTTATTTGTCATAAAAAAATCTCCTTTTGTGTTAAGAAATACATAAATATACAATTCTACATATAAAAATATATACCTTCGATGAAAAAAGTAGGGTTTTGTCGATTTTATATAAAATTTTTATTGAAAAAATAGTTGACAAAGTAAGGAATAAATAATAGTATTATAGTGCAATAGTTAATTAGTACACTGTGATACTACTGAAATAGTTAGGAGTGTTTAAAATGGAATTTGACAATAGTAAACCTATATATCTTCAAATAATTGAAGATATAAAAAAGAAGTTAATCAGAGGAGAGATAAAACCAGGAGATAAAATACCTTCTCAAAGAGAACTTGCAAAAGATATAAAAGTTAATCCTAATACAGTTCAAAGGGCATATAGGGAGATGGAGAGTATCAATCTAGTAAAGGCATTAAGAGGTCAGGGCACTTTTATATGTGATGAAGAAGAACTTTTAAATGAAATAAAAAAAGAGATGGCAAATGAAGTACTTATTAAATTTGTTGAAGAAATGAAATCTTTAGGATTTAAAGATGATGAAGTAATAGACTTGGTAAAATTATGGCAGGAAAAAATATAAGGAGTGGTAATGATGATAGAATTTATAAATGTTAATAAAACTTTTAAAAAAGTAAAAGCATTAGATGATTTTAATTTAAAAATAGAGCCTGGTAAAATAATAGGGCTTTTAGGTCCTAATGGATCTGGTAAATCAACTTCATTAAAAATGATTGCAGGACTTAATAAACCTGATAATGGGAAGATACTGGTATTTGGAAATGAGCCCTGCATAAATACTAAAAAGGATATTGCTTATCTTCCTGAAATAGATTATTTATATTCAAATATGAATGTAAAGCAAATATCGGATTTTATATCTTCATTTTATTCTGATTGGGATGTTAATAAATATAAAGAATTACTGGAATTTTTAAAGTTAGAAGAAGATATGGTAATAGGTAAAGTATCTAAAGGAATGAGAGCTAAGATTAAACTTTTGCTTACATTTTCTAGAAATGCAAAGATTGTGCTTTTAGACGAGCCTTTATCGGGGATTGATATACTAACTAGAGAAGAAATAATAGAAACTATAATAAGAGATTATAGACAAGGAGAACAAACTATAATTTTATCTACACATGAAATATTACAAACAGAGAATATATTCGAAGATGTTGTATTTTTAGGGGATGGAAAAGTAAAACTTGCAGGAAATGTAGATGATATAAAAATGGAATACAACATGTCTTTAAGTGAAGTTATGAAGGAGGTATATAGAAATGATATTTAATTTATATAAAAAGGAAATAAATAAATTCAAAAAAGAAACAATTATATTTTTAGGATTACTTTTAATTTTAAATATATTTTTTCTTTATAAGACTTATAATGGATGGAATTTAGAAGCTGGGTTTATTATGAATATGTTATTAATTCCATTAACATTTTTAATCCCGTTAGTATTAGCGGAATCTAAATTTATAAGCCAGGAATTTAAAGATAATACTATATATATTTTAATGAGTCTGCCTGTATCTAGTGAAAAAATATTTTTAAGTAAATTTTTAGCTGTAATGACTCAATATATAGTGTATAGCTTATCTGTAATTATTTTTATGAGTATACAGTTTATGATTTTTTTAAATAGAACTCCTTATATACAAGAAATAAAGCAGTTCTTTGATATAAGAATTTTTAGTACAGCAACATCTTTTTATGTTCTTTCAATAGCTGGACTATTATATATGATAAGCTCTATATTCTTATCTTCTATAATAGGAAAAACTTTCAAAAAATATTCTAAAATAATTAGCTTTGGTTCTTTTTTAGCTATATTATATATAGGAGGAAAAATTATAGGATTTATGATGAGTAATTTAGAAAAAGTAGGTTTTACTATTAACAATGTAGCTATGAATTATAATATAGACGAGTTTATGAGGCTTTTAAATGAAGTAGGGTTTGGAGTGTTTTTAACTACATTAATAATATTACTTGTTACTTTTGTAATTTACTTTATTACATGTAAAATTTATGATAAGAAAATAGAAATTTAAAAGGAATAGATAAAAATCTATTCCTTTTAAATTTGTATATACTAGTTTATATATGATAAAATAATATAATGAGCAAAAATTAAAACCTATAGAAAATTGTCTATAGGTTTTTTAACTTAATGCAAATTTCAACTTGAAATATATAAAAAATTTACTTGAGGGGAGAAATTAAATGGATTTATCTACATTGAATGATATGCAAAGGAAAGCAGTACTTAAAACGGACGGGGCACTATTACTTTTAGCTGGGGCGGGTTCTGGAAAGACCAGAGTTCTAACTTACAGAATAGCCCACTTGATAAATGATTTAGAAGTACATCCTTCTAATATATTAGCAATTACATTCACTAATAAGGCTGCTAATGAGATGAGGGAAAGGGTAGAGGCAATAATAGGATCAGATGCCCATAATATGTGGATAAGCACATTTCACTCTTGTTGCGTTAGAATACTTAGAAAAGATATAGATAAAATAGGTTATACAAGAAGTTTTGTTATATATGATAGATCGGATCAGATGACACTTATGAAGGATTGTATAAAAGAGCTTAATATAAATGACAAAATGTATGAAGCAAAAACTGTTCTTGGTCATATTTCTGATGCAAAGGATAAGATGATAAATTCAAAGAGATTTAAGGAAATTCATCAAAATGATTTTAGAATGAGCAATATTGCAAAGGTTTATTCTTTATATCAAGAAAGGCTGATGAGAAATAATGCTCTTGATTTTGATGACCTTATAATGAAGGCTATTGAGATACTTGAGAATAATGAAGGGGTTTTAGATTTTTATCAAAGAAAGTTTAAATATATAATGGTTGATGAGTACCAAGACACGAATAGAGCGCAGTATAAGCTTGTAAATATGCTAGCTAGAAGACATGGTAATTTATGTGTTGTAGGGGATGATGATCAATCTATATACGGTTGGAGAGGTGCAGATATAAAGAATATACTTGAGTTTGAAAAGGATTATGAGGATGCTCTAGTTGTAAAGCTTGAGCAAAACTATAGGTCAACTCAAACTATACTTGATGCTGCAAATAAAGTTATTGCGAACAATATAACTAGAAAAGATAAAAAATTATGGACTGAAAGCGGTTTAGGGGATAGAATAAGAACTTTTAAGTCAAGAGATGAAAGAGAAGAAGGAGATTTTATAGCTCATAGTATAAAAAAATTAAACAATGACAAAGGTATAGAGTATAAAGATTGCGCTATATTATATAGAACTAATGCTCAATCTCGTGCTCTAGAGGAAGCTTTAATAAAACAAAATATAAAATATAAGATATTTGGTGGTATAAAGTTTTATGAGAGAAAAGAGATAAAGGATTTGATAGCTTATTTAAGAATTATACAAAATCCTGTTGATGACATTTCTCTTAAGAGAATAATAAATGTGCCAAAAAGAGGGATAGGTCTTAGAACTCTTGAAAAAATAGAAGATGTTGCGCTTTTAAAGAAGGAGAGCATGTATCTTTCTTTATATGATGCTGATAACATAGATGTATCTACTAGAGTTAAAAGTAAGTTAAGAGAGTTTACAACATTAATATCATCTCTTAGTGCAATGAAGGATGCATATTCTGTAACTAAGCTTATAGAGAAGGTTTTAGAAAACACTGGATATATAAAAGAGCTTGAAAAGGATGATAGTATAGAGAATCAAACTAGAATAGAGAACTTAAAGGAGTTTTTATCTGTTGCAATGGAGTTTGAAAAAACAAGTGAAGAAAAGGATTTAGAAACATTTTTAGCTACTATATCCCTTATATCCGATATGGATTCTTCTGATGAAGATGATGATTATGTATCCTTAATGACTCTTCATAGTGCGAAGGGGCTTGAGTTTCCAGTGGTATTTTTAGCAGGGCTTGAAGAAGGCGTATTCCCTATAAGTAGGGCTTTAACTGATGAAATAGAGCTTGAAGAAGAGAGAAGACTTTGTTATGTAGGAATTACAAGAGCTATGAAAACTTTATATATGACTTATGCAGCTTCAAGAACTATATATGGAAAAACTAACTATTCTAGAATATCAAGATTTATAGGAGAGCTTCCTAATGATTGCTTAAAAAGTCTTAATAAGAATGAGCCTGAAAATAAGATACTTAGAAAACAAAATAGCTTAGTTGAAAAATATAAGCAAAGACATATGGAAAAAGAGGCTAAGGATATAGATAACAATGAGGTAAATCTTGGGTCTAAAGTTAAGCATCCTGCATTTGGAGAGGGAACTGTTGTAGCCAAGAATGGTTCTACTGTTAGCATAGCATTTGAGAATAAGGGGATTAAGAGTATTAATTTAGACTATGTAAAGTTAAATATAATATAGAATAAATAAAAGGGTGGGATTAAATATGAGAGAAAAAGAGTTTGCTAAGGATCTTATAGATTATGCTTATAAGGGGGCTAGTTCTTTTCATGCCGTTAAGACGAGTGTAGATATTTTAGAAAAAGAAGGATTTAAAGAGTTAAAGTTAACTGATAAGTGGGATATTAAACAGGGTGGTAAGTATTTTGTAACTAAGAATTCTTCTGCTCTTGTAGCTTTTGAGATAAATTCTGATAAGGTTGATGAAGAAGGATTTAGAATAATAGCATCTCATAGTGATGCTCCTTGCTTTAGAATAAAGCCAAATCCTGAGATGGTAAGTGAGAAAGTTTATTTAAAGTTAAATACAGAGGTATATGGTGGCCCGATTCTTAGTACTTGGATGGATAGACCTTTAGCTATTGCAGGAAGGGTGGCTGTTAAAAGTGATAATATATTAAAGCCAAAGGAAGTGCTTGTAAATATAAATAAACCATTATGTATTATACCAAATCTTGCTATACACATGAATAGAAATGTGAACAGTGGAGTTGAGTTAAATAAACAGGTTGATATGGTTCCTCTTGTTTCTATTGTAAATGAAAACTTAGAAAAAGATGGATTACTATTAAAAGAGATAAGTAAAGAAATAAGTATTCCTTGTGGTGATATACTAGATTTTGATTTGTTTTTATATGAGTATGAAAAGGGATGCTTAGTAGGACTTGATGAGGAATTTATTTCATCTGCTAGACTTGATAACTTGGCCATGGCACACTCAAGCCTATATGCATTAATAAATTCAAACAACTCAAAAGGAATTAATATATTTGTAATGTTTGACAATGAGGAAATAGGAAGCTCAACAAAACAAGGTGCAGATTCTAATATGTTAAAGAACATACTTGAGAGAATAACTATATCTTTAAATAAAACTAGAGAAGAATTCTTTACAAGTATATACAACTCTTTCATTATATCTGCTGATATGGCTCATCCTGTCCATCCAAATAGAGGAGAAAAGCATGACCCTACTAATAGACCAGTAATAAATAAGGGCCCTGTTATAAAGATAAATGCAAATCAAAAATATACGAGTGATAGTTATTCAATATCTGTATATGAAGCTATATGTAAAGAAGCGGGAGTACCTTGCCAAAAATTTGTAAACAGATCAGACCAAGCGGGTGGATCTACTATAGGACCTATATCATCTACTCATTTAGATATAAACAGTGTGGATATTGGAACATCTATACTTGCTATGCATTCAGTTAGAGAACTTGGTGGAGTAAATGATCATTATTATGCATATAAAAGTTTCTTGAAATTTTATGGAATATAAAGGGGTAGATTTTTATGTTGGGAGTTTGTTTACCTGGGGGAGGAGCAAAAGGAGCTTTTGCTGCAGGAGTTATATATGGGCTTTATGAAAAAGGAATTAAATTTGATATAGTAACTGGGACTTCAATAGGATCTATTAATGGATATTTTATATACACAGAAAATGTTAGAAAACTTAAAGAATTGTGGATAAATATTGATGATGATGAGATGGCAAAGCAAAAAATCTGTGGAAAAGTCGTAGATAATTCACAACTTATAAACAATTTGAATAATTTAGATGAAAATATACAATATAACACAGATCTTTATGTTAATTATGTAAATGTTAAAGATAATAAACTTAGAGAAATAGTTACAAATATTAAGGGCTATAATAAACAACTAGCTCTATCTTATATAAAATATAGTTCTCTTCTTCCTTGTAATATAAATGAGGAAGTATCATTTGAACAATTAATAAATACATTCGACTCAAAAGAAGTATTTGATACATTTAAACAAGATGTACTAAATGGTGAGTATGAAGGGTATAATTTAGATGGGGGAATATTAAACAACAACTTACTATCTCCATTTATATATAAAAAAGTGAACAAACTATTTATAATAGCTCTTAGAAAAGGATATGTAATACCTGAATATATATTAGATTATTATACTAAAGAAGATATTGTAGTAATAGAGCCAGATACAGATATGAAGCCTAGTGATACACTTAAATTTGAAAAAGAGTTCTGTAAAGACTTATTTTATGAAGGTTATAAAAAAGTATTCCTTCAAAAAATCTAATGTATACTTTTTTGAAACTCATAACGAAATTTATATTTATCCATAATTTAAAGAGGAATATAAATTTTTATTCGTTATAAAAAAGCAACAAATGTTAATTATATAGAAGTAAGTGGAAGTACTAAAGAAAGAGCAAAGAATATATTGAGAATATTAGATTTAGAATATATAGAGACAAAAGAATTATGTGCGGATATAAAATAAGCTACCTATTTAAATAGGTAGTTTTTTTGTGCAAAAAAACTAAATTTTGAAAATTAAAAAAATATAAAGTATAATCTAAGTAAATACATCAGTATAAGGAATGATTTAATGGAAAAGTTTAAAGTGATTTTAAACAGATCGATAGGAAAAGTTTATGTTCCAAAGCATATAAGAAATAGAGAAGAAGAAGTAATACTTCACATATCAGATACACCGTATGGCTTTTTTTATGCTCTGAAAAATTTAATAAGAAAAATAAATCCAGAATACATAATCCATACAGGTGATTTAGTTGATAATATAAAACTTGAATTTTGTCATTACTCTCTATACAGATATACTAAAAGACTTGAGGTTTTAATAGATATATTATCAAAATCTAATGCAAAAAAAATATATATATGCTTAGGCAATCATGACAAAAAAGAGAAACTGCAGGAGATATCAAATAAAATACAAATAATAGACAAAAGTGAAAATATAAACATAAAAAATTTAAAACTTAGAATGAGTCATTATTCTAATGAAATAATAAAAGATCCTCAAGAATATAATTTATATGGTCACAATCTACAAATGAGAAATAAAATAGATAATGGAAAAATATATTTAAATGGAATTCAAAGTATAAATATTATATATACAGACACAAAAAAGGTTGAATACTTACCCTATCCATTTGGGATAGATGATGAGAGACTTAGAAAGGGAAAAATAGGATTATAAGGAGATGATACTATGTTTTCTATGGTTAGAAGAGGACCAAAATCCTTAATAATTGAAAGCAATGATGTATTACAGGTTAAAAGATACTTTGCTAAGCAATTAAATGCATCTAGAAAATGCGACTTAATATCTGCTTTTCAAGAAGCTGATGAAGAGTGTACAATAATATTTATAGTAGAAAAGGCTAAGGATATTATAAATTCAAAAGAATGTTTAGATATATTTATTCTTCAAGAGGAACCGGATGTAATATTATGTAGTTTATTAAATAATGATATTAAAGAATATATAACATATTCAAGAATTGCTCCTAGAATAATATTTATGAGAGTATTTGGGGATTTAAATAAGATAATAGAAAAAATAGAAGAAGACAATAAAAAAAGCTATGTTAAGGGAGATGTTATAAACATACTAGAAAATTATAATGACAAAGGAACAGTAGTAGCCTTTACAGATAAACCTCTTAGAAAAACATTTAATGTAGCTGATATATATAAGGAAGCTCTTTATATAGAAGAGAAATATTCAACACTTATAAAAAAAATGAGAACAGATGCATTAAGATATCTGAATGCTGGACTTGATAATAAAGATTGGTATGAAATAGAAATTAAGATATATGACAGATATGGAGCTTATGAACTTCATTATGATAGGCTATTAAAGATACTCGAGGGACTAGAACTTGGGGTTATACTTGGAGAATCTTGGACTAAAGATTACCCTAGGTTATTCATGGTTGTTGGGGTATATAGAGTCAGATTTTTTACGTTCTATGATCCAAAATATATTAAAAAGATTCTAGTAGGAGCTGAATTTTTAGAAGATGGAGAAAGAATCGTAGACTATGATGTTTATTATAATAGGAAAAAAATAAACTGGACAGATGTAATAGAGGATAACTTAAAATCTAAAAATTTATTATCAGAAAAATATAGGAAAGAAATATTAAATAAAATACAAAAAATCGATTTAGATGATATAAAATTCCTAGAAACAGAAATAATTAAAACTAGAACCTAAAAATTTGATATAATTATGTAGTCGCAATTGTAAAACTACATAATTATATTTATAAAAAAGAAAGGAAGATACGAATGCAAAAAAATCCAATAGTTACAATTGAAATGGAAAATGGAAACATAATTAAAGCGGAGCTTTACCCTAATATAGCTCCTAATACTGTAAATAACTTTATATCTTTAATCCAAAAAGGGCACTATGATGGAGTTATATTCCACAGAGTAATACCTGGATTTATGGTTCAAGGAGGATGCCCTAATGGAACAGGAATGGGTGGACCGGGATATTCTATAAAAGGAGAATTCTCTCAAAATGGACATACAAATAATTTAAAGCATGAAAGAGGAGTTCTTTCTATGGCTAGAACTATGGATCCTAATTCAGCTGGATCTCAATTCTTTATAATGGTTGCAAGATCACCTCACCTTGATAATCAATATGCTTCTTTCGGAAGAGTTACTGAGGGAATGGAAGAAGTAGATAGAATAGTATCAGTAGATACAGATTATTCTGATAAGCCACATAAAGATCAAAAAATGAAAAAAGTTACAGTAGATACATTTGGAGTTGAATATCCAGAAGTAGAAAAAATGTAATAATAAAAAACCAGCCATAGGCTGGTTTTTTATTAGATAAGAAGTATAATAATTTTATTCTGCCGATAACTTGAAAGAAGTTACACTTGAGATTATTTTTGAGCAACGGAGCCCGTAGGGATCGTGGCGATATGAGTCACCGCGTTAGCGAGTAGACGAATTTTTATTTAGAAGATTTTATAGCTTCAGTTAAATTAGGAACTAATTGTTTTTTTCTAGAAACCACTCCGTCCACAAATACACCTTGAGAAGCTTCTACATTAAATGCTTTAGATATCAACTTATCTTCGCTTTTATATATTAAATAAGAACCTTCTTTTATTATATCTGTAATAGCTAAGACACATAAATCATAGTCTGTATCATTTATATAATTTAAGAATTCATCTTTTTTGTTGAATATAGAGTCTATATCTAAAGTGAATACCTGTCCTATACCTGTCTTTAATCCTTCAAGATTAAATTCTTTAAAGTCCATATTAACTATTTCCTTTATTGAGAATCCATCAAGAGAAGTTCCAGATTTGAACATTTCCATAGCATATTTTTCAATATCTAGATTTAAAATTTTATTAAGATTTTCAACTGCAGCCTTATCTACATCAGTAGTTGTAGGAGATCTAAATAAAAGCGTATCTGATAATATACCAGATATAAGAACTCCTGCAATTTCAAAAGGTATTTCTATATTGTTTTCTTTGAACATAGTATAAACTATAGTACATGTGCTTCCAACAGTCATATTTCTAAAGTTGATAGGAGAAGATGTAGATATTCCACCTATTTTATGGTGGTCTATAATCTCAAGAAGCTCAGCTTGATTTAAACCATCTACGCTTTGAGCTTCTTCGTTATGGTCAACTAATATAACTTGCTTTTTTTTAGGATTTAAAAGATGATCTCTTCCTAAGAAACCTAAGAATGAATTATTAGAATCAATAACAGGGTAATGTCTATAATGAGTATGTAATATATCTTCTTTTACATCGTCTATATAGTCACATTCTTCGAATTTAACTATATCAGAGTTCATTATAGATGATACAAAATTACATTGATGTATTAATTTAGAAGTAGAGTAAGTATCATTTGGAACTCTCACTATAGATACACTATTTTCTTTAGCTAGGTTTAAGTATTTTTCAGGAATTTCATTGTCTCCAGTTAATATTATTAACTGAACTTTAGATTCTATAGCGTGTTCTATAACATCATATCTATCTCCAACTATTATTATATCCTTGTCAGATAGAGTGCCTTGTATAGTCTTATAATAAAAAGCTATTATAGATAATTTTCCATTTACAATATCATTAGAATTTATAAGAATATCGCCATTTAAATCAGAAGCTATATTTGAAAGAGTTGTATTCAGGCAGTCTATATTGCCGTTTACAAGATTCATAGCGATATCTTTCATAGTTACTATTCCAAGTAATTTATGATTATTATCAACTATAGGAAGCGTTTTTAAATTAGAGGCTTCCATAGTTTTATAAGCTGATAAAATTGAAGAATTAGGATTTACTCCCGATATTTTATTAAAGTTTAAATCCTTAACCTGAGTTTTAACATCTTTTATAAAAGTAGGATGTGCTAACTTAAAGTAATCAAGAACGAATTCAGCCTCTTTTCTTATATCTCCTAAAACACATGGCTTTGTATCAAAACCTAATTTATTTTTAAGATGAGAAAATGCTATGGCTGAAGTAACCGAATCAGTATCTGGATTTTTATGACCAAATATTAAAGTTGACATTGATATTTCTCCTTTCTATGTTTATTATTATATTAAATCTTCAAAACATTATTATATCAAAAGGAGAGGGTACATTGATAGTTAAAAATGATAAAAATAAAATTTTGATGATTCTTTTTGCTATATTTATATTATTTACAATTTTAACGAGTGGAAACATATTAAAATTAAATAAAGAAAAAGATTCTACTACTATATTAGGGAAAATTTCTCAAATACAAGAACTATCTGTTAATAAATATTATTATACAAATATAGTTTCTTTTAAACAGAATAAAAAGATAAAAGATCTAGAAATTCCATTTACTCAAAAATCATTTTTAATAAAATATGATGGAGTAATAAAAACTGGAATAGATCTGAATGATGTAAAAATAATTGAAAATAAAAACAACAATATAAAACTAAAAATAAAAAAAGTACAGATATTAGATCATACAATAGATGAAAAAAATATATATGTATATGATGAAAAGACTTCTTTATTTAACAAACTTCAAATAAAAGATGTATTCACAGAAATAAGTAAAGAAAAAGATAATATAGAACAAAAAATGATAAAACAAGGTTTTTTAGAACAGTCAAACAAGAATACACAAAAATTATTAGAAAATATATTAACAGGACTTGGGTATGAGAAGGTAGAAATAATTTATTAGATATAATAATAAAACTTATGCTATTAAAAAATGAATAAAGTCGTAGATATATAAACAAAATAATAAGTATAGGTTTTATAAATTATGAATGAGGAGGATTTTTATGGATTTGGTTTGGAGTTTAGATGATATATACAAGTCATTTGATAGTGAGGAGTTTAACAGTGATTTATGTACATTCTATAAATACATAGAAGATATAAATAAATGGAGCGATGATAATTTAAATTCTTATGATAATTGTAAGGAAAAGATAGAGTATATACTGATTAATTACAATGATTTTTTTGATTTATTTATGAAATTAATATCTTATGCTCAGCTTACACTAAGTGCAGATGCAAAGAATAAAAAAGCTCTTAGTGTTGTTGAAAAGCTTGAAAAAGATATGACTCAAATAACTAGCTCAAAAGTTAAATTTGAAAAATATATAGGAGAAATAGAGAACATAGAGGATTTGATAAACTCTTCAAATGTAATAAAAGAATATTCCTTTTATATTCAAGAATTGAGAAATAAATATAAGTACTTACTTACACAAAAAGAAGAAATGAGCATATCCAAAATGAAAAATACAGGTTCTGATTCATGGACTAAACTACAAGAATTACTGACTTCTACATTGATGGTTGATATAGAAGAAGATGGTGAGGTTAAAAAGAAACCTCTTTCTGTTATCAGAAGCATGGCTTACGATAAAGATTCAAATACTAGGAGAAAAGCATATGATGCAGAACTTAAATCATATGAAAAAATAGAAGAATCATCTGCAGCTGCTCTTAACAGCATAAAGGGTGAGGCTATAACATTATGCAAGTTGAGAGGATATGATGGTGTTCTTCAAAAAACATTGTTGGATTCTCGATTAGATGAAAAAATACTAAATACTCTAATGGAGGCAATAAAAGAAAGTCTACCTATGTTTAGAATGTTCTACAATAAAAAAGCTAAGATGCTTGGTCTCAACAAACTTGCATTTTACGATCTATTTGCACCAGTAGGTGAATTTGATAAAAAATACACTTATGAAGAAGCTAGAGATTATATAGTCAATAACTTTAGGACATTTAGTGATGAACTTGCTGATTTTGCAGATAATGCATTTGAAAATAAGTGGATAGATGCAAAGCCAAGAAAAGGAAAAAGAGGTGGAGCTTTTTGTGAAAATATACATGCTGTAAAGCAAAGTAGAATTTTATCAAATTTTACTGGACAATTTAATGATGTGGTGACACTTGCTCATGAACTTGGCCATGGATATCATGATTATTGTCTTAAAGATGAAAAATATCTAAATAGTACCTATCCTATGCCTATAGCTGAGACTGCATCAATATTTTGTGAGACTATAGTCAAAAAAGCAGCTATGAAGGAATTAGAAGATGACAAACTTATAACTATATTAGAAAATGATATATCAGATAATGCTCAAGTAATAGTAGATATATACAGCAGATTTTTATTTGAGAGCGAGATGATAAAAAGAAGAGAAGAAGGGTCTGTGTCTGTTGAAGAATTAAAAGAAATAATGGTAGAAGCACAGAAAAATTCATATGGGGATGGATTAGATGAAAACTATCTTCATCCATATATGTGGATATGTAAACCTCATTATTATTATGCTGATGAAAATTTTTATAATTTTCCTTATGCATTTGGTCTTTTGTTTTCAAAGGGACTGTATAATATGTATTTAAATGAAAAAGATAGTTTTGCAGATAAATACAATAAACTTCTATCTATAACAGGTAGAAAAAATATAAAAGAAATAGGAGATACTATGGGAATAGATCTTGAAGATATAGAATTTTGGAGAGGCTCTATTAAAGTTATAGAAGAAGATATAAATAAATTTATGAAAATATGAATAAAATAATGTACAAATGTAGAGTATAAGTAACATCGAATATATAATGATTATAATTTATAGGTAGTATTATTAAATATTACCTAATATATTTTTTATAAAAATCAGCAATGGAAACTGATTTTTAATTTAATTAAGGATATGAATATAGTTACTATGTTAATCATTATATATTTGATTTTGTGTGTTTAAAGACATTTTTAGACTTATATATACAAAAATATATAAAAAGTGTTGACGGATTGTTTAGAAGGTGATATATTATTACTTGTCCTCGATAATGAGGTGAACGAGAAACACATGAACACAACATATGAACTTTGAAAATTAAACAGTAGGTTATAAATAAATCACAACAGTGATTTTCGGAATAAACAAACAAAAAGTCAGTTTACTGAGTACTGACAAACTTTAAATTTTATTTAAGAGTTTGATCCTGGCTCAGGATGAACGCTGGCGGCGTGCCTAACACATGCAAGTCGAGCGGAGATTAAAAAGCTTGCTTTTTAATCTTAGCGGCGGACGGGTGAGTAACGCGTGGGTAACCTGCCCTATACACACGGATAACATATCGAAAGATATGCTAATACGAGATAATACATTTTTAAGGCATCTTAAAAATGTCAAAGATTT
>NZ_BDQY01000037.1 GCF_002724055.1 Tepidibacter mesophilus | reverse complement strand
ATCATATTTTTCAATTTATATTTTTTTACTATATCTCGTATTATTATGAACTTGTCTTTAGGAAGCAATTTTATTTCTTTGGTATCATCATCCTTTCTATCATATCGATCTTTTTTAGAAGTTCGTTTTCAGCTTTCAATAAATTATTTTCTGCTTGAAGTCGTGCATACTTCTCCTCTAATGAAAGTTCCTTAGTTGTTGGTCTTCCAGAATAAGTTCTTCTTGTATCAGTTAAACCAAACACACCATTATTTCTATAAGCAGCTCTCCACCTTTTCCCAGATGCTTTAACTCTATCAATCCCTATGATATCTACATCAAATCCACATTCTTCGAATATTTCTCTAGGAAATTTTCCGTTCTGATTCTCAGCTATAAAAATTTTCTTAAATTCATCAGTATACGTGATTGCTTTATTGGTAACGTTTTTCACATATTTATTTTGTGCCAAAGTTTCTATTTGTTCTTCTGTAAATATCTTTTTACTCATTTTTTTCTCCCCCCAATTCTCATTTATTTAATTATACATAAAAACACCCTATAAAGTAGACTTTTTTATAGTGTCTACTCTATAGGGTACATTTTACTTATGCCATAGCCTTAATTTTTATTAAACTATATAACTATTTCTTTAAAATCATCTTTAAAGCTTTTTTAGATCCTCTTTTAATATCCTTTTCTAATTTCCTTTCTTTATAGCTCGTAAAAAGACTATCCATATCATAATCTTTTGGATATAATTCTTCGGCCTTTAAATTAAGTTTTATTCTTTTAACATTCACTTCTATAAATTTTCCATTATGCAAAACTTGTACGTTGTTAAATTTATCAACTGGTTTATAAATTATTCCAAAGTCATCTTTATCTAGTAACTTAACTCTATCCCCTATATCATATATAGATATTTCACTTAATTCTTCTTTTATCTCTATTTCTTTAAAAGGATATTTCTTATTCTTTTTCACTATATCTAAATTATAGTTTTTATCATTTATATACCCTTTAGCTCTTTTTAATACTTTATCTTTTATTCCCATTTTTTTAGATATGAAAAGTGCATTACTATCCTCTGATGCACCTATCGTCAGCTTATATAGTGGTTCTAAAGTATTTTTATCAAACATCATGCCCGCATTTTCGAATTCAGGATGAAGTGATGAAAACTTTTTAATTTCACCATAGTGAGTAGATGCTATTGTTACACATCCTATTTTATAAAATTCTTCAAGAATAGCTATAGCCAGACTAGATCCTTCATTAGGTTCTGTTCCACTTCCAATTTCATCGCATAAAATTAAAGTAGACTTATTTGATAAATTCATTATTTGTGCAATATTTTTTATATGTGAAGAGAATGTACTAAGGGCATTTTCTATGCTTTGATTATCTCCTATATCAACAAATACATTTTCAAAAACACTTATTTGAGTATCTTCACTCGCACATATATCAAAGCCACATTGAGCCATCAATGTTAAAAGTCCTACCGTTTTTAATGCTACTGTTTTTCCTCCTGCATTAGGTCCTGTTATTATTAAACTTCTATAACTTTTCCCTATTTCAATGTCAAGAGGTACAACCTCTCCTTTTAAAAGAGGGTGTTTTCCATTTACTATTTTCGTATAACCTATATCATTTATCTTAGGTGTAATTCCATTTATATTTTGACTATATTTAGCTTTTGCGAATACCATGTCATATTCAGCTATTATCTCAATATTTAATTTTATATTTACTATTTTTTCAAATATAAGTTCTGTTAGATAAGATAGTATTTTATATTCTTCTACAGATTCTTGTGCCTTTAAATTTATAAGTTCTAAACTAAGTTTGGAAACACTATTTGGTTCTATAAAAACTGTATTTCCTTTTGAAGATGTATCTAATATAATCCCATTAATTTCATTTTTATATGTTGATTTTATAGGGATAACATATCTATCATCTCTTTTACTTATTATAAATTCTTGAATATATTTTTTGTTTGTAGATGATGTTAAGAATTTATTTAATTTTTCTTGTATTTTACTTTCTGCTAACAATGTATCTCTTCTTATTTTTTTTAGTTCTTTACTAGCTTGTGAATCTACTTTGTTTCCTTTTATACAGTATCTTATTTCGCTTTCTATATTCTCACACTCAGTTATATTCGATGCATATGAACTTAATATTGGTGAATAAAACCCTTTATCTATCATGAAAGTCTTTATTTTTCTACATCCTCTTAAAAAATCTTCCATACGTATAAGTTCATCTGGGTATAGTACCATTCCTTTTTCAACCTTATCTATGATTAAATTTACATTAGATAAACCATCTAAAGGTATGTGGTTACTAGATTGTATTATACTCCTAGCTTCTTTATTTTCTCTTAACCTTCTTTGTACTATATCAATATTTCCACTGGGAGTTAGCTTATCTAAAAGGTCTTTACCAAGTGAAGTTGCACAATAAGTTTTTATTATCTCTTTTAACTCGTTTAACTGTAATTTTTCAAATGTATCTTTATTCATTTATATTTCTCCTTTATTTATTAGTCTTTTATACTAATGGACTTAATAAATAAGGAATTCTTATTTTGGGTTAAACTCCTTATTTATTAAGTTTAACTACCAGCTCAGCATATTTATATTTTTTCATAAAACATATCTCCTTTAATATTTTTATTGTTCAATATATTATTTCATATATATTATTTTTATTCAATATCTATAATTACAAATCTATCTATTTTAAATATTTAATATATCCATTTTGAATTCTATAGATTTTGATTAATCTATTACTAAAACTGTATAATATTTATTATAAGTTTCTTCTAAGTAATAATTAAGCATCGTTATTGCTTCACTCTCATTCAACTCACTTAATTCATTAAGTATATTAAGATACTTATACTGATTCTCTAAATAGCAAAAATATAATATTAAATCGTATCTATCTTGTATTAAAACTCCATACCTTGTAAAAATATCTTCTTCCGGATAATCGTCTTCTCTATATTCTGAAAATGTATGAACAGCCTCTCTTATAGCTATGTTAGAAAACACAGAATTGCTTATGTCTGAATTAACCGAATCCATAATAGTATTTTCTATTAATTCATACAGATAACAATTTCTATGTACAAACGATTCTCCTTTTTTTATATCAACTTTTAAATTTAAAAAATCTTCTATATTCATATATTACCTCCGTTATTTTTACTAAAACCGTTTATAATTTTAAAAATCAAATATAGCTTATTTCTCTAATCTTATTATTTATCATGTAGTCTATAGTATCATAAAATCGCTTATAATTTTTTAAATTCTTATATATTATTTTTATGATATCTTAATACCCATCATATTTACAAAATTAATGTATACTATAAAATACCATATTGTATAAACCAAACACACATAGCACTTACTGTACCTAATTTAATTATATTCTATTACTTCATTATAAAAGTCTTTTTGTTTTCCAGTTTCAGCATCAAATACTACAGTATACATAGATTTATTATATTCTCCTAAAACTTTATACTCTAATTTTCCATCAGTATTTATGACTAAAAAAGAATTTTTAATTATAAAATCTTTATCAAATTTTGAAAGAATTTTTTCTTCATTTATTTTAGGAATAATAATCTTTCCACTATAATCAGTAATACTCATATTAAATGATTTTATTATACCTTTTTCATTAATTTCAAAATCTACTTCTTTTCTTTTATCATAAATATCTCCCTGCATTCCTATAAACTTATATGAAACTCCTCCAAATTTTTCTTCTTCAAGTATTTTTGATTTTTCTTTATCTATTTTATCTACAGTATAACTAAGTAATTCAGCGTCATAATCCACCATATCTTCACCATAAATATTTCTAACTATTTTTTTCGCAATTTTATCAATGCCTTCTTTTGAAAGATTTATTTTTGTGTCATTTATTACATTATCATATTTTTCACTACTATACTTTGGAATAATATAGATAGAATCATCTTCTATATTGTAGCTAATTTCATAGTTTATATCAGCTAACATATTATTTTTATTCGAACCTTTGCTGACTATATCTCCTTCAAATTCATAATATTCATCATGCTGCTCTTTGAATTTAAATATGTATTGATTTTTGTTATCGATTGAAATTATTTTTTTAAATATATTCTCGCAAATTTTCTTAGCTTGATTCAAATCAACATTTTTAAATCCAAATGTTTTTAAGCTATTAAACTCTTCTGTATTTAAAATTTCATCTGCTTCATTGTTAAACCTTGAATATATATCCGTTATTTTTTTTTCATCTGAACACTCACTATATAATTTGAGTAGTTCTATATTATAATTGTATAGTGTCCTTAAATAGCTTTCTTCTTTATCATCTATGTAATTATCTTCAATAATCTTTTTTATATTTTTATCAACATTCCAATACACATTATTCAAATAATTGTCATCAAAATTTATTCTTTTAATCGATATCTTTTGAACTGTCAAATTTGATAATATTAAGTCCACAGCTTCTTTAGTTTTAGAATTAAAATTATTATGCTTGTTTATTTCTTTATCATTGTAAATAAGCATATTTGCAATATCATCATTTAAATCCACTAGCATCCAGTTAAAGTTTCTTAAATCCTTATTCATCATCTCATCTAATTTTTTTTTATAAGAATTAATAGATTTCAACCACGTTACTGAAGAATATATCAATACTGTAATAATTAAAATTGATATGATTTTTTTTAAAACTTTTTTATCTTCTTGTTTCATATGATTAGCCCCCCATTTTGACTATAATGCTTTAAATCCTATTTTCTATATGTCTAATTGTATTATTTTTACATTTTTAAATCAATGATACATTTGTTATGAAGCTTTAGAAACTAAAATTGTAGCAAAGAAATATAACCACAATATACTACTAGCAAGGAGGGATTGTAAATGTATAATCCATATTTATATTCAATGAATCAAAAACAATACATGAAATCAATTAAAAAAAACCGTACGTCTTCTGCACGTAATGATAAATATATAGATTGTGATAAAGGTTTTAACCTAGGTGATTCTGCACCTGAATTCACTTTAAAGGGTATAGTTGATGGGGAACCTAAAGATGTCTCTTTATCAGATTATAAAGGTAAATGGGTAGTAGTATTTTTTTATGGATCAGATTTCACATTTGTTTGACCTACTGAACTTGCAGCAGTTGCTGACTCGTATAAAGAATTTCAAAATTTAAATACTGAAGTACTCGCTATTAGTACGGATAGTATTTATTGTCATAAAATCTTTATGCAAAAATCCCCTTCTGGTCAAAAGATAAACTATCCTTTGTTGTCTGATAGAACGCAAGCAGTTTCTAAGAAATATGGAGTTTTAAATGAAAAAGAAGGATTTGCATATAGAGGTGCTTTCATAATAGACCCTGATGGAAATATTCAGGCTTATCTAGTTAACCCACAGGTTGTTGGAAGAAATATAAATGAGATTTTAAGAATTATACAAGGTCTACAATACAATTTAAAAACTGGTTTAGCTGCTCCAGCTAACTGGAAACCAGGTGAAAAAGGAATCCCTATAGGTTGGGAGTATGTAGGCAAATATTAATTAATACAAATAAAAAAGCTTGTATTGAGTACACCTCCAAAAGTTAGATTTTGTGTCTAACTTTTGGTATGCACTTCAATCCTCAATATAAAAAAATAGTAAAGTTAATTGTATGAATATACTCTAAAACATTAAAATTATGCAGCAATATCATAAGTTTATAAATAACTATTAATCCCATATTTTAATAAAAATGTACATTTAATAAACTTTATAAACTTATCCAAAACATATATTTATTTTCCAATTTTTGTGGTATAATTGATATTATATTAACGAAAGGGGTGGTTTAATGAATATATTATTTGAAAAACAAGAACATAAAAATGATAAGAAAAAGAAAAAAATGATGTATTTCATAATCGAGGACAATATAACAGGAGATTTAAGAGCTGAAAAAAGAAATTTCATAAATATGCAATCTAAGTATAATCCTGATGGTTGGACTTACGAAGATATAACTGGCCCAAACGAAAAAATTATAATCGAAACTATATATAAATCAGAAATAGATGAAAAATTAAAAAAACTTCGTCCAACACCTCTTGGATTTAAAGTTGATAAAAATATAAAAATAGGTCTTGAAAAAATTGCTAAAGAGAAAAATCTTTCTCTTATAGAAGTCACAACTATGGCTTTAAATGAATATATAGAAAAAAATGAGCACTTATTATAAAAATCCTATGCCATGGCAAGTGCCATGGCATTATATATTGATAAATACAAAATATCTTACTTATTGCTTTGATTTTACCATTTTATTTAATTTCCTTTGCCTAATTATTTCTACTACCATCCTTTTGTTACATTCAGTACCTCATCCGAAATTTCTCCTGCTAGATATTCTTGAATTGCTTCTTCAATAATATCTATTGCTTTATCTATTTCTTCCCTTGTTATTACAAGAGGTGGTTGAATTCTAAGAACGCTACTACCAAAAAATGTAAGTATCAATCCTTTTTCCCAGCATCTATAACATATTTTAGCGGCAGCTTCTTGTGCTTTTTCTTTTGTTACTCTATCTTTTACCAAGTCTACTCCTAATGATAATCCGATTCCACGAACATCTCCTATAATGTTACATCGTTTCTTCATTTCATTAAATCTCTCTTTTGCATGTATTCCTAACTTTTCAGCATGCTCTAATAAATTTTCCTCAACTATTACATCTATCGTTGAAATTGCTGCACTGCAACAAACAGGATTTCCTCCCATTGTAAATATATGAGCTGGTGCTTCTAATGACTTCATAATTTCTTCTTTTGCTACAATTGCACTTAGAGGCAATCCTGACGCAGCAGCTTTGCCTATTACAATAACATCGGGGATAACTTTAAAATTTTCTATTCCAAACCATTTTCCAGTTCTCCCAAATCCCTGTTGAACCTCTTCACTAACAAAAAGTATTCCATTTTCTTTACACAAATCATATAATTTTTCTACATACTCTTGGGGAGGAACAATTAATCCAGCATCTCCCGAAATAGGTTCCATTACAACTGCTGCAACTTCCTGTGCAGGTATGTAGTGTTTAAACGCTGTATTTAAATACTTTATACACTCCATACTACAGTTTTCTTTTTTCTGACCAAAAGGACATCGATAACAATCAGGATATGGGATATGGTGAATATCTGGAAGTAGAGGCCCTATTTTTTTTCTCATATTTAGACTAATAGCACTTAAAGAAAGAGATCCATAAGTAGACCCATGATATGCTTTAATGAATGATATAATTTTACTTCTACCCGTGTATGCTCTCACGAACTTAATCATACCATCGTTTGCATCTGATCCAGATAAGCCAAAAGCTACTTGTTTCGGAAAATCTCCAGGAGTTATTTCTATAAGTTTGTTAGCAAGTTCTACTATCGGTTTGTGGTACATATACGCTGTGGTATAATGAATAAAGTTATCTATTTGATTTTTGATTGCTTGCACTACTTTTGGATGAGAATGCCCCGTATTTATTGCTCCTGCGCTAGATAGCAAATCTATATACTTGTTTCCATCAATATCTTCGATTGTACTGCCATACCCTTTTTTTATAACTAATGGATAATATGGTACACGTGATGAAGCTGAAATAATTTTACTATCTTCATTTACAACTTGCATACAATTGTTAGTATCTCTTTCCATAAAAACACCTCTTTTTAAATTTGATTACTTTTCAATTAGATTACTATTAATATTAGCAAGTACCGTGCCAAAGTTCGATTTTTCAGAAAAGTGTGTATTTTAGAGGGTTTCTTTAAATTTTCTTTAAAATATAAAAAGAGTTAAAGTGTAAATTGGTTTACACTTTAACTCTTTTTATATTTTAATTTTTACTCTTTTTATAAAATTTTCTTTTCTAAAACTTATGATAGAAACTCATATAAACAAAATCATAATTCTCTATTAATTATATATTACACCTTGTATGTAAACAATTTTACATGTAAATGTGTTAACACTTATTGATTTAATTCATATTTTTTTAGCATCTTATAAAAAGTAGGTCTAGAAATACCTAAGATTTCTGATGCTCTTTTTTTATTTCCATTTGTTGATTTTAAAGTATCTAGTATAATTTTCTTATTAATTTTAATTGAATCTTTTCTTATTGTTTGTTCATGCTCACATTCTTTTAATCCAGCCATTTTTAGAGTTGTTACTGTTATGTAATCACTATTATCAATATATAATGCTCTTGATATAGTATTTTCAAGCTCTCTTATATTTCCTGGCCAAGTATGTTTCATAAGCACTTCTTTAGCTTCATCACTCATACCTTTTATATGCCTATTTATTTTATTCTGAAAATTTTTGATAAAATATTCTGAAAGCAATAAAACATCATTACCTCTTTCCCTTAAAGAAGGAATTTCTAGACAAAGAACCTTCAATCTATAATATAAATCTTCCCTAAATCTGCCGTCTTTTACCAATTTTTCTAGTTTTCTATTAGTAGCAGCAATAATCCTTACATCAACACTAATTGGCTTATTTGCACCAATTCTATTGACACACATTGTTTCAAGAACACGCAAAAGCTTTGCTTGAAGATGAATCTCCATTTCTCCTAATTCATCAAGAAATAATGTGCCTCCATTTGCCAGCTCAAATTTACCAATCTTACCTCCCTTTCTTGCTCCAGTAAAAGCTCCTTCATCATATCCAAACAATTCACTATCTATTAATTCATTGGGAAAATTCGCACAATTTAATGCAATAAAAGGTTTTTCTCTTCTATTACTGTAGTTATGTATAGATTGCGCAAACAGTTCCTTTCCCGTACCACTTTCTCCAAGTATTAAGATATTTTCATTAGTTTGAGCAAAAACTTTGGCTAAGTTTATATTTTCTTCTATTTTTTTACTCTTTCCTATAATATCATCAAATGTAAAATACGCTTGATAGCCAGCAATGGTATTGGCAAGCTTTTTACTTCGTTCAATACCTCTAAATATGTCAATAGCTCCTATAAAATCACCTTTTTCATTGAATATAGGATACCCCGAATTAATTAAATGTTTTGTTTTTTCTTTAATAATTAAATAATACTCTACATCAATAATACTTTTTTTATTTTCAACAATCTGAAGAAGCATAGGTTTTTCCTTTGAAATGTCCCCTATATATTTATTAAGTAGATTTTCCTTATCAACTCCAGCGATATTATAACATGCATTATTAGCATACTTTATATATCCATCTTTATCACACAAAGATATTCCATCATTTACTGCATCTAATGCTCTCATTAATAAATCATTGTGATTACTATACTTATTGATCAATTGTATAGACTTATCCATATATAAATTAATCTTCTCTAATAATTTATTATATTTTAGGTCATCTTCATTCTGAGTTAATGTACACAAATAGTAGCATGTATTGTTGAAATTAGACGTTCTATATAAATACAAATATATACTATGTTGTTGATCTCCTAATTTAAATATTTTCGTTAATTTTATATTCTGTAATGTTTCATCAAACTGCAAATCAATGCTTCTATTTATACAGTGCTCTAATTTTTTACTCTCTTCATAATCATAAGCAGCAATAATTGTTTTATTAATATCCATTAAAAATATACAGCCTTTTTGCTCAATACGTTCAGTCTCAAGGTAAAAACAATCTTTAATTACATCAATATAATTTCTATTTTGAACTTCAACATTTTTGTTCATAAGTAATGAATATAAACATTCTATAATTTTATTATTGTCCATTAAATCCCCCCTATTCTTGATTGATATTTATAATTTTTATATAAACATATTTTTTCTAAGTTTATAACATTTTATAAAATAATAAAAATTATTATATTTATATTATCATTAAGAAAAAAAATCCTAATAATTTAGGATTTTTCATATTACTATGTACGTTATAGTTTAACAAATATACTGTATCTACTTTCTTTTCATCTAAATCCCTATATTTATAAAAAATTTATCAGCTTCAATTGACAAATTTTTTACCTTCTTATTTTCTTCTAAGTCTACAAAAAATAGTAAGACCGTACTTTTACACATAAACAATATTATAAACTTTATATTTAATATCATTTATGTTAATCTTATTTAGAGGTTACTAAAATAAAAAGCAAGTTAAAGTTGTAGCTATAATAATAGAAAATTATAATAAGGAATTCTATGTAAATATCAATATTATTAGATATCAAAATCTATTTAATTTATTAATTTAAACAGATCATCTTGTTCTACTCTTTCAATAGCTCTTATATTAAATTTATTCATAGAAACAGATTCCTTATGCTCATTTTTACTTTTTTTAATCTCACTTATATCCACAAATTCTTTATTTGAGGTAGTTTTTTCTACTGTCATTAAGTATATTTTATTAAACATACCTCTAACGGATGCATTTGTAATGTGAGAGTATGAAATTATTTGAACTCTAAACTTTTTAGCAAGTTCAAATATCTCTTTTAGGAAATCTTGTTGTGATGTTTCACCAAAAGGATTATCCATAAGTAGAACTTTACCTTTATATTTACTAATATCTATTATTGCATTTCTATCATATCTCTTGTATTCAAGCAATAATGTTGTCATTATAAATGACATGCAAAATCTTTGTCCACCAGTTGTTTCATTACTAATAGAATTCCATTTGATAGTATCCGTCCTGTTAATTTCATACTTTATTATGGATATTGGTATTGTACCAATATTTATAATTCTATTGAGAATATAGAACGTATTTATTTTTTGATCTACATCATCTAAGTTCATATCTTCAACAATTTCATCCATTAGTATATTTACTAAATGTAAGCTATTCTCAATTTTTTCTTGTTTAGGTAATCTTATTTTAAACAACTGCTGTCCTTTATGCTTACCAAGTTTATTTATTATCTTGAACTCTTCAATACAATCGATTACATAATCTTTCACATGCCTTGAAATTAAATTTTTCTCATTTTCAACTTGCTCGCTGTGTTTTTCCACCTTACTAATTTCTTCTCTTATTACAAGCAGTACAATATCCACCTGTCTTAATTGCTTTTCATATATATCCTTGTTTATCATTAAGCTTTCAATGATTTTTTCATATTTATTTTGATTTTTAATATTAAATTCTCTAAGATCTATAACCATATTATTGTAATTATATTTTAATTCATTACTATCACTTTTTATTGTATCTAAAAGATTTTGCAGCCTTCTGCTTTCGTTAAATACATTTTGTGGCTGATTTATTATTACTGCATCTTCCCTCTTATATTTTTTAAGGTCTCTTAACTCTTGCTCTAATTTAGAGCATTCTTCATTATTAATTTTAATATTTGACTCTATATTCTTTAACTCTTTTTTTATATTTTCCCTTCTTTCTTTAAAGTTAAAATCTTTTATTAACGATGTATCGCACGGTTCCTTTCCATCGAAATTATCAAATATATTTCCCTTTATAGTCTTTATTTCCCCTTTTATTCCTGATATTGTTTTGTCAATTTCTTCTCTTTCATTATTTAGTTTTTCCAGCTTATTATCATTGCTAGATAACTTTACGTCTAATTCTTCTGATTCATACGGAATAACTATTTGTTCAAAGTTTGGTATATTAATTTTACTTTCAAAACCAGATAATTCTTTTTTATAAGTTTCAATTCTTTTTAAAATTTTTTCTATATCTTCATTTAAATCTTTTATCTCTTTTGCTGTAGAATCCTCCGAATATCGCTTATATTTAACCTTAAGTTCTTTTAATTCTAAGTTAACTATATTTTTAGATTCATACATTTTAAATCTATCAATTTCACTTTCTTGTATTTTCAAATCAGATTTTAATACTATTTTGATTTTATATAAACCATTAATATTTGATTCAATTTGATCTATTTCTTCGTCTGTACTTGTAATTATTTGAGTAACTTTTTCTATTTTATTTTCATTATCTTTAAGCTTGCTTCTATTTTTAGCAATTATATAGTACTCATTTTCCAGTTTTTTAATTTCATTTAATTTATTTTCATATTGATTTTTTTCCAAAAACAAATTACCTTTATTACTATTTAGTTTCTTAACTTTAATATTAAATTTTTCTATTTTACCTTCTTTACTTTTAATTTTATTACTTAAAGAAATTTTTTCTCTTTTATACTCAGAAATTTCTTTATCAATATTTAAATCATTAGTAGTATATTTAAGCACATTTGTTTTTGCCATAAAATCTTTTAATTCATCATATTCATATTCGATTTCTTCTATTTTATCTTTTATTATTTTAATATGACTTTTTACTTTTTCAATATCACTTATTCTTTTCTCTGGGTCCAAAGTACTTGTATCAAAAGAAGTTAAAATATTAACATCATTACTTATAGTCAGGTTATTTGAAATAGTAAAGAACCCCTCTTCTATTTTATCTCTAATTAAAATTGGAATAGATATCTTAGTTTTGTTTTTTAATTGAATATTTTTTAATTTTTCATATTCACCATTAGTAATTATAATAGAATATGGTAAAAGAGGATTTTTTAAAATTAAATTCTTTTTATATTCTATATCGACTGGTAAGTTGATAATATATTTAATTCCTTCAATAGGCTTTATGCCTTTTTTGTCTAACTCTCCTAAAATCTCTTCATCTAAATTAATGGTTTTATAGTTTTCTAGCTCATCTAATTGTTTCCTTAACTCATTTCTTTTGTCTATAAAATTATCTTTATTTAGATTTAAATTAAGTAAAACATTTTTAATAGAGATATTTAATTTTGAGGTTTCTTCAAGTCTTTCATTAATCTCAAATTTTTCATTTATTTTTCTGTATTCTCTTAATATCTCATCCGATTCTTCTTTTCTTCTTTCTAATTTTTCAAGTTTATTAATTACTTGTTGTTTTTTTTCACTTAATCTATTTATTTCAGTTGAAATATTTGATATTTCCTTATTCTTATCTTCTATTTCTTTTTCTTCTGAGAGTATTGTATTATTGACTTCAAAAGCTTCTTTTTCAATAACATTTAAATAATTGCCAAAGTCAATAATTTCTCCAAAAAAACTGTAGGAAATGAATTTATTAATATCGCGATTCTTTTCTTTAAAATTTTCTATCACCTTTTCATGTTTATTTTGCATTTCTAAAATAGATTTATTTTTAGACTCAATATCTATTAATGTCTCTTCGATTTTTTTCTTATAATTTTTTAAGTCTTCCTTCTTCCTTTTATATTCAGAATCTCTATCATTATTTTCTTTTAGTTTTACATTAATTTCTTTAATGTCCTCAAGTAAATAAAAATGTATGCTACTTCCTAGTTCATTAAGTACTTTTACAATCTCTTCGTAACTTTTATCTTTTTTATTTTTTTCAGTTTCCTTCTTAACTTTATCTAATTCCTCTTCTTCTATTTGAGATTTTTTATCTTTGTACTTTAGTATATTTAAATATTGAGTATTTAAATCTTTATCATCACTTTCTTTACTTATTTTTCTTGCAATATTCTTTAATCTTACTTTCAACCCCTCAATTTCAGTATTTTTAGAATTATATGTATAACTATCCTCTTCATATTTGATTTGTGATTTTTCTTGCGTTTTTAATATTTCTTCTTTCTTATAGAAATTAATTTTCTCTTCCAATGCTTTTTTCTTGTTTCTTATATACATATATAGACTTGCAAGTTCATCTCTAATATTTCTTTCTTCTTCATTTAATTTAAGAATTTCTTGTAATTTCAGTTCTATGTCACCAATAAATTCATTTAGATATATATAATTTTTATGGTCAGCAAGTTTATCTTTCATTTCAATAATATTATTTAAGCATTTTCTTACTTGGTCTTTTAAAACCACTATTTGTGCCATACCATCACCTTTATTAGATAAACTCGATTCAATTAATGGTAATATGCTGTCTCTTATAAGTTTTTCCCCTGTATTGTATTCGTTTACAAATTCAGAAAGCCCCCCCTCTTTATTATTGTTATTTAGTTTAATAATGACTTCCTTCCATTCACTTTGAGATATTCCATATTCCCCTAACCTTTCTCTATATGCCTTCTTCCCATTACTGTTAAAGAAATGAATTTTACTTTTACCGTATTTAGCTTGTAGATTCTTTATATATTCTTCTGTTGAAGCTAAAGATTGAACAACTTTATTCCCATTAGCATTATTTTTTAATAACGGTATGTTTTCAATATTTATTCCAATTTCAGCAGATTCCTCAATAATGAAAGTAAAGTATTTATATAAATCATCCTTTCTTTCCTTCTTCTGTTCATTACTTGAACCTGCCTTTCTTTCAAATCCAATTCCCGTTAATAATAACGTTTTATCATCATCAAGTATCCATTCTATAAGAGAATATACAGGTTCTTTTTTTGTATAGATTGCAGAGAATGGCTTTGCAACATTTGATAGAGGACAAACACTTTGAATAGCCGTTTGAATACTCATGGTCTTACCTGCAGTATTTTCTGCCTCCACCTGTAAATTATCACCATAAAGTTCCATTGTTCTATTGCTAAGTAGTCTATCCACTCCTTTACCATATTTAAAATTTATTATCTTATATTTATTAATTAGTGGCATTAGCTTCTTCCCCTTTTCTTAAAACTAACTCTTCAATTAATGTTTTTCTATCTTCATCTAAAAAATGATTGTTCATAAGTTCTCTAAATCTATTAGTTTGTTTTATCTTATCTTCATCTCTAATGTATATAACTAAACCTTGGTTTTTCAGAAAATTTATCACCCTTCTTATAAATCCAATTTGATAGTCTGCTGATGTGGTAAGTATACCTTTTTTGCTTGCTTCATCCCACTTTCTTTTACTTTCCCATAAAACTTTAATAGCTATTATATTAAAAGCAGACTTTTTCTCAATTTCTTCTATATCATCTCTTGCAGCCACTCTATCTAAGGATTCTTGCACTAATGTTAATATTTTAGGAACATCAATATATGATGCTGGAGAAAGTTCATTTGTAAATTCAGTGAATATAATTGTCATTATTAAATAAGCTAAATAACTATCCTTTAAATCCTTACCAAGAAGAGGTTCCTTTCTATAATCAAACCCTATAATATCATTATCCTCATTAGGTATTAAATATAATGTATCTGATATTGCTATAATTTTAACCTTAGCGACTTCACATATTCCTTCTAACGCTTCCCTGACAAAGCTATTATTTACATATGCTAAAAATAATTCTTTAAATTCCTTTTCTTTTATCTCACTCTTTTTAAGTAATCTATAAAATATTTCATTAGCAGTTTTATAGTCTTTTAAAGATATATTCATCAAATCCACCTCTTATAGTCCAATTAATTTAAAATTTATATTAGTTAATTCCAATTTCACAGCAGTCATATCTTCTAAGTTAATTTCAGTATTTATAATCATTTCATCACCTAAGATTTTTTCTGAAATCAAATAGTCTATTCTTTGCATATGATTATATTCTTCGTTTACTAACCTTTCAACGATTCTTTCTATTTGAAAATCAGTATTAGGTGAAAACGTACTATTATTTATCAGTTTCATAATTTTATTTATATAAATTGCTTCCCTCTGATTTGCAAAAAACATAACTACATCTCTCATTAGCTTTGAATCCATTGTAAGTTCTATATATAGATCTTTATTTATCTTTAGGAAATGATTTAAAAATTCCCTTAAAGTAAAGTTTTCTTTCTCAAATCCATATTCAAATAAAGCCTTAATAAATGTATAATAATAATTCTCACAATAGAGTATTTTAGATTCCTTTTCTTCATCCACTAAAATATCATAGTCATCCTTATCATGTATTGTATCTTCTTTAGTATCTTCCTTCTCAATTAACATTTGCTCTTGATAAGGGACACTAACATTAAAAGTATTAGGAATTTCTGCTTTAAATAAAGGAACGTATAATTCTTTAATCACATATAAAAAATTAATATCTTTTTCAAGTTTGTCAAGAATTTCTTCTTTGAAATTAAATCTTTTTAATACTGGTGTTCTTAATAATTTTTTTAATATATCAGAAAACTCTTCTCTAAAATCTTGAACTCTCGAAATAAGATTAGCGGCTGTATTTTTAGCCATTGTTACACCCTCTATTAAATCCCTCATATGTATTAACTGAATCCTAATATCTTCAATTTTTTCTTTACTAATTTCTTCTTCTCCTTCTAAATATTCCTCTTTATCTCTTATAATTAATAAAACATCTTGCTTTAATTCCTCATATTTATCCATTTCATTTAATAATATACTTACAGTTGTATCTATTACATTTGAATATTGATTTTCTCTAATATAAAAGATATCTACTTTAATTATTTTTATGTAATTGTCAATTTTTTGTCTTTGTACTTCTAAGGTATTTACTATCTCATAGATATCTTGCTTTGCACCTGTGTAATCTCCTTTATCTATTCTAAGCCTTGCAACCATTTGAGATATTTGAATTTGAAACAATTCATCATATTCTTTAGTTGATAAAAGTAGTCTGTACCCTTCTGTTGTTAGTGAGTAAGATAGTCTTTCTTGGTTATTAATTTTCACGTTTTTATCTTCTATAATTCTTATACTAGCGTCAATATGCTCATTTTTTTCAACTGAATAATAAGGGAATAAAAAAGTTTTACCGTTATTAGTTAAACCATTGATAATGTAATTCGTCAATTCATCTAAATCTTCTGATGAAAACAATTTTTTATAAGAAATAATATTTAATTTTTCAATAAAGTATTTAATGTCATCTCTAATACAATATTGTCTTCTTAAGGACTTTTCAAATATAAAACATAATACTTCAATTAATAAATTATAGAACTCTATATTTGTAAATTCTTTAAACTTATTTCTATTATTTGATATAGATGATATTAAATAATAAGATCCAATAGCATTAATTCTTTTATTGTAACCCCCTATAATATTTATCATATCCATAGCCATTACACCTCCAGGTCGTACATATTAAGTGCTTCTTGTGGTATATACCTACCCTTTAATAAAATATCTTCAATTTCTTTTTTAAGTACATTATCATTAATTGTTTCTATCCCCTCTTCATAATTAACTTTTTGTTCTTTTGGTGTCTTTCTTAAATTTTTATCATTACATTTTGTAATCATTAATTTATACGGTTTTTCCCATAAACTTATAGTATTTAAGTCAAAGTTTCGTCTTAATGATGAATAAATGCTAAAACCTTCTCTATCAATATCCCCCCAATATAAAAATTCATTATTTGCATTTTTTAGATACTCTAATGTGATATCGTCATTAATTCCGTTTATGCTACTTATAATCTTCTTTCCTTCCCCATATACAATAGTATCTATTTTTCTTTCAAGAATACATTTGCCTTCTAAAAGCATTTTAGATATTGTAATATAGGTATCTTTATTTTCCACAATTAACACAGTCTGAGGGGATACCCTATTTATTGATAAATAGATAAAAGGTTCTGGTGTCTTATACACATTCAAATCCTTTATTATATCAATTTTTAAATTTTTAAGAATAACTTTACCTTTATCACTATTTATAAATTTTTCGTCATTAAATATTTCATACGACCTTTCATTTACAGATATTATTTTTGAAAAACTTTCCGATTTTTCAATAAGATACTTATTTAATGATATTATTTTTTCTTTATTTTTTCTATATTCTTCTATGTTTTTTCTATAATACTCTATATTTAACCTTGGATGTATTCTATAATTTATTTCCTCTAAATCAAGTTCATCTTTTTCATTCTTTACCTTTATAATTCTGTACTTTGTATATATTCTCTCATACATTGGAGTTAAATCTGATGTTGTAATTGGCTTTAATCTATTTTCACTAACTAAGTTTTTAATCAGTTCTACGGTTTCTTTATGTTCCTCTATTTTATATATTTTTTTTATTTCATCTAAATAAATGTAGGTTTTCTTTAATTTGCTTATCATATCTCCTCCATATTATTAAAAATTATTATGTTTATTATAGCATACAATGGCGGACTTATAATTAAATAAGCTCTTATTATTTCCATTAAAATATATAATATAGATTTATCTTTTGGCTTGTTTATAAAATTAATAAATCTATTGACTAACATTGCTTATAAACTAAAAAGACCGCACTGAATTTCTTCAGTACGGTCGTGTATTTCACTGGTGTAGACGAATCACCTCCATCTAAATCCACTAATTATATTCAAAGAGAATGCAATTTGCCTATCAGCTTCTTATTCTTATGAATCTTACTATCTTATTCAATAATCTTAATAATTATAATCCTAATTTAGTTTATATAAAATTTTTTACTCTCTTATATGTTCTCTTTTTTCATCATGAATCTTCCAATAGTCAAAAATGAATTCATTATATTCACGGATATTAGAAAAATAATATCTATCATGGACTTCTATTTTTTCTTTCACAGTTGTATTATTCCCCTTACAATAAGGACAGATAAGAAGTTCTCCATGTTTTTTAAAATAATCCACTGTAACATCATTAATTAATAATTTTTTTGAACAATTACAACACTCTACTTTGTATACAAAGAAAGTTTTATCCTCATTAGCTTTCTGATTAGGAACATCATTAGTAAATATGATATCAATCACCATCTGTGTAGCTGTTCGTATAGCTACTAGATTTTTTTCAATTTTTATATCTAAGTTCTTAAAATCATACCATCCCTTTGGATTTATATTTATTCCTTGTGCGGGCATAAAATCAATAGGTGCGACTGAAAATTTCGCTCCCAAAGATCTTCTATGAACAATTTCATTTCTTAACTCAATAATCTCTTTCACATCTTTACAATAATACAAATCTAAAATAATCTGTAAATTATCATTAGAACAGTACTTTTTCTTTAGTGTCTTATGGAAAGAATTACTTTTTGACTTAGTAGAAATATTAAATAACTTATGCTCTTTTTTTATTTCAGGCTTTATCTTATCAACTATTTTATCTGGTAAACGAGTGATCACTGGTTTATATCCTTTATTGTGTTTGACAAAATCAATATTATGGCACTTAGCTTCTATAATTTTATTTCTTAAATCGTTACCTACAACCAAATCAGTGTAAAGAAATTGATTTAAAATAATAAATAGATATTCCCATGCATTTGAAATCCTTAACAAGGCATTTTCTACGTAATATGCATGAGTTCTTAAATTGAAATCAGTACCTCTTGCCACTGCAACACTAGTTGCAACTGATACACATAAATCGTTATTATAATAACTCTTCAATTCATCAGTTATAGGTAGTGTAGCTAAAAGCATTCCCATATCAGTAGTACTATTCTCCTTTAACAATTTAGGTTTAAATTCATCTCTGTAATTTTTAAGAAGCCGATTAACTTTTTTCTTAATTTTTTCATCAAAAATGAATTCGTTAATACTATACATTTCATATGTAGCATCAGGATTTTCTTTTTTATATTTATTTTTCTTTGTAAACCACTTATCTAACATAAATTACTCCTCTTATAAAAATTTTCACCTTATAATTTAATTCTCAATATATAATCATGAAACAATAGCTACTTAATAATACAGTTCACAATAATACTAAACTTTAATAAATTTTACCTAGCATTAATTATCAAGCATATGTATTCAAATTTCTCATTATATGCATTAGTTAATTTGTAAAACTATTCTTAATACTACAAAACTAATGTATCTTACAACATATCCTATTGAACATTATTTTAACTATGTTATTGCTTCAAAAACTTAATATAGACCTTTAACTCAGTGGTTAAAGGTCTAATCTATAATTATAATATGTTATTTACATTTAGTATCATCCAGATAAGTATTCATAAACTGCCGCCAATGCAGAATTCTTAATCTGACGTGCTTTAACGGTCCCAACATAATACGCTTCCATCAGTTTAGTTTCTGGTGCTTTTAGCACTTCAGCTATAGTTAATAGATTTACTTCTCTCAACTTTTGTTTTTGCCAATAAGTCAAATCTAGACAATCTATACTCTTATTTAATTGCTTTTGTAGAATATCATCAGTATAACCATTCCATATTTTTTCAGAACTTTGACTAAGTTGAATAAACGATTTACTATTAGCTCCAAATTCACTCATTCTAGCTACTGATGAATTATGAATTATATCTAAGGCAGTTTTAGTTGCACTAGACTCAAGTGCCAATAAGCATCCAAAATTAACACTATATCTTGTTCCAACTTCACTTTTACTTGCCTTAATTCCTTTAGAATGTCCTGAAACTATTCCTGTATATTCCAAAATTCTTAATGCATCTTTTACAAGTTGCGGTGCATTTTTATGTACCCAAAAATATAGTGTTGTTTTTTTTCCTTCACTAAGATACCTATCATTTTTATCTTTCAAATCTGGTAGAACAATATTTTCAATAAAATCTCTACTCCAATCAACTAATATATCATGACCAGTTATTTTCTCACCTAACTGAGAATGCTCCGCCCATATTCCCGTACGATAATACTCTCTAATTACTTTATTAACTGAGTTAGTATTTAGTTTTTCACATTGCGCTATTGTTTTAAGTAAATGCCTTGGATTCCCATTTGCAGCATATGCTAAAATACTAAAATTTTCACTCCTACTGTTTATATTTTTTCTCATGCTATCATCAACTTGCTTTAAGACCAATTCTTTCATCTTAAAGATATAATTATCCTCATCAATGCTTCTCGCCATATTTATAAAAGTAGCATCATGCATGGGTTCAAATGTATCTCCAAACATAGTTACTCCTGGATACACTGCAGCATTAACAGTTATATATGGCGTTCTTAAATCTCTAAACATAGTAAAGAATTGTCTCTGATTTTCTGGAATAAATATATGTGCTGCTTCATCTATAAAAAAAGCGATTCTTTCTATGTTTTGTTCCTCACAGATATCTTGTATAATATCAGTAAAATTATCAATAGTTGGGAGGATAGAAGCATCTAACTCAATACCTGGGTTTTTCCATGAATTTTCAAACTTCTCGAGTAGCTCATCAATAGCTGTATCAGAATTATTTCTTCCAATACCTCTTGTTAAAGAATTAAATGCGTTTGATGTGGCAGGAGTTATTCCCTGTAATCTTAACGCCTTAACAAGTTCTGAACATAATCTAGATAACATCCACAGCTGAAATTGCTTATCATTAGAAGTTTGTATAAGTGATGATCTCCTAAAAGTAACATATACAGGAAGTATTCGTTTTTCCTCAAATTCATTTTTTAACTCTAGTTGAGTCATTCTTAATAAGAAAGACTTACCCATACCTCGACTACCAACTAATATTACTGGAGACGATGATTTCAACTTCTCAATAGTGACTTTATCTTGGCTCATTTCAACAAATAAATCAGTTAACTTATTTAATTTTATTTCTTCAGTCCTTAAAAAAAATTCACTCATGCTATACATTCCTTATCATAAAATTGTTGTATTTCTGGTTTATGACCAATGATATCAGTTAAATATGATTCAAAATTTTCTTTTGCTTCCATATTATCTAATAAGTCATAGTATCTAACAAACATTGAAAATGTTACTACAGATTTTACTATTGTCGCTTCTTTATGCCATGCATTAAATGCCATTTCATCAAATTGAATTTTTTCTGGTAATCTACAATCGATAATATCATTGCCATGTATATATTCAGAACAGTTTCTATACACTTGCTTTGCCATATTTCTGTATTTATCAGCATACCTTGATAGATTAGGACAAAACACATCTATATACACTTTAGAAAAAATTCCTGATTCTTCATTAACTATACTTGACCAATACATGTCTTTTTTTCTATTAAGCCACATTTTTAACTCTTGTTCATTAATAGATAATTGAATTCCAAATAATGTTTGCTCAATAAAAAATCTCAAAGAAACAAATGCATGTCTATAATTTCCTTGAACTAATGCTAAATTAGACATATAATATTCGTTTAATGCAGACTTATATAGGATATTTTCTTTTCTATTGGTAATCAAGTCAATCCATTTCTCATATTCAGTGCCAAAATAATGACTCTTAGATAATAGTCCCGATTTGTCATAGTCAAATGTTTCTTCTACAATACTTCCATTTAATTTATTTATTTCGCTATATATTTTTTTATAACTTTTCATTTCTCACATCCTTCACTAATTTGTTGTTTATTTAATTATATAATAACGAATATCAAATTTCTACATTTTATTCCTTTTTATACCTTTTTAGTATGCTAAACTATAATAGTGCAAAAATACTTCAATAAATTTCCATTTGAATAAAATAAAAAAACATTTATACAAAACCTTGTTATAATTAAGTTCCTACACAAAAAAATACAAGGAGGTATGTATAAATGTTTCAG
>NZ_BDQY01000036.1 GCF_002724055.1 Tepidibacter mesophilus | reverse complement strand
GGCTAATTATGAACTATATTAAAATCAAACTATCAATTATTCGTGTAGACTAGATAGTCTATTTCTTGTGCCTAAAAACATAACTTAAAAATAATTGTAAAAACTATTGACTATAACTAGCTGGTCTTCCATTTTTTCAAAAACTAAAAAAGCCAACGGAATTTTCTTCCGTTGACTTCTTGATTACTCACTACAGAATTTAGTTTATGTAGCGAAACCCTTATCTCTACAAATACTAATAGGTGATGAAAAGGCTTGATTATCTCTTCACCACCCTTTTAACTATTGTTTTGTAGTAAGTTTTATCCAAATTATGAAGTTAGATTTACACCAAAATATATTGAATCTACATATCAAGTAGTTTTAAATTTATCTTCATTTTACTAAATCATTATTATCCAAATAATCTCTGATTCTATTTAAAAATTCCTTACTACTTATTATATACTGATTCTCAAAGTCTATCATCTTCTGATTTTTTTCAAGATATTTATTTGCCCTGTTTATAAATAAATCTACTTCATCATATAGCCCACAAATTAGAAAAGTATATATATTATTTATATAGCAGACATATTCGTAGTATGCAGAATTTCTTCTTAACGCATATTGTGGCAGACAGCTATTAATTAATTTTATATTTTTATTAACATCTTCCATACATACCTCACCTCTCTTTTGCTATTGTATCTTGTTAATATTTATGCCTCCACTATTCAGTTTATTTAATTCGTTAATATAATCATCTTTTAACATTGGCATATCATTATATCTTGGGTCATAAATATAAGTCCCATCGCTAAATACTTCATGATAATCAAATTCTAGTATTTCATCATATTCTTTTACTCTAAGCCCATTATTACCTGTTATTTCTATTATTTCACCTTTACCTCCTGAAGAATTAAATAAATCTTCAGCTATCTCTGAACAGTCATAGTTTCTATTATTATAATACTTTGATTTATTTTTGCTCATTGTATTTACTACATCATCTAAAACTTTACTCGTTCCCTTAATAACCTTATTAGAATTTTTGCTTATTCTACCAGTAAGATTACCAATACCTTCTCCTAAAACTGTTTTTCCACTTTTTATACCTGAGCCAGCTATACCACCAATAGCAGAACCACCAAGTTCACTCATTGATTCATCCCAAGCCGTGCCAGATGTTTTTATGTCAATTCCACAATTCTCATATAATGCTTTTTGATATTCAGCTTTTCCATATCTATAATCTGTTTTAAACCTTTGAACTGTAAATTTACCAAATATTGCAGTCTTTTTGAATACATCATCTTCTTTTGCAAAATCTTTTCTTAATCCATTTAGTTTAGTTTCATCTTCTTTAGGGTCATATAACACTATATATGCACCGTTATTATTATTTTTCTTAGTAACATTACTCTTGTCATGTCCTGTAGGGTCAATATAATTTACTGGATTATTTGCTACATATGAGTATAGATTTAGTCCATCTCCTCTATATGTATCTTCTTGTGTAAATCTTCCTACTCTAGGGTCATAATATCTTGCTCTTAGGTAGTACTTGCCTGTAATTTTATCAAACTGCTCTCCACTGTACATGAATCTGTTAGCTACAGTTTCTTCACTGTTAGTAGCATTACCAAATGCATCATATTGATAAGCATTAAGCACTGATCCATTTGAATCTAATATATTTACTACATCTCCATGATTGTTATGTAAATAATAGTGTAGTTGTTCTTTATTATCTTTTTGTGCTATTAGGTTAAGTCCTCTAATGCTTCTTGTTATTAATTCATTTTGAGAATTTACTTCTAGTATAATATTTCCTCTATCAAATGTAAATTCACGCCATAATCCATTTTCTCCAACTGCCATTCTTGAGCTTAATGCATTGTATATGTTAGACATCTTTTTATTATCTGGAGTATTTACTTCTGATAATCTATTGTACCCATCATATTCATATGATGTTGTTTTTCCGTTTTGTATTTCTTTTAAAAGATTACCATTTTTATCATACTTATATTCAGTTGTTATTCTGTTTTCTATGCTTTGAGTTAATCTGTTGTTTTCATCATAACTATAGGTATCTTTGTTGTATCCTATTTTCTTTTCTGTTCTATTTCCTGCATTATCATAAGTGTAAACTTCTAATCCTTTATCAGGATATTTTACTGTTTTTAATCTGTTTAACTTATCATAAGTATATGCAGTAGTTTGTCCATTTTCTGATTTTGTCAACTGATTTGCATTTTTATCATAAGTATATGAGAAATTCTGAACTTCTTTTGGTGTTTTATTGATAAGAGATGTTATGTTCTTATCTTTATCATAATTATAACTTATTTCTATTCCTGAGTTATAGTTTATTTCATTTATTGTTCCATCAACATTATATTTATATGAAGCTATTTCATCATTATTATCTAATACTTTATTTAATCTACCAACAATATCATAAGTATATTTTGTTGTTTGTCCTACTTTATCTGTTACGCTAGTTACATTTCCATTTTTATCATAATCATACTCAAGTAAAGTGTTGCCATTTCTTATTTGTTCTTTTAAGTAACCATTTGCTGTATATCTAAATTCTTCTACAACTTTAGAGTTTACAGCTGCAAGTAAAGAACCTTCTTTGTTATATAAGAATCTTTCTTCTTCCTCTTTGCCAGATATATTTTTAGATACTATATTGTTATCACTGTTATATTCATAAAGTGTCTTTTGTCCATTTCTATCTATTTCTTCTTCAAGTCTTCCTTCTTTATCGTATTTATAAGAAATTTTTTGGCCTAATGGATCTATTATAGAAGATAATAGATTCATGTTGTTGTATTCATATTTTGTTGTATTTCCTTTTCCATCTGTTGAAGATACAATATTTCCAGCAAAGTCATATTTATATTGCTCAACTACACCTTCTGTCTTTATTATTTTTGTTGCTCTTCCCCATAAATCTCTTTCATAAGTTGTTGTATTTCCTTCTCCATCTGTAGAAGAAAGAATATTGTTCATTGCATCATAAGTAAAAGATTTACTTACACTTCCTTTTTTCTTAGCTTCAGGTGTTGTAATAGCACTTACTCGTCCTCCGATATCATAAGTATATTCTAATCCATATCTTGAATTATCATCCGCTCCTGATTGATATCCTTTTGCATCAATTACTTTAGTTATCTGTCCGTTTATATCGTATATATTATTTTGTACAATGTTTCCTTTTTCATCTGTTATTTTTGTAAGTCTATTCATTGAATCATATTCATATGTTGTTCCTGAAGCATTGTCTTCTTGTGAACTATAGTTTTCTGGTAATATTTCTTTTATTTTGTTTCCAACTTCGTCATAGAATACTCTAGATGTTGCTCCTTCTTTATCCTCTACAGATATTAATCTATTGTATTTATCATATGTATAGTTAATAGTATTTTTATTGCAATCTGTTTCTTTTATTACATTGCCTGCTTTATCGTATTTATATTTAGTTGTTCTTATAACTTTGTTTGTTCCGTATTCATATATTGCATTGGTATATTTTTGTAATATATTCTCATTATCTACTGGATTTAATTTCTTATCTTCAATCGCAAATAACCAATCCTTTATATAATCAAGATCTGGTTCATCTATGATGCCATTTCCGTTTATATCATACTTTTCATCATATTTAGGATTATTTACATCAACATCTTTTAAAAGTGCAATCTCAGTAAAGTCATTAATCTCTACCTTACCATCATTATTCATATCAAGGTCTTTTACTGCACCGTCTTTTCCCATCGCTTCAACTAACTTGCATCTCATTCCATCTCTGTTCGTATACGTAGATAGTGGATTTATCGTTAATTGCCCTATACCTGAAATATTATCTTTTATCTTCATTGTAAGAGTTACAATGGTTGTATCTTTTGTATAGTTTGCTGATGATGTTTTTATAGTTATATTTCCTATTGACTCAGAATTTAATGAAATTTTATCATCACTTGAAGTTGAGTTTACAAATTCAAATATTCTGGCATCATAGTCTATTTGTATATTAAATCCTGTTACCTGTTCATCTGGATGAAGTTCTACTTTGTATTCATACTGCTGTCCTGGGTATATTGTTTTTCTAGGTGATTCAATAGATACAGTTGTATTTTTTACATCTATTTCATCTTCTGATACTTCTTCCTTTTTAGTTATTAATCTACCAGCATCATCATATTCAAACAATGATATATACCCTTGAGGTCTTGTAACTTTAACTATGTTTCCGTTTTTATCATATTCAAATGATGTTACTGCTTTTTTATTCGAACCATTTATTTCTATCCATTGTTTGTCTAGTCTTCCTAGTGAATCATAATGGTATCCTGTTACTTTATATTTATTTTCGTTTATCTTTTCTTTCTTTTCTATTGTATTGCCAAGAGCATCATATTTATATTCCATATAAGCTCCTGAACTATCTGATATTGTTTTTACTTGTCCATTTTCATTATATGTGTATTCTATAGTATTGTATTTCTTTGGCTCTCCTGTTAAATTCACATATTCAGGTGATTTTTTCTCTTCTAGTAGTTTTCCTGTTTTATCATAAGTATACTTTGTGATATTATAATATACTTGTCCATTTTCTTTTTTAACTGGAATTCTTTTTTCTAATAACCATCCTATTAGATTATATTTATATACAGTTCCATATCTAGAATCATCATTCGAACCACTTAAATATCCTTTTACATCTATTTCTTTTATGATTCTTGAGTCAGTATCGTATATAAGCTTTTTTATTATATTTCCTTTTGTATCTTTTACTTCAACTAATCTATTTAATTCATCATATTTATACTCAATTCCTAAACCATCATCTTTGTTTTCATCATAGTTATTTGCATCAATTACTTTAATCCTATTTCCTACTGAATCGTACTTTATTCTTGATTTTTTGCCAGATGGATTTATTATCTTTGCGATTCTATTGCTCGAATCATATTCATATCCTATACCGTATCCATCATCATTTGATGAATTATAGTAATTTGGATTTATATCTTTTATTTTATTTCCTTCTTCATCATATTTAACTGCTTGTACATTTCCCAGTGGATCTATTTGCTTTATCTGTCTGTCCATTGCATCATAAGAATAAGTATATCCTATTCCATCGTCTGATGATTTATTATACTGTTCAGGTCTTATTAGCTTGATAAGGTTTCCTATAGAGTCATACTTCATTCTTGAAATGTTACCTTCAGGATCTATTACTTTTTCTATCTTATCCTTATCGTTATATTCAAATTTTGTTGTTCCATATATTGTAGTAACAGATATTTTTCTGCCTAAATCATCATATTCATATGTTGTTACATTCCCTTTTGGATCTATTACTTTATTAGGGCTACTACTATTTTTATATTCTAATGTACTTATATTTCCTTCTTCATCTTTTATTGTTTCAAGTCTTCCATAATCATCATAAGTATATGAAGTCTTAACATTTGTTTTATCATCTAGTTTTTGAGTTACACTCTCTAGATTATTTTTATCATCATATTCGAATGTTTTTGTTGCACCTAATGGAGTTTTTATTTCTATTAAATTATCATTTTCATCATACTTATATTTAGTTTCATAATTATATGGGCTTGGAGATATAACAGATATTAAATTCCCTCTATTATCGTATTTATATTGAGTTATATTTCCATTTCTATCTTTTATGCTAGTTTTATTTCCTAAATCATCATATGTATATTCTTCATACGTTCCATCATCGTATATCTTTTTTGTTATATATAACTTACTATTATATTCATATTTTACAGTCTTTCCACTTGATACAAATGTGTAAGAGTTTTGCATATTAAGTACATCATAGTTATATCTTATGATATTATCATTTTCATCTATCTGCTCAATAACTCTACCATAATCATCATATTTATTCTCAATATATTTCTTGCCATTTTGATCAGTTGTAGATGTCATTCCAAAATCCTTATATGTATAATTTATTGTTTCTCCACTACCATCTTGAACTTGTATTAAATTACCATTACTATCATAATTATATACAATAGTTCTTCCAACAGGATCTTTAACAGTTTTTATTCGTCCACTTTCAGTTGTAAAGCTTAATTTTTTACCACTTGCTCCTATAGCAGACGCTAAGTTTCCTGAACTATCATATTCTAATGTAATTTGATTATTATTATTATCAATTATTTTTGATAATTTCCCGTTTGAATTATATTTATATGTAAGTTTATCTTTTCTTTTTAAATCATATGTATTATCTGAGTTTTTCTGTAATGTATCAAATACTGTCTCTGGTGATGAATATTTATTAGTTCCACTAATTGGAGCAAAATCTACAGTGTGTCCATCTGGATAAACAATACTTACTTTTCCATCAGAATCTACCGAAAGACTACTATCATAGTTTATACGCCAGCCTTTTCCTAGCATACTGCTTCTTTTATCACTTGAATTATAATATCTTTCTACTTCCAAGTTTGGTCCTATTTCAGGAATATTAAGATCTTCTTGTGAAGTATAGCAATTACCTGTTGTTATATTTACAGGATCATTTACTAGTTCACTATTCTTTGGTTTTCCAAGTTCCTTTAATGGTGTATAAGGAATACCCTTGTATTTTTGATAGTATTCATACTCAGGCTCTGTTCTTACTGTTCCTTTGTATATATGTGTATATATTTTATCTTTTGCATATTTTGTAGTAAAAGTTGCTTCAAAATGTGCAGTATATTTTATTACTTCCTTCCTGCTACGATCAGGATAATGAAAAATTGGTTCTTCTTTTTGTTCATCTTTATCATGATTTCTCTTAAGCATTCCATAATATCCAGTCTTTTCATCTACATAATAAAGTTTTTCATGATTAGTCTTATCATCCCATGTAGCATCCTTATCTTTTACTGTACCGTCTGCATTATAAATAATCGTTACAATATTTTCCTTTTCAACTTTAATAAATTTTCCAGGAGCTGTTACTTTGGTACTTTTATCCCATGTTATTTTACCTTGAGTATCTTGTTTATTTAATTTCAGATTACCCTTGTACCCACCTTTATCATATCTAATAGTAGCTACAGCATCCTTACTTTTTGTTTCAACTTTATAATTAGTAATATTTTTACTATCTGCCTCTTTTTTTATATCACGCTCTGGTGAACCATACTTAGTAAACATACCTTTTTTCTTATTGTTATAATACTCTTCATACCATACATTTTGTTGAAAATTCTTACTATCTCTAGGTCCTAATTTATATATACTGTTCTTTAGTCCACCATTTTTTATTTCTATAAATTTTTCTTTTGCAAAACAGTCTGTATTAAAGATACCAACCATAAAAATGGTTAGTATCAAAATCAGAATGCTATTAAAAACAGACTTTTTTTTATGTCTATGTAAAATATTCATTTTTTATCTCTTCCTCCCTTGTATGTTATTACTTCTTTGTCTTTTACTACTTAACATCAGGCAATACTCCTATATTTAATTCTGATACTGGAGGAATCTCTATATATTCGCCTTTTGAATTTACTAATTTTATTAGGTTAAATTTGATAGATTCGTTTTGTTCTGTTTTAAGCTTAAATTTCATGCTTAAAATATCGAATTCTCCGCTTTTTCCTAAATTATCTTTAGTTTGAGAAACAATAGCTTTTAAGCTTCCTTTTTTATCATCTTCTAAAGTTTTGATATATGCATTTTGATCATCAATCCACATTAAATTCTTTATACTTTCCTCATTAACATCGAACAGTTCAGGATTATATACTAATTCCATTTGTATAGTATATACATCATCTAAAGCATTAGCTTTTACTTCTACTTCCATTTCATCTCCATTTTCAAGATTATTTATCCAACTATTTGATGCTAAACAAATACCTTTGTTATCCCATTTAATGATAGAAGTTATATCACTCCAATTACTCTTTGTTAAATCATTTTTTGCTCTTACTCTATATGTATGCTGCTTATTGGAAGCTACATTGTTATGAATATATGTATTTTTTACTCCGTTATCTATTAAAACTCCATCCACTTCGATATCATATCCTATAGCTTTTTCTACAGTATCCCATGTTATATTTATTGCTCCACTTTGTTCTACTGCATTTAAATTTTTAGGGGTGTTTAATAAAGGTCCAACTACTAATTTTGGTGTCCAACTACTTACTTTTTCACTATTTTTCGCTCTTACTCTATATGTATGCGGCTCTCCTTGTATTAAACCATCATGAACATATGTTGTGTTTAGTCCGTTATCTATAACTTGTCCGTCTATCTCGATATCATAACTAGTAGCACCTTCAACTGTATTCCACGATAAACTAATTGAAGTTAGTGTTTTTTCTGTTATAACTAGTTGAGTAGGTGGTAATCGTTCTGGGAAATTTTCATGATTAGGTACTGGTAGATTTCTTAGATATGGATAAGAATTCCCTTCTTCTATATCCCATATATTCTCAAAATCCCATCCAGCAAATGTTGTCTTTGATTTCATCTGGGATGTTATCCTAGCTACGTCTGTAGCTTTTTTAGGTGGATATTCTGATACTTCACTATCATAATAGCTATTTTTAATATCTAATTCTCTATCTTCTTTTCCTACTAAACCTCCTGTAATGTTCCCATTTACCTTACCTATACTATATGAATTTTTCAGCGTTGAACTCTTAACTCCTACTATACCTCCAGCATTATTTCCTGTTACATCTCCTAAAGAAAAACAATTCTCTATTTTTCCCCAACTACTAGCTCCTACTAATCCTCCCACATATAAATTTCCAAAAACATCTCCTGTTGCATAACATTCTGTAGTGTTATTGTAAGCACTAGTTCCTATTAATCCTCCCACAGCATCTCCTCTTGACACTACGTTCCCTGTTGCGTAACTTTTTTCTACTCTACCATTAGTATTTCCTATTAATCCTCCTACATAATGTCTAGTTCCTTCTATATCAACTTTTGATGCACAATCTATTACATGTATATTCTTAGTAGCTATCCAACCTATTAGTCCTCCTACATTTTGACTCCCATTAACTTTACCTTTTCCTTCTACTTTACAATTTTCTATAATTGTATCTATAGGTTTGTCATGTTGAATCCTACCTATCAATCCTCCTACACTCACTTTTCCTTTCACGTCTATATTATTTATTTTTACATTTTTAACTACACATTCCTCGGCATAGCCAAAAAAACCTACGCAATCTGATGAAGGTTTATTTATTTTTAAATTACTTATTGTGTATCCATTTCCATCAAATGACCCTTTATATGGTAGCTTCAGACTTCCTATTGGTTCCCATTCCTCGTTTTCTAAATCTATATCTGCTCCTAATTTATAATGTTCATTTGGATTATTTCTCATTTTCTTAAGTTGTTCTTTTGTCTTTATTATAAATGGGTTATCTATTTTCCCATTTCCATCCATACCTTCATTTATTTCAGAATTCCCCTTTATCTTCTCTGGAATAGGTAAAGTTCTCAAATATGGATAAGAATTTCCTTCATCAATATTCCATACACCTTCAAAATCCCAATCAATAAATGTCTCTTTTGATTTCATTTGCGATGTTATCCTAGCTACGTCTGTAGGTTTTTTAGGTGGATATTCTGATACTTCACTATCATAATAGCTATTTTTAATATCTAATTCTCTATCTTCTTTTCCTACTAAACCTCCTGTAATGTTCCCATTTACCTTACCTATACTATATGAATTTTTCAGCGTTGAACTCTTAACTCCTACTATACCTCCAGCATTATTTCCTGTTACATCTCCTAAAGAAAAACAATTCTCTATTTTTCCCCAACTACTAGCTCCTACTAATCCTCCCACATATAAATTTCCAAAAACATCTCCTGTTGCATAACATTCTGTAGTGTTATTGTAAGCACTAGTTCCTATTAATCCTCCCACAGCATCTCCTCTTGACACTACGTTCCCTGTTGCGTAACTTTTTTCTACTCTACCATTAGTATTTCCTATTAATCCTCCTACATAATGTCTAGTTCCTTCTATATCAACTTTTGATGCACAATCTATTACATGTATATTCTTAGTAGCTATCCAACCTATTAGTCCTCCTACATTTTGACTCCCATTAACTTTACCTTTTCCTTCTACTTTACAATTTTCTATAATTGTATCTATAGGTTTGTCATGTTGAATCCTACCTATCAATCCTCCTACACTCACTTTTCCTTTCACGTCTATATTATTTATTTTTACATTTTTAACTACACATTCCTCGGCATAGCCAAAAAAACCTACGCAATCTGATGAAGGTTTATTTATTTTTAAATTACTTATTGTGTATCCATTTCCATCAAATGACCCTTTATATGGTAGCTTCAGACTTCCTATTGGTTCCCATTCCTCGTTTTCTAAATCTATATCTGCTCCTAATTTATAATGTTCATTTGGATTATTTCTCATTTTCTTAAGTTGCTCTTTTGTCTTTATTATAAATGGGTTATCTACTGTTCCGGTTCCTTTAGTTCCTAGTAATGTTGCTACTGTAATGACATCACTCCATCTACTAGTTCTTCTTTCATTCTTAGCTCTTACTTTATAAATATGCTGTGTTCCTTTTTCTAATCCATTATGTGCATAAGTTGTACCATTTCCATTGTCTATTACGGTTCCATCAACCTCTATATCATATCCAGTTGCGTCCTCTATAGCATTCCAAGTTATAATTGCCGAATTTTCGGAAGCTGATGCACTTATACTATTTGGTACATCTAGTTCCAAAGTAGTTTCTACTGTAGCTTTAACTATCGGTTCACTCCACATACCTATGCTCTTTTCATTTTTTGCTCTTATTCTATATGTATGCTCTTCTCCAATATTAAGTCCGCTATGAGTATATGATGTCACATCTATATCATCAATTATTTTTCCATCTATTTCTATATCGTATCTACTCGCATACTCAACTTCATTCCATCTCATACTAATGCTATCTTTACTTGCTTTTAATATTATGTTTTTTGGTGAAGGTATTAATATTGTTTTTTCATTTAATTGATTGCTCCACATACCCTTTTTATCATTGTTTTTGCCTCTTACTCTGTATGTATGATTTGTGTCAACAGTAAGTTCACTATGGGTATAGGTTGTATTTTTACCATTATCAATTATATTTCCGTCTACCTCTATGTCATATCCTGTAGAGTTTTCTACTTCATCCCATGTTAGAGTTATTTCTGTATCTTTAACATTTGTTTTTATATTGGTTGGTATAGAAAGTTCGTCTTGTGATAATAAAAATTCAAAGACTTCTACTTTATTTAAACATTTTCCATTATTATCAATTCCACCTATAGCATAGATTTTTTTATTTAATTCAACTGTTCCAAACTGACTTCTTGCTACTGCCATACTTGATTGTTTTGTAAAGATGTTTCTTTGTGGATTATATACTTCCACTGTATTTATATTTGTTCCATCTTTGTATCCACCAATTACAAATATTTTTCCTTCTAAATTTACAGTTTGGACAAAGTTTCTTTCTGTTAATAAACTTAATTTCTGTGTCCATTTGTCAGAATTAGGATCATATTCTTCTATTGTATTTAAATTATCTCCTGATATAGCATAAATTTTAGCATTAGTTTCTATTACTCCAAGTCCTCTTCTGGCTGTTGGCATATCTTCTTTTTCTTCCCAAGAGTCACTCTTTGGATTATATAACTCTACCTTGTTAAGACTTCTACCATTATACCCACCTATAGCATAAATTTTGCCATTTACTTGTACCACTCCTAATTGTGCTCTAGCTGTTGGCATATCTGCTTTTACTATCCATGTATCTGTGTTCGGATTATATTCCTCTACTGTATTTTTATATTCATTACCAATTCCACCTATTACATATATCTTTCCATTTACTTCTGCTATTCCAAACTGTGCCTTCGCTGTTAGCATATCTGCTTTTACTGTCCATGTATCTGTTTCTGGATTGTATTCTTCTACTGATTTTAACTTTTTATTACCAATCCGTCCTCCTATTACATAAATTTTATCATTTACTTTTATAACTCCAGCTCCTGATCTTGATGTTGGCATAGGTTTTAGGGTTTGCCATTCGCCAGAGACTTCATCAGTTAATTTTGTTGTTAATATTGATATACGTTCACTCCATTCACCTAACGCTTCTCCATTTTTTGCTCTCACTCTATATATATGCTCTGTGCTTGGCTCTAAGTTATTATGAACATATATTATATCCATATTATTATCTTTTATTGTCCCATCTACCTCTACATCATATCCTGTTGCATTTTCTACAGAATCCCATATAATCTGAATAACATTTCCTGTTGATGCTGCTTGGATATTTGTTACTTCATCCAATAAACAAGTTTTTTGTGTATTAATATTAATCCATTCACTCATATCACTTTTATTTTTTGCTCTAATTCTATAACTATGTTCTGTTCCGGGCATTAGTTTGTTATGAATAAATGTTGTATTAGCTCCATTGTCAACGATATCTCCATCTACCTCTATGTCATACCCCGTTGCATTTTCTACAGGATCCCATATTATGCTTATTGAGCTCTTTGTTTCTTCTGTCATAATGTGTTCAGGTCTATTCAATAAACAGGTTCTTTGTGTAACAATATTACTCCATTCACTTATATCATTTTCATTTTTTGCTCTAATTCTATAACTATGATTTGTTCCAGATGCTAGTTTATTATGAATAAATGTAGTGTTAATTCCATTATCAACTACCTTTCCATCTATCTCCATATCATATCCTGTTGCATTTTCTACCGAATTCCACATTATACTTATTGAACTCTTTTTTGCTTCTGCATTGATATTTGCAGGCATATCCAATGAGCAAGTTTTTTGTGTATAAAGGTTACTCCATTCACTTATATCACTTTCATTTTTTGCTCTAATTCTATAACTATGATTTGTTCCAGATGCTAGTTTATTATGAATAAATGTAGTATTAATTCCATTATCTACTACATTTCCATCTATTTCTATATCATATCCTGTTGCCTTTTCTACAGAATCCCATATTATGCTTACTGAGCTCTTTGTTTCTTCTGTCTTAATATTTTCAGGCGTATCCAATAAGCAAGTTTTTTGTGTAACAATATCACTCCATTTTCCTACACCTGTTCCCACCTTCGGTCTGACTCTATAACTATGATTTGTTCCTTCTTGTAGTCCAATTTCTGTATATGTAGTATTTGATTTGTTATCAACTATTACTCCATCTACTTCTACGTCATAGTCTGTCGCAGTTGGTATTGAATCCCAAGTTACTTTTACTGTAGTTTTTGTTGATTCTGTTTTTATGTTTTTTATTTCTCCTACTAAACATATTTTTTGTACTAATATATTACTCCATGCACCAACACCTATTTCATCTTTAGCTCTAACCCTATAAATATGTTCTACTTTTTCTTCTAATCCTCTATGAGTAAATGTTGTATTAATTCCATTATCAACTATATCTCCATCTATTTCTATATCATAACCAACTGCTCTATCTACTTTATTCCATGCTAATTTAATTGAATTTTCAGATACATTTAATACAACAAGTCCTGGTGGCGCTTTACACTTCGGCATTTCTCTATGTATAGGCATATGCAAGTTTTTTAAATATGGATAAGACTTACAATCATCAATACTCCATATATTATTAAAATCCCAATCAGTAAATGTAATTTGTTTTTTCATATCTAAATTAAGTTTTCCTATATTAGTAGGTACTTTAGATGACCATTCACATACTTCAATGTCATAGTAACTATTATTAATAGATACTCTTTCTCTTATAGCTCCTATTATGCCACCTACATCAATGTCCTTTCCTCTAACAATTTTTCCTGAACAATAAGACGACTGTACTGATGCATAATATGCAAATCCAACTAGTCCTCCAATACCACCTGAACTAGAACTTACATTTCCTAATGCAAAGCAGTTTTTTATCCTTGCTGCATTTGCAACTCCTATTAATCCTCCTATATTTCCTCCAGCTGAGACATCTCCTGTTGCATAACACTCCGAAATATTTATATAAGTATATGTACTAAATACTCCATATGCAGCTCCAATTAGTCCTCCTGAACGAGCACTTTCTGCAACTACATTACCTGTCGCATAACTTTTTTTTACATTACTTAATACAACCTCTCCTACCAATCCGCCTATATATCCATAACCTCCTACATCAATCGTTGAATTACAACTAATTATATCACCTTTTACATTGTCATAATTTCGTACAAATCCTATCAATCCTCCTATAAATTCAGTTCCGTAAATGCTGCCAGTTCCTATCACTGAGCAATTTTGAACATTATAATTTCCAGTAGAATATCCTATTAAACCGCCAACATTATTTTGCCCTTGTATATTCACGTTATTAATCTTTAAATTTTTAATACTTGAATCCTTAACATATCCAAATAATCCTATATTATTTATTGTAGATTTACTTATCTTTAAATTACTTATTTTATATCCATTACCATCAAGTGACCCTGTAAATGGTACTGTAGAAGTTCCTATTGGGCTCCATTCAATATTTTGTAAATCTATATTATTTTCCAATCTATAATGAGCACTTAAGTTGTTTTTTATTCCTTCCAATTGTTCTCTAGTCTTTATAATGAAAGGATTTTCAAGTGTTCCAATTCCTTGAATACCAGATAATACTTTCACATAAATTTGTGAGCTAAAGTCACTTACAGTAGTTTCATTTTTCGCCCTTATTCTATAAGTGTGGGTTGTGTTTTCTTCAAGTTTACTATGTATGTAGCTTATATTAGCTCCATTATCAATTATCTGCCCATCTACCTCTATATCATATCCTGTTGCATTTCCAACTTCATCCCACATTATTCTTATTTCATCTTCAGTTGCTTCAGTTTGAATGTTTTGTGGAATTTTTAACAAAGGTACTTCCTCTATATCCTCATTTATAGAATCCTCCGGTTTATCTTTACTATCTTTAATATCCTCTGATTCCTCATCTATATCTGATACTTCATTTATCTTTAAATTAGTACCCTCTTTAAGTTCAGTATCGCCATTATCAATATCTTTTGTGTTAATCCTAGAATCTTCTTTTTCATTTGCAGATTTATCCTCTGATTCTTCATCTATATCTGATACTTCGTTTATCTTTGAATCTATATCATCTTTAGATTCATTATCACTAGTATCAATGTCTTTTGTATAAGTTTTAGAATTTTCTTTTTCATCTATCGATTTATACTCTGACCCTTCAATCACATCTAATTTTGTATCTATTGTATTCAGTGCATATACCGATGGACATGTATATGTGAATATCAAAGATATAACCAACATTAATGAAACAATCATTTTATTTAATTTTCTTATATTCATTAAATTTCTCCTTTATTATGACATCTTTAATATGATTAAATTATTTCAAACTCACTACTATCCTCCCTTCAAAATTATCATCTCTACTTCTTTTTATATTACTTAAAATTTGATAGATTATATGATTGCTATTACCTATATTGTATAATTTTGTTTTTTTTGCAATCCAAACCATATAATACCATAGTATTGCTTTTATCGTCAATGAATTTAGTCGAAATCAGGAGTATTTAACTACTGTTTTAATCAATATAGTTACTTTAGATATGATATTTTAATATTTCTTATTTTCTATTAATAAAAATAAATGATTTTTTAAATACTCTATTCATTCTTTAATTTCATTAGAGTATTTTTTGCCTTTACATATGAGGTGCAGTTGCATCTCATATATAAAGGCAAATTTTACCACTACTATTTTATACTTACATACCTCTTATTACATACTATCGATATTACCAAACTAAGGATTTGATTGTATTGAAAACATAATTAAAGAACCTATGACAAGGATAATTCAAAAACATCCTTGTTATAGGTTCTTCATTAATAGTAAAAATCTTGCAATTAACTTGATTATTTATTTTTCTTTAAGCTTGTTAATGTAATTATCTCTTTAAATTACTTATTAAAAACAGTACAGTAATTTCCGTTAGAAGTTCTACATTTTGAACATCTAACACACTTTACTTGCTTTTCATCTCCATCCTTCCATCTTTTTATTAAATTAGGCTCTGTAAGTAGAGGTCTTGATATAGCAAAATAATCTATATTTGTTTCATTCAGGATATTATCTATATTGTTAATATCTTTAAGACCCCCAACCGTAATTACCGGGATATTTATATCTTTACTGATAACATTTCCATATTCAAGAAAGTAACCTTCTTGTTTGATTTCATATCCATCAAAAGATTGTCCTACCATTGATTTGGCTTTTCCATGTATATTACCTGAAATTTCTATACCATCAACACCTATTTCTTCTAATTTTTTGCATATGATTCTAGTTTCTTCAAATGTTAATCCGCCTTCAAAAAATTCTGATGCCGTTAATTTAACTAATATCGGGTAATCATGCCCAACTTTTTCTCTCATTTTAGAATATATCTCCATTAAGAATCTCATTCTATTTTCTAAGCTACCACCATACTCGTCCTCCCTTTTATTATAGTATGGGCTTAGAAATTGATTTATTAAATATGTGTGAGCGCCATGTATTTCCACTCCATCAAAACCAGCTTCCATTGATCTTCTGCCAGCTTCTACAAATGCATTTACTATATAGTCTATTTCATCCTTTGTCATAGGTTTACCTAAAGTGTTTGTACCTCTTTCAGCAACTTCACTAGGAGCAAATATAACTCTTTCACCAAGATTATATGTGGTTTTCGTTCCACCATACGCAATTTGCATTAATATCTTTGAATCGTATTCATGAACTAAATCTGTTAACTTTTTGTATTCATCTATAAATGAGTCGTTATATATTCCCATCATGCCTGGATTAGGTTGTTCTTCTTTAACTACATTTGCATATCCAGTTACAATTAATCCAACTTCTCCTTTTGCAAGTTCTTCATACACTTTATAAAGTTCATCTGTCATGTGCCCATCTTTAGTTGTTCTATTTTCCCATGTAGCACTTCTAACAAAACGATTTTTAAGGGTCATATTTCCAAGTTGAGTTTTTTCGAATAATTTTTTCATTTGATATTCTCCTTTATATGCATAAATTTACTATTGTTCTTCCTTTAATTTGCCCTTTTAATATCATATCTATTTTAGTATCTAAATCTTCTAAAGATACCTCATCTATATTTTCATTTAAATTCTTAATCTTCCATTCATTTGATATCTTATTCCATACCTTAAGTCTTAAATCCATAGGGCATTGAACTGAATCTATACCATATAAAGTTATACCTCTTAGTATAAATGGGAATACAGATGTCATAAATTCGTTAGAAGCAACATTACCACAACAAGTTACACTTCCACTATATTTAGTAGATTTGATTGCTGTTGTTAAAACATTTCCACCTACAGTGTCTATAACTCCAGCCCATCTGCCTTTTACAAGAGGTCTTCCTGATTTATCATCAAGTTCATTTCTATCAATAATGTTTTTTGCACCCATTTTAATTAGCAATTCTTTTTCTTATGTTTTGCCTGTAGCAGCTATTACAGAATATCCTAACTTACTAAGAATTTTAACAGCTACACTACCAACACCTCCTGTTGCACCAGTTACTAAGATATCTCCATCTTCTGGTTTAACACCAGAATGAACTAATTTATATACTGAAAGTGCAGCTGTAAATCCTGCTGTTCCATAAATCATACTTTCTTTTAAAGTAAGATTTGAAGGTAATGCGACTACCCAATTAGATGGAACTTGTATATATTCTGAATATCCACCAGATGTGTTCATTCCTAAATCGTACCCTGTTACAATAACTTTGTCTCCTACTTTAAATTTAGGATTATTACTTTTAACTACAACTCCTGCAGCATCAATACCTGGAGTATGAGGGAAATTTCTAGTAACACCTTTATTGCCAGTAGCTGAAAGGGCATCTTTATAATTTAAAGATGAATACTTTACATTTATCAATATATCTCCTTCAGGCAAATCATTTAAATTTCTCTGAACTACAGATTGTGTAAAAACTCCATTACATTCTTTTACTAAAAGAGCTTTAAATTCATTATAAATCATAATATCACTCCTTAATCGGAATTAGTTTTATATAAAACTAATTTTACAACCAAAATAGTTTTGTGTCAAACTTTTTTTCAAGTTTTACGACAAGCTATTTTCTATCGCAACTACGCCACCCTCTATGGTATACCATTTATATAATCAAGCTAAGTATGTAATTGAATGAAAAATATACTTAAAAAATACTAGGCGAAATAAAAAATATTAACATCAAACAAAACAAGATATCTATATATTAAAAAGAAATTTGCATACATTTAAACAGGGATAATTTAAAAGACCGGCAATTTGTAATGCACCCCTATTTCCTGACTAAATAATAGTTTAGAAAACGGACTGAACCCCTTCTAGTAGACGTATATATTAGTAAAATTAGTCAATACTTCTATTAGGAGGGGTTCAGTCCATTTGTTTTACTATAAGGGCAGCATATCGTCATTTAGCAGTCTTTTTTAATACATTCTTTCTATATTAACCCTTACGTGTTTTGTTATCTTTATTATAAGTGTTTTAATAAAAAGGAATGTGATTCAAATCAAACTTTTCTATAGATAATCTTCCAATTTTTCTTGATTAATTATTATTATTTTTTTTATTCCAACTAACTCTATTATATTTTCTTCTTCAAATTTTTTAAGTTTTCTACTTATTGTTTCTCTAGCAACCCCTGTATAGTTGGACATATCCTCTCGTGTAATAGGAATATCTATTTCTATTCCCTCTGGTATTTCTTTACCATATTTATCTTTTAACTCTAATAACATATATGCAATTCTCACTTCTACATCATTTGTTGCTAAATTTTGTGCTAAAGACTCTAGGTTAGATAACCTTGATCCTATAACCTCTAATATTTTCAATCCTATTTCAGGTCTTTCTAAAATTAGATTTCTCATTTTTTCCTTAGTTAATGTACATAATTTTGTCTGGCTAATTGCCTGAGCATTGAAATTATACTCGCCTTTATTAAAAAGGTTCAATTCTCCAAAAAAATCTCCATCAGATAATATATGTAAAATCTGCTCTTTTCCATCCTTTGTATATTTAAATAATTTTATTTTTCCTTCATTTATTAAATATAATTTATTTGCATTTTCTCCCTCAACAAAAATAGTTTCTTTTTTATTATAATCTTCATGTCCTGTCATTTTTATTATTTCAATTAACTCTTCATTAGATAAATTTTCAAATATATAAATTTTACTAGCACATAATTTATTTTTACACCTCTCACAACAGCTTTTCATTTGCAACTCCCCTTATTTTATAAAAAATAATCATATCTAAAATTTATTTATAGTATACCCCTAATTATATTATTAAAATAAAAAATACACTCTAACTTGAGTGTATTTTTTAATCAATTTTCTCCAATAATGGATATAAATCTATATCTTCTTTATATATTCTTTTTTGTATTATATCAAACATATAATTAGATTCTTTTATAAATTCATTTAAATTATTTATTATCTTATTTTTCGTATTAAATTTATTTTTATACTCAGTAAATAATGTACAAATGTTTCCCATTTCATCTATGTATTTATTTGCTTTATTTTTTATTTTAATACTATCATGCTTTACTAACTTAGGATACAAGAACTTATCTTCAGAATCTAGATGTACTTTTAATTTTCCTGAAAGTAGGCTTATGTTTCTTGCTATTTCACTTGAGCTTTCTTCAAAATTATTATTTTTTATAAGCTTAACTATAATATTTATAGTATCTATAATTTGAATATGTTGTCTTTTTAAGTTTGTTATATTAGCCATACAATCCATCTCCTTTTTCTTATTTCATATGTAAATTATAACAGTTAAACCAATCTATTTATGTAATATATGTTACATAAATAGATTGATCAAAGTCTTTATTTAGAATTTTTTAATTTTCTAAATAAAATGTTATTTTCAAGATGAATATGGTTAAATAAGTCACTTTCTATTTCTTGCATTTTTTCATATGCTATTTTAAAACTATTACATCCAGTTTCAGGTACTTCATACTTATTTGTTACTCTTCTTATCTCTTTTAATATATCTCCTGCTTTATCATGTTCATTTTCTGTTTCATTCATTGTGGTAATTGCTTTTTGTTTAGTTTCTTCTGATGAATTTTTTTCATATTCTTTTATTAATGGAAATAAAACTTCTTCTTCCTTTATAAGATGTTCTTCTAATTCTAATTTTAAACTATTAAATAATTTGCTAACTTTAGATAACATTTCACCATTATCTACATAATGAACTCTTAATATTTTATTAATCAATTCATTTGTAATTGGAAGTGTTTCTCTCATAAAGTTGTGATGTTTTTGAACAATATAATCAATTAAGTTTGTCATAGAAGATTTTGTCCAATCTGTTTCCTCATTATTGTCATTTACAAATTCATTATAACATTCATTTAATTTATCAATTACTTCCTGCTCATCTATTTTCTGTTCTTTTAATGCTTCTTTTAAAGATCTATCTCCTCCACAGCAAAAATCAATTTCATAACTCATAAATATATCTATTGCTTTCGGAAATTTCGAAGCTATTTCTCCTATTTTTTGATTTATATTAAATACGTTTTTCATTATTAATTCCTCCCTTTTATTGTTTTGTTAACTTTATTATAAGACGATATTAAAAATAAAACTGTGATTCAAATCAAATATGATAAAATAAATGATATGCCTTCCTTTATAGTAGACAGATTAAATAAAAAAATCTTTTTTACTATAAGGGCAGCATATCATCATTTACCAGTCTTTTTTAAATACATTCTTTTAACTTTTCTAAAAGTTCATCATATATGTATACTCTATCTTCTTTTGGAAATTCACTTATTCTATCTGCAACAATTTGAATCAAAATATCCTCCATTAATCCCCTAACCTCTTCTTCATCTTCATACGTAAGTACAACTTCCATCTTTCTATTCATATATTTCAACTCCCATCTATAAAAAATATGAATCAAAATGCTTGTTCTATTCTGTATTAATATTTTTTATGACTAACAACAACTATAAATCTATGATTTATATATAAAATAAAGGATGGCCAAATAGCCACCCTTTATTTTATAATTTGAATTTATTTATATGAACTTCCATTTCTTTTGTCATATTATTTAAGCTTTGTATCGTATCTGTAACTGTATCTATAGATGCACTCATTTCTTCGGAAGATGCTTCAATTTGTTCAGAAGATGCCGAAACTTCTTGTGCAATAAAAGAAGAGTTCTCTATTTTTTTTATAATGTTATTTTTTTCTTTTTCTATACTTGAAGACGAAACATTAACTTCTTCAATTTTAGGTATTACTTCCTCTACCGATTTAATTATTTGCTTAAACGAATCAATTCCAGTATGTATTACTGTACCTTGATTTGTTACCCCATGATTCATTACATCACTAATTTTAATCATACTTTGTGTACTCTGTATTTATTATATTCTCAATAATTCAAATCAAAATATTGTTCTATGGAACTAATCTTAAAAACTAATCATATTTTTCTAAGTTTTATAATATTTCATTTAATAGAAGTTTTTTTATTAAATGAGGTGATTAACCTGTATAAAGTTGCTATTTATTCTCGTAAGTCAAAATTTACTGAAAAAGGAGATTCTATTCAAAATCAAATTGATTTATGTAAACAACATATTAATAATAAATTTAATAATTGTGAGTTTATCATTTATGAAGATGAAGGCTATTCTGGAGGAAATGCTAATAGACCAAAGTTCCAGATGATGATTGAAGATGCAACTAAAAATAAATTTGATATATTGATATGTTATAGATTAGACCGTGTAAGTAGAAATATATCTGATTTTTCTGGCACTATAGAACTTCTTAATAATCACAATATAGCTTTTATATCTGTTAAAGAACAGTTTGATACTTCCTCTCCAATGGGAAGAGCTATGATGTATATAGCATCTGTGTTCGCTCAACTTGAGCGAGAAACTATAGCAGAGAGAATTAAAGATAATATGTTATCTCTAGCAAGGTCAGGAAGATGGCTAGGAGGTCAAACCCCTACTGGATTTAAAAGTGAGCCTATCGTTTACTATGACTCAGATATGAATAAAAAGAAAATGTATAAGTTATATCCCATAGAAAATGAATTAAATATTGTTAAGAATCTATATATTAAATATATAGAATTAAAAAGCTTAAGTAAACTTGAAAACTTCACACTACAAAATCATATAAAAACAAAGAACAATAAAGACTTCGATAAGAGCTCCCTTAAGGTAATACTTACTAATCCTGTATATACCGTAGGTGATGAATTAATATATGAGTATTTCAAAGAAAATCATTGTGATATAGCTTCTCCTAAGTCAGACTTTAACGGTAAACATTCAATACTTACCTATAATAAGCAAACTAAAAGCAAAAGAAATTCAACCATAAGAAGAGATAAATCTGATTGGATCATTGCCATAGCAAAGCATAAAGGTATAATTTCATCTAATGATTGGATAAAAGTTCAATATTTATTAGAGCAAAATTCTAAAAAAGCTCCTCGTTTAAACACAGGAAGCATTGGTTTAATAACTCCTTTATTAATATGTACAGAATGTGGATCAAAGATGAGAGTAAGTGTGTATAGAAGAGAATCAGGTACCTACTATTATTATCGTTGTCTTATGAAAGAACGATCTAACAGTTCTAGATGTAATGTAGATAATTTATTAGGCTCTATAGCTGATGAAATGGTAATAGATCAGATAAAAAACATATCACTAAACAAAAGTAGACTATACGACAAATTAAATCATCATAGACATACCATTAATAGTATATGCAAAGAAAATATCCATAAAGAAGATGATTTAAAAAAAGAATTAAAATTATATGAACAAAATATATCAAACCTTACACTTCAAATCTCACAAAATCAAAACTCTTCAGCCAGTAAATACATGATTAATCAGATTGAGGCGTTTGATAAGAAAATAAATGCAATAAAAAAAGAACTTACTTCTATAAAAGAAGATAAAAAAATTACATTATTAAAAAAAGTAAATATAGATTCATATGTGCAGTTATTAACAAATTTTTCATCCAACGTTGATAATCTAACTTTTGAAGAAAAGAAAAAATATTTAAATGAATTAATAGATAAGATAACTTGGAATGGCAAAAAACTAGAAATATATTTATATAAACATGAAAAGTCTTTATTTTAAATATAAACTAATCAAAATCTAATTATATAAATGAAAATGATGTTTATTTGAATAATTGATTAATTATAAATATAACGGGTATAAGAAAGAAGCAAATGCAAATTAAATTCATTATCATACGGAGGTTGACAAATGCACAAGCTTAGCACAAAACTAATTTCATCAGTTATAGTTTTAGTTATTCTAACACTAGTATCTATAGGAATACCTAGCTATCATGTAATTGTGACAGAATCAGATAAGGTATTGACTACACAAATGAACCAAAGGATTCATTGTGCTTGGGATATCGCTGGTAGATTTAATAATTATGAAAAAAAAGGTTATATATCCATGCACGAGGCCCAAAACTCTTTTGCTGAATACCTTGTATCAAGAATTGTAGGTAAAAATGGATATGGTTATGCCATAAATAGCAAAGGAATTGTAATGATTCATCCAGATAAATCAATGATTGGAAAAAATCTATCACACGAACCCTATATACAAGAAATAATAAACAATAAAGAAGCAGTGAATATGAACAAAATGCAACATATTAGTAATAATCTCAACTTTCGCACTTGTATTTTAAGGCGTTGGCCTGGATTTTCAGTGTTTCCATCATAAAAAATAGAAAAACATTCCTTCATTTGGTATAATTGAATCACGACAAACAACGACCAAGAAAGGAATG
>NZ_BDQY01000035.1 GCF_002724055.1 Tepidibacter mesophilus | reverse complement strand
TGAAACATTTATGCAACACCACCTGTTATGTTTTTGTGTAGGAACTTAATTATAACAAGGTTTTGCATAAATGTTTTTTTGTTTTATTTTAATGGAAAATTATTGAAGTGTTTTTGCACTTTCATAGTATTAATATTATATACCATAAGCATATATACTTATATTCAAAATTCTATAACTTCCTTATAAATAAAATGCGAATAAATTTTATAAATAGTCGTATAATAATATCAAGAAAATCAACTTGGAGGTTATTCAATGGATACTAAACAAGAATTTTTAGGCGAAATAAGAAGCGAGTTAGATGATTTAGTTGTTGGAGCATTACATCTAGAAAAAGTATATATAAATGAAAAAGATGAAAGAGATAATAATGGTATAGAAGTGGAATGGCATGGTGGAGTACTAGATGGACATTATTATTTACTTGATAGTGAGTTATATACTGATAACGCTCACCAAAAAATAAGAGCTAAGTTAGATGTAATATCATCTAAAATAAATCAAGGAGCAAAAAAAGGTTTAATCCAAGATGAAGAAGATTTATGGACTTAACCTACTATAACTAGTATTCCTTATCTATATTTGCCCAAAATATAAATCTCCCAATAATTTTTAGGGAGATTCTATACCTTCTCATATAATAAATACTATTTTTCCAATACCAAAGAAAAAGGATATTCTTTATACGGTTTTGATTCAAATTTATATACTTTTTTATCCTTTGGATGAATAAATTCTATACTTGTAGCCCATAATGCTATTTGAGTATATCCTTTCATCTTAACAAATCTTTTATTGTATTTATTGTCTCCCCATAAAGGCATATTTGCATTTGAAAATTGAACACGTATTTGGTGATGTCTTCCTGTTTTAAGCTTTATTCTTACAAAACTCAAAACTCCATCTTCATCTGTATTAACTGTACCTATAACTTTATATTCTAAAATTGCTTCCTTAGCATTCTTATTTTCTTTAGAAACAACCTTTGACATATTAATTCTACCTATTTTTAAAAGATAGTCTTTCAATATTCCACTTTTATTCTCTGGTTCTCCACAAACTACAGCATAATACTCTTTTTTAAAGCTTTTATCTCTCATTTGCTCTGATAAGTGTGCATTAGCTTCTTTTGTTTTTGCAAATATCATCAATCCTCCAACAGGTCTATCTAACCTATGAACTAATCCTATATAAGGATTTCTAGCTTGAGGATACGCAACCTTCAAATGCTCTTTTATCATAGAAAGCATGTCCATATCATTTGTTTTATCCTGTTGAGAAGGTACTTTAGGTGGTTTTTCTGCTACTATAATATAACTATCTTCATAAACTATGTTCAATTTCATAATATTTTTCTCCTCTTTAATATCGTTATTTTAGAACTTGAATTTAAACACCATTTCTTAACCTAACCACTTTATCATCTTTTACTTTGCTAGCTACATACAAGTTCACTAAAGAAAGTGACGCTGCTAAGAAAAAAATATATTGAGGCCCCCATAAACTCCATATAATCCCGCCTAAGTAAGCACACATGATTGAAACTATATGATCTAAACTAAGACCTAAAGATAATGTAGGCGTAATATCAGAAGTTTTTACAGCTATAGAACGCAAATAAATTGTTCTTATCATACCCATTTGAGTAGACATTTTATCAAATATAAAAATCATATAAGCTAAAAATAAAGGAATACCAATAGTGGCTAATTTTCCTGTTGCAAATCCAGAACTTAATAATCCATAAACCAAATAAACAACAATAAAAGATAGCGCATCTGCATAAAGTAACTTCTTAATTCCAAATTTATCAATCCATCTACCAACAGCAGGAATAAAAAACACACCTATACAGGAACCAATAATACTTAAAATTGCTAAAGTATCGGCTCTTTTATTTAATAGTTCAATAAGAACCCACGGGCCATAAACAATCATTATCTGTTTTTGCACTCCCCACATAACCACTAAAATATAATAATACTTATATTCTTTTCTAAAAATAAAATTTGCTTTTTTATTACTTTTTATTGGTTGTTCAATTAGCTTTTCCAAAATAAAAAATAAAATAAATACAATTCCTAAAATACATGCTGATATAACAAAGATCCACTTAATCTTACTTGTAAAACTAAAAAAACCAAATCTAAACCCAATAAAAACCATCATACTCGCTAATACAGTAAAACTAGTTGCTACACCTTTATATTGCCCTACTTTCTTGCCTACATTATCATCCTTAATCAATGACATCCCTATACTATCTTGTATTGGCATAAACATGTGCATTCCTAGTGAATTGATAAAAATAAAAACTAGCATAATTGTAAAAGGAGGAGTAAAAAATCCTAATGTTGCTATACCTATTATGCTTAATAATTGTGCCAACATAGCAATACGTATATCTGAAAATAATGATAATGAAGCAACCATCAATATAACCAGTACCCCTGGTAATTCCCTTGGAAATTCTATAAGACCTCGTTGATATGCTGTAATATTATAAGCATCTTTAAAATAGTTAGAAATCACATCATTACTAAGACCTAATCCAAGAGCCGTAAATGCAATGATTAAATAATAAATTAATTGAACTTTACTTATATTTTTAAGTTTTTTTAACATTTTATACTATCCTCTCTTTTTATATTTTTGTGTCATATAAACTACGCTTTACAGCAATATTCTTTCTCCCAAATAGTATAATCTTTGTAAATACAAAAGTAAACTATTATTAAATCATCAATATGCTAATTTTAGCATATATGAACTTAAGGCTGAATCTGTATTAATACACATATGCTTTTCTTTTATTGATTATGTCCTGATTTACTTATTATACTAAAAATAACAGGGGTATAGTTTTTTTTAATAATAAGAGATTTTAAAGGGGGATAATTAATATGGAAGAAAAAAATTATTCAATTGATACTGCAACACAAGAACTTATTAAAAAGGCTAAAGTAGATAATGTTGAGACTATTTGGGACAGAAAAGATGCCATGAAGACACCTTGTGGCTTTGGTGAAAAGGGGCTTTGTTGTAGAATATGTGCTATGGGACCTTGTAGAATAAGTCCTGTAGAAGGAAAAGGTGCACAAAAAGGTATTTGTGGAGCAACGGCAGATGTTATAGTAGCTAGAAATTTAGCTAGAATGGTAGTTGGTGGAACAGCGACCCATTCTGATCATGGAAGAGACATAGCACATATTTTACATATGGCAAGTCCAAATGGAAACTATAAAATAACAAATAAAGATAAACTTTTGAATCTATCCAAAGAATGGGGAGTAAAAACAGAAAATAGAGATATATATGATATAGCTCATGAAGTTGCAGAAATTGCATTGAATGAGTTCGGAAAACCATTTGGAACTTTAAGATTTTTAGAAAGAGCTCCTGAACAAAGAAAAAAAGTATGGAAAGATAATGATATAAGAACTGGCGCTATAGACAAAGAAATAGCAACTATAATGCATTCAACTCATATAGGATGTTGTGCTGATGCACAAAGTTTAATTCATAAAAGTATGAAAGCTTCACTTGCCGACGGTTGGGGAGGTTCTATGATAGGTACAGAGTTTAGTGATATTTTATTTGGAATACCAGTACCAAGAGAAACAGAAGCAAATCTAGGAGTTTTAGAAAAAGATCAAGTAAATATAATAGTACATGGGCATGAACCTTCTTTGTCTGAAATGATGGTCTTAGCAGTAGAGGATCCTCAACTTTTAGAACTAGCAAATGAAGTCGGTGCAAAAGGAATAAATTTAACTGGAATGTGTTGTACCTCTAATGAAGTTACAATGAGACATGGTGTAAGAATAGCAGGAAATTTAAGTCAACAAGAACTTGCTGTATTAACAGGAGCAGTAGAAGCTGTAATAGTTGATGTTCAATGTATATTTCCATCACTTGCACCACTTACAAAATGTTATCATACTAAATTTATAACTACATCCCCAAAAGCCAAAATTACAGGAGCAGTTCATATAGAATTCAAAGAAGAAAAAGCATTAACGTCAGCTAAAGAAATAGTTAAAGAAGCCATTTTGAATTTTAAAAATAGAGAAAAAGAAAAAGTATTCATACCTAAAACTAAATCTCATGCAACAGTTGGATATAGTGTAGAAGCTATAATAAGTCAACTAGATAAGGTAGTCAATTCTGAAACAGACCAAACTGGAACATTAAAGCCTCTTGCTGATTGCATTACTTCAGGTGTTATAAGAGGAGCAGCAGGAGTTGTTGGATGTAATAATCCAAAAGTCAAACATGATTATGGTCATGTAAATCTCATGAGAGAACTAATCAAAAATGATGTCATAGTTGTAACTACAGGTTGTGCAGCTCAAGCTGCAGCAAAAGCTGGACTTATGAGTAAAGAAGCAAAAAAACTTGCTGGTAAAGGTCTTGCACAAGTATGCGAACTAGTAGATATTCCTCCAGTACTTCATATGGGATCATGCGTTGATATAAGCCGAATACTTATATTAGTATCAGAACTAGCTAAGTTATTAGATTTGGATATAAGTGATTTACCAGTGGTTGGAGCTGCTCCAGAATGGATGTCAGAAAAAGCCATCGCAATAGGAACTTATATAGTTACATCTGGTATAGATACATGGCTTGGGGTAGCACCTCCTATAACAGGTAGTAAAGATGTTGTTGATATATTAACTAATAAAGCAGAAGATATAGTAGGAGCTAAATTTCACGTTGAACCTGATCCATATAAAGCAGCACAGCAAATGATTGAAAGAATAGAAGAAAAACGTAAAGCGTTGGGAATATCTGTTGAAACCGTAAAAGCTTAATGCTCTAAATTCAAAGTAAACCTAGTATTGAATCAGTAGAACTAGGTTTACTTTTTTTGATTTAAAAAATAATTATATATATCAAGCATGCCTTCTTTTATTTGTTTATTATCAGTTTTAGAAATACTTATTTTTATTAAATCAACCTCAGGTTTTTCTTCTAAATAACTTTCTCTAATATCTTTAATTATAATCCTATTTTTTTCTAATTTCGAAATAGTAGTATCATAATTAATAGGATTATTTGATTTTAGAGAAAGAAAAAAACCAGTATGAGGAATATTAGCTTTTAAAACTTTAGGATTAAAATCATTACAAATATTTTTTAAATATTCCATTCGTTCTTTGTATACCTTCATTAATCTCATTTTAGAGCGTTTAAACATTCCATTATTAATATAAATTTCTAAGGCTCCCTGAGGTAGAATCGAAGTATGAATATCTGTTAACTGCTTATATTTTAAAAATTTATGTACTAGAGTCTCTGGTAAAATTACCGCTGCAATTCTTAATCCAGGTAATAAAATTTTAGAAAATGTCTTTATATATATTACTCTATTGTTATTATCTAATGAATACATTGAATCATTTCTTAAATCTGTTTCTAAATCCACTAAATAATCATCTTCTAAAATATACACATCATATTTATTAGCTAACTTTAAAATTTCTTTTTTTTGATTAACTGAATAACTACTCCCAGTCGGATTATGAAATCTAGGAACTGTATAAAAAAATTTTATATCTTCTTCTTTAAATATTTTTTCTAAATCATCTAAGTTTACACCATCAAATTCTCTATTTATCCCAATAATCCTAGCAGAATGCAATTTTAAATTTTTAACCATTCTATCATATGTTGGGTTTTCTACTAAAATAGTATTTTTTTCATTAGGAAATTGCAAATTAATTAATATACTTGCTGCTTGTTGAGATCCTGATGTAACTACAATTTGAGATGATTTACAAAAAACTTGATAATCTTGAAGATATTTTCTAAGAGCCTCAATCAATGTAGGTAATCCCTGAGCATCTCCATAACAGAATAAATCTGCTTTATATTTAGCCATGGATTTGTCTAAACAGTGGTGAAATTCATCATAAGGAAGTATATTTATATCAGCAAGCACAGTTGAAAAATCTATCTCAGATTTTTCTTTTACATTCGTTGCCTGTTTTGAAACTAAATAATATCCGCTTTTAGGAACAGAGTATATATAATGTTCTTGTTCTAATTCTTTATATGCTCTAACAATAGTTAAGGTACTACATTGAAATTTATCTGCAAGCGATCTTACAGAAGGCAATTTTTCCCCTGTTTTTATTTTTTCTCTTTGAGTCAAATCTTTTATATAATCAATAATCTGAGTGTATTTATTCAAATTAACCCCCTACCCCTGTATATATTAATAAAAATATAGTTTTCTTCAATTTATTATTTCTTCTATATATAAAAAGGCAACTATAATCGAGAAAATTTTTCCTAAATCATAGCTACCTTTTACTTTTATTATTCAGCCATTTCTAAAGCAATTTTCATCATGTTTGTAAATGATTCTTGTCTTTCTTCAGATGTAGTTAATTCCTGAGTTACTAAATTATCTGAAACTGTTAACAAACAAGCTGCATTTTTCCCTAATACCTTTGCATTATGGAATAGAGCAAATGCTTCCATTTCTACTACAGTACATCCATGATTTTTATAAATTTCCTTATACTCCTCAAAACTTTCACGATAGAATACGTCAGACGAGTGAATTCTCTCTTTATGTACTTTAATTCCTAACTCCTCTGATATTTTTTCTAATTTACTATTTAGCTCAGAAGATGCTTCAATTACATCTTTGTCATATCCACCTTGGACTTTAGCATATGTAGATTCACTCCAAGCATCATTGGCTAATATTACATCATATAAATTCAAATCAGAAGTATAGGCCCCACATGAACCAATACGGATAATATTCTCCACTCCATAAAAGTTAAATAATTCATATGAATAAATACCAATGCTAGGCATACCCATACCACTAGCCATTACAGAAATTTTACGTCCTTTATATGTTCCTGTATATCCAAATACATTACGTACATTATTAAATTTTTCAACATTTTCTAAAAATGTATCAGCAATAAATTTTGCACGCAATGGATCTCCTGGCATTAATACTGTTTTTGCAATAGTCCCTTTTTCTTTCACTTCAATATGTGCTGTTGGTATCATATTAAAACCTCCTTAATTGTAATATCTATATTTAAAATATAAATTTGCTTAATAATTTTATTAATCTATTTAGTATACTTATTAGCTTACCCAAAATTATAACAAAATTACAAATTTAAAAAAATGACATGTATATAATAACACTTTCAATTTATATGTCTATTAAGATTATACTATAAATATATTTTTTTGCATTAAAAACACATCTAAGTTCAATAATTGTTTTTAATTATATACTGTTACAGCTTAAATCTCACCCACAATTTGAAAATCATATAATTCCTTAAGCATATCGAGTAGCTAGAAAATAGGATAATTAGTCCTATTTTCTTTGCTCTCACAGAACCGGACTTACGTTTGCCGTATCCGGCTCCTGAAATTTCTTACCGAACTAATAATAGTTCGACAACAACCCAACTTCGTATTTTGTTAAATCAATGAGATTAAGGTCTTCAAATACTTTATTAGGAATTAACATGTGTACAATATGGACATTAGAATTTTTCCACTTTGTAACTGCCATCTTTTCTCCATTTCCTTTGATTCCTTGTTTTCTCATTTCTTTATGCATAGCTTTATATGATTTCCATTGTCTTAACTTAATCATCCTCAACCTTCTTCTTATCCAACTCATCAAGTCTCTTATAAGTGATTTAATATTAGCTACCCTATAATAGTTTATCCATCCTCTTAGTACTGGGTTAAGGTCTTTGATAATATCTTCTAATTTTCTACCTATTCCTCTTACAGTTTTCTTTCGAATTTTGTCTTTGAATCTTTTAATTCTTTTGGGATTTACCACTAGGTATTTCTCACAGATGATAAATCCTAAAAATCCGACTCCGTCGTATACACTTGTAAGTTTTGTCTTTTCTTTATTGACTATGAGCTTTAATTCTTCCTCAAGTATCTTTGTCGCATAGGCTTTATAGTTCCCTGCTGTATTTTTGTCTTTTGCAAAGACAAGAATATCATCAGCATAACGTACTATTCTAATTCCTTTACTCATCATCTTTTGGTCGAACTTATTTAGATAGATATTACTAAGTAATGGCGAAATGACCCCGCCCTGTGGACTTCCAACTTCTGTCTTTGTAAAATTATCGCTATTCATTACACCTGACTTCAAAAACTTCTTAATCAAATCTAATACGCGTCCATCACTTATCTTTTCAGTGATTGCTCTCATCATGATTTCATGGTCTAGAGTATCAAAACATTTACTCAAATCCATATCTACCACATGCGTTAATCTATATTTATTCATAAATCGTTCTGCTTTTGCTACCGCTTGATGCTGTGAACGTTTAGGGCGATAGGCATAGCTTGATGGGTGAAATGTTACATCAAAGATTGGTTCTATTACATTTACAATAGCTTGCTGTATCACCCTATCTTTTACCGTAGGAATCCCTAGTAATCTTACTCCACCATCTGGCTTTTCGATTTCTGTTCTTCTTACTGGACTGGGTTCATACGTGTTGGTTTTCAGTCTTTCATGAAGAAACTCTATATTTAGTTCTAATGCTAACGCAAAATCAGAAACAGTTTCCCCATCTATTCCAGGAGCTCCATTATTTCTCTTTACACGTTTAAATGCTAGTTCTAAATTTTCTTTTCGATAAATTTTGTCGATAAGGCTGTACCATTTCTTCATGCTTTTCCTCCTTTGTTGCTGCATATTCCTTTATCTCCGATTTAAGCTATACGTTGTTCATTAAGGTCACTTGACGTCTCTAGCTCTTTGGCAATCTTATCTTCATTTCCCTAATTACTTCATATCTATGTCGTCGATATAACCAGCAAATTCTTTTATGCCAGTTATTCGTACCTTCCAGCTTCTCAGCTTTCTTTTAACATCTTCACTCTTTTCTTAGATAGTTTCCTATACACTTTGAAATTTCTTCCACCCTTCGCATCTGAGATAGGATTTTGCCCTAAAACAGTCATATCAACCATATGATATGTCACCTATATTTTCTCCTCCGGACTATTACTAGCTTTCATAGGTATAAGTTTAATCACTACTATGGTTTCATCTGCATACTGCACTCTCATTTTATCTCTTGCTTTCGCTTGTAGATAAAACTTACAGCTTCGAATACAGTACTTCCAAGGTTAAGTTGCTCCGCCTGTTATTGAAACGACCATCAAAGCACATATAGCTAAGCTAATTCTTAGGACGTCCCTACTTTTTGAAAGGTTATCCGCTACATATGCCAACACTGGTTCACTTTCGTTCCGTTCCAACAACCGCCATCGGCTTCCTTCAGACCCTTTTGTCACCAAAAACGCCCTTGCTTACAGCTTGTCTTCCCATTAGCTAGGTGACAGGTTTTCTTTCAAACCATCGGCTCGGCAACATGCCTCGCAAACAAAAAAGCAACCTTATTTAAGTAAGGCTGCAAAGAAATTTGAATTAAATAAATATCAACCTCATAACAATCTTTAAGCTCTATAATATTGAGCTAATTAAATAGAAAATACTTTCTTTAAAATAAACCAAAGTTATAAGCTCACTTGCAACTATTATCATTGGATATACATACGCAGTTTTTAATAAAGATAATCCAGTTAAACTCTTAATATAGCTATACAGTAACTTGTATTGAGTAATCTTTGCTATTGCAAATAATATCATACTAATTTGTACTGATACAGTTGATACAACTATTCCTAAAGATATATAAACAATAGGTACAATATAAGATATATTTATTGAAACTATTAAATTTTTAAAGTCTACTTTTTTATCACATAATAGATTTGTTAAAGCTATAAAACTTATTATCATCAAACTCTCAATAAATATAGCCTTTGATCCAATCACAAATATATTTGTCCAATTTGATAAATTCAATAAGCTCATCTCTTTTAATAAATCAAAATTTCCTGTTAATCTATATATATTGTTTATGATATTATTAGAAGGAAGATTAGCTAAGAAGGCCATATTCATCAAACTAAATACAATAGAACATAATCCTAAAATACCTATACTTTCCATTATACTAAACTGTGGAACTGATGATTTTATTTGACCCTTAATTCCCTTACCCAAACTATCAATTACCTCACTAACAAGATTTCTTCTTTTCCCATAAACGAATTCTCTTTTTTGCATATTTGACACCTCTTTTTTAAATTTAATGTTGGTACTTTCATATATTAGCACCTTTTTTTTAGTTTTACTAGCATTGTTATTTTTTTAATTCCATGTTTTTTTGATATTTTTTCTCCAAAAAAATATTTTGTATTTTTGCAAACCAAAAACACACTTTAACAAATTCAAAATACACTATTTTTTATGTTTATAATCATGATTAATTTTTAGAAACAACTTTATATTTTTTAAAGAGTTTTTAAATTTATGCTTGTTTTTGTTAATTTTTTTTCAATGTTTTAGTTAAACTATATTTAAGAATTTAAACATATACATATATTAAATAAATTTATATAAAGAGGTGATTAAAATGGATTCTCCGTTAATAATTATAGACCCTGGTCATGGAGAGGTTGACTGCGGTTGTTCTTATGGGGATATTTACGAAAAAAACATTGTACTTAATATAAGCTTATATCAACTTAAAAGATTTGAAGAACTTGGAATTAAAGCTGTTATAACTAGATACTCTGATACATACCTTAATCCAGATGAAAGAACTAAACTAGTTACAGACTCTAAGTCAGTTTATTGCATAAGCAATCATATAAATGCTGGTGGTGGAAATGGATGTGAAGTTATTCATTCTATATATAATGATGGAAAATTAGCTTATGAAATATTCAATAAACTATTGGAAGCTGGTCTATATCCTAGAAGAATTTATTCAAAAGAAAGCACTCAATATCCTGAGCAAGATTATTATTTTATGCACAGAAATACAGGTTCTTGTATAACTAATATAGTTGAATACTGCTTTATAGATAACAAAGATGACCGAGAAAAGCTACTTAAGAACTGGAAGCTATATGCCGAGCAAGTTGTAAAAGCGTTTTGTAAATATATAAATCATCCACATGCAAATAATACAAATCATGATTTTTATTAAGTTCACGTAATAAAAGGGTATCTAACATACTCCTTTATTGAAAAAAGAATCCTAAAATTAGGATTCTTTTTTCAATAATTATGTGCTTGTTCAACATCATTTTTAACTTCTTCAAGTGATGCTCATATTAGTCTATTAGATTCTTTAACTACTATCTTTTTAACATATTAGCTATTTCCTCATTTTCCATAATTTCATTTATATCATTAACTTTAAATTCATTTAATATCTTAACTACATTTTTATTATCAAAAGGAGTCATTATCAAAGAATCTTCACCAAACTCATTCACTAATGCCGTAGCTTTAGCCACGTCTATATTAGTTCTAGGTCCCCCAACGCATCCACCAACACAACCCATACCCTCTACAAAGTTATAATCTATGTTTTCATTACTAGATAAATCACTTAGTATTTTATTACAAGCTTTAGCTCCATGTACTTTTTTTGCTTTTAACTTTATAAGCCTCTTAGGATTTAATCTGTTAACCACACTTTTAACAGAAAAACTGACTCCTCCTGTTCTTGCATACACTCGTCCAGCAAACGATGCTTGATCCTTTTCATCCTTTGCGAGTTCGCTTAAATTTATATTAAGAGTATCAAACACCTCTTTAAGTTCTCTAAAAGTAAGTACAAAATCAATATCGCCTTTTAACTCTTCTTCCTTAGCTTCAGCTTTTTTCGCTATGCAAGGACTTATAAACACTACCTTTGAACCCTCATATAATTTCTTTAAAAATCTTCCAGATGCAATCATTGGAGATATAGAAGGCGGCATATGTTCAAATAACTCAGGATATTTCTTCTCAACTAGTTTAAACCACACCGGACAGCAACAACTAGTCAAATAAAAATCTTGTTCATCTTTAACAAGTTCAATAAATTCAAAAGCCTCTTTTATAGTCAATATGTCAGCAAACAATGCAACCTCTATCATATCTTCAAACCCCATAAGCTTTAAAGCAGTTCTAATTTGACCCATAGTTGCATCTCCAAATTGACCTGTTATTGACGGTGCAACAGTTGCATATACCTTAGTGTTTTTATCTTTTAACATGTCGATTAAAGGAACAAACTCTATCTTATCTGCTAGAGCACCAAAATCGCATGCCTTAACACAGTCCCCACAATTTAAACATTTATTATTCTCAATTATAGGCCCCTTTGTTCTTTGGTATATGTGAGCTTCATATTTGCAAGTATCTTCACAGTTACAATCCTTTTCACAATAATCGCAAACTCCATCTATTTTAGTAACTATAGGAGTATCTACCTTTTTATATTCTTTTATGGTTTTAATCTCATTTGCAAATTTTTCGTTACTACTCGTATCAAGTCCCATGGCTACTCTTATATGATTTTTAATAAAGTTCATATCTTTATCTCCAAATCCATACTTTTCTTTAATATCATAAGCTAAATTTTCTAAATCTTTCTCATCCTTTAATTTATCATTCCAATATCTATTTACAATCTCTGAAAATATATACATTCTCTTTTCTTGAAAATTTTCAAATTTTTCATTCAAATTAATCACCTCTAATATATATTATTAAGGATATCATTACCAAAGTAAGTATCTTATATGTATATACAAAAAAATAGGATAGATCAATTTCTGATCTATCCTTGTGGAATAATTAAATAACTTTACTAAAGAGGACTGCCAAGTTCATCTTGGCTAGCTTATTAAGTTAATACCCCTTGATTATTATTTTAAAACATATTTTTTTTATATTCTTTCTCATGGTCTAATAGCCATTTTTTCCGATCAAGTCCACCTGCATATCCTGTCAGTTTTTTATTCGAGCCTATAACTCTATGACACGGTACTATTATACTTATAGGATTTTTAGAATTTGTCATTCCTACTGCTCTTACTGCTTTTTCATTTCCAATTCTAATAGCCACATCCTTGTAACTTTTTGTTTCTCCATATTCTATATTATTAAGTTCATTCCAAACTTTCTTTTGAAAGTCTGTTCCTTTTAACTCTATTTTCAGATCAAATCCTTTTCTTTCTCCTTCAAAATATTCATTTAACTGAGTTATAGCATCTTTTAAAATTTGAGGTCTATAATGCGAATCTTTTTCTTCTTCCCTTACATGAGAAATTTCTAAAATAGAATCTTCACTGCTTACAATTTTTAGCACACCCATTGGAGATTTTAAATATGCATAATACAAGTTTATCACCCCTTAGCCCTTTATCTATAAACTATTATACCAAATAAAAACTAGGTTTGAAAATTCAAACCTAGTTTTTGGGGGATTTGTAAGATATTTTGATTAGGGGTTTCAAAATATACTTAATAGAACTTATTATAGTTTAATATATATATACCTGATTTTTTATATCTTAAACACTGATTTTATATTTTATCAATCATTCATGAATAATAACTTTATATTTTTTTCATCTGCTATTTTTTCTATATCTTCTAAAAACTGATTATAATTTTCAAAACTTCTTATAGATATATATACCTTATCCTCATTTTGAGAATTATTATTCAAAAACCTTATTTTCATGCCATATTTAGTAAATCTCGTTCCCATGTATACTTCTCCAATTTGGAAAGATTCTACGTTTTCCCACGCAATTGTTATATTAGGACTTTTTCTGTGTAATGAATATATCTTAATCCCATAATCGTCAATTATCATATTTATATTTTTAATTGTAATATCATAGACAAATACTATAAATATTGCTATATAAAATAGGTACCCTAAACTGAATGTTTGCGAACTATCATATACTGAATATCCTATTGAAGATTCGCCAATTTTTACAATAGAATTTTTATAAAACAAATATATATCCTTAATAGTAACAATAGTGGTTGCTATTATTATAAGTGACAGTGAAAACAATATGATTTTTTTCTTTTTATCAGAAATTTTATACTCTTTATACAAATAAATTCCCCCAATTTAAAATTTAATTTCAAATTTGCTAGGCTTAATTTCTACCTCAAGTCCTTCAACTTCAAGTACTTCTCCCGTAATTTTATTAATTATACTATTATTGTCTATTATCAAATTTTTCTTTAAATCTCCCCACGCTAAATCTTCTTTTACTTTTATATATTCTTCATATCCTTCAAGTGATTTCATATTTTCAATTATTTTTTCTTTATCAATTTTAAAATCACATTTATCTTTTTTAATTACTATCTTCCCAGAAGGTAGAGAATACGTTTTTTGAGTCTTAGTCTCTTTCATTTTGACATTTTCAATATACTCCTTTAATTTAGCTTCAAAAAAGCTTGTTTCATTTTCCATCTTGTTTCTTTCTTTTTCTAAAGCTGATTGTATATCCTTTATCTTATTTAAAGCTACTCTTTCAAATCTTTCATATTCTTCTCTTGTTTCTTTTATTTTATCTAGTGCCCAATCAGCAGTATTATCATTATCTATCTTCCATGTCTCTTTTTCTTCTTCCTCTACATTTAAAAATAACTCTGATAATCTAAAATTTTCATCCATATTTATTTGCTCCTTTATTAAAATTTTTTGAACTTTGCAACTATAACTGCAAATTCTAACTTTTTATCTTCTACCTTTTTAATTTGATGGAAATCTATTTTATCTACCCCAAGTATAAATTAACTATATAATATATTACCATATGAAATAAGGCATTATGTTTTTTATAGATAATAATTCTAAATTATTATCTCAATTCTAGTTTACACAATCCTCCTTTCGGTAAAAAATATATATTATGTAATTATTTTACATATTTTCTATTGACAAATATTGTTTATAAGCGTAAACTATACTTAAAATTTACATTTGTAAACAATAAATTATAAAGGAGGTTTTTAAATGAATAATATCCCTCAGATTTCGGAATCAGAATTAGAAATCATGAAGCTTTTATGGAAAAAATCTCCTTTATCCTCTAATGAAATTATTTCTTTATTATCAGATAAAAATATAAGCTGGTCTAATCAAACCATAAAAACTTTTATAAATAGGCTTCTCAAAAAACGAGCTCTGAGATTTGAAAAGTTAGGTAGAAATTATCTTTATTATCCATTAGTTTCTTATGACGAATATATAAAGACAGAAAATAATTCTTTTATTCAAAGAGTTTATGATGGAGCTATAGAAATGCTTTTTTCAAAGTTTTTAGAAGAAAAAAATTTATCTAAAAAAGAAATTGAGAATCTTCAAAAAATTTTAGAAGAGAAAAAAATAGTTAAAAAATAGCAAATCTACAAAAAGGAGAATTATATATGACTGCATTAGAAATAGTTTTTTTATGGGTTTTATATTCTTCATTAACATCTACAGTTATAATCCTGCTTGTTATTTCCATTAAAAAAATTTTTAAAAATCAGATTAGTTATAAACTTCATCATGCTTTATGGGTTCTAGTATTAGTAAAACTTCTATTCCCTTTTTCTCTTCAAAGTAATTTGAGTTTGTTCAATTTTTTGCCTGAAAATGATATTCATGTTGCAGCATATAATAACCTATATAATATAGAAACAAACGTAATAAAAAATGTAACAAAACCTAAATTAGTTAGTATACAAAATCAAACTATAAATGAAAATAATTTTTTAGAACAAAAATTAATAGAAGAAAAAAAATATAACTTTCTTCAAAAACTTACTATAAAAAAAGTTTTAAAATTTTCTTCTTATATATGGTTGTTTGTGTTTTTATTACTATCTTTACTTGTTATTATATCTGCCTTGAATTTCACAAAAAAAATAAAAACTTTTGATAAAATAAATAATCCTCAAACAATACAAGTATTTAATACTTTAAAGAAACATTTAAAATTAAAAAAAGATATTTCATTATGTTATAGTAACAGTATAAAAAGCCCTTTTATATTTGGATTTTTTAAACCTAAAATATGTATTTCTAAAGATATTTTAAACATTATCGACCATAATGAACTCTACTATATACTTTTGCATGAATTGATTCACTATAAAAGAAAAGATTTATTGTACAATTTATTAGAAATGATAAGTGTAATACTTCATTGGTTTAATCCTATCGTCTGGTTTGCAATAAAAAAAATGAGATTTGATAGAGAATTAGCTTGTGATTATGGAGTTCTTGAAGCCATAGAACAAAATGAATCAACCCAATATGGTATGACAATTATAAAATTATCTAGTATCATTTCCAATAATATTTCAAAAAAAATACTACCTATATACTTTTATGAAAATAACACTCAAATCGAAAGGAGAATTATAATGATAAAATCATTCAAGAAAGATTCTTATAAAATATCTATTTTAAGTATTATAGTATTTATGCTATTTGGTTTTGCCACACTCACTAATGCTCAAATAAATGCGCCCGAAAGTCAATCTACTGATTTTTACTTGGATACACCTTATAATAAACATTTCATCACATTAGATAGAGCACTTGATTTTATTGACTTTGATTTTAAAGTTCCTGATACTGTACTAAAAAATTATACTTTTGATTCGATTACTTTAAATAAAGATGAAGCAAAGATAAAATTTTTTGTTAGAGATGTTGTTGATACTTCTGGTTTTACTTTAACAGTTTCTAAAAAAGAACTTATGCTTAATGCAAAGAAAAACCGCTATCAATCTTATAAAGACGCTAATAACAAAACAATCAATAAAGAGTCTATTATAGAACCAATGACTATCTCTAATATTAACGGTACAAGTATAACTATTAAAAACACTTACGAATGGACAGAAAAAGATATAAAAGAATTAGAGAAAAAAAACACAGAGGATATTAAACATTTTCCTACTAAGGAATATATCAGTAAGTATTTTATATGGCAAGATGATGGTCTATGGTATAGTTTAGATTATTATTTCAAAAGTACTTCTTATTATGGAGACACTAGCATACACGAACTTTCTATGGATGATGCTAAAGTTATTTTATCATCTTTAAAGTATACTAAAGATTTAAAATATACTAACTATGAATCCGAATCATGGAAAGATCATTTGTCTATATATGAATCTAAGGACTTAAAGCATGCTGAAAAAATAATTGGATTCACGCCAAAATTTCCATTACAATTACCAGAGAATTTTATTCCAACCTCTTCACGCACACGTTGTCTTATATATTCAGAAACTGAACCATGGGTTGAAATTATAACAACATTCCAAAAAGAAAGTGATTCTAAATTAGAAATAGAATTTAGTCAATCAAAAGGTAATTATAGATATGAGTTTTTAAGTGAAAATGGATATGATAGGGATACAGAAATCAAAGCAAATACTATAACGATAGCCGATACTAAGGTTTTCAAGTTCAAAGAAAATTCTAATACTGAAACACAAGAATACTATTTATGGAAAAAAGGAGATATTTTCTACAATGCTAAATTTATTGGAAAAATAGACAATATTCAAGAAATATTAAAAACATTAATTAATGAACCTCCTTATTTTGATTAATATAGAAAAGCTATAATGTTCTAGCATTCATTTGCTAGAGTATTATAGCTTTTTTTATACATAGCGCGTAGCGACTAGACGAATTTTTTATAGTTACTTATTTATTATCTGTTTTAAAAATCTTTTAGTTCTTTCATGGTTAGGATTATTAAATATTTCATCAGGATGACCTTCTTCTATTACGTTTCCATTATCCATAAATATAACTCTATTTGCAACTTCTTTTGCAAATCCCATTTCATGAGTAACTATAATCATAGTCATATCTTTTTGAGCTAAATTTCTAATAACATTTAATACTTCTCCCACAAGTTCAGGGTCAAGTGCTGATGTTGGTTCATCAAATAATATAACTTTAGGATTTAATGCCATGGCTCTAGCAATACCTACTCTTTGTTGCTGGCCTCCTGATAATGTAGATGGATAGTTGTTCATTTTATCAAAAAGTCCAACTTGAGTTAATATATCCGTGCCTAAAGCATCGGCATCTTCTTTGCTCAAATTTTTATTTACTATTAAAGATTGAGTAACATTTTCAAGTGCTGTTTTATTTTTGAATAAATTATAATTTTGAAAAACCATTGCAGTTGATTTTCTTAAATTATTTATATCTTTTTTAGATGAATTAGCTGCGTCTATAGTTATATCATCAACATTTATTATTCCACTATCTGGTTTTTCTAAATAGTTTATGCATCTTAGAAATGTTGATTTACCTGATCCAGAAGGTCCTATAATAACTACGACCTCTCCTTTTTTAACATTTAAATCTATCCCTTTTAAAACATGTGTACTATCAAATTTTTTATGAATTTTTTTTATATTTATCATTTCTTCACTCCTAATATGCCTTAGACATATTTCTTTCTAATTTATCTATTATATAAGTAAATAAAATTGTAATTATCCAATATATTATTCCTACAGCCAAATAATTTTCAAAAAATCTATAACTAGCTGCGGAACCCATCTTAGCTGCTGCAAGCATCTCAGAAACTCCCAATACAAATGCTAATGAAGTTTCCTTCATTAAACTTATAAAGGTATTTCCTAAAGATGGTATAGCAATTCTTGCAGCTTGAGGAAGAACTATCTTTGTCATTCCTTGAAAGTATGTCATTCCAACTGATAAAGCAGCTTCCATCTGACCTTTATCTACAGAGTTAATAGCGGCCCTAATAATTTCTGACATATAAGCTGCACTATTAATACTTAAAGTTACAAAAGCTGCTGTATATGCATTTATTCCACCTAATGAAGGAATAACCTGTGGAAGTCCATAATAAAATATGAATAATTGTACCAATAGTGGCGTTCCTCTAAAAAAAGAAACATATATATTAGATAAAGGATACAATATTTTTATTTTATATGTTCTAATCAATGCTATACTAGTTCCTAGCACTAATCCAATAACTATTGATATCAATGCTAGGCTTAATGTAATAGGTAAAAATTTAATAAATTCTGGAAACCTACCAATAAAATACTCTACAGAAAAATTAACATTCATTCAATCCACCATCTTCTATTCTTTAGTAATGTCTATTTCAAACCACTTTTTAGATATTTTCTCTAAAGTTCCATCAGTTCTCATATCTTCAATTGCTTTACTTACTTTTTGTACTAATTCTTTGTTTTCTTCACTATTAACAAATGGGAATGCATTCTCTATTTTACTTATAGGTTCCCCACCTAATTGAATATCTAGTCCTGATTTTTGAACATTAGTCATAGCTGCTAACTTATCGTTTAAAACTGCATCAATTCTTCCAAGTGCTACATCTTGAAGTGAACCTAAAAAATCTTCATAAGTAACGACTTCAATGTCGTTATTCACATCAAATTCTTTTATAATTTGTTCATAATTGGACCCAAGACTTACACCTACTTTTTTACCTTTTAAATCCTCCAATGATTTAACATCTTCATTACCCTTTTTAACTATTAATTGAGCTCCACTATATACATATGGTGTTGGGAATATATATTTTTCTTTTCTTTGCTCTGTTATAGTTATTTGATTTGCTATTGTATCGATTTTTTTAATATCAAGCATTCCAAATAATCCACTAAATTCAGATGTTGCATATTCTACTTCATAACCTATTCTACTACCAATTTCATTCCATACATCTATTTCAAAACCATCTAATTCTCCTTTATCATTTTTAAATGTATAAGGATGATATCCTCCAGATGTTCCAATTTTTATTACATTTTTATCTGTTTCATCTACAGTTTTTGAAGAACAACCTACAACCCCTACTAATAAAATAAATATTGTTAATGCTAATATAATTCCTTTTTTCTTTAATTTCATTTTGAATCCTCCCTTAAATTTATGTTCTTATCAAATTGATAATATCATTCTAACATTATCAATTTGATAATGCAAGATGTTTTTTATTTTTTCAACAAAAAAGCTATCAAACCATGTATTACACAGCTTAATAGCTTTTTTAATGTATAAATTATCCATTTTTTCAGTTTCATTTTGATAAATTCATGTGGAATTTTTTATTTTATGTAATTAACTACATCTTTATTTCTCTTTGGTACATTTTACTTTTTATCTAATGCTTTATATCCTAATGCTACCGTATAGTGTAGTTCATAACCATCAGGAATATTAAGCTTTCTAATTTTATCTTATTGCGCTAAATAAAATTTACTAAGAGCTACCCAGCATGATGCAATACCTACTTTTACATAATTCAATTAAAAAGCAACATAAGTCCGACCGAACATCGAAGTTATGCTGCTTAAAATTTTACTGTCTACTTAACAGAATCTTTTTTTATAAAAAACTATAATTAATTATTAGTAACTGTTTCATCTGTAACTGTTTCATCTGTAACTGTTTCATCCGTAACCGCTTCATCAGTAACTGTTTCATCTGTAACTGTTTCATCTGTAACTGTTTCATCTGTAACTGTTTCATCCGTAACTGCTTCATCTGTAACCGTTTCATCTGTAACTGTTTCGTCCGTAACAGTTTCATCAGTAACTACTTCATCAGTAACCGTTTCATCTGTATCTATTTCATTATCTTGATCTTCGTCAATTTCAATTGTTTCGGTTTCCTCGTCCCAATCTACTTTTAAACCTAAGCTTTCAGCAATAAATCTTAATGGTACAATAGTTCTATTATTCATTGTTTCGGCAGGAACATCTAGCTTAGTTTCAACTCCATCTATGTACGCTATATCACTTCCTAATTGAAGCACTATTTCTTTTCCATCCTTTGTTATCGTAACCTTTTTATCTTCTTGATTCCAGTTTACATCTGCTCCTAATCCTTCTGATATAGCTCTTACAGGAATTAATGTTCTACCCTCTTTAATAACAGGTGGTGTATCAAATTTAATATTCATTTTTTTAGATATTACATTGTCAACAGGTAACGTTTTAATTCCAGGATATTTATTATTAATTTCTTTTACTGTTTCTTGTATTTTCTCAAGTTCCTCTTGAGAATAAGCTTTTTTTGCCTCTTTTTTAAGTTCTTGTATTTGTTTTTTTATTTCATTTCTTTTTTTATTACCAATTTGCTTAGTTTCTACTTTTTCAGTATCGCCCTTATTTTCTTCTGTATTTGTATTATCTATTGTAGATTCATTGCTTTGTATTTGTTTATCCTCTGCAATCTTATTTTCCTTTAATTTAAAATCCTCTCTTTGCTTGTTATCTGTACTCTTTGAATCATTAGATCTACTATTTTGAGTTTTTCCCTTGCTACTTGATGATTTTGAATCTTTATTTCCTTTTGCAAAAGATGCTATAGGTGCTACAAGTATTAATGTAAGCACTAGAATTGCAGATACTATTTTTTTGACTTTTTTCATCTTGATCCCTCCCTGGAGTTTAAATTTATTTGCTTAGTTTAATATTATTACATTTTTCTCAATTTTTAAATAGTTCAGTATTACTATATATTTATCTAGTATAATTATTTTACTTATTTACAAAAAAAATAGAATCCCTTTTTGAATAAGAAATTCTACTTTTATTAGTTATATTATTTTTTATGCCTCTTCATCGTAAGAGCCTGATCTTTTATGTGAAAGCTTAGATCTTTTTGTAAGTCTTTTGTTATTTGGATCGATTTTTTTACTATCTACAATTCCAATATCACTTCCTTGTTCTGAATACATCTTTCTAAGCTCTGAATTTGATTTTCCACGTGTTTTCATAAGGTTTTTATTGTTATTCATTTGAGCATCCTCCTTATTTTATTTATATTTCTTTATTAATTTAACCAATGGATAGAAAGATATATTGGAAATTATTGAAAACTTCTTATATTTTTGAAAAAAAGTTTATATATTTTTTATTATAAACTTTTTAATTTTAATTAAAGTAAAGTGTATAAGTCCTTATATCTTCATATTCTTCTGATTCAACATCAATTTCCCATCTATTTGAAAACTTTCTTGACTTCAATTTTGTATTGCTACTTCTTGGTATAAATTCTATAGTTTTTCCTTGTACTTCATTTCTATCTAGATAATATTCATGTATATCGGGATTAAAATTATATATAGATACTCCATCTATTCTTATAGATTGCAATGATAACATTGCTTCTTTTCTAAAACCTTTATATTTTGTGTTAGCTAAAGGATAAAGAGTTTTATTCCAAGAATGAGATTTGTTCATAAATTCATCTGTAACATTAAAATACTCATAACTTACTTCATTTATTTTATCAGATATATCTGCATATGAAGGATCATTCCAAGTTGTATCTAAGTGATACCATTTTCCTTCTATAAAAACCATGTTCCATGCATGATTGCCTCCAGTTACTAATTTATTTTCTATACCAACTTTATCTAACATTAACTTTGCTAAATGAGAATACCCTGAACAAACAGTCTCTCCTTCAAATAAAGCTGTATATGCATTTATTTTTTCATTACTTTTATCATACTCTATATTTGTTACAATCCAGTCATTTATAGCTTTTTCTTTCTCAAAATCAGACATAGTAGAATCGGTTATCTTAGATATAATTGAATCTACTTTATCTTGTACTTTAGAATATTCTTCTTTTGTCAAATTGTATTGAAATGTTATTTTTACTGTTGATTTATAAAGATAAGTGGTTGTATTAGTTTCATAATTACTCACTAATAATGTATATTCTCCATTTTCATCAAGCAGTTTTTTTACTAATTCACTGACTTTTTGTATTATATTAGAACTGTCCCCTTTATAAGTGAAATTCACTTCATTATTTAAATTTTCTATTGCAAACTTTATATCATCTTCAGCTTCATCTAAGTTTGTGTAGACAGAATTTTTATTAACAGGTTCCATTTTTTCTAGGTTCTCTTCGATTATATTATTAACCGAACTACACCCTATTAATAAAGTCAACATTAAACATATAATTATTTGTATTATTATCTTCATAATTTAATCTCCCTTATATTTTAAATCATACATTTTTTATTATATATAACAAAAACCTCAAGAACATAAATCTTGAGGTTTTTAATTGGCTGGGGATGCTGGACTCGAACCAACGCATGCAGGAATCAAAATCCTGAGCCTTACCGACTTGGCGAATCCCCAACATTATAAAATTATTAAATATTACTTGTCCTACGTATTTACACATAAATAATACTATATTTTTATACATAAGTCAATACTTTTTTATATCATTCTGATATTTTATCCTCTCTTGTGCGAAAATCATTTTGCTAAATCAGTATAATCTTATGTATTTATTTTTCATTGATACCGTAAATACCCCAAATATATATCCAATTAAACTTAATATACAGTAAATCCAATTAAATTAGATGAGTGCCTTACCGTTAAGAAATGAGGTTTTTGTTTAGCTTTAAAAAACAGAAAAATCATTCTATTATCTTTATTTTTGTTCCTTATCCCCTCTAACACAAATGAATACAACGTTTTTCCTTATTTAATTTTTACTTTTCATAGGCTCATTGATTTTAAAATCTTAAAATTTTGAAACTCGCTATCGCTCAAACAGTCAAAATTTCTTAACAGATTTTAAAATCAATTTCACCTTGAAAACTTTAAAATTAAATAATAAGAAAAACTTGTGTATTCACTTTGTATTAGAGGGGGCTTTATAATTATTTAAAGTTTAGAATTCTAATTTTAAAAAACAAAAATATTCTTACTAAATGTATGCTTATGGAAATTGTATAATTTTAATGTCTTACATATACAAAACAATAACTATACTTGTCTCTAAATCCATTCAAGAAAATATTCATTATCTAAATTTTTATAATCTTTTCTATAAAAATCTTCACAGTTCATAACATTTTCTTTCTTATCTTTTATAGAATACTTCTTGCGTTTTCCATTTTCTATAACTATTATATCTGCGGTAAACATATTAGTTATACCAGCCTTACCGAAAATAATTTTTTCAGCTTCATCTATGGATATATAATTTAAAGTGTGTAAACTTCCAAAAAAATGGTGATAATGTGAGATATAATATAATTATTACTTGAAAGGAAGGTGCACACTTTTTATGTTAAATAAAAGTGAGATATTAAGAGAATTA
>NZ_BDQY01000034.1 GCF_002724055.1 Tepidibacter mesophilus | reverse complement strand
GATTATTATAATAATTATAGATATCAATGGAATTTAAAGAAGATGACTCCTGTATCATTCAGAAATCATCTTCTATCTGCTGCATAGTCTTTTTTTATAATGTCCTTGACAAAGGGTACATTTTAAAGTGCCATGGCTTTTTTTCTTGTAAATCTTGTTCTCTCAATATAAAATGAATAATTATAATGATTTTACAAAAGGGAGGAAGCTATGCAAGACACTGAACTTAAAAAAATTCAAGACACAGTAATCAAATATGCTAATGCAATATCTACTATTATAAATGTAGATGTTGAGATAGTTGACAATAATTTGTATAGAATAGCTGGGACTGGTATATATAAAGATAAAATAAACCAAGACATGTCTAATGAGGGTTCTATATACAAACATGTATTACAAACCAGTGAATCATATATAATAAAAGACCCTAAAAAACATGAATTTTGCCAAGAATGTAGAGATAAATTAAGTTGCATAGAGACAATGTTAATATGTAAACCTATAAAACTGAATGAAGAAATAATAGGAGTAATAGGTCTTGTTTGTTATAACGAAAAGCAAAAACAACTTTTAAGTGAAAATTTAAGTTCGTATTTAGAATTTTTAGATAGAATAAGTGAATTCATAAGTATGAAGGCCTACGAAGATTCAGAACATGAAAAAAAGCAATCGATGATAAATCTATTGAATCAGATAATAGATAGTGTTGATAAGGGAGTCATAGTATTAAATAAAGATGATATTATAACTGATATGAATTCAAGTGCTATAGATGAGTTGAAACTAAATCAATATGATAATGTAAAAGTCAAACTTTCTGTTATAAAAGAAAATATATCAGGTGAAGAAGAATATAAATTAACTGTAAAGGATAAAAGTATATATCTTATAGGCAAATTAATACCTGTATTTCCGGATATACAATCATGTGATAAAATACTAATATTTAGTCAGATAAAGAAGGCTAATAATTCTAAAAATAAATTTCAGGTAGCTCCTAACTTAATAAACATAGATAATATACTAGGTAATTCAACTTCTATAATGAAGATAAAGGAAAAAATAAAAAAAATATCTAATTCTAGTTCAACTGTACTTATTACAGGTGAGAGTGGGACGGGTAAAGAACTTATAGCAAGAGCTGTTCATTCTGAAAGTAATAGATGGGATAAACCATTTGTGGCAATAAACTGTGGTGCTATCCCCGATAATTTATTAGAAAGTGAATTGTTTGGATATATAAGGGGAGCGTTTACAGGAGCAGATCCTAACGGGAAAATAGGTAAATTTGAACTTGCAAATAAAGGAACTATATTTTTAGATGAAATAGGGGATATGCCTCTATTTCTTCAAGTGAAAATACTGAGGATATTACAAGAGAGGACGCTTGTAAGAATAGGATCTAATCATCTTATAGAGTTAGACATTAGAGTAATAGCCGCTACTAATAAAGATTTAAAGAAGTTAATAGAAGAAAAAACATTTAGAGAAGATTTATATTATAGATTAAATATAATACCGTTAGAAATTCCTTCTCTTAGAGAAAGAGATGACGATATTGAAATTATTATGATGAATATTATAAATAAATTCAATAAATTATTTTCAAAACAGGTCGAGAGTGTAGATTATAAGGCTAAAAAACTTCTAAAAAATTATAGTTGGCCTGGAAATGTAAGAGAACTTGAAAACGTAGTTGAATTTATGATGAATATGGCAGAGGAAAATAAAATTATAATGCCACAGATGCTACCTAAATATATAGAAGAACCTCAAGACGAGATTGACATGAAGGAAATATCAAATGAAAAAATACTTTCTTTAAAGGAAATTGAGAAAAAATATATACTTAAAGCTTTGAAAAAATATGGAGATGATACTAGGGGAAAAGAATTAGTTGCAAAGAAGCTTGGAATAGGTATGACTACATTATATAGAAAATTGAAGGAAAAATAAGTAATAATTTCCAAAATGAAATTAAAAAAATATATACAAAACAGTTGAAAAGTGGCTAAAAATGTAGAAAAATAACCTTAAGCATATGAAATTTCCAAAATGAAAATTTTTTTTCAAAATGAAAAAATAAAAGCCTATTTTTGTTAAAAAAATACTTACAAAAATAGGCTTTTATTTTTTTTTATTCTTTTTTATTTTGCTAAGATACTGTAAAATTCAATGTTTCAGTATTTTAATATGAAAAACACCCGAGGAAAATGTTTTCTTGGCATAAGAATTGCTTATATATATTGGTGTAAAAAATAAAAATTTAACATGGAGGTAATGGTATGGATCAAAAAATAAAATATATTAAAAATAGTATGCTAGATCAAAAAAGATCTCTTGATTTTTTATGTGATGAAGAAATAAGAAAGTCTAAAAACTTTCACGAAAGTTTTCCTCAATATACAAAGACACCTTTAGTTAAATTAGATAGTTTAGCTAAAAATTTGAATTTAGGTGGAATATACGTAAAGGATGAATCTTATAGATTTGGACTTAATGCATTTAAGGTACTTGGGGGATCTTTTGCAATGGGTAAATATCTTGCTGGTAAGCTCGACAAAGATATATCAGAGCTTAGCTTTGAAAAGTTAACTGATGAAGAAACAAGAAAAGAATTAGGAGAGATAACTTATGTAACAGCTACTGATGGTAACCACGGTAGAGGAGTAGCTTGGACTGCAAATCAACTTAAGCAAAAATCAGTAGTATATATGCCAAAAGGATCTTCTTTAACTAGACTTGAAAACATAAGAAAAGAAGGTGCTGAAGCTAGTATAACTGATATGAACTATGATGATGCTGTACGTCTTGCATCTGAAAATGCAGATAAAAATGGATGGTTAGTAGTTCAAGATACAGCTTGGGAAGGATATGAAGAAATACCTACTTGGATTATGCAAGGATATGGAACAATGGCGCTTGAAGCTTCTGAACAGCTTAAAGAATATGGAGTTGGAAGACCAACACATGTATTTGTTCAAGCGGGAGTTGGATCTTTAGCAGGAGCAGTTCAAGGATATTTTGCATCAGTATATAAAGAAGATTGCCCGATTACAGTTGTTGTAGAATCAGATTTAGCTGATTGTTTATACAAATCTGCTTTAGCAGGAGATGGGGAGCCAAGATTTGTGGGTGGAGATATGCAAACAATTATGGCTGGTCTTGCTTGTGGAGAGCCTAATACTATAGGATGGGAAGTTTTAAGATCTTATACTTCGATGTTCGTATCTTGTCCTGATTGGGTTGCTGCTAATGGAATGAGAGTATTAGGGAACCCACTTAGAGGAGATGAAAAAGTAGTATCTGGAGAGTCAGGTGCAGTTTCAGCAGGTTTAATACATGCAATAATGACAAGAGAAGATATGAAAGATTTAAAAGAGCAACTTAAGTTAGATGAAAACTCAAGAGTACTTTTATTCAGTACAGAAGGAGATACAGATCCTGATAAGTACAGAAGTATTGTATGGGGTGGAGAGCATCAAAGCGTATAATATATAGAAGTTATATTGAAAGGGGATTTTAAAAATGGAAATAATGAATCAACAAAGAAAAGAAGAACTTACAAAAATTTGTCAAAATTTACTTCGTCAACAAAGTTACTCTGGAGAAGAGAGTAAAGTAGTTGAAGCTATAAAAGGTTGGTCTAAAGAATTAGGATTTGATGATTGTATAGTAGACGAGTATGGTAATGTTATATGCCATATTAAAGGAAATAAACCAGGAAAGAAAATATTATTTGATGGACATATAGATACTGTTCCAGTACCAGATGATTCGAAATGGACTCAAGCGCCTTTTGGTGGGGAAATAGTAGATGGAAAAATTTATGGTCGTGGAGCTTCTGATATGAAGGGTGCTGTAAGTGCTATGTTAGCAGCTTGTTCATACTTTGCAAAGGATATGAAGAAAGAGTTTGCTGGAGATCTTTATGTTGCAGGAGTAGTACATGAAGAAATATTTGAAGGCGTTTCAGCTAGAAAAATAAGTGATAATATAAAGCCTGATTATGTAGTAATAGGTGAAGCTTCAAGACTTAACCTGAAGATAGGTCAACGTGGACGCGGAGAAATAGTTATAGAAACTTTTGGAAAACCTGCTCACTCAGCTAACCCAGAAAAAGGTATAAATGCAGTTTATAAAATGTCAAAAGTTATAGATAAAGTACAAAGTTTGAAGCCAATAAATCATCCGGTATTAGGAGATGGAATATTAGTTTTAACTGATATTAAATCTTCTCCATATCCAGGAGCTTCAGTAGTTCCAGACTACTGTAAGGCTACTTTTGATAGAAGACTTTTAGTTGGAGAAACAAAAGAATCTGTACTTAAGCCGATTGAAGATTTATTAGAAGAAATGAGAAAAGAAGATTCAGAATTAAATGTTAAAGTTTCTTATGCTATAGGAGTAGAAAAATGTTATACAGGAGAGACAATTGAAGGAGAGAGATTCTTCCCAGGTTGGTTATATGAAGAAGAAGATGAGTTTGTTCAAATAGCATACAAAGGGTTAAAAGAAGTAGGACTTGAACCTGAAGTTACTCAATACTCTTTCTGTACAAATGGTAGTCACTATGCAGGGGAAAAAGGAATCAAGACTATAGGATTTGGACCATCTCAAGAAAATCTTGCTCACACAATAGATGAATATATAGAAGAAGAACAATTATTCAATGGTGCATTAGGGTACTACGGAATATTAAAATCTTTATATTTATAAGAGGAATAAATCCACAAGCATTAAGAGTTTGTTTTTGAATTAACAATTCAAAATACAAGCTCTGAGCTTGCGGGAAAAATATGAATATATAAGAAGGTGACTATAATGGGAATATTAATTAAGAATGGTTTAGTTGTAGATGGTACAGGAGAAAAGGGATTTAAAGCAGATATTCTTGTACAAGGAGATAAAATATCTAAAATAGAAAAAAATATACACGGTGATTTTGATAAAGTCTTAGATGTAGATGGAATGATTGTAAGTCCAGGATTTATAGATACTCATAGCCATTCAGATCTTATAACTTTAGTAAATCCATATAATGAAATCAAAATACGTCAGGGAATTACGACAGAAGTATTAGGTCAAGATGGAATATCTATGGCACCACTTCCTAAAAAATTCATAAGCACTTGGAGAAAGAATATAGCTGGACTCGATGGAGACTCTGATGATATAGATTGGGAATATGAAACCACGGATAATTATCTGAAAATTATGGAAAAACAAGGAGTTGGATTAAATCAAACGTATTTAGTTCCTCATGGTAATGTTCGAATGGAAGCTATGGGACTTGAAAACAGACCTGCTACTAAAGAAGAAATCCAAAAAATGTGTGAAATAACAAGAAGAGAGATGGAAGCTGGAGCTTTAGGTCTTTCAACAGGTCTTATATACATACCATGTGCTTATTCTTTAACAGAAGAATTAGTTGAAATGTGTAAGGTTGTAGCTGAATTTGATGGAGCGTTCGTAATACATCAAAGGAGTGAAGCTGATACTATTTTAGATTCTATGAAGGAAGTAATAGAAATAGGTAAAAAATCAGGTGTTAAAGTTCATTTTTCACACTTTAAGGTATGTGGAAAGAAAAATTGGAAGTACATAGATGATGTTTTAAAGCTTTTAGATAAGGCACAAGATGAGGGGATAACAGTATCTTTTGATCAGTATCCATATGTTGCAGGAAGTACTATGCTTGGAGTAATTCTGCCTCCTTGGGCACATGATGGAGGAACGGATAAGTTAATAGAGAGATTAGCAGATAAAGACCTTAGAGCTAAAATGGTTGAGGACATGAAAAATGGAATACCGGGATGGGATAATTTTGTAGACTTTGCTGGTATGGATAATATATTTGTAACTAGTGTTAAGAGCAAAGAAAATGAAGATTTAATAGGTAAAAGCCTTACTCAAATAGGAGAAATAAGAGGAAAAGATGCATTCGAAGCTACTTTTGATTTATTGTATCAAGAGGAAAATGCCGTTGGAATGGTAGACTTTTATGGTCTTGACGAACATGTAATCAAGTTTTTAACTAGACCTGAGCAAAATGTTTGTACAGATGGACTTTTATCAGGTAAGCCTCATCCTAGAGCATATGGATCTTTTCCAAGAATTTTAGGAAAGTATGTAAGAGAAGAAAAGGCTCTGTCGTTAGAAGATGCTATATACAAGATGACAAACAAACCTGCGCATGCTTTCAAAATTAAAGATAGAGGGCTTTTACAAGAAGGAAAGTATGCAGATATAGTTATATTCAACCCTGAGACAGTTAAAGATACTGCAACGTATGTTGATCCTATTCAATATCCAGTAGGCATTGAGTATGTTTTAATAAACGGTAACGTAGTTGTAGATTCTGGAGAATATAAGAAAGTATTAGCTGGAAAAGTTATAAGAGGATAAGAGGGGGATAAGTGATGCTTTTAGTAGGTAACGGAAAAGTAATTACTCACAACAGTTCTATACCATATATCGAAAATGGATGTGTGGTAATTGAGAAAAACATTATTGTGGATTTCGGAAATACCAATGAATTAAAAGCAATATATAAGGATGCTGAGTTTATAGATGCAAAAGGCAAGGTGATAATGCCTGGTATGGTAAATACTCATATGCATATATATAGTTCTTTTGCAAGAGGAATGGCTCTTAAAGGAGAACCTTCTCAAAATTTTATAGAAATACTTAATAATTTATGGTGGAAGATAGATAAAAAACTTACACTTGATGATGTTAGATATAGCGCTATATCTACATATATAGATTGTATAAAAAATGGAACAACTACTGTGTTTGATCATCACGCGAGTCAAGGAGCAGTAAGAGACAGCTTATTTACTATAGGAGAAGTGTCTAAAAAATTAGGAGTAAGAAGTTGTCTGTGTTATGAAATAACAGATAGAGATGGAATGGACATAAGAGATGAAACTATAGAGGAAAATGTTAATTTTGTAACACATACTAATCAAATTAATGATGATATGTTAAAGGGAATGTTTGGACTTCATGCTTCATTTACTCTTTCTGATGATACATTAAAGAAAGCTACACAAAAGGCTTCTAACTTAAATACAGGCTTCCATGTACATACAGCTGAAGGAATAGATGATTTATATGATTCGTTAAAGAAATACAATAAAAGAGTAGTTCAAAGATATATGGATTTTGGAATGCTTGGAGAGAAAACAATTGCAGTTCACTGCATTCATGTAAATAATGCAGAAATAGATATGTTAAAGGAAACAAATACAAGTGTTGTTCATAATCCGGAATCAAATATGGGAAATGCAGTTGGATGCTCACCTGTACTTGAAATTATGAAAAGGGGAGTACGATTAGGACTGGGAACTGATGGATATACAAGTGACATGTTCGAATCTATGAAAGTTGGAAACATAATTCATAAGCACAATATATGTAATCCAAGTGTGGCTTACGCAGAAATACCACAAATGTTATTTGACAACAATAGAGAAATATCATCAAAGTTCTTTGAAAAAAGTGTTGGAATAATAGAAAAAGGAGCATATGCAGACGTTATAATAGTTGACTATAAAGCTCATACTCCTATGAATGCAAATAACTATAACAGCCATATATTATTTGGAATGTCAGGAAGAAGCGTTGATACTACAATAATAAATGGAAAAGTAGTTATGAAAGATAGAATCATATTGGGAATAGATGAAGATGAAATATACTCAAAATCTCAAGAGTTAGCAAGGGATCTTTGGAATAAAATCTAATAAATTTTCTAGAGGGGGAAATGAAATGGATAACAAGACAAACAAAAACATTATGCCTGTAGACGAGATACTTCCTATAGGACAGACAATAATACTTGCACTACAGCACGTACTTGCAATGTGTGCAGGTGCTATAGCAGTTCCAATTATAGTAGGAAATGCGGCAGGGTTATCTCAAGAGGAAATAATATTTCTTATAAATGCAGATCTATTTGTAGCCGGTATTGCAACTTTGATTCAATCATTAGGTGTGGGGAACTTCATAGGGGCTAAGATACCTATGGTAGAAGGAACCAGTTTTGCAACAGTGTCGGCTATGGTTGCAATTGCAGGAAATTATAATTCGAATCCACATGTTGCAATGTGCACAATATTTGGATCAGTACTTATTGCAGGTATATTTAGTTTTTCTATGGCACCATTTTTCAGTAAATTATTAAGATTTTTCCCAAAAGTAGTTACTGGAACAGTGATAACTATAATAGGTATATCTCTTCTACCAGTAGCAGTTAGATGGTCAGCAGGAAATAATATGTCTTCTCCTGATTTTGGAAGTCCTGAAAATGTCTTAATGGCATTTGGAGTTCTTGTTATGATTTTAGTAATGAATAAATACTTAAAAGGTATATGGGGAAGTGTATCCATACTTTTAGGTATAGTATTTGGAACGATAATAGCATCTATGATAGGAATGTCTGATTTTAGTACGGTAGCAACATCTAATTTTATAAGCTTTAATACGCCTTTTCACTTTGGAATGCCAAGGTTTGATATAACAGCAATAATCTCTTTATTACTTGTAACATTAGTTATAATGACTGAGGCAACAGGAAATATAATAGCTATTCACGAGATGGTAGGAAAGCCTTTAGATGACAAAAACTTAGCAAGAGGTCTTAGAACAGATGGATTTGCAACGATGATTGCGTCAGTATTTAATACTTTCCCTCATACAGCATTTGCTCAAAATGTAGGGCTTGTGAACTTAACAGGAATAAAGAGTAGATACGTTGTTGCAACATCTGGTGGTATATTGTTTTTACTTGGTGTATTCCCTAAAGTTGCTGCATTATTTGCATCAATACCGTATCCAGTTTTGGGTGGGGCAGGATTTGCTATGTTTGGAATGGTAGCTTCTGGTGGTATAAAAAGTCTCGGTAGCGTTGAATTTGATGGAAATAAAAATGGTATCATAGTCGCAGTAAGTATCGGTCTTGCCATGATTCCAGTTGCTGTACCAACTTTTTATCATGCATTTCCAAATTGGGTGAATACTTTATTTCACAGTGGGATAACTACGGGAAGTTTATGTGCAATAGTTTTAAATGTTTTCTTTAATGGTAGTGGTAAAAAAGAAAAAAAAGAGCGATTGGAAGCATGATTTGAAATTTTTGAATAAGTTAATTCATTAAAATTTTTATAAAAAATAATTTATATAATCTTATGGAGGTAATTATAATGGCTAAAATAAATATTGATCTTTGTGGAATGAAACTTACAAATCCTATTATGCCTGCGGCAGGCCCAAATGTTAAAGATGGAGAGATGTGTAAAAAATCTATAGAGGGTGGAGCAGGAGCTGTAGTTACAAAAACTATATCGTTATTACCAGCAGATGTTCCTCGTCCATGTATGGCAGAAATAAAAGGTGGATTCTTAAATACAGAGCTTTGGTCAGAACTTTCAAAAGAACAATGGGTAGAAAAAGAGTACAAGATAGCTAAAGAAGCGGGAGCACCAATGATTATAAGTATGGGGTATACAGAAGAACAAATAAGAGAAGTTGCTCCACTTGTAAAACCATTTGCAGATGCAGTTGAACTTTCAACTCATTATGTTGGAACAGATGTGACACCTATAATAAGAGCATTAAATGCTGCAAAAGAGGCTTTAGATGTACCTGTATTCATGAAGATGAGTCCTCATACAGATATTCAAAAAATTGCAAAAGCAGTTGAAGAAGCAGGAGCAGACGGACTTTTAATGATGAACTCGTATGGACCGTGCATGGGAATAGATGTGAAAACAGGATACCCTATAATGGGAAGTCAAAAAGGATACGGATGGCTTTCAGGAGCTGCTATAAAGCCAATAGCAGTAAGATGCATATATGATGTAGCACAAGTGGTGGACATTCCTATAATAGGAGTTGGAGGAGTAACAAATGGACTTGATGCAGCAGAAATGATAATGGCAGGAGCATCAGCTGTTCAAGTGTGTACAGAAGCTATACTTAAAGGACCTGGAATATACGGAAAGATAGCTAAAGAGTTAAATGATTTCCTAGATGAGCACGGATACGATGATGTAGCTCAAATAAAAGGACTTACTCATAAAAAAATGGCTGATAGAAATTTTAGAACACACTCTATACCAGCTTATGTAGACAACAACAAGTGTATATCTTGTGGGATATGTAAGAAGCTATGTCCTTACGAAGCTATAACTATTGAAGATAAATTAGTAATAGATAAAGAAAAATGTTTTGGATGTGGGCTTTGTGTATCTAAGTGTCCTAAGGGAGCTCTTGGAATATCATTCAAATAAAAAGGAGATTTTTTTAATGGGTGTAGTTATAAAAGGTGGAAAAATTATAACTGATACTGATTCATATTATGCCGATTTGAGAATAGAAAATGAAAAAATAGTCTCTATAGGAAGTAATATAGAAATAGAAGGTGATGAGGTAGTTACAGCTCAAGGCTGCTACCTTCTTCCGGGAGCAATAGACCCTCATACACATTTTGATTTAGATGTAGGATCTACTGTTACAGCAGATGACTTCGAAAGTGGAAGCAAGGCGGCTTTAATCGGAGGAACTACAACTATAATAGACTTTGCAACTCAAAGTAAAGGAGAAACGCTAAAAGAGGGTCTTAATAATTGGCATAAAAAAGCAGATCAAAAGTGTTATTGTGATTATGGATTTCATATGGCAATAACAGATTGGAATGAAAATGTATCTAGTGAAATGGAAGAAATGAAGGATTTAGGAGTTACATCTTATAAGATGTATATGGCATACAAGAATGTACTTCAAGTTAATGATTCAGAAATACTTAATGCATTAAACAAAAGCAAAGAAATAGGAGCTTTAATGAGTTTTCACTGTGAAAATGGAGATATAATAGATTTTTTAGTTAATAAAGCTAAGAATAATAATGAAGTTTCTCCTAAATATCATGCTATTACAAGACCAGATGATGCAGAAGCTGAAGCAGTTTACAGGATTATTAAATTAGCTAAAATGGCAGATGCCCCTATATATATAGTTCATTTAAGCACAAAACGTGCTCTTGAGATTGTAACAAAAGAAAGAAAAAATGGAGTAAAGATATATGTAGAAACATGTCCTCAATATCTTCTTTTGGATGAGAGTTGTTATGAAATGGATAAGGAAGATGATTTTCAGGCAGCTAAATATGTAATGTCACCTCCTCTTAGAAAGAAAGAAGATCAAGAGTATTTGTGGAATGGTATAAAAAACAAGGATATAGATACAGTTGCAACTGATCATTGTTCTTTTAACTATAAAGGACAAAAAGAGTTAGGCAGAAATGATTTTAGCAAAATACCTAATGGTTCTCCAGGAGTAGAGCATAGATTGGTACTTATGTACACTAATGGAGTATTAAAAGAAAGAATAACTTTAAATCAGATGATAGATGCAATATCTACTAAACCTGCAAAACTATTTGGTATTTATCCCCAAAAGGGAACTATCTCAATTGGAAGTGACGCTGATATAGTTATATTCAATCCTAATTATAAAGGTAAAATAAGTGCTAAAGATCAAATTCAAAATGTGGATTACACTCCATATGAAGGTTTTGTTCAAATGGGAAGAGTGAGGGATGTATTCTTAAGAGGAAATAGAGTTGTTAAAGAATTCTTAATTTGCGATAAGTCTCCTTGTGGAAAATATATCTATAGAAAATAATATACAAATGGGGGAAGTCATAATGTATAGATTTATAGTTAACTCGAAGCAAATAGAGGCAGGTGAAGATAAAAAACTGCTAGACTTTTTAAGAGATGACTTGAGACTTATATCTGTAAAAGATGGTTGTTCAGAGGGTGCTTGCGGAACTTGTATGATTCTAGTAGATGGAAGAGCTATGAAAGCTTGTGTTCTAAAAACTTCCAAAGTGCAAGGGAAGAAAATTGTAACAGTAGAAGGACTTTCTGAAAGAGAAAAAGATGTATATGCTTGGGCATTTTCAGAAGCTGGAGCTGTTCAATGCGGATTTTGTATTCCAGGAATGGTTATAAGTGCTAAAGGACTTTTAGATAAAAATTTAAATCCCACAAGAGAAGAATTAAAAAAAGCACTCAATGGAAATATATGTAGATGCACAGGATATGTAAAAATAGAAGAAGCTATATTGATGGTAGCAAAAATTCTTAGAGAAGATATAGAGGTGCCTAAAGTTGAGTGTAAGGGGTTAATTGGTCAAAATATGCATAGAGTAGATGCTAAGGATAAGGTTTTAGGAACTGGTGAATATGTAGGAGACCTATATGTAGATGAAATGCTTTACGGGTCAGCTCTTAGAACAAAATATCCTAGAGCATTAGTTAAAAGTATAGACATTTCAAAAGCTGCAAATCATCCAGGAGTTGAACGTGTTGTTTTAGCAAATGATATACCTGGAAAACGATACATAGGACATATAATACAAGATTGGCCTGCGTTAATAGCTAAAGGAGAAGAAACAAGATATATAGGAGATTCTATTGCCTTAGTTGCTGCTACTTCTAAAAAAGTCTTAAAAGAAGCTCTTGAGTTAATTGAAGTTGAGTATGAAGAGTTGACGCCTATGACAAGCCCTGAAATGGCTATGAAAGAGGATGCTCCAAAAATTCATGCAAATGGAAATATATTAAAGAAAGAAGTTTTATCAAGAGGAAATGTTGATGAAATTATTGCTAATTCGAAATATATTGTAACTAAGAAATATTCTACACCTTTTACAGAGCATGCATTCTTAGAGCCTGAAAGTGCTTTATCTATGCCTGATGGGGACGGAGTTATAATATATACAGGAGCTCAAGGCATATATGATGAGCAACACGAGATTTCAGATCTTTTAGGACTTGAACCAGACAAGGTAAGAGTTATAAGTAAATATGTTGGTGGTGGATTTGGTGGAAAAGAAGATATGAGTGTTCAACATCATGCTGCATTACTTGCATATTTAACTAAAAAACCTGTTAAAGTAACTCTAACAAGACAAGAAAGTATAAACATACATCCAAAGAGACATGCAGCAGAGATGGAGTTTACTACAGCTTGTGATGAGAATGGGTATTTGACAGCTATGAAAGCTACTATAATAGCTGATACTGGAGCTTATGCATCTTTAGGGGGACCAGTTTTACAAAGGCTTTGTACTCATGCAGCAGGACCATATAACTATCAAAATTCACATGTAGAGGGAACTGCTGTGTATACGAATAATCCTCCAGCAGGAGCATTTAGAGGGTTTGGAGTTACTCAGTCTGCATTTGCAACAGAGTGTAATCTAAATCTATTGGCTGAAATGGTTGGGATATCGCCATGGGATATAAGATATAGAAATGCTATACTTCCGGGTCAAGTCCTTCCAAATGGACAAATAGCTGATGAGACAACAGCTCTTAGAGAAACTTTAGAGGCAGTTAAAGAAGAATACGATAAGCATAAATATGTAGGAGTATCTTGTGCATTCAAAAACAGCGGTATAGGAGTCGGACTTCCTGATATCGGAAGATGTAGACTAAGTGTAATAAATGGCAAGGTCCATATAAGAACTAGTGCTGCTTGTATAGGCCAAGGTATGGGGACGGTTACTACTCAAATAGTATGTGAAACGACTAATCTAACACCTGATATAATAATAGTAGATTCTCCTGATACAGCTAAGACTCCAAATTCAGGTACAACTACAGCTTCAAGACAAACGGTATTTACTGGAGAGGCTACCAAATTAGCATCTAAAAAGCTTAAAATAGCACTAAGTACTAAATCTCTTGATGAACTTAATGGAGAAGATTTTTATGCTGAATATTCAGGGATAACAGATCCTATGGGATCAAATAAACAAAATCCAAAGAGCCATATAGCCTATGGATATGCAACTCAAGTTATTATTTTAGATGAAAAAGGAATTATTACTAAGGTTTTAGCAGCTCATGATGTAGGAAAGGCTATAAATCCTAAGAATGTAGAAGGACAAATAGAGGGTGGAGTAGTAATGGGACTTGGATATGCTCTTACGGAAGATTATCCACTTGAAAATAGTATTCCTAAGGCTAAATTTGGAACACTTGGATTATTTAGAGCGCCAAAGGTTCCAAAAATACAACCAATAGTTATAGAAAATAGCAGAGAAAATCTTGCTTATGGAGCAAAAGGAGTAGGAGAGATAGTTGTAATACCAACAGCACCAGCTGTACAAGGGGCTTATTATAAATTAGATGGTAAGTTTAGAACTAAGTTGCCATTAGAAAACACTGCTTATAAAAAATAGAATAATATAAAGTTAATAGATTTTTTAGAAATAGAAAACTTAAAATGCAATATGATAAGCATAGTAGGTGGAGGTGGAAAAACCTCCACCTTATTTAAGATTTCAAAGTATGATATTATAAATGAAAATGCTACTTTAAATTTTGTAAGAAATAAAAAAAGAATTTTTTGAAATTCAGGAAATGTAAAAAAGTTATAACACTTAATAAGTGTTATAACAAAAACATTATATAATTGGGAGTTGATAGCGTGATATGTGGAATAATACTAGCCTCTGGATTCTCAAGGAGGTTTGGTAAAGATAAACTAATTCAAGAAATAGATGGAGAAAAGATTATAGAAAAGATTATAAAACAAGCTAAAAACTCAAACTTTAAAGAATTGATAATAGTATATAGAAATTATTATATCAGGGCAATTGCTGATAAATACAATATTAAGAGTGTACATAATATAGATGCTAATAAAGGTCAAAGCAGTTCATTAAAAAAAGGTATATTGGCAAATGAACAAGATTGTAATGGATTTATGTTTTTAATGGGAGATCAACCGTTTTTGAAATCTGAACATATAAACAGATTGATTGATGAATTTAGAAATAATAACTCAACGAAAATAATCGTTCCAAGGTACTTGGGAGTAAACGGAAGTCCTGTGATATTTCCGACGTGCTTAAAGGAATGCTTACTAAATATAAGTGGAGACACAGGTGGTAAAAAAGTTATAAATAAAAATCTAGAAAAAGTGCATTTTGTGAACTTTGAAGAAGCTATAGTGGGAAAAGATATAGATACTTTAGACGAATTAAGACAAATAAAGGATGATTATTATGAATGATGTAGTTATAATAAGAAGTGGTGGAGATATAGCAAGTGGAATAGCGCATAGGCTGCATAGATGTGGATTTAAAGTTATAATGCTTGAAATAGAAAAGCCATTGGCTATAAGAAGAAGTGTATCTTTTGCAGATTGTATAAATACATTAAAAAAAGAAATAGAGAATGTTGTGGCACGATATATAAAAAAGTATGATGAAATATATAGAGTATGGGAAAATGATGAGATTCCTCTAATAATTGATGAAAACTGCGATATATTGAATCATATAAAGCCGTTAGCATTAGTAGATGCTATACTTGCGAAAAAAAACACAGGGACCTATATAGATATGGCACCAATAACAATAGGCATTGGCCCTGGATTTGAAGCAGGAGTTGATGTTGACTTAGTTGTAGAAACTAATAGAGGACAGGCTTTAGGCCAAGTAATACATAGTGGAAAGGCTCAAGAAAATACTGGAATACCTGGAAATATAATAGGATATACAATTGAAAGGGTTATTAAATCTCCTTGCGATGGAGTTTTAACTATAAAAGAAGATATAGGAAATATGGTAAATAAAGGAGATATTTTATGTTATGTAGATAATGAGCCTGTTAAAACTGTAATTTCAGGCATTGTAAGAGGAATGATAGAGAATAATACTAATGTTTATAAAGGTCTTAAAATAGCAGATGTTGATCCAAGAGGCAATATTGAGCATTGCAGTATTATATCGGATAAAGCAAGAGCAGTAGGTGGTGGAGTAGTAGAAGCTATAATGCATATGAAAAACAGAGTTTTGGGAGGTGAATTGTAATGGATGATATTATATTTGATTTTATTTCTAAGGAAATAAAAAATAATAAAACAGTAGCAATGGCTTTAATAACAAAGACGAGTGGATCTATACCTGCAAAAGAAGGAAGTGTATTACTTGTATTTGAAGATGGAAGTATATCTGGAACGGTAGGTGGAGGTGTTTTGGAAAATGAAGTTATAAAAGAATGTAAAAAATCACTTAAAACATATGCAAATAATTTATATACATATAGCTTAGCTGAAGGTGGAGGCTTAGGTGCTCAATGCGGAGGAAAAGCAGAGATATTCATAAAGATTTTTAGACCTAAGGAAAAAATTATTATAGCTGGTGGAGGTCATATAGGATTAAAACTTTATGAAATATCAAAAATTTTAGGTTTATATACTGTTATTGTAGATGATAGAGAAGAATTTGCAAATAAGGACAGATTTCCTAAAGCACAAGAGCTGATATGTGGTAATATATATGAAGGGCTTAAAAACTATGATATAAATCAAAATACATATGTAGTTATAGTTACCAGAGGGCATGAGTGTGATGAAGAAGCATTAAGAGCTGTTATAGATAAAAACGCAGGATATATTGGGATGATTGGAAGCAAGAAAAAAGTTAAATATATATATGATAATTTAAGACAAGATGGTGTTGATGAAGAACTTATTCAAAGAGTATATGCACCTATTGGGCTAGATGTTAATGGTAATTCTCCAGCTGAAATAGCTCTTAATATAATGACTCAAATACAGTTAATAAAAAAAGGTGGAACTTTAAATCATAAAAAGGATGTAAAATAAGAGAATATAAACTTAGGGGATGATGATATGTGGAATTTAATTAGTCTAGAAGAAGCATACAATAGATTGGCTTGTGTGAAAGAAGGAAATATTGAGTACGTAAGTTTAGAAGAATCTCTAGATAGAGTAGCAGCAGAAAATATTTATTCAGACAAAAACCTTCCTGGATTTAAAAAATCTATGTTTGATGGATATGCTGTAATAAGTGAGGATATAGATAAATTAGAAAAATTAAATATAATTGGAAAGGTTAATATGGGTAAAGTCCCTGAATTTGAAATTAAATCAGGAGAATGTGCATATATAACTACAGGCGCTATGCTTCCAAAAGGAGCAAATACTGTTGTTATGGTAGAAGATTGTGATGTATATGAAAATAGTGTAAGAATAAACACAACTTTAAATGATTGGGATAATATAACTTTTGAAGATGAAGACTTAAAATTAGGTGATATTTTAGTTAAGAAAGGTCAAATTATAAAACCGTATCATATAGCAGTATTAGCAGGGGTTGGAATAACAAATATAAAGGTTAAAAAAAAGATAAATATAGGTATAATATCTACAGGAGATGAGATAGTATCTCCGTATGATGAGTGTACTATACCACAAATAAGAGATATAAATGGATATTATTTAGATGCACACTGCAAAATACTTGGGTGTAACTCTAAACATTATGGAGTAGCAAAAGATGATAAAATTGAATTTGAAAGATATGTTCAAAATGCTTTAAAGGATAATGACATAGTGATACTATCAGGAGCAAGCTCTGTTGGAGCTAAGGATTATACGCCTGAAATAGTTGCAAAACAATCAGATGTGTTGTTTCATGGAGTGGCTATAAAACCAGGAAAACCAACTCTTGTAGCTAAAACGTCAGATAATAAGTATATAGTAGGACTTCCAGGAAATCCTCTATCGTCAGCAGTTTCATTCAAGTTGATTTTATGTAAAATTATAGATAAAATATATGGGATACACAATAAAGAGCTGAAATTTAAATATATAATTAAAGAAGATTGTGTAAATAAATATAATAGAGAATTTTATGCTCCAGCTAAAATAGAGGGAAATGAAGTAAAAGTAATTAATGTTAAATCATCTGCTATAAGCGTTATGTTAAATATAGATGGATTTATAAAAATAAGCAAGGATAAAACCATAATTAAAAAAGGTGAAGAAGTAGAAGTTATAATTTAAAGGGGGAGATTAAAAAATGAATTATAAAAGGTTTTTTTCTTTTATATTAGTTTTGTTACTTGGATTTTCAGTAATAGGTTGTAGTCAAACTAATGTAGAAAAAAAATTAGATATTATGGTTAATGCAGGGCTTAAAAAACCTATGGATGAACTTATTGAGAAGTATCAAAAGGAAAAAGGTGGAATAATAAATGTAAGTTATGGAGCATCAGGAAGCCTTTACTCTCAAATACATACAGGACAACCCTGTGATATATTTTTCTCAGCAAATTACAAATATATAGATAAGCTTGATAAAGAAGATAAAAGATTAAAGATTGGGAAAAATATTTTTAAAGAAAAACTAGTACTAGTTGTATCTGAAGATGCTAAAGATAAAATTAAGTCAATAGAAGATATAATTAAGGAAGATGTTACTTTAGCCATAACGGATAAAAATGCTCCAGTAGGGGTGTATTCTGAAACATCACTTAGCAATTTAGGAATATTAGATAAGCTGAATGAAAAAGAAAATATTAAAGCTAGACCATCTAATGTTGCAAATTCGGCAATGCTTATAAAAGAAAATCAAGTAGATGCAACTCTATTATATAAAAGTACTGCTATTATGAATGATTTAACTATAGTCGATGAAATTGATAATTCATATTCAGGAAATATAGTATTTGGGGTAGGTCTTTTAAGTGAAGAAAATGAAGAATTATCTAAAGATTTCTTATTATATCTAGAGAGTAATTATGATATATTTGAAAAATATGGATTGGAATTTATAAAATAGATGAAAAGAGATTATATAAAAATATTTTTTATACCATTTATATTTTTTTTGATACTTTTCCCAATATTTATGCTGATTATTAATATGGATATGAATGAAATAGTAGGTATTTTAAAGGATAAGTATTTTTTATATAGTATAAGAAATACTTTACTTGCAGGACTTATAGCATCTATTATATCAATAGTTTTTGCTTTGGGATTTGGGTATTATCATTTGTTTTTTAAAAATACATTTTTCTATAGATTTATAAATGTAATAAATGAACTACCTGTAGTATTACCTCATACTGTAGCAGGGCTTGCTTTACTGTTGGCATTTGGAAGAAATACATTTGGATTTATAAGTAATACAGGGCTTGCTTTTTCATTTGGAGCATTGATTATAGGTATGGTATTTGTATCTTATCCTTTTGCAGCTAGAACTATATCTACATCAATAAATCTTATAGATGAAAATATTATAAATGTAGCTAGAACATTAGGAGACTCACCCCAAGAAGTATATATTAAAATTGTAATTCCTTATATAAAAAAATCTTTAGTTTCTGCATTTTTATTATCATTTTCAAGAACAATAAGTGAATTTGCTGTGTTGATGATATTTGCAGGAAATATGCCTAGAAAAACTCAAGTCATATCTTCTTATGTTTTCACAAAGATTGAGGAAGGAGAGATAGAGTTGGCTATAACTGCCAGCATATTTTCATTAGTACTTTCATTGATATTGATATTTTTAATGAATTTTATCGAAGGGAGAAATAAGAAAAATGCTTGAGATAAAGGGGTTAAGAAAAACATACAATAACAAGATAGTCCTAAACGATATAAGTATAGAACTAGATAGTGGAATTAATGTTATAGTCGGGCTTAATGGAACAGGAAAGTCTACTTTGTTAAAAAGTATATCTGGAATAATAAAAGTAGATAGTGGAAAAATAATATTAAAAAAAAGGGATATAACGAATCTTCCTCCAGAAAAAAGAAATATAGGGTATGTTCCACAGCAGCCGTATTTGTTCGCTCATATGAATATAAGAGATAATATTATGTATGGTTTAAAGAAAAAATCTCAAATGTCTGATGAAATAAAAGAAGCTGTAGAATTTTTAGATATGGAAAAATATCTTGATCTAAAGCCTAGTGAGTTAAGTGGAGGTTATAAAAGTAGAACTTCATTGCTTAGAGCTTTAGCTATAAAACCTGAGCTTATGATTTTAGATGAGCCTACAAGCTCTTTAGATATATATTCGAAACGAATTTTAATACCGTATTTTAAAAGTATATTAAATAAATTTAATATACCAGCTATATATGTAACTCATGATCCTTGGGAAGGTAATGAAATAGGTGATAACTTCATATTTTTAAGTGAAGGTAAGCTTATAAAAACAAATTCTTCTGATGAAGCGTTTTTGAGAATAAAAAAATACTTAGCATAATAAAATGGACTTTATGCTAAGTATTTTTTTATATTTCCAACTCTTGACCATTTACCATATTTTTTATCCATTTAAATGAGCTAAATCTTCTTTTTATAAATATAAATTTAGTTATCTCTTCAACTCCAGTAAATGCAACAACCATATATACTGGTAGATGTAGTATGAATGCAGCGATAAAAGCTAGAGGTATTCCTATAAACCAAAGGGTTATACCTTGAAGTATTGATCCATAAGTTGTATCCCCACCACCTCTTAATATTCCTACTATCATAATAAAGTTATAGACTCTTATAAGCATTATTATTGAGTATACATAAAGTATATAAGTCGAGTATAGCTTAACCTCGTTAGATACATTAAAGAAAGAAACAATAGGACTTGCAGATATTAAAAGAACTATACCCATAATTAAAGAAATAAGTACAGAAAGCCTGGATATTTTTTTTGAGGATTCTATAGCTACATCTTCTTTATTAGCACCTATTTGATTTCCTACTATAACAAGTGTTGAATAAGCAAGACCAAAGCTAAATATCATGAATAAGTTCATTATAGTTGAACATATTTGCATAGATGCGGCTGATTTGGTGCTTATTCTTGCATATATTGCAATATATGTTACGTTACCAATTCCCCAGCAAGCTTCGTTTAACACTATTGGAATAGTAACAGAGGATAAAGCTTTTTTAAGATTATTAGATAATCCAGTAAAATCTTGAGGTTTGATTTTTAAAACACTATTTTTAAAGTATATATTGAATAATATAACTGAGCACTCGCAAGTCCTTGCTATAAGTGTAGCAATAGCAGCACCTTGAGTTTTAAGTTCAGGCATTCCAAATTTACCAAATATTAATATATAGTTTAAAATACCGTTTATTAAAAGTCCCGTTAAACTTGCAAACATAGGTAGCTTAGTATTTTGAACACTTCTAAGGGCAGATGCAAATGTAAATGTTATTGAAGTGAATATATAGCTTAAAACGGTTATTCTTAGATATTTACTGCCTATATTTATAACTGATGTATCTTTGTTAAATACTGCTATTATATTCTGTGGAATTATAAGTCCTATTAACAAAAAGGCTAGTGATATTAATACACTTACATATAAAGATTTACTTAAAACTTTTTGTATATTACCTTTATCGTTTTTTCCCCACAGTTGAGCTATTAAAACACCACATCCACTACCAACACCCATTGCAAACAATGAGAATAAGAAGTAGTATTGATTTGCTATACCTACAGAAGCAAGTTCAACTTCTCCTATTTTACCTATCATCATAGTATCTAGCATGTTAAGTGATGATGTTATTAAACTTTGAAGTATTATAGGAATCGTTATTACAAATAGATTTTTATAGAATTGCTTATCGTTTTTATACTCTTTAATAAAATTAAGTGACATATAATATCTCCTTTCGCACAAAAAAACATCCACTTCGAGTTTTTTTGAAGTGGATGTTCAACACTTATATATATATATATTTTACTATATTAATAATAAATATATATATGCATTTTGTCAATAAGAATTTTAATAAATTATTTAGAATATATTTAATTGAAGAGGTGATTTAATGAATAGGAGTTTAAAAAGTAAGATTATTAGAGATTGTGTTCATGGTGATATATTTCTTAATAATAAATTTTTAAAAATAGTGGATACCGCTGAATTTCAAAGACTTAGAAGGATTCGTCAACTTGCTATAGTTAATTTGCTATTTCCGAGTGCAGAACATACTAGATTTTCTCATTGTTTAGGTACATTTCATATTATGGGAAAAATTATAGATCATTTTGAAAAAGAGTTTAAAAATATAAATATAAGTATCGATAGTAGGGATAAGGAAGTAGCATTAGCTGCTGCACTACTTCATGATATTGGGCATGGTCCTTTCTCTCATACATTTGAGGAGATATTTCCAAATAAAAATATGAATCATGAAATGTGGACAATCAAGATAATAACAGATAAAAGTACTGATTTAAACAAGATATTAGTAGAAAGTTTTGATCAAGACTTTCCAAATGATGTGGCAAGTCTTATAGATAAATCAGCATACAAACGAAATTGCTATGATAAAAAAATAGATTTAAATTTCATACTTTCATCGTTAGTAAGTAGTCAAATAGATGCAGACAGAATGGATTATATAATGAGAGATTCTATTTATACAGGTGTTAGTTATGGGGGAATTGATATATCTAGGATAATAAAATCTATGACTATAAAAAGGAATGGGGATAAATACTGTTTATGTGTATATGAAAAATATTTACCTGATATAGAGTGTTATCTTTTGTCAAGATATCAAATGCATAAAGGTGTATATAACCATAGTTTTAAATGTGAAATGGAAGGAGTAGTAAAAAAGATATTTGTTAGAATGAAAGAATTATTTAAGAATAATAAATTAGATAAAAAAATGCTGCCAAAGGCTATAATACCTATACTTACAGATTCGAAATATACATTGGAGGATTATATGACAATTGATGATTGCACTTTATTATATTTATTTAATGAACTTAAAAGAAGTGATGATTTAATACTGTCTAAATTATGTAAATGCATTATTGATAGAAATAAATTTGAGCAAATAGAAGATGTTGAAAATATAGATTTATATAAAGAAAAACTAATAAATGAATTAAGAATAAAGGGATATGAAATAAAAAATTTAGATACAGAGTATTTTTGGTTAGAGGTTTCAAAAGACTATAAAGCTTATGAAACTAATAAAGACAATATACTAGTATATAATAATAAAGGAAAAATAAAAGATTTGACGGAAATCTCTAATATAATATCGCCTAGTGTATGTGAAAGAAAAACTCATATTTTTATAAACCATGATATATTAAATGAATTAATAAAATACAATTGAGAATAAATGTATAAATTTCACAATTAAAGGCTATAGTGTAGATATCAATACTTAAGGAGGATGTTATGGATATTGATATTTACAAACATATGAATAAAAGTATAAATTATGAAATACCTATAAATCACTTAAATAGTATAGTTCAACTAGTATCAACAAATGAACAACTGAGTAACTATTTTAATTCAAAGCAAAAATCATTCATAGACAATATTTTTTATGATTTTTCAATGATATTTAGAAAAAATAGATTTTGTATAAATAGTGAATATGATAGAAATATAGTAGCTAAAAATAACAAATATACTATAAAATTATTTGGAGAATCTAGAGAATACACATTATCATTTGAAAATGATAAAAAGAATTTAAAAGAATTTATATTACATATAAATCCGAATGAATCAAAGTTTACAGTTTTATCAAAAGACTGTGGATGGTATATAAATTCAAATGGAAATGTGTCTAGCTGTAAAGAAATTGAATATAGTGATTGTGAATTTTTAAAAGAAGAAATAGGAAAATTAAGAGCATTAAAATATGAAAAAATAGATGCGGCTAAATACATAGAAAATCTAGATTTTAATATATCTTTATTTAAAAATAAGACATTAGTTGGAGAGTGTGAAAATCTAAAAGATGTATTTGATAAAATAACTAAATTATAATTATATTCATTAATCACAATATAGACTTAATGTGTTAAAATATAGTAGATACATAATTAGGTTTAGGAAAATGGAGTGATTGTATGTTTAGAACTATAAAGTGGTTTATTTATTTTTGGTACAGCTTAATAGCATTGACGCCAGATATGAAAAAGGTAAAGAAGTTAAATGAGCAAGGAGATATAGTCCAAAAAGATAAAATAGTGTATGAAAAGGCAAGTAATTGGGCTAAAAATCTAGTGGATTTAAGTGGAACTAGGGTAAGTGTTATAGGAGAAGATAATATACCTGAGGATGAAGCTGTTTTATTTGTTAGCAATCATCAAGGAAATTTTGATATCCCAATACTTCTAGGATTTATAAAAAAACCTAAAGCGTTTGTTGCAAAAGAAGAATTAAGAAAATTTCCTTTACTGAGTACGTGGATGGAGTATATGAATTGTATATTTTTGAATAGGTCTAATAGTAGAGAATCTATAAAAGCGGTTAAACAAGGTATTAATAACTTAAAACAAGGATACTCTATGGTAATATTTCCGGAGGGAACTAGAAGTAGGGATGGTGAATTAGGAGAATTCAAACCTGGAGCATTAAAGCTTGCGACAAAATCAAAAGCTAGTATAGTTCCTATTACAATAAATGGATCTAAGAATATTATGACAAAAGGAAGCTTTATAATAAAACCAGCTGAGGTTGAGGTGATAATTTCTAAGCCAATAGAAATTGAAGAAGGTATGGATAAGGATACGAAATCTCTTACAGAAAATATAAAAAATATTATAAACGATAATTTGGAGCACAAGGAAAAAATATATGATAAAAAATTCGTCTAGTCGCTACGCTAAGTGTAGCTATTTCATCAATATTATCCAGAATTTGAAGATAAATATAAAAGCAGTCTGAAGGTTAACCTTTAGGCTGCTTTTTTTATTAAGTAATATAAAAAAGATTCATTAAATATAATATACTGTACTTTTATTTTAAATAATAAAGAGATTAACTTAAGACCAGCTAGTTATAGTCAATAGTTTTTACAATTATTTTTAAGTTATGTTTTTAGGCACAAGAAATAGACTATCTAGTCTACACGAATAATTGATAGTTTGATTTTAATATAGTTCATAATTAGCC
>NZ_BDQY01000033.1 GCF_002724055.1 Tepidibacter mesophilus | reverse complement strand
AATAATCATAATATAACTGAGCTCCTTATTTGTTATTTTTGGTTTTGTCACTAAAGATTATTAACAATTTAAGGCTCAGTTATGTTATTTTTTGAATTGAATTTATTCAATTACTTGTAAAGTGGTGTTTTATTTATATTATTATTAATAAATTCTTTAAACTCAATCATATAATCTTCTGGTTTTTTTCCATCTCCATATCCCAGAGAATGTTCTTTTAATTCATCTTCATGGTTTGAAACTATAATTGTATTATATCCTTTTTTAGGTTTATCCAAGAATTCAAATAAGTCTTTTTTATCTTTTAACTTATTTACACAATCTTGAGTATTGCTTGTTTTTAAATTATTAATAAATTCATCAACATCTAATCCACCAGCGTAAGATATGAACATATCTATATCATTATTTTTTAGATTTTTCTTCTTTCTGTGAAGCTTTGCTATTATTTGATCTATATGTGATTTTTGTTTTTCCTGTGTTTCAAGTTTTAATAATTCATCTAAAAGCGTATTAAACTTTACTGTATTATTTGCTACAACTGGTTTCATATTGTTTACAGATTCTAAAGTTTCATAAAGTCTTACTGGATCATATATATTAAAATGCGTTTTTTCTATATCAGAACACAATCTTGTAGCTCTTCCAAGCATTTGTTCATATAATATTCTTGATTTTACTTTTCTTAAAAATACTAAGTTTGTAATAGCTGGTACATCAACACCTGTAGTTAATAAATCCACCGTAACTGCAATGGTTGGATATACTTCATTTTTAAATCTTTTAATTGTTTCTAGTGGTTTGTTAATAGAGCCTGTAATTTTCATTACTGCATCATCTTCTACTTCTATTCCTCTTTCTTCATAAATCTCTTTTATAAGCTTAACTATCATATCTGCATGAATATCTGTAGCAGCAAATATTAGTGTTTTTTCTGGTCCGTCGGGACAAATATCTTTTGTTATTTCTTCTAAAACTACTTTATTAAAGCTCTCTGTTATCACTTTTTTGTTGAACTGATCTACATCTATATTAATATCATCTGTAAGTTCATCGCTATTAATTATTTGGTTGGTAATAGGATCGTATATAGGAATGACATCTCCTTTTCTATATTTAATCCCTTCTGTATTCAGTGCTGTTTCTAAATGATGTGGAAGTTCATGGTCTACCAAATATCCATCTATAACAGCTTCTCTATATGAGTATTCAAATATTGGTTTTCCAAAAATAGCACTTGTATGTAGTGCTGGTGTTGCTGTAAGCCCTATTTTTACTGAATCAAAATACTCTAAAACTTTCCTATATTTACTTATATAATCCTTTTCGTTTCTAAATCTAAGTTCATCTTCTCCCATTTCTTTATCTAGTATATATCCTCTATGAGCTTCATCCACTATTATGCAATCATAATCATCAATATTAGGAATCATTTCTTCATCACTACTATACATTATTCTTTTTACCATACCTTGTACTGTTGTTATATGAAGTTTTGTTGATTGCTCTGGATGTTTATGCTCTAAGCCTTTTACATCATATATCTGAGTAAATGTAAGCAGATCTTCTATTACCGCTTCTTTGAATGTATCTTCTGCTTGATTTCCAAGAGCTGATCTATCTACCAAAAACAATATTCTCTTAAATCTTTTAGATTTTATAAATCTATATATAAGTCCTACTATAGTCCTTGTTTTTCCTGTACCTGTTGCCATAGAAAGTAAAATATTTTTTTTATTATTTGAAAGTGCATTTTCAACAGATTTTATTGCTCGTACTTGATACTCTCGAAGGGAGAGTCCATTTCTATCTGTTAAGTAATCAAAAGATTCACTTTCCAAGTTTTGTTGTGCTTTTTCAATATCTCTCTCAATTAAATCCATAATACCTTCAGGTGTATAAAATGATTGAAGAGCTCTTGAGTGATTAGTGCTCTTTCTTGCATCTAAAAACCATGTTCCAGATTTCTCTTCTAATTGTTTTAAATATGCTCTACCATTTGTAGCAAATATAAATGGTACAAAACAATTATTCCACTTATCTATAACATAATTAAAGTGTTCTTTTTTTATATTTTTAGCGTATTCTTTAGCTTGATTAATATCCGAAGGTATATCCTTACTTCCTTTTTTAGCTTCTATAATTCCTACAAGCTTTTCATCAATGAATAAAGCATAATCTGCTCTTCCACCTTTTGTTGGCCATTCAGCTATAGCTAAATTTTTATTTTTTTCAGGTCTTGTCCCATTAGCATATCTTAAGTTCTTTGTGTCAACTTCCCAACCACATTTTCTAAGCTGCATATCTATTATTTGTCTAGTTTCATCTTCATTAAGTTGAATTAAAGATGCTGATTTTAATGATTTTTCTTGTCTTTCTTTTGCTGTAATTTTATTCTCGTCGGTTCTAAGCTTCTTTAATTCCTCTTCTAAAATCAATAACTTTTCTTCATAGTCTTTTAGTATCTCGTCATTTTCTGATAATGTATATGTACTTTCATCTGGCATAACAAACTTATCTGGCTCAAAATCCCATTCACCATAAGTCTGCATAAACCATACCCCTAATTTAAAGGTAAGACTTGTATTAGTTTTAGCATCTTCTACACTACTATAATTTTCATGTGCTGCTTTATTTCTATTTGTTCTAAGCACATATAGTATTTGATCTATTTCATATGGCAATAAATCATTATTTTTTAATATTTTTATTTTTGTAACTTGTTTATTATCCTGTGGACTATCTAAATTATCATAAGCAAACATATAATCAACTATATGTTCTCCAATCATCCCTAATTTGATCAATGTAGTATTTGAATCATTATATATGTTCTTTTCTGCAAGCTTTCCTAAATCGCTAAGAACTGGCCATTTAGATTCTAAAAAAGTGAAGTTGCTTTTAACCAAATCTATCCCTCCAAATATCCATCTATTTTTACATATAATTATATTATTTTCCAATATATTCTTATAGATAGTATATCATAGATAGACTTTAAAAATTTAAGATTTAAAAACTACATAAAAAAATAAAGGGTATCAAAATGTTAGCGAATGATTTAAATGGTTTTGTATAAAACTTGTATTACATCGTTTGAATATCCGTTAAGAAAGTTCGTTGTTTGACCGTTAGGGAGTTTAGAACTTTTAGGATATTCAATAAGATGTAATACTTAGTTTTATAAAAACATTTAACACATGAGCGGTATTTTGATACCCTTTATTTTGGGTTAAAGAGCTAATCTATATTTTTTATCTTCTAGATCTCTTTCTCTTGATTATTTCTTTTATATCATTAACCTCTTGCATATTTAAAATATTCGCAACTACAAAGAATACTCCAGCTCCAATTAACGTATCAACCGTTACCTGAATTATCTGTATAGTCTTATCATTAACATCAAAATAATTATTAAATATTACATTTAATATAACTATTACCACACCCATAGCAATAGATGCGATTGTTGATTTAAAGAATGACGCAATTATTTCCTTTGAATTTATTCCGTTCATTTTTTTACCTAACGCTTTAAACAACATACTCATATTTATAAAGCTTGTTATAGAATATGCAAGTGCTAATCCATTCACCTTTAAAGGTGTACAGAGCCCTAAAACTAAGCTTAATATTATATTTCCAAACATAGCTATAAAACTTATTTTAACTGGAGTTTTAGTATCATGATTTGCATAAAAACCTCTTGTTAAAAGCTGCACTCCACCTTGAAATGCAAGTCCTAATGTATAAAAAACAAGTATTGCAGCAGTTACCATAGCATCTTCTTCCTTAAATTCACCTCCTACAAATAATAATCTTATCAAAGGTACTCCTAAAGTCATAAGTCCTATAGCCGATGGTATAGTAACGAAGAATATGTTTCTCATACCCATGGCAAAAGTTTCTCTAAAATCTTCTATCTCTCCTTTAGCTATTTGAGAAGTTATAGTTGGGAATATAACTGTTGCTATACTAACAGAAAAAATCCCTAAAGGAAGCTGCATTATTCTATTAGCAAGTCTTAAAGCAGTTATACTTCCAGCATCAAAAGCCGAAGCTATATTTTGATTCACTACAAGATTTATTTGAGTAACAGATAAACCTATCATAGCTGGAACTATTAATTTAAATATTTTTCTAACTCCAGGATGACTTAAATCAAATGTTAATCTATAGTATTTAGATTTTTTAGATACAAATATAAATTGATATAGAGCATTTGATACAGCCCCTATAACAACCCCTATAGCCATACCTTTTATTCCAAATGTAGACGATAAAAATATAGTTCCAAATATTATTCCAAAATTATACAGTATAGGTCCTATTGAAGGCGCATTAAATATCTTATAAGAGTTTAGTACTCCTGTTTCAAGACCAGCAAGTGCAGTAAATGTTACAGCTGGAAACATAAATCTTGTAAGCTCTATAGTAAGGTCTAGTTGTTCTCCTTTAAAATTATACGCAACAAGAGGAACTAAGTACTCAGCAAATGTCATACCTAAAATAGATAAAACCATTAAAAGCACAACAGTTATATTTATAAAAGTAGAAGCAACCTTCCAAGCTTCCTCTTCTTCTCCTTTTGATAAGTAACTTGTAAATACAGGTATAAATGCAGAACTTAAAGCCCCTCCTATTAAAAGGTAATACATCATATCTGGAATAGTAAAAGCAGCAAAGAAAGCATCAGTCTCTATTCCTCTACCAAATTTATTTGTCATTATAACTTCTCGTACAAATCCTAGTAGTCTACTCAGTATCATTATTAGCATTACAAATACTACTGTTTTTGTTGTATTTTTGTTATTTTTCATAAAATACTCCTTTACTTTTAAATCTCACTATGTAATTATAATTAATGTTACAAATAAAGGATAACTTAAAGCTAAGTTATCCTTTTCTTTTTCTTCCCTTAGATTTATTTTTTCTATTATTTTTATTATCAAATTTGCCATTACTCTTTTTATTTGATCTATCATCTGATTTATCATTAAATTTGCCTTTAGGTTTATCATTAAATTTACCCTTTTGTTTATCATTTGATTTTTTATTATTTCTATTATTACCACTAGGCTTCTTATTGAATCTACTAGAATCTTCTTTTCCTCTAGCACCTCTTGGTTTTATCAAGCACTTAGCACCAAATCCTATAAGATCTTCTCTTCCAGCTTTCATCAAAGCTTCATAAACCAAATCATAGTTTTTAGGATTTCTATATTGAAGAAGAGCTCGTTGCATAGCTTTCTCAGTTTTAGTCTTTGGTATATATACTTTTTCCATAGTCAAAGGATCAAGTCCAGTATAAAACATTGTAGTAGACAAAGTTCCAGGAGTTGGATAAAAATCTTGAACCTGTTCTGGTTGATATTTAATATCTCTTAAATACTCAGCAAGCTCAATTGCAGTATCAAGTGTACTACCTGGATGGCTTGACATTAAATAAGGTATTATAAATTGTTTCTTTCCTAATTGATCATTTATCTTATAGAATTTTTCTCTGAATTTATCATAAGTCTTTCCTGCTGGTTTTCCCATATACTTAAGTACCTTAGGAGATATATGTTCAGGAGCTACTTTTAGCTGTCCGCTAACATGGTGTTCTACAAGTTCCCTAAAGAATTTATCACTCTTATCCGCCATTATATAATCATATCTAAGTCCCGATCTTACAAATACCTTTTTAATATTAGGCAATTTTCTAAGTTTTCTAAGAACACTTAAATATTCACTATGATCAACATCCATTTGCTTACATGGATTCGGAGATAAACATTGTTTATTCTTACAAGCCCCTGATTTTAACTGTTTTTCACAAGCAGGCTTTCTAAAGTTTGCAGTAGGTCCACCAACATCGTGAATATATCCCTTAAAGTCTGGATACTTAGTTATTTCTTTAGCTTCTTCAATTATAGATTCTTCACTTCTACTTTGAACTATTCTTCCTTGATGGAAGGTTATCGAGCAAAAAGAACAACTTCCAAAACAGCCTCTAGAACTTACTATACTAAATTTAACTTCTTCAATCGCAGCGATTCCTCCCTGCTTTTCATATATAGGATGGTAGTTTTTTTGATAAGGTAATTTATATACATTATCAAGTTCTTCTCTTGATAACGGCATTTGAGGTTTGTTTTGAACAAGATACTTATTAGCATGTTTTTGTACAACCATAGTTCCCGTTATAGGATCTTGAGCTTCATATTGAGTCTTAAATGCTTTTGCGTATTCTATTTTATCTTTAAATACGTCTTTAAAAGATGCTACCTCTACATAAGGATCATACAGTTCTTCTTTATCATCTACAATATAGCAAGTTCCATCTATATGTCTTATATATTTCACATCATATCCATCATTCAAGCAATTTGCAAGCTCAACAACAGGTCTCTCGCCCATACCGTATATAAGCATATCCGCTCCACTATCTACAAGCATTGATTTTCTAACTTTATTTTCCCAGTAATCATAATGAGCAAATCTTCTAAGACTTGCTTCAACTCCACCTATAATTATAGGTATATCCTTATAAACTTCTCTTATTTTATTACAATAAACAATAGGCGATCTATCAGGTCTAAGACCCATCTTTCCACCTGGAGAATAAAAATCTTTCTCTCTTAATCTTTTGCTAACTGTATAGTGGTTTACCATAGAATCCATATTACCCGAATTAACTAAAAATCCAAGACGTGGCCTTCCAAGTTTTTCAAAATCATCAGTGCTTTTCCAATCAGGCTGAGCTATTATTCCAACCTTATATCCTTCATTTTCTAATACTCTAGATATTATAGCTGTCCCGAAACTGTGATGATCAACATAAGCATCGCCCGTTACTATTATAAAATCTAATTGCTCCCAGCCTCTATCTATCATATCTTGTTTACTAATAGGTAAAAATTTATTTTGTGTCATATCAATCACCTGCCAATTTTTATTCTGTAGGAATTATAATATTTTTATTTTAAGTATAACTTACATCTATTTTTGAGCAACGGAGCCCGGAGGACTCGTTGGTGACATGAGCTATGCGGTAGCATAAAGCGAATTTTATCTAAACATTATTTTGTATGCCTGCATTTCTCTAATAGGTGCTAACTCTTCATCTTCTTTTGCATATTCAAGAAGTTTATCACTAAGATCTATTGCTTTTATTAAATCCTTAAGAGCTAATTCATTCATTCCAAGCCTAACATAAAAACACGCTCTATTATAATATAAAACCGATGTTTCAGGGCTATTTTTTATTCCCTCACTTATAACATTACAAGCCTTCTTATATTTTTGTTGTCCCTTGTATATTATACTTAAGTTTAAATAAGAATATGGATTTTCTTTATCCCTATCTATACACATTTCATAATATTTTATGGACTCACTTTCTCTTCCTAACTTTTTAAGTATAACGCCCATGTTAAAAAGCGCCGTAAAATGATTCGAAATAATTCCTAAGCCTTCTTTAGTCATCTCATACGCTAATTCATTTTCATCCATTTCTTCATACAATGAACCTAAATTAGTGTATGCCCAAAAATCATCTGGATTAAGTTCTATAGCTTTATTGTAGTTTTTTATAGCCTGTTCACTCTCTCCTATTTCATCATAAGCACTAGCTAAAAAAAAGTAAGCCCTATCGTATTTATCATCAATCTCAACAGCTTTTTCATAATACTTAATAGAAGTTATATAGTCCTCTTTATTATCATACAAGACTCCAAGTCCAAAATAGGCTCTAGGCTCATTTTCATCTATACTTAAAACTTCTTCATATTTTTGTTTTGCAAAATCATAGTTTTCCATATCATCATATGCAAGAGCCATATCTAAAAGTAGGTCTATATCTTCACTTCCACCTTCAAGTTCATAAGCTTTATTGTAAAAATTTATAGCTTTAATAAAATTTCCATCTTCACAAAATTTATTAGCTATATTTTTATAATTATTTATCATATAAGTATTTTTCATATTTTGTACCTCTCTAATGTATTGTATTACCCATTAATTATATCAATAGTTAGATATTTTACAACATTTTTAGAGTTTTAATCTAATTTTTTCTTAAATTTGATAGAAGATATGCATAATAATACGGTTCCAAATATAAATAAAATAACTACATCCTTTATTAAATAACTAAAACCTACACCCTTTAATATAATCCCCCTTAATATATTGAGAAAATATGTAAGAGGTATAAAATAGCCTGAAAGCTGAACTACAAGAGGCATAGATTCTCTTGGAAACATAAATCCTGATAAAAGTACACTAGGTAAAATAAATAATATAGTAAGCTGCATTGCATGAGCTTGATTATTAGCTATGGTTGATATAAGCATTCCTATAGCTAGTGAGCATATAACAAATCCAAAGCCTAATAATATAAGTAATAATATGTTACCTTTAATAGGAACGCCAAACCATAGTGTTCCAAAGAACAAGGATATTATAAAATCTACGCTTCCTATCAAAACATATGGTATCATCTTTCCTATTATAAGTTCTGATGATTTTATGGGTGTCACTATCAATAACTCTAAAGTCCCTTTTTCTCTTTCCCTGACAAGGGAAAAAGCAGTTAACATAACAGTTATATTTTGCATAATAAGTCCAATAAGTCCCGGAATTATAAATTCTGAACTTTCAAGGTTTGGATTATACCATACTTTCGTTCTCATATCTATTCCAGGTGTATTTAGATAGTTTTTCCCTGTTTTTTCAATAAAATCCTTAGAAATCTCCACAGAATACATATTAGTAGTGAGCACGCCACTTTGCAGTGCAGTTCTAGCTATAGTCGGATCTGTTCCATCTATAATAAGTTGAACTTGTGATTTTTCATTTCTTTTTAGATGTTTTGAGAATCCAGAAGGTATTATAATAGCAGATTTAACAGTTCCCGTATCTATTAGATTTTGAATACTTTCCATATTATCTACATATATATTCGGATCAAAATAATTTGAATTTTTAAGGGAATCTATATATTCCCTGCTCTCTAACGTCTTATCATTGTCAAATACAGCCATACTTATATTATCTACATCCGTATTTACAGCATATCCAAATATAAATACAAATACTACCGGCATTAACAAAGCTATAACAAGACTTGCCTTATCTCGTTTTATATGAATAAATTCCTTTTTCATTATAGTAAGAAGTCTTTTTAAGCTCATACTATTCACCTTCTCTTTTTTGAATAAATTTCATTTCTTCAAATGACGAACGTATTTTTTCTCCAGTTTGTTCTTCAACATAACTTATAAATACAGATTCTAAGTTGCTACAATTTCTTTCTGTCACCAAATCTGTAGGTGTACCCTTTGCTATTATTTTTCCTGAAAACATAAATGCTATCTCATCACAACTTTGTGCCTCATCCATATAGTGAGTTGTAACTATAATTGTTATACCTTGATTAGATAATTTATGAATAAGCTCCCAAAATATTCTTCTGGATACAGGGTCTACTGCTGAAGTCGGTTCATCTAGTATTAAAAGTTCTGGTTTGTGTATTAATGAACATCCAAGCGCTAATCTTTGCTTCCATCCGCCTGATAAATTTTTTGTAATAGCTTTTTCTTTTCCTTTAAGACCTGCCATTTTTATTAGTTCATCCATTCTTTTATTCTTAACAGAACTTGGTATTGAGTATATGCTAGCATAAAAATCTAAATTCTCATATACAGTTAAATCCTCATATAAACTAAATTTTTGGGACATATATCCTATACGTTGTTTTATTTTTTCCGATTCATTCACAACATCAAGCCCTAATACACTTCCACTTCCATCTGATGGAGTTATTACCCCGCATAACATTCTTATAGTTGTAGACTTTCCGCACCCATTAGGTCCTAAAAGACCATATATTTTCCCTTTTTTTATTTGAAGACTTATATTGTCTACAGCCTTAAATTCTTTAAATAATTTTGAAATATTTTTAACATCAATAACTAAATTATTTTCCATTTAAATCACCTTCTAGTTCTAAATCTACTAGCATACCTGGCTTTAATAAATTTGACTTATCATCTATTTTAATCTTTACTTCAAATACCATCTCTTCTTTACTTTCCTTTGACTCAACATTTTTAGGAGTAAATTCTGCTTCAGATGATATATATATAATTTTGCCCTTTAAATTTTTATCATTTAAATTGTCAACTCTAATATCAACCTCTTGGTTTAAAGCTACCTTGTATAGATATTTTTGAGGAATATATATTTTAACCCATCTATTAGTTAAATTAATAATATTAGCTACATTAGCTCCATTTAACACAAGCTCTCCTTCATCATAATTAATATTTTGAACAACACCATCAATAGGAGAATATATAGTAGCCTTTGACAACTGATACTTTAATAACTCTACATTCGCTTTCATAGAATCTACTTGAGCTTTTGCCTTTTTAATTTTTTCATTAGTAGAACCATTAAGTACAAGGTCAAGACTTGATTTTGATGATTCATATTGTTTTTGCATATTTTGAAAATTAGAATAAGCTTTATCCATAGAAGTTTTGGCCAAGTCTAATTCTTGTTTGCTAATAGCATCTTGTTCATACAGATTTTTAAAATCGTTGTAGTTATTCACTCTATATTCATACTCACTTTTAGCTCCACTTAAAAGAGCCTCTACACTTGCTACGTTTGATTGAGCTTTTTTTATTTCTTCACTTCTTGAACCATTTGATACTTCATCAAAATCAGCCTTAGCAGCATCAAGTTGTGCATTTGCTTGATTTAATTTAATCAAAAGAGAAGTATCATCAATTTGAAGTATCTTATCGCCTTTTTTCACGCTACTTCCCTCATCTACAAATACACTTTTAACAGTTGAAGAGACTTCACTGTTAATATCAACTTCATTAGCTTCTAAAGTTCCTGTATAAACTAAACTTGTATTTTTAGAACACCCTGTCATGCTAAATAATATTAACAATATAATTAAATATTTAAATCTACTCAATTAAATCCCTCCCTTATTTTATTTATCCAAAATCCCATTTAAAAATATGTCTATAATAATATCTATCTCTTGATCTAAATCATTAAACTTGTTCTCACTAGGTATAAAATATCTTTGCATAATCATCATACCACTCATACCTATAAACGATCTTGTCAATATAAAGGAATCTATATTTTTAATTTTTTCTCTTTCCTTTATTTCACCAAATAATTCACTAAATAATTCACTTATCTTCTTAGCTATTTTTTCTAAATAAATTGTTCTGACTTCCTCATCAAACTGCATCTCTTGAAAAATAACTTTTATATAAGGAAAATACTCATTAATAAAATTTTTTCTATCTAAAATTATAAGTTTTAGTATTTCTTTTATAGGTTTATGTTTGTTATTATCTACTATTGACTTTAGGCTATTGAAAGCAAAATTTTCCGTGAATACATCAACAAAATCTAAAACCGCAAAATGCAGTATATCTCTTTTCTTAGAGAAATGCCTAAACAAAGTTACTTCTGCAACTTGTGCCTTTTGAGCTATTTCTAAAGTTGTCGTAGATGAAAAACCCTTTTGAGCAAATACCTCAATTGAAGCTTCTAATATTTTTTTTCTTGTTTTAGATGTTCTGTTATCCATAATAAACCTCCATTATTTTTTGTAAGTTAGTACTTACATTTATTATATGCAAAATAAAAAGAATCTTCAACCGAAGATTCTTAAAAATCACACATTATTTCTTCTTTAGGTATCAATACTCCACTAAATCCATTATAGTTATTAACTAAATCCTTATATTCCTGAGGTAATTGTTTTCTATTATTTAAAATCTCAAGAACTTTCCCAACCTGTTCTTCTATATCCTGAATATTCTTTATACCTTCATACTCATCTTCTAGTAAATACCTTAATATATAGGCATATCCATAAGAATACAGTCCTATTTCTTTTAAATACATCATATCTTTATAATTTAATCTGTGCATTTATAATCCCCCTTTTTGATCTAGAAAATATATTTCAATTAAATATCCAATCAAAATCCCTACACTATAGCAAACTAAGTCTGTCCATAAAAATCCAAACCCTAAAACTAATCCGCCAAAGGTAGTTGCTCTTACACTATCTATAAGCTCTGAATGATATAGTTGACTTAATTCTATGCAGTAACTAAATATCAAGGAGTATGTAGTAACCTTTAATAGCCTAAATTTACTAAATATAAATCCCATTATGAAAAACACCATCAGACCCCATAATGTATCTGGAAGATATATTTTAATAAAATGTGGCATATTACTTAATTTTCTAGATAATAATCCCAGTATTATCACTATTATTATAAGAATAAAATATACATGTCTATTTCTATTATTCATCCTATACCACCTTCATTTTTTCTATAATATACTTAGCAAGCTTATGAGTATCTAAATTAGTGTTCTCCAAACTACTCATACTTCTAAACTTACTACATAATTGGATTTTTGAATCATTCTCAGGAAACACAAGAGAAAAATCTGACTTATTGCTTGTAAATTTCAAATAATCTAAGTTTTTTTCTAAAGATACACAACTAATAAATAAAATAAGTATTATTGCTAATAAAATAAAAATATTTCTTTTAAGATTCATACTATACCTCCTCTCTTTATTCTCTAATCTCCATTCCTAATTTTAACATTATTTTTATATTTTTCAATATATTTATCACAAATATGAGACTTAAAGTCTATTAATATTCTTTCACTTTAAAATTACAAAAAAGAATCCCCCATGTGTGAGGATTCTTTTTTTTATTCTTAAGCCAACTATATTTTTTTTGTTTTGGGAATAAATTGTTAAGAAAGCTACATATACATCTATTTTTAAGCAACAGAGTCGTAAGACTTGTTGGCGCCATGAGTCAGCGCGTTAGCGACTAGAGGAATTTTATTTCATCGCTATTAATAACTCTCTATCAGAAACTACATCAGCTTCCTTTACATATACCTTATCTACAACCCCATTACTTCTAGATACTATAGTTGTTTCCATTTTCATAGCTTCTATTATTATAACAGGTTGATTTTCTTTAACTTCATCACCTTCTTTAACCAACACTTTAACAACCTTTCCAGGAATACTAGCCCCAACTTCAAGTTTGTTGTTAAGGTCAGCTTTAAGAACTGTTTTTACATTCATTGAGAAGTTTTTATCTTCTATTTCAACTTCTCTTCTCATACCATTCAATTCAAATGTAAGTGTTCTCTTTCCATCTTCTTTAGCATCTGCTATCTCTACTAATTTTATAGTAAGAACCTTACCTTGTTCTATTTCTACTTCACATTCTTCTCCCTTGTTTAATCCGTGGAAGAATACATCACTTTCAAGCTTTGATACATCGTTGTATTCATTAAGGTGAGATAAGTATTCTTCATATACCTTAGGATATAAGCAATAACTTATTATATTTCTCATATTAGTATCCATATTAAACTTTTCATCTAGCATTTTTTTAACTTCATCAAAGTTAACATCTTCTAAAAGTTCTCCAGGTCTTACACTAATAGGTTTTTCTCCCTTTAGTACAACCTTTTGAACATCTTCAGGGAATCCTCCCTCTGGTTGACCTATCATTCCTCTAAAGTAATCAACTACTGAATCTGGGAATGAAACTTCTGCTCCTTTTGTAGCTATGTTTTCTTTATTAAGTCCATTCTTAGTCATAAATATTGCTAAGTCTCCAACTACCTTTGATGAAGGTGTAACTTTTATTATATCTCCTAATATTTCATTGGCTTCTTTATAATTATCTTTTACTTCTTTAAATTTATTTCCAAGACCTAAGCTTTCTACCTGTGGTTTTAAATTAGTATATTGACCTCCAGGTATTTCGTACTTGTATATTTCTGCTGATGACGTTTTTAAGTCACTTTCAAATTTAGAGTATACATTTCTAAGTTCTCTATAGTATTCTCCTATTTCATATATTCCTTCAAGATCTATTTTAGTATCTCTATTTGTATTTTTTAATGCTTCTACCAAACTGTTCATAGATGGTTGACTTGTAAGTCCTGCCATAGATTCAACAGCAGTATCTACTATATCAACTCCAGCTTGGGATGCCATTAAAAGTGTTGAAAGTCCATTTCCACTAGTATCATGAGTATGAAGGTGAATTGGTATTTCAACCTCTTCTTTTAATGCCTTTACAAGTTCATATGCTGCATAAGGTTTTAACAGTCCTGCCATGTCTTTTATAGCTATCATGTGAACTCCCATTTTTTGAAGTTCTTTAGCCATATTCACATAATATTTAGTAGTATATTTAGTTTTAGTAAGATCTAGTATATCTCCACTATAACATATTGTACCTTCTACTAAACTTCCTGTATCTAAAGCTTCGTATATCGGTAATCTCATGTTTTCAACCCAGTTTAAGCTATCAAATATTCTAAATATGTCTATTCCTTTATTTGATGATTCTTTAATGAATTCTTTTAATACATTATCTGGATAGTTTTTGTATCCCACAGCATTAGAAGCTCTAAGAAGCATTTGAAACATTACGTTAGGTATATTTTCTCTAAGTTTTTCAAGTCTTACCCATGGCGATTCCTTAAGAAATCTATATGCAACATCATAAGTCGCTCCTCCCCACATCTCAAGAGAGAATAAATCATTCATATTATGACTTACTGCTTTTGAAACTTTTAAAAGGTCGTTAGTTCTAACTCTAGTAGCAAATAGAGACTGATGTGCATCTCTCATAGTAGTATCAGTTATAAATAGTTTCTTCTCATCCTTAACATACTCCATAAACTTTTTAGTTCCAAGTTTTTTAAGTAAGTCTCTAGAACCTTCAGTTATCATAGATTCATCTATCTTAGGTGATTTTGGCATATCAAAATCTTTCTTAGTTTCTTTAGCTTCATTAATTGTTACATTACCTATGAATTGTAAAAGCTTTGTACCTCTATCTTTACCTTCTTTTATTTCAAATAATTCCTCTGTTTCATCAACAAATTTAGTATCACATTTACCTTCTACAAAATCAGCGTGATTTAATACATTTACTAAGAATCCTATATTAGTCTTAACCCCTCTTATTCTAATTTCTTTTATAGATCTTAACATCTTTCTTATAGAGTTTTTAAACGTTCTATCCCAAGATATAGTTTTAACTAATAAACTATCATAATGAGGTGTTATTTCAGATCCTGTGAATCCATTTCCGCCATCAAGCCTTATACCAAAACCCGATCCAGTTCTATAGACATGTATTTTACCCGTATCTGGCATAAAGTTATTTTTAGGATCTTCTGTAGTTATTCTACATTGTATCGAATATCCATTTAACTTTATATCATCTTGAGACTTTATATTTATCTCTTCACTATCTAATGGATAACCTTGAGCTACAAGTATTTGACTTTGAACTATATCAATTCCTGTTACCATTTCAGATACAGTATGTTCAACTTGTATTCTAGGGTTCATCTCTATAAAATAATAATTTTCATCAGCATCAACCAAAAATTCTAAAGTTCCTGCACTATGATAGCCTACATGATTTGCAAGTTTTAGAGCATCTTCACATATTCTATCTCTAACATCTTCGCTAAGTCCAAATGCTGGAGCAAATTCTATTATCTTTTGATGTCTTCTTTGAACAGAACAGTCTCTTTCATAAAGATGAACTATATTTCCATCTTTGTCTCCAAGTATTTGAACCTCTATATGCTTAGGCTTTCTCAAATACTTTTCTATAAATATACAAGCCTTACCGAAAGCTTTTTTAGATTCACTAACAGCTCTATCAAACTCTAAAACTAAATCTTCTTCTTTTTCTATTACTCTCATACCTCTTCCGCCACCGCCATTAGAGGCTTTAAGCATAATAGGATATCCTATTTGTCTTGCTATTATAATTCCTTCTTCTGCGGTTTCAATGGAATGATCAACTCCAGGTATTGTAGGTACATTTGCTTCTTTAGCAACCTTTTTAGAGTTTATCTTATCTCCCATTCTATCCATAACCTCAGGAGATGGTCCTATAAATTCTATACCATTTTCTCTACACATTCTAGCAAACTCTGCATTTTCTGATAAAAATCCATAACCAGGGTGTATAGCATCTACATCCTTTTTCTTAGCTATATGGATTATAGCTTCCATATCTAGATAAGCTTCTATTGGTCCCTTATCTTCTCCCACTAGATATGATTCATCTGATTTACTTCTGAAAAGACTGTATTTATCTTCCTTTGAATATATTCCTACGGTTCTAATTCCAAGTTCTGAACAAGCTCTAAATATTCTTATAGCTATTTCTCCTCTATTAGCTACCAATACTTTCTTAAACTTTTTAATCATTTTTACGCCCTCTTTCTTCGAATTATATTATCATATTAACATATATTGTTCGTGTTTTTCTATGTTTTTCGTATTTTTCTTTTATTTAAACCATATTAGTATAATATTAACCTATATTAAAACTTGCTTTTTAAAATTTTAGATATTTTTTATACCTATATTTCCCTCTTTATTTTATTAATTTTTTTCTTGTTTGCACTTTATTTTATTAACTCATTTCATTATATTCTTAATTAAATAAATTGTCAATCTTTCAATACATTCTTATTGTTCAATTTATTCATTTAATTATTCATTCACCTTTAAATTATAATTTACATAAACTAATTGTAAATATTTTATTTTTTTAAAGTAGGTGAATAGTTTAATGTTTAATAAATATAGATTTTTAATAGCGGGAGTTAATACTAAGGTTCCACTTGCAAATAAAAAAATGGTTAATTATATAAACTTCGATAATGCTGCTACAACTCCACCTTTTTTTTCTGTACTTAAAGAAATACTTTCTTTTTCAAATTGGTATTCATCTATCCATAGAGGAAAGGGATATAAATCCCAGCTTTCTTCAGACTTATACGATGAGTCTCGAGAAATAGTTGCTAATTTCGTAGGAGCAGATATAAATAACAAAGAAATTATATATGTGAAAAATGCAACAGAAGCTATAAATATGCTATGTAACATACTCTGTAATAACAGCGATAACTCTGTTGTTTTATCAACTTGTATGGAGCATCATTCTAATGATTTGCCATGGAGAAAAACTAATATTGATTATGTAAAAATAGATAGTTTAGGCAGACTTGATTTAAATGATCTAGAAGAAAAATTGATTAAATACAATGGAGATGTAAAACTTGTAACAGTTACAGGAGTATCCAATGTAACCGGATATAAAAACCCAATACACAAAATAGCGAAAATAGCTCACAAATACAATTCAAAAATACTAGTGGATGGAGCTCAATTAGTTCCTCATACAAAAGTAGATATGAAAAATACAAGTGCACCAGATCATATAGATTATCTAGTTTTTTCTGCTCATAAGATGTATGCACCTTTTGGGAGCGGAGTATTGATAGGCGCTAAATCTACATTTCAAAAAAAAGATCCAGATTACGTTGGAGGTGGAACAGTAAACATTGTTACCCACGAAACCGTAATATGGGCAGATCCTCCAGACAAGGATGAAGCAGGAACCCCTAATTTAATGGGTGTAATAGCCCTTACAAGAGCAATTAAGACATTATCACTAATAAATATGAACAATCTAGAAAAACACGAGGATAGCCTATTAAATTATGCTATGAGAAGTATGAAGAACATACCTGATATTAAAATATACGGAGATACTAATAATATAAAAGATAGAACTAGTATTATACCATTTAATATTGAAGGTATTTCTCATGAATCAGTAGCAAAAATACTATCTTTAGAATACGGAATAGGAGTTAGAAATGGATGTTTTTGTGCTCAACCTTATATACAAAATCTTCTCAATGTATCAAAAGAAGAAATAAAAGAAAAAATGTTAATTCCTAATTCTCCAAAACCAGGAATGGTTAGAATAAGTTTTGGTATATACAACGACTTTAATGAAATAGATCTATTGATAAAAGCTTTATATAAAATAGTCAATAATAAACAATATTATATAGATAAGTATGAAGATAAAAATATTATTCACAGATGTTAAAATTCGTCTACTCGCTAACTCATATCGCCAACAATCTCTACTGTCTTTTTTGCTCAAAATTCACATGAGTTCATGGCGCCAACAAGTCTTACGACTCTGTTGCTTAAAAATAGTTGTAAATATAAGTTTATTAAAAAGGGTTTAGCATATATTTAAAATACATGCTAAACCCTTTTAATTTTCTCTTATAAACTTCAAATAACTTTCTATATTTCTTTCCATCTTGTTGTCACAAGGTTCATAATATATAGAATTTTTTATATTGTCAGGTAGATATTGTTGGTCTATGTAATTGTTCTTATAATCATGAGGATATTTATACCCTATACCTCTACCTAAATTCTTAGCTCCATCATAATGGGCATCTTTAATATGATTAGGTATCTGACCAACATCTCTGGTATCTAGTTCATACAGAGCCTTATCTATAGCCTTGTAAGCGGAATTTGACTTAGGAGAAGTTGCAAGTAATAACGTCGCTTGAGCAAGTGGTATTCTAGCTTCTGGAAATCCTAATTGATTAGCACTGTCTACGCATGACTTTACTATTGTAATCGCATTTGGATAAGCCATACCTATATCTTCACTAGCAATAACCAGTAGCCTTCTACATATACTTATAAGATCACCCGCTTTTATAAGCCTTGCTAAATAATGCATGCTAGCATCAGGATTACTTCCTCTAATAGACTTTTGTAATGCACTTAATATATCATAGTGACTATCTCCTGCTTTATCATAATTTAGAATATTTTTTTGAGTACATTCCTTAGCCTTTTCTATATCAATAACTATTTCACCATTTTCATTTGGATTAGTTGAATAAATACAAAGTTCAATACTATTAATAGCTCGCCTCAAATCTCCACCGCTTACACTTGATACATATTGTATTGCATTTTCATCAAATAATATACTTATATCAAATAAATCTTTTTTTATAATTGATATGGCCCTTTTAATTCCTTTTACTACATCGCTTTTTTTTATACTCTTAAATTCGAATATAGTAGACCTACTTAGTATAGCCTTATAAATATAGTGATATGGATTTTCTGTAGTACTTGCAATCAAAGTTATCTTTCCATTTTCCATAAACTCTAAAAGCGATTGTTGTTGCTTTTTATTAAAATTTTGTATTTCGTCTAAATAAAGCAAAATACCATTTATGCATTCTAGGCTATCCAAATCTTTTATAATTTTTTTTATATCGTCTAAAGATGAATTAGTAGCATTTATTTTGTAAAATTTTTTATTAGTTTTTTTAGCCACGATATTAGCAACAGTAGTTTTCCCTACTCCAGGAGGTCCATAAAATATCATATTAGTTATATATCCAGATTCTAATATTCGACTTAATATTTTATTCTTACCTATTAAATGACCTTGGCCTACTATATCATCTATTTCTTTAGGCCTTATTCTATCAGCTAATGGTTTCATACACCTCACCACTCTTTATATTAAAAATTAAAAAGCCCTAATATTATTTATTATATCTTTGCTATAAATAATATAGGACTTTAAATTAATGCTACTTTTTAATTTTGTTTAGCTCGTCTAATAATTTGGCATTAAGTATTCTTATATGAGTTCCCTTCATACCTAATGATCTAGACTCTATAACTCCCGCACTTTCAAACTTTCTTAAAGCATTAACTATAACAGACCTAGTTATTCCTACTCTATCTGCTATTTTACTAGCAACAAGTAAACCTTCCATTCCATCAAGTTCATTGAATATGTGCTCAACAGCTTCAAGCTCTGAATAAGAAAGAGTTCCTATAGCCATTTGAACTACAGCCTTCTTTCTCATTTCTTCTTCCATCTCTTCAGATTTAGCTCTAAGAATTTCCAAACATACAACTGTAGCACTATACTCAGCTAATACTAAATCTTCATCCGTAAATACATTATCATATCTAGAAAGTAGTAAGCTTCCTACTCTTTGTCCACTTCCTATAATAGGAACTATAGTAGTAAACTTGCCTGAACCTTCAACATCATGCTTAAATATTTCTAAGAATTTATCTCCAGTTATATTCTCAACAGTCTCTGTAACTTTCATTATATTATCTGTATATTCATCTGGTAATTTTTCTTCACCAGTCTCTTCATCAGATACAATAGCACTGTTTTTAATATCTGTTAAATGTGCTCCTAATATTTTACCTTTTCCACTTATTATATACGTATTAGTATTTAAAACCTCACTTAATATTTCACATAATTGTGGGAAAGAAACAGGTTCTGTACCTGATTTTTGTAGTATTTTATTTATTTTTCTGGTCTTATTAAGTAATTCACTAGCCATAAGTATCCTCCTCTTCAAACTGTATACCTTAATCTATGGAATTAAAAATTTTTAGAATCTTTATAATTTTCCACATCATATACATGACACATTTGAAATGTTATCATAATTATTTAAATTAATCAACATTTTTTAGCTAATTTTCGACTTTTTTTCATAATCACATTCTTTATTTGAACATATTATTTTTTTCTCTTTTTTCGTTTCTTTATGAACTAAATATTCACCACATTTTTCACAATTCTCTCCAGTAGGTTTATTCCAAGAAATAAAATCACATTCAGGATACTTATCACATCCATAAAATACTCTTCCTTTTTTACTCTTTCTAATTATTATATCGCCTTCTTTACATTTAGGACATTTGACACCAGCTTTATTCAGAAGAGGTTTTGTAGTTTTACAATCTGGATAGTTTTTGCAGGCTAGAAATTTTCCGAATCTACCATATTTTATAACCATATTAGATCCACATTTTTCACATATTTCATCTGTTTCTTGTTCTATAGTTATTTTTTCTATTTTTTCTTGTGCTATTTCTATAGCTTCTTCCAATGGTTTATATACCTGTTTGACTACATCCTTCCAAGGTATATCTCCTTCTTCAACTGAATCAAGCATATTCTCCATATCTGCAGTAAAGTCTAAATCTATAAATTTTTGAAAATTCTCTTCCATTATTTCATTTACTAAAAGTCCAAGTTCAGTTAAATGTAGACTATTTCCTTTTTTTTCTACATATTCTCTAGCAAGTATAGTACCTATTGTAGGAGCATATGTACTAGGTCTTCCTATTCCTAGTTCTTCTAAGATTTTAACCAGACTTGCTTCTGTATATCTTGCTGGGGGCTGGGTGAAATGTTGTTTTGGAATTATATTATCCATCTTAACTTCCATACCCTCTTCTATTTTAGGAATTAACTTATCTTCTTGATTGGAAAATGTATATACTTTTAAAAAACCATCAAATTTCAGTTTATGACCTGTTGTTTTAAATATATAATCCCCAACTTTACCTTTTACATTATAACTTTCATATACTGCATCTTTCATCAAACTTGATACAAACCTTGTCCATATAAGATTGTATAGTTTATATTGTTCATCACTTAAAGAATTTTTTATTACTTCAGGTGTTCTATCTATACCTGTAGGTCTTATTGCTTCATGGGCATCTTGCACTTTTTTGCCCTTTTTTTGCTTATTTTCAAACCCCTTGTAATAAACTTCACCTAAATTTTCTAATATATAATCCTTCCCTTTCCCTAATGCTTCATCTGATATTCTGTATGAATCTGTTCTTATATAAGATATAAGACCTACTGTTCCTTGACCTTTAATCTCGATACCTTCATATAACTGCTGTGCAACTATCATAGTTTTTTTTGTAGAAAATCCTAATTTATTAGCAGCTTCTTGCTGCAAAGCACTTGTTGTAAATGGTCTAGGAGCTGATTTACGTCTTTCTTTAACTTCTATATTTTTTATAGTTAAATTCTTATTTGATATATCATTTAATATATCATCTACCTGGTCTTTATTCTTTAAATCTATTTTCCCATCTAAGTTTCCATAAAACTTAAATTCGACTTGTTTTCCTTCTATTTCAGATATTACATCTATTGTCCAATATTCCTCAGGTTCAAACTTATTTATTTCTCTTTCTCTATCACATATTATTTTAGTAGCAACAGATTGAACTCTTCCAGCACTAAGACCTTTTCTTATTTTCTGCCATAAAAGAGGACTTATCTTATATCCTAACAATCTATCCAATACTCTTCTAGCTTGTTGAGCATCTACAACTTTTTCATCTATCTCTCTTGGATTTTTTATGGCTTTTTTTATAGCTTCCTTTGTTATTTCATTAAACTCTATTCTACAATTAGAACATTCATCTAGTTTTAAAATATGAGCCAAATGCCAAGATATTGCTTCACCTTCTCTATCGGGGTCAGTAGCCAGAAAAACTTTTTCAGCTTTTTTAGCTTCTTTCTTTAGTTCATTAATAACGGGTCCTTTCCCTCTTATATTAATGTAATAAGGTTCAAAATCATTTTCTACATCTACCCCTAATTTACTTTTAGGTAAATCCCTAACATGTCCAACGGATGCTTTAACTGTATAATTTCTACCTAAAAATTTGCCTATAGTTTTAGCTTTAGCTGGTGATTCAACTATAACTAAGTTCTTTGCCATTAAGTGCACCCCCAAAATTTATTTTATACTATATATTTTATTTCCTAACTCCGTTACTATACCCTTTATTTCTAAAATATTTAGAATTCCTAATATATCTTTTATATTAAACCTAGTATAATTACAAATAAAATCTACATGCAATGATCCGTTGTTCTTTAATATTGTAACTATTTTTTTTTCATCATTAGATAAATTCATTTGATGTTCATTTTCTTTTATTATATTAGTATTATAAACAATATCATATTCATCAAGTATATCATTTACACTTGAAACGAGCTTTGCACCTTCTTTTATTATTTTATTACTTCCCGCACTCATAGAAGAATTAATATTTCCAGGAATAGCAAAAACATTTTTCCCATGGTCTAAAGCATAATTCATAGTTATTAAAGATCCACTTTTCTCACTTGCCTCAACTATTAAAACTCCATCAGATATGCCACTAATTATCCTGTTTCGCATAGGAAAGTATCCTGGTCTAGCTTCTGTTCCAGGTGGATATTCACTCACTACAATGCCTTCACTTTCAATTATATTGCGCATAAGTTTTATATTCTGTTTTGGATATGGTATATCTATAGAAGATCCTAATACCGCTATAGTTTTCGAGCTCCCATTTAAACAACCTAAATGACTATAATAATCTATTCCTACTGCCATACCACTTATTATATTAATTCCAAGTGATGATAGTTCCTTACTTATTTTATTTGCACAAAACACTCCATAACTCGTAGGCTTTCTTGATCCTACCATTGCTATACAAAACTCATTTAATAAATCATCATTTCCTTTAAAATAAAGTATATGCGGTGGGTCATATATATGCTTTAATCGCTTAGGGTAATTGGTATTATTTATTGTCATGTATCTTATTTTATGTTTTTCTAAATTCTCTTTTATTTCCTCTAAATAAGTCGAACTTCTATAGTTTACTATATTTTTCTTTATTTTTAAACTTATATTTGGTATTTTATATATTTCTTCATCAGATATAATATCAAAATTTTGAATATCAGCAAAATAATCATCTATTTTTTGTATAGTTTTATATCCTATACCTTTTATATGCGACAACAAAAGGTACATATCATCCATATTCATAAATAAACTCCTCAATAATTTATAATTTATTGGATATTATGTACATTTTACATACCATTATACATTAAATAAATTAAAATGCAAAACAAAGAAAATATCTTCGTTTTATAAAACGAAGATATTTTCTTTGTTTTTTTGCCATATTAAGAATTCATTTAACTCAAATTGTATATTGCTTAATACAAAGTATACTACTATCATATCATCTATATATCCTACATTGCCCATAGAGTCAGGTATAAAATCAACAGGACTTATAAAGTAGTTAATAGCTACTATAGACCATATAATAGATTCCATACTAATATTTGTATATTCATCTTCATAATATGCTTTAACTAGGTTATATAAATTTTTCATATTATGAAAAAATTCAACTATTTTTTCTTCATTTTTATCAAATTTCATTTCACTTAATTTATAGTCTACCTGTAAAAGTATTTCTTCTATTTTATTAATATCTTTTGAATAAATTTGAGCATTCTTTCTAGCGTTTTTAAAATACTGAGAACTCAATATATCTTTAGCTACTTGACTTGGCTTTATCATTGGATAAATCATCCTTTCTACATTAATTATATTATTATTATATCAAAATAGTATATATATAGCTTTAATAAATATTCAATACTTCAATATCATAGTTAGATATTACCTTATCATCCATCAAAAAACTAATTATTATTTGAAAAATTGAAAACAATAATATTAAATATGAAAAAAGGATGTGATTTTGTGAGTAAAGAATATAAAAATCCTAAAAAATATGATGATTCAGTTGGTAATCAAGATAAAACAGAGTATGCGCCAGAACTAACAGCAGACAGTAAATTTTATAAAAAAGAAAAAGGAAAAGATAGTACTAATGCAAATATTATGGGATATTTAGCTGTTTTTGCTTCTGTAGTGTCCTTATTCACTTATCCAGTAACATTTGGAGTTATTGGTATAATACTTGGTATAATGTCTATATATTCTGGTGCTAAGACGCTTGGTTACTGGGCAATAGGTATAGGAATAGTAACATCTGTTGCAAGTTTATTCTTTAGAGTAGCTCTATTCTCTTATATGTTCTCTATGTTCTATCGTTAACTCAAATAAAAGAGACTGTATCGAATTAATTCGATACAGTCTCTTTTAATGTAAAATTCATGTGGCTACGTCCTACTCTCCCAGGAGGCTGCCCTCCAAGTACCATCGGCGCTAAGGAGCTTAACTTCTGTGTTCGGAATGGGAACAGGTGTATCCTCCTTGCTATAATAACCACATAATCTTTATTTTGTTATAAATCCAGTATTGATTTTTAATATTTTTGAGCGACTTTTAAATAATTATTTATCCTTATATGTTAGTAAAAATGATTATTTAAGTTAAGCGATGAAATATTATAAATTAATACTCTCAAAATTGATCAGATTTAAATTAGGTTAAGTCCTCGATCTATTAGTATCCATCAGCTGAACTCATTACTGAGCTTACACCTTGAACCTATCAACCAGGTAGTCTTCCTGGGATCTTA
>NZ_BDQY01000032.1 GCF_002724055.1 Tepidibacter mesophilus | reverse complement strand
TTAGTATTTACAATGCAGCAATAAAAGGTGAACCTATCAATAAAATTTTTGATACTCTGAAAATTGCATAGGAATCCCTTTGGTTATATAACTGTAAAAAATTTCAAATAAAACTGCACTATTATAGTGCTAAATTATATTAACCATTAAAAAATCCACGTCCAACCTATAATAGATTGTCGTGGATTTAACTGGTGGAGACGAGGGGAGTTGAACCCCTGTCCGAAAGTTTTTTCCCTAAAGCTTCTACGAGTGTAGCTGCTAATTTTTATATCATCTTTTTTAACGCCTAACAGCAAGCTTTAAAAAGACTAGTCTTAATTATTCCATCTTCAGTCAAGACATCCTAAAGATAGTTCCCCGCTTAAATGGCGCTCTACTTAAGATTGCGGGTAATCTTAGTAGAACGAGCAGCATTAATTAAGCTGCTAGTGCGTAATTATCGTTTGCGTTTATATTTAGGTACTGATTTTTACGTGAATCAGTAAAACACGACTCGCTACTTTAAGTTCCAAACCCCCGTCGAGACCATTACGCCCCCGAGGTTATTATTTTAATATTTAAAATATAATGAGTAAATCTATAAGCCGAGTTCTGTATTAAATAGCCATCTATCTAGGCCTACTGTTGCCAGTAGGCTCAAGCGACCTACCAACAGAACGAGAGCGAGCAGCCCTCTATTTATGTTCCTACTTGGTCTTGCTCCAGGTGGGGTTTACATAGCCAGTTAGTCACCTAGCTGCTGGTGAGCTCTTACCTCACCTTTCCATCCTTACCACAAATAATTGTGGCGGTTTATTTCTGTTGCACTATCCTTAGAGTCACCTCCACTGGGTATTACCCAGCACCCTGCTCTATGGAGCTCGGACTTTCCTCGTCTACCTATAAAGGCATCCGCGACTATCTGACTTACTCATTATTTAGTTTTTCTGTCGATAAATCATATGATATCACCTTACCATACGAGAAGCAACTGTAAATTTATGTAACTAAATTTAATGTTAATTATTAAACGACCCTGCCCCTTCTATGATTTCCTGCTCCATAAATAAGCTTGCAACGGCTTTTTTATAATCAATTAACTTTTGTGACTTCTTTATTTTTTCAGCATATTTTTTATTATTTGAAAATATATAAATCATATATCCCCATAATTCTTTCATTTTAAATATTGCATTTCTATCTTCATTAAATAATTCTATATATTTATTTAAAATTTCATCATGAAAATCTTTTAATACTTCTTTATCTATAAAAATATTATTTTTTATCTCATTAATTAATCCTGGATTGGCTAGTATACCTCTTCCAAGCATTACTGTTTTTACTTTTGGAAAAGCTTTTATCAATTTATTATGATCATCAACAGTGAAAATATCACCATTATAACACACTGGATTGGTGCTTAAAGATAATGCATCTTTAAATACTTCTAAATTAGGTTTATTTCCATAAAAATCTTTTTGTGTTCTAGGGTGAATAATTAATTCTTCTATAGGATATTTATTATAAATTTTTATTAACTCGTAGAATTCCTCTGGACTATTCTTTCCTATTCTAGTTTTTATAGAAATTTTCATATCATCCATTTTAAATATTTCATCTAAAAATATATTAAGTTCTTCTCTTTTTGCCAGAAATCCCGAACCCCTATTTTTTGAAACAACTGTTCCAACAGGACATCCTAAATTTAAATTAACTTCGTTATAACCTAATTGTTGTAATTTGGCACATAGATTAATAAATCCTTTTGAATCATTAGTAATTATTTGAGGTACTATATTCATACCTTCGTTATTTTCAGGCAAAACATCTCTTAATTCTTTAGTTTTAAGACTTTTACTTTCATTGGTAGCAATAAAAGGTGTAAAATATTTATCAATATTATCAAAAATCTTTTCATAAGAATTTCTATATATATATCCCGTAATTCCTTCCATTGGTGCTAAATAATATTTCATTTCTTAACTCCTCGTATAAATATTCTAAAAACATTATATCAACCTTCTTTCTTCTTATCTACTTATAATATTAATTAATATAAAAAACGACAATATTTACATAAATATCGTCGTTTGTAGCACTCTTCCTAACTAAACAAAATAATTATCTAAAGAAACATACTCAATTGCTTCATCATTTTTCTTTATATTGATAGCTTTTATAAATAAATTAGCTGTATCTACAGATGTAAATATTGGTATTCTTCTTTCTGTTGCTTTTCTTCTAAGCTTAAAACCTTCACTTTCAAGACTATTCCCAATTGTAGGAGTATTTATAACTATATTTATCTCTCCTTTTAATATAAGGTTATTTAATTTATCTACATCTACTTGTTCACATGAAATTTCATTATTATTTAAAAACTCACTAGTTCCCTTTGAAGCATATAATTTAAATCCAAGCTTATCATATTTTTTTATAATTTCAAGTGCTTCTTTTTTATTAATATCACTTAATGATACATATATTCCTCCGTTAGTTGGAATATCTATATTTACTGCTCTAAACCCTTTATATACAGCTTTATCTAAATTTTTATCTACCCCTAATACCTCTCCTGTTGATTTCATTTCTGGACTTAAATATACATCAACATTTGCTAACTTTTCACTAGAAAAAACAGGTATTTTTACTGCATATAATTGTTTATTTTCTAAAAGTCCAGTTCCATATCCTAGTTCTTTTAGCTTACTTCCAAGCATAGATTCAACTGCTAATTTAACCATAGGAATTTGTGTTACCTTACTTAGTATTGGTACTGTTCTTGAAGCTCTTGGATTTACTTCTATAACATATACTTCTTTTCCATCATATACATACTGAATATTAACAAGTCCCACTATTTTAAGTTCTTTAACTATTTTTTTAGTGTAAGTAACTAGCTTGTCTATAGTCTCTTTACCTAAAGTCACAGTAGGATATACAGTTATACTATCACCCGAGTGTACTCCTGTTTTTTCAATATGCTCCATTATCCCAGGTATTAATATATCTTCTCCATCAGATATTGCATCTACTTCTATCTCAGTTCCCTTTACATATTTATCTATTAATACTGTATGCTCCTTACTTAAACTTACAGCTTCATTCATATAATTTTCAAGTGTTTTATCATCATAAACCACCTGCATAGCACGTCCCCCTATAACATATGAAGGTCTAACTATTACAGGATATTTTAATTTATTTGCTGTATTAAAAGCATCGCCTAAGTTAGTTACTGCATATCCTTTAGGAGTTGGAATACTTAGATTTTTTAATATATTACTTAACTTTCCTCTATCTTCTGCTAAATCTATAGATTCAAATGAGGTTCCAAGTATATTCACCCCTTTTTCAGATAATTGTTTAGTTAAGTTTATAGATGTCTGTCCTCCAAATTGAACTATAACTCCATCTGGCTTTTCTTTGTTTATAACATTCATTACATCATCTATATATAAAGGTTCAAAATATAGTTTATCTGATGTATCAAAATCAGTACTTACAGTTTCAGGATTATTATTTATAATTATAGATTCATATCCTTTTTCTTTTATTGACCAAACTCCATGAACGCAGCAGTAATCAAATTCTATACCCTGGCCTATTCTTATCGGTCCTGAACCTAGCACTATTATCTTTTTATTATTAGATACTTCATTTTCATCTTCTTTATCATAACAAGAATAATAGTATGGAGTAGTTGATTCAAATTCACCACTACAGGTATCTACCATTTTATATACTGGATATATACTGTTATCTTTTCTGATTTTCTTTAAAGTTTCAAAATCAATTCCTGATATTCCACAGATTTCCTCATCTGTAAATCCCATGGCCTGAGCATCATAAATTATATTTTCATCTATAGTTTCTTGTTTTAGTTTATTTTCTATTTCAACTATATTATTAATTCCATATAAGAAAAACTTATCTATTTTGGTTAATTCAAAAATAGATTCTATATCTATTCCTAGTCTTAATGCTTGAGCTATAGCAAATATTCTCTCATCATCACTCATTTTTATCTTTTCAATCACCTGATCTTTATTCATAGTAATAATGTGAGGTATTCTAAGTCCTGTAAACTTTTCTTCAAGACAGCTTACTGCTTTTAATAAAGTATTCTCAAAACTTCTACTTATCGCCATAACTTCTCCAGTTGCTTTCATTTGAGTTCCAAGTTTTTTATCAGCTTTATTAAATTTATCAAATGGCAATTTAGGTATTTTAACTACTACATAATCAAGACTTGGTTCAAAGAATGCACTAGAATTTTTTGTTGCGTAATTTTTAAGTTCATCAAGACTGTATCCTATTGCAATTTTAGCTGCTATTTTTGCTATTGGATAACCTGCGGCTTTTGATGCTAAAGCACTTGATCTACTTACTCTAGGATTTACCTCTATTACTATATATTTAGAGCTTTCTGGATCTAATGCAAACTGCACATTGCATCCACCCTCTATTTTTAAACTTCTTATTATATCTATAGAAGCTGTTCTTAACATTTGATATTCTTTATCTCTTAGTGTTTGAGATGGGGCTATAACTATGCTATCTCCTGTATGAACACCTACTGGGTCTATATTTTCCATATTACATATAATAATACAGTTATCTTTTTTATCTCTTATTACTTCATACTCTATTTCCTTCCACCCAGCTACACTTTGTTCTAATAGTATTTGATTTATTGGACTACTTTTCAATCCATTTTGACAAGTATTAATTAGTTCTTCATAATCATTAGCAATACCACCACCAGTTCCACCAAGTGTGTATGCTGGTCTTATTATTACAGGAAATCCGTATTTTTTAACAAATTCTTCACATTCTTTAATATTATTAGCTATTATACTCATAGGAACTGGCTGATTTATATCTATCATTAGCTTTTTAAATTCTTCTCTATCTTCTGCTTTTTTTATAGTATCACTATCTGTTCCTAAAAATCTTACATTATATTTATCAAGTATTCCTTTTTCCTGTAACTGCATTGCAAGATTAAGAGCAGTTTGACCTCCAAATCCTGCTAATATTCCATCTGGCTTTTCTTTTTGAATTATATTTTCTAAGCTTTCTATATTAAGAGGCTCTATATATACCTTATCAGCTATATCCATATCAGTCATTATAGTTGCAGGATTAGAGTTAACAAGAACTGTTTTTATTCCTTCTTCCTTTATTGCCTTACAAGCCTGAGTCCCTGAATAGTCAAATTCTGCTGCTTGACCTATAACTATAGGTCCCGAACCTATGATAATTACTTTTTTTATACTTTTATCTAATCCCATTATTTATCCCCTCCTAATACCGATATAAATTGATCAAATATATATGCAGAATCCTGTGGTCCAGGAGAACCTTCTGGATGGTACTGAACTGAGAATACTGAAAGATTTTTATGTTTCATTCCTTCTATAGTATTATCATTTAAATTTATATGAGTTACTATCATATCTTTATCTTCTATACTATTTTTGTCTACTGCATATCCGTGGTTTTGAGATGTTATATATGATTTATCTTTTTCTATATCATATACACCATGATTTCCTCCTCTATGTCCATACTTCATTTTATAAGTATTGCCACCAACTGCTAGTGCTATTATTTGATGCCCTAAGCATATTCCTAGTGTAGGTATATTTTTTATCAATTCTTTAGCAGTTTCTATTGCTTCTTTAACCTCTTTAGGATCTCCAGGTCCATTACTTAAAAGTACTCCATCTGGATTTATACTCATTATATTTTCAAAAGATGCATTATATGGAAATATAGTTACATCACAGCCTCTTTGCTTTAAGTTATTTATTATATTTTGTTTTACTCCAAAATCAACTACAGCAACCTTATAACCTTCTCCTTTTATATTAATAATTTCTTTAGTACTTACCTTTTTCATCCAATCATCTTTAATTTCAGTATTATTTAAAATTTCTTTTATCTCATAAATTGATAAGTTTTCACTAGATATTACGCACTTTAAAACTCCAGAGTTTCTTATCTTTTTAGTTATACTTCTTGTATCAACTCCATAAATACCTACTATATCCATAATTTTAAGCATCTCATCAATACTTTTTTCACTCATATAATTTGAAGGATTGTTCGAAATATTTTTTACAATAAATCCTTTTGCATGTATTTTTAATGATTCGTTCTCAATATTATTAACTCCATAATTACCTATTAAAGGATATGTCATATTTATTATTTGACCTGCATAAGAAGGATCAGTTAGTATCTCCTGATACCCAGTCATAGAAGTATTAAAAACAAGTTCTCCAACAGTAGTACCTATTTTTCCAAAAGCCTTTCCTTCATATATACTTCCATCTTCTAAATATAAAATAGCATCCATTTTATCACCCCACTTAATATTAATTACATAATTCGCCCAAAGCTTCATCTAATATATCTACAAATTTATCTATATCTTTCTTAGAAACATTTAAAGGAGGTAGTATTCTTACTACATTTTCACCTGCACCTACTAACAAAAGTCCTTTTTCAAAACACTTACTAATTAACTTACTTTTATCAATACCTAATTTTATTCCAAGCATTAATCCCATTCCTTGGATTTTGTCTACAGCTTTATATTTTTCCTTTAATATTGAAAGATTATTGATAATATACTCACTTTTTTCATCTACTTTATCTAATACACCATTATCCACTAATTCATTTAGTACTGCTAATGATACTGAACATCCTAGAGGATTTCCACCAAAAGTACTTCCATGATCTCCAGGAGTAAATGCATCAGCTGCTTTTTGAGTTGCAAGTACAGCTCCAATTGGAAAACCTCCACCCAATCCCTTAGCCATACATATAACATCCGGTATTACTTCAAATTTTTTATATGCAAATAAACTTCCTGTTCTACCTATTCCACACTGTATTTCATCAAATATTAAAAGAGCATTATACTTTTTACATAAATTCTTCACTTCTTTTAAAAAATCTATTTCAGAAGGTACTATACCCCCTTCTCCTTGAATAGGTTCAATTATAACTGCACAGGTATTTTCATCTATTTTATTTTTTAAATCATCTATATAATTAAACTTACTACTCTTTACTCCACTCATAAGAGGCATAAAATCTTTTTGATATTTTTCCTGTCCTGTTATAGCAAGAGCTCCCATTGTTCTTCCATGAAAAGAATTTTCCATAAATATTATTTTATTCTTTTTACTCGTTCCATTATTTATTCCATATTTTCTAGCTAGCTTAATAGCTGCTTCTACTGCTTCTGTTCCACTGTTGCAGAAAAATACTTTATCATGATCGCTATAATCACATAGTTTTTTTGCAAGTTCTAATTGTTTTGTATTCCAATATAAATTTGAGATGTGAATAAGGTTGTTACTTTGATTATTTAAAGCGTTTATTATAGATGGATGAGAATGCCCTAAACAGTTTACTGCAACCCCTGAAACAAAATCTATATATTCTTTTCCATTTATATCATAAACCTTACTACCTAATCCTTTTTCAAAGGTTACATCAACTCTTGAGTAAGTATTCATTAGATTGTTTTTATTCATTTCTTAAGCCCCCATATCTTATTTAAATATTTCCTATAGTTGCAACCATTACAGCTTTAATAGTATGCATTCTATTTTCAGCTTCGTCAAATACAACTGAATGTTTTGATCTAAATACTTCATCTGTAACTTCCATTTCTTTCAATCCAAACTTTTCATATATTTCGTTACCAACCTTCGTATTTAAGTCATGAAATGCTGGTAAACAGTGCATAAATATCACATCTTTATTTTCAGTTTTCTTAATCATGTCCATATTAACTTGATACGGCTTTAATAGTTTGATTCTTTCTTCAAATTGATCTTCTTCCCCCATAGATACCCAGACATCTGTATATATTACATCTGCATATTTGACTTCACTTATATCCTCTGTAAGAGTAATACTTCCCCCTGTGTCCTTTGCAACTTCTTTCATTTCATTAACTAACTCTTCACATGCCCATAATTCTTTTGGTGCAAGAGCTACAAAGTCCATTCCCATTTTAACTGCACCTATTAGTAAAGAATTTCCCATATTGTTTCTAGCATCTCCAACATAAACGAATTTAACTTTATTAAGTGGTTTATTTACATGTTCCTTAATTGTTAAAAAATCAGCTAATATCTGAGTTGGATGATACATATCAGTAAGTCCATTCCATACTGGAACACCAGCATTTTGGGCTAAAATCTCAACTGATTCTTGTTTGAATCCTCTAAACTCTATACCATCATAAAATCTTCCTAAAACTTTAGCAGTATCTTCTATTGATTCTTTTTTACCCATTTGACTATCATTAGCTCCTAAAAAAGTAACATGACCTCCTTCATCAAATGCTGCAACTTCAAATGAGCATCTAGTTCTAGTAGAAGTTTTTTCAAATAGTAATACTATATTTTTCCCCTCTAGCAAATTTCCTTTTATTCCTGATCTTTTCTTAGATTTTAAATCCTCCGCTAAATTCAAAAGATATTTCATTTCATTTTGTGTAAAATCCTTTAATGTTAAAAAATTTTTTCCCTTTAAATTAATTGGCATCTTTATTTCCCCCTTCTATCATTGTTCCCATTCCTTCGTTTGTAAATATTTCTAATAATAGACTGTGTTCTCGTCTTCCGTCTATAAGGTGAATATTTTTAGTTCCTTTTCCAATAGCATCTATACAGCACTCAAGCTTAGGAATCATCCCCCCTTTAATTATTCCTGATTTTATATACTCTTTTATTTTTTCTGTATTTATACTTGATATAAAAGTTGATTCATCATTTAAATCTTTATATATTCCTTTTACGTCAGTTAAAAGAATTAGCTTTTCAGCTTTTAAGCAAGAGCTTATTGAAGATGCTGCATAGTCTGCATTAACGTTATATATATTTCCTTCTAAATCACATCCAATAGGAGATATTACTGGTAAGTGATTATTTTCAATTAAATCTATTAATAATTTTTTATTAATACTTACAACTTCTCCAACATAACCAATGTCTATTTTTTTATTATTCTTAGATATATATTTTTTCTTTGCTTTGATTAAATTTGAATCTCTTCCACTGATTCCAACAGCACTAATACCGTGAATACATAACTTTGAAGCTATTTCCTTATTTATTTTTGATGATAAAATCATTTCAACTAATTCCACAGTTTCTTTATCTGTAACTCTTAGTCCATCTATAAAATTACTTTTAACGTCTAGCTTATTTAAAAATTTAGATATATAAGGTCCTCCACCATGTACGATTATCACATTAATTCCAACAAGATTCATTAAAGCCACATCTTCTATGAATGCTTTTTTAGAATTTTCATTTTTCATTATGCTTCCTCCGTATTTTATTACGAAGGTTTTACCTTTAAATTTTTTAATATAAGGCAGTGCCTCCATCAGCAAGGCTGCTTTTTGTTCATTCAATTTTTATCTCCCCCTTCTCATTTTCGCAATATTCTGTGTTTTAAAATTACATTAAGTCAATAAAAAAATTCGTCTAGTCGCTACGCACTGACTCATATCGCCAACGATCCCTACGGGCCCCGTTGCTCAAAAATAGTTGTAAGTTTAGCTCTTTCATCAATGTCATCCACAACTTGAAAATAATATAATTTCTTAATAAATAAAAGAACTCTCGTCTCTTAATCAATTAAGAGACGAGAGTTACCCCGTGTTACCACTCTTGTTGACATAAAAATATATGTCCACTCGTATGATTATAACGTAATCACCGTATTTTCCTACTATTATTTCAGAAAATCTCCTCTAGGACTCTCTTCAATACAGTTATGTTACTAGACTCACACCTACTCTAGCTCGCTGAAACAATCACCATATCTACTCTTCCTTTCACAGGATTCTATTATTTTTTTGTATATAAAAAAAGCTCTCATCTCTTAAAATCTAAGAGACGAGAACTTACCCGCGTTACCACTCTTGTTAACATAAAGCGAGACTTAATTCATATGAAGTTTTATTCCATATGAATTTTTAGTCAAGCTAATCCAGAAGCTGTTAAGTTCTTAATTCCAACCTTAAGAGGGTGTATTTTTAGAACTTTTAGCTTTCAGATAAAGTTTCACTTTATATTCACTCAATTGATTTTAACGGGATCACCGTATTTTCATACTATTATTTCAGAAAATCTCCTCTAGGACTCTCTTCAATACAGTTATGTTACTAGACTCACACCTACTCTAGCTCGCTGAAACAATCACCATACCTACTCTTCCTTTCACAGGATTTAATATTTATATATATAGTTCAATTTCGAATTATTTTTAAAATCAATTATAATTTCTTATTTTAGATTTGTCAACATTTAATTCTGAATATTAATTTTTTCGCTAATGTTGTTGAAATAGATTATATATATTTTATAAACAATAGTCAACATGAATTTTTTTCAAGAATTTTTTTAATAATATTATATAAAAAAATTTATTTTTATAGTTGACATTAGAATAAAAAGTATCTATAATGAATTTCAACGCAACATCAATTTAATTTCAAACAAAAATTCGTCTATTCGCTACTACGCGCTGACTCATGTCGCCAACGAGTCCTACGGGCTCCGTTGCTCAAAAATAGTTGCAAATTTAGTTTTTTAATCAATGTTATTTCTATATTTAAAATTATATAATTTATCTAAATCTTATGAAGTGGAGAGTAAGTATAATAATTGTTTCAGCGAGTTGGAGTTGGTGCGAGTCCAATAACGTAGTTATACCCAAAAGAGCCACGGAGGATGTTTTCTGAAATAGAAGTAGGAAAATACGGTCCCACCGTTAATGGGCAATGAGTGGATATGATTTTTTCATATCAATTAGAGTGGTAACACGGGAATATTCTCTCGTCTCTTTGTATTTAAGAGGCGAGAGTTTTTTATATTTAAAATTATATAATTTATTTAAATCCTATGAAGTGGAGATTAAGTATAATGATTGTTTCAGCGAGTTGGAGTTGGTGTGAGTCCAGCAGCATAGTTATACCCAAAAGAGCCATGGAGGATATTTTCTGAACTAATAGTAGGAAAATGCGGACCCACCGTTAACGGGCAATGAGTGGATATGAATATTTATATATTTATATCAATTAGAGTGGTAACACGGGAATATTCTCTCGTCTCTTTGTATTTAAGAGATGAGAGTTTTTTATACAAAAAATTCAAATAAAGAAGGTGATATTGTGATAAAAGCAGGTGTAATAGGCTCAACAGGATATGCTGGACAGCAGTTAGTTTGGTTTTTAAATAATCATTCTGATGTCAAAATTAATTTTTTATCTTCTCACAGCTATAGTGGTGTTTCTTTTTCTGAAATATATGGAAACTATAGTAAAAGCATAGAATCTATATGTGTAGATATAAAAGAAGCAGAAAATAAACTTAGTGAAATAGATATTCTTTTTATTGCTTTACCTCATGGTAAATCATTTAATTTAGTAAAAAAAGCTTTAAGTTTAGGAGTAAAAGTTATAGATTTAGGAGCAGATTTTAGGTTAAAAGATCCTAACGTTTATAAAAAGTGGTATGAACTAGATCACCAAGCTATTAATTTATTACCTAAATCTGTATATGGTTTACCTGAACTAAACAGAAATATCATAAAAGAATCTAATTTAATAGCAAATCCTGGATGTTATCCGACTGCAAGTATACTAGCTTTAACTCCTCTTTTAAAATTTAATATTATTGATTCATCTTCAATAATTATAGATGCTAAATCAGGAGTATCAGGTGCAGGTAGATCTTTAAATACATCCGTTCTTTATGGAGAATGTAATGAGTCAATAAAGGCTTATTCTGTATCATCACACAGACATACTCCTGAAATAGAACAGGTTTTATCCAATGCAAATGATAAGGATATTTCTTTATTATTTACTCCTCATTTAGTTCCAATGAATAGAGGAATACTAGCAACATGTTACGGTAATTTAGTAAAAGATATTTCTCAAGAAGAATTATATGAAATATACAGCTCGTTTTATAAAAATGAATCCTTCGTAAGAATAATTGAAGAAATTCCAGAAACAAAATGGGTTAAAGGCTCTAATATATGTGATATTGCTATAAGAGTTGATGAAAGAACAAAAAAAGTAATAATAATATCAGCAATAGATAATCTAATAAAAGGAGCTGCAGGACAAGCAGTTCAAAATATGAACATTATTTTTAATTTAGATGAAAATAAAGGATTAGATTTACTGTCAATGTTTCCATAGATTAAAAAATAAAGAAAGGGTGATTTAATTGAAAATATTAGAAAATAAAACGATTACAGATGTTCCTTATTTTAAAGCTATAGGTATACACTCTGGAGTAAAAAGAAAAAGAAAAGATTTATGTATTATATATAGTGAAAAAGAAGCAGTTGCTGCAGGTACTTTTACTCAAAATAAATTCGCAGCAGCTCCTGTTATCGTAAGTAAAAATCATATAAAATCTGATAATACACAAGCAATAGTTATTAATAGCGGAAATGCTAATGCTTGTACTGGTGATGAAGGAGTAGATAATGCATACTCAATGGCTAAAACAACTGCTGATTGTTTAGGATTATCAGCAAAAGAAGTATTAGTAGCCTCTACTGGTATAATAGGACTTCCACTTCCTATGGATATTATTACTCCTGGAATTAAAGATGCATGTACTCAAATTTCATGTACTGGAGGAGATTCAGCAGCTGAATCTATAATGACTACTGATACTTTCACTAAAACATTAACTGTAGAATTGAATATAGATAGTGAAAAAATATTAATAAGTGGTATAGCTAAAGGTTCTGGAATGATTCATCCTAATATGGCTACTATGTTAAGTTTTATTGTAAGTAATGTAAATATATCTAAAGATATGCTATCAATTGCATTAAAAGAAAGTGTAGATGATTCATATAATATGATTTCTGTTGATGGAGATACTAGTACTAACGATATGGTTATAGCCATGGCAAATAAAACTGCTAACAACTCTATTATAGATTCAAAAGATGATAATTTTATAAAATTCAAAAAAGCTTTAGATTTTCTAAATAAAGAGCTTGCTAAGATGATAGCAAAAGACGGAGAAGGTGCTACAAAACTTATAGAAGTTTCTTTAAATAATGCTAAGACTCTAAAAGATGCCAAATTATGTGCCAAAACTGTAATATCTTCTAGTTTAGTAAAATCAGCATTTTTCGGAGAAGATGCCAATTGGGGAAGAATAGTATGTTCTTTAGGTTATTCTAATGCAGAATTTTCTCCAGAAAAATTAGATGTGTTTTTTCAAAATGAGGTAGGAACTATGCAGCTTTTCAAAGATGGAAAAGGGATTTCTTTTGATGAAGAATTAGCAAAAAATATATTAAGTAAAGAACATATAAATATAATTATAAACTTAAAAGATGGCGAATATTGTGCAACTGCTTGGGGATGCGATTTGAGTTTTGATTATGTGAAAATTAATGCTTCTTATAGATCATAATAATCAGATATAACTGCAATTAAAAAAAACTTAGCTGAATTAAATACAGCTAAGTTTTTTATTACACACTCTTAATTTAATTTAAACACTTGTATAATTTCTTCAAGTTCTCTTGACATATTTGCTAATTCTTCTACCGACCTAGTTATTTCTTCTATGGTTGCAGATTGTTCTTCACTTGAAGCAGCTACTTCTTCTGTGTTTGCTGCTGATTCTTCTGAAATAGACTCTATTTCATCTACTAGATTTACAATATTTTCTGCATTTTTATTTACTTCTAGTATATTTTTATTTGCTATATCTAATTTATCTTTTGTTAAATCGAATCCTTGTATTATTTCTTTTAAAGAAATTCCTACTTCTTTTACAACTAATTCTCCTTTTTCAGTTTCTTTATTACCTTCTTCCATTGACGCAAGAGCTTTTTTAGTATTTTCTTGGGTTTTATTTATTAATTTTTTTATATTATCTGATGATTTAATTGATTCTTCAGCAAGTTTTCTTATTTCATCCGCTACGACTGCAAACCCTCTTCCAGATTCACCTGCTCTAGCAGCTTCAATCGCTGCATTAAGTGCAAGTAAATTTGTTTGATCTGCTATATTATTTATAACTTGTACTATATTTCCTATTTCATCAGATGTTTCTTCAAATTCATTCATTATGTTAGATGTATATTTTGCACTCTCTTTAATTGCATTCATCTGTTTTATCATATTATTCATTTTTTCTCTACCATCTAATGCTAATTCACTTGTATTATCTGCATTATCTACTACATCATTAATTTCATCATTAATTTTTTCTATATTACAAACTACTTCTTTTATATTATTTGAAACTAATGTTGTTGATTTAACTTGTTTTTCTGCTCCATTTGCTACATCTTGAGTTGACATAGCTATTTGCTCTGAAACCGCGGAAGCCTGCTCAGCTGCTGAAAATAGTTGCTGAGAATATGATGATACATTTAATGCAACATCTTGAATTTTGCTTGTTATATTTCTTAAATTATTTATCATTTTATTAAAGCTATCTGCTAATACTCCCACTTCATCTTTACTTTGAATATTTATATCTTGCGTTAAATCTCCATTTGAAACTTTATCTGCTACTTCAACAAGTGTTTTTAATGGATTTGTAATATTTTTTATTAATAAAGCTATTATAATTCCTCCAACTACAAAAGAAATAATTGCTATAATTATAGATTTAACCAAGAGCATTTTTAATGCATTATTTATATGTTTCATAGATATCCCTATATCTACAGCTCCTATATGTATTCCATCTTTATACAAAGGAACCAGTACATCATAAACCTCTTGTCCTTCATAATCGTATTTAGATGAATAAGCCTTACCTTCAATAGCTGCAGTTTTCCTTCCTTCATCAGTTAACTCTATTCCTATTCTCTCTTTATTACTATGAGCCACTGCTTTTAAATTCTTATCTATTATAACAGCATATGCAATATCTTCTTGATTTGCTATTCTTTCAACTTTTTTTTGAATATCCATTGATGATTTTAATTCTTCTATTTTATTGGCTAATATTCCCACTTGAATAAAACCACCATTTTCTAAAGCCACAGCCCCATATTTATAATAATCATCTGAATCCTCACTTTTTCTTATTTCTTCAATTACTTCTTTTTTTTCTCCTCTTATTATAGCTTGTACAGCACTATCTTCTGGATAACCCTCTCCTACATATTCTTCAAAATTTGAATATAATGTTATTCCTTTTGAATCCTGTATGTTTATCTCTGATACTCCTGTAAGCTCTGCTATTTTGACTAAAAGTTCATTGGATATATTAGGATTTTGACCTATCATTTGACCTACAGTTTTTATTTTATCTGCTAAAAGAGATTCTATCTGATTTAAAGCTAAATTAGTAGTTTCCATTTCATTAGCCATAGCTTCGACTAACTCCATACCCATTTTTTCCGTTTCGTTTATCATTTCTTTTTTTATACTACTTAAAGAAACTCCAGCTAATATTGATATTGTTACTAAAAATACAATTAAAGTCGTTGTTATAATTTTGAATGATATGGAACTTTTTTCAAATTTTAATATTTTTTCCATGTTTTATCCTCCCAATATTATATCTTTTCTTTTTATGTTTTAAATTAATACTTCTATTTTATTTTCAAATCAGCACTTCAAACTCAAACCACATTATATTTCGACATTTTTTTCAATCACTTTAATGTATTTTAAAATATTAATTATATATTCCTTTAAATTCATACTCTTTATTTCTAAAATTCAAAATCAAGCACACTTATTTTGTAAAAAAACAAAAGATGCCTATGATTATAGACACCTTTACTTTAACATTTTTTAATATAATATTTATATTATATATGCTTGGGCAAACTGGCAATCATAGGATTTATAATCCCTTAGACCCATATCTTTGCGTCCTTATCTTTCGATAAGTTTGCTAGTATCGTCATACATTCACTTTTTATTTCATTTCAAAACCAGGACTTTATACCTGAATTATATCATTTTTTGACATAAACTCCTATAAATTTTAGCCACTTTTAACATATCTTTAACATTGATTATATTTTTTTAAAATTATAATCTATAGTTCTGTAATTTTATCTAGTTCAAATCTATATTGAATCTTATGTGTACTTGATTATAATATTAAATAATCCTGTTAAACAACAAAAGATATCTTTGCTTTAATACTTACGAATATATATCCGAAAACTCAATATTAATTTTTTCTACTTTACCTTCATCGCTATAAATTTCATCCGATACAATAGGTTCCTGTTGTATTTTTACGTTAGAAGGTATTTCAATAATAAATTCACTTCCTTTACCATATTCACTATTTAAATATACATTTCCTTTATGCTCTTCTACTATTGACTTTACCAATGAAAGTCCTATTCCACTTCCTTCTCTTTCTCTATTTAACAAAGGATGTGCTTGTCTAAATCTCTCAAATATTGTTTCTTGTTCCTCTTTTAGGATACCTATTCCTGTATCCTTTACTGAAATACGAACAACCTCATTTTCATCATATATATTTACAAATATACTTCCATCTTTCTTTGTAAATTTAATAGCATTAGAAAGCAAATTAAGAATAATCCTTTCAATTTTATCAGCATCACACATAACAATTTTTTCTTCTATATCTGTATCAAATATTATATTTATGTCTTTACTTTTTATGTACTCTACTACTGACATAGTTGTATCTTCAACAACTTGAACAATATTATGATTTTCAAAATTCATTTTTAAAAATCCCGCATCTATTTTTGTCATATCTATCAGATTATTAATAAGTCTAAGAAGTCTATAGCAATTTTGCTTCATTATAGGCGAATATTTCTTATAGTATTCATTTTGTTTATACACATTATCATTAGAAACCTTATCAATAAGCTGAATACTTCCTAATAAAATATTTAATGGGGTTCTGAATTCATGTGATATATTTGAAAAAAATTCTGTTTTTAATCTCTCATATTTAAGTTTTTCCATAAGAATATTTTGCTTTTCCTCTTCCCTTTCCTTCCTCTCTGAAATATCTCTTATAATTGTTAAGACTGCACTCTTTCCTTTATAAGTTATTACATTCATTGCGATTTCAACATCAATTACTTTTCCATTACTCTTAACCACTTTTTCTTCAAATGTTGGAGTATTAATATTCAAATTTTCAACTCTATTAATTATATCTTGAACAGTTTCTCTATAATCTTCTTTGATAAATTCTATAAAATTTTTATCATTTATAGTTTTATAGCTATCTTGTCCAAGTATTTTTACTGTAGCCTCATTGACAAATACCATTTTTCCTTTTTGCTGAACAAATATCCCATCCGGACAGAGTTTTAGAAGCTTTTTATAACCTTCTTCACTTTCTGAAAGTCGTTTAATACCTTGTTTAATTCTATATTTTAAAAACAAAATATTTATTACTAAAAAAATGATCACAATAATACTCGATATTAAAGTATATTTCTGTACTTTCTCTTTCGTAAGATATATAGTCATATATTCCCACTTAGATTTTACACCTTCTATTTCTCCAATGGACATTTTTTCTATCCCATCATTTATTAAGGTTAATAATTCCTTTTCTCCTTTTTTAACTCCAATCCTTAGAGGCTGTGTATATATTGTTTGTAACAGTTCAAACTCCTTCAACTCGGGATAGTAATATGAGATTTTTCTAATATTGTTATGATAATCCACACAAACAGCCTTTACTTCCCCTTTATCTACAGCGTCCATTACCTGTTTAAGATCTTTATATACCAATAGTTTTATATCAGGATAATTTTTTTCCATATAATATTTAGCATAGTTTTTTTCTGTAACACCAATTCCCAAATCTTTAATATCATTAATATTAAAAGCTTCTATATCTTCTTGTATATATATTCCTGTCATAAGGTCTATAATAGGACTTCCAAAATCTATATACTCTGCTCTATCCTCCTTATAGAATAGTCCTAAATGTATATTCTCTTCTCCATTTTTTATAAGTTCTAATGATTTTGCCCAAGATGTTGGTCTATTAAACTCCACTTCAATATTGTTAGCCTTACCCCATGCTTTCCAAAAATCAATTAATATACCTTTAGGATTTCCTTCTCTATCTACATAGCTAAACGGTTTCCATTCACTTATAACTGTTATTTTTATCTTTTCAGGATTTTCAAATATTTTTTCTGTTTTGCTAATAGATGTACAGATAATTAATATGATTGCAATAAGTATACATGTTTTTAATATCCTTTTTATTTGTATTTTCATATAATTCTTGCTTCCTTCCAAAAGTTTTTCATCTATTCACATTATACAATATTTTTTCTACATTCTATAACAAATTGAAAATTATGCTATAACAATTAGTATAGTCTTGATTTGATAAAACAGTACTAGATTTTTCTAATACAGTCATAAATTTAATTGGTGAAGACGAGGGGAGTTGAACCTCTGCCCATATAATGTGTTTTATTTCAAATTTATTTTGAAAATCGAATTTAAATTATCTTTTTTGAATAAAAGTAGTATATAATTTTTTAAAACACAAAAAATAAATACGATTTTAAAATTGAAAATCAACAAAACCAACAAGTAATATAGAATACTGTATGTTTTAATAATTTTTACTAAATGGAGGAATCGTAATGAGAAATGGTGTAGTCAAATGGTTTAATCCCGAAAAAGGATATGGGTTTATAACTTTAGATGAAGGAGAAGATGTATTTGTTCATATATCTGCTGTAAAAGAAAATGGTCCTAGAAAAGATTTAGAAGAAGGACAAGATGTTTCACTTGATATAGTAAAAGGAGATAAAGGACTTCAAGCTTCAAATGTTACTAAATTATAAAAACATTAAATATATAATGTTTTTTCTTCCTATTTGCTAATATAATTTTATTTAACAATAAAACCCTTAAATCATTTAAGGGTTTTATTGTTAAATAAAATTATACCGAATTAGGTTTGCATTGTTCTATTTTTACTCTGTCTATATTCATAAATATATCAAAAATTTTTGAATCTAGTTGAGTTCCAGAAACCTCATTCATAATTTTTATTGCTTCTTCATAAGTTTTACCATTTCTATACACCCTGTCCGTAACTAATGCTGAAAAACAATCTGCAATAGCTATAATCTTAGACTCTATTGGAATATTGTTATTTGTTACTCTAAAATACCCCTTTCCATCTATCTGCTCATGATGATAATACACCCAATCACTTATTTTAGGAAAAAGAATATTTGATTTAATAATATTTTTCCCTATCATAGGATGTAGCTTCATTATTTCGTATTCTTCATAATTTAATTTACCTTTTTTTTTAAGTATAGTTTCTGGGATTCCTATTTTTCCTATATCATGCAAATATCCTGCATATTTCAGCATATTCTTATTTATTTTTGTACTATAACTTCTAGGCAAGTGTTCACGTATACATATGCAAAGATTAGCAACATGTTGTGAATGTCCCTTAGTGTAAGGGTCTCTAGCTTCAATTGTTTTTACTAAAGCTTCAACTGTATCAAAACTGTACATCTCATGTACAATTTCATTCAATCTAATTTGTACTATGATTACACTAAAAACAAAAATTGATCCCGCCAAAAACATAGACTCAATTAGTAACGTTTTAACATATATATAATTCATAATAACTTCAGCTAATATTATATATCCTAAAAATAAAAATATCATAATCACTAAGTTTAACTTAATCAACAAAGATATCCTTATTGATCTATTATTACTAAAAAAAAGAGAGTATTTTAATATCTTTCTATATTGGATTATATTGATAAACATTGTTATAGCACCAAATAAAATAATATATGATATTTCATTATCAATCATAATTGCATCTCCTTAGTTTTGTTTTTAATATAACTTTCAAAAAAAAACATTACGGATCCTATAAACCAACAGGCACCGTAATGTTTTTACATATTACATAAAAATTTTTTTACTCACTTTAATAGTAAGTTTTAATACAATATAACATTCGTGATATTATATTAAAACTTACTATTAATACTATTGAGTAAAAATATATTCTGGCAACCTGGCAATCATAGGATTATTAATCCCTTAGACCCATAGCTTTGCGACTCTACCTTTCGATAGTTGTGCCTTTTTCAAATCACTATTTTTTTACAAACCATCTTTTTCCAATAATAAAATTATATCAGTATTTGTATTTTTTTGTCAATACATAAAATTTTAAATGTTATTTTATATTTTGTATGCAATAACATTTAAGTCCACAGTCCCAAACACTTCAAATAATCAAAATATAAAATTGAGCTATTAAAAGAAAAAAGAACTCTTAAAAAAACAAAAGAGTTCTTTTTAGTATACATTTGGTTCATTAGGTATTATTAACGCACATACAATGTATCCCAATATACCACTACCTCCTGCAAGTATAAATAGTATCCATAGTAATCTAACCATTGTAGAATCTATATCAAAATACTCTGCTATCCCACCGCAAACACCTGATATTTTTCTGTCTTTCATTGACTTATAAACCTTTTTTTCACCCATATAATTACCTCTTTTATATATATTTTTGCAAAATTATTATATCACCAAAAGTTAAGATAAACAAACTATTATCTATTATATAATATATTTCAATTATTCCATTTGCTACATATTTAATCTTATTTTTAAAATGATTAATCTTATTTTGTTTATAATTTTTTTAATCTATTATTTCCTGAGAAATAGTTGTTCAATTATTCTTAATTTTCTGTTTATAATTTCAACTCCATCTATTAAATATTTAGATACAATTCTAGAACTTAATTAATCAAACAACACCTCCATTCACATATGTGTATTTTATTATTAATAAATTTGTTAATTACTAAGTAATAACCTTCGATATTTTTGTTCTTTTATTAATACCTCACCCGCTTGGTTCTTAAGTACTATTGTAATAATATGTATATAAATGTTACAATAGTCATTGTTTTTAAAAAAATAAGGAGGGTTTAAAAATGTCTTTACTATTCATATTAATTGGTCTATATACAATAATAGCTACTATTAAAAAACCTGATTTTTTTTGGGAAAATAGAAAAGCTAAATTTACCAGAAAAATAGTTGGAGATAAAATAGCATCTATATTTTATATGATTATAGGTTGTTTCATTTCTGGCGTTGGTGTATATTTAACTTTTGCAGGGTAATTATCCCTGCATTTTTTGTTGATTCCTAATTTCAATACATTCAAACGATTGTCTATGATTTTTCTTTCAAATAATAAACTTCTCGTGAATTATAAATACCTCTTGTCTTTCAATAACATAATCAAGTACTTAATTTATTCCTTTAGAATCTGTTTTTTATTAAATTTGATTTAATAATAAAGTTCAATCTTTAATTTCTATTCCCATATTTAAAAGCACTATTTTTATTATTGTTCATTGACATAAACCTAGAACTCAAAGTATTGCTTCTATAGAATTATTTTCAAAGCTTTATACTAATATCATAAAAAACGCACTATCTCTTATAATAAATAGTGCGTTTTTTCAACTCTACATATATTTCTAAAATTTCATTTATTGTTAATGCAAGATAATCACCTAAAGTATCATCATTACTTATTGGTATTTGATTTTCCTCCCGGATTAGTCATTCCATAAAGTCCAAAATTAGTTAAATTACTATAAATATGCTTTGTTGGTATAAGCCATACTTTTCCTGTTCCTCTAAATACATTTAATAATCCTTCTCCGCTAGTCGCAGAGCCTATTAGTGATTTAGAAGATGTTTCTACTTTAAAATCAATATTTCCAGTTCTGAGTATGGCGAAGTTTCCATCTACCTTTAATGTTTCATTATTTAATTCATACTCTATTATCTCTTCTTTAGGTACAGGCACTTCAAGAACTACAAGTCCACTTCCATAAAGTTTAGTTTGAAAAAGTCCCTCTTGCCCAAGCACGGCTGATGATACATTTTTTTGCATAGCTGCTCCAACTTTCACAGTATCTTCACAAGCATAAAAAACTCCATCATCAACAATAATTTCTTCATTTTCAAGCTCTATAATCACATAATGCCCAAAACTAGGCTCTAAATAAATTTCTCCTGTCCCTGAGTACTTTGGCTTAAATGTTGTTTCTCCCGTTACACTTCCTTTTAAAAATTTTTTACCAAGGCCTACAATTCCTCCCATTTTATTCTCCATTTCTATATTCCCTTTTAAGTAACTTAAAGCTCCTCCTTCTAACCTAACCTGGGCATTATTTAACGTTATTTTTACTTGTCTAAGTTTAATATTCGAGTCTTTCATAAAAGATAACATTATTGCGCTAGATACATTACTCCCACCTCTTAATTCTTCAAATTCTAAAATTTCAATGGACACATTTTTATTATTCATTGTTTCTATTACTTTAATATTACCTTCATTATTATTAATATTAGCCTTCATAAACCTGCCCCCTTAATTTTTTAATAGTTCTACATGACATTTCATTTATTATAGCATAAAACATTTATACTATTACTTTTTTCATATAATTCCTCTATATCAAAAAACAAGCTACTCTTATATGGAGTTATTTGTTATTTCCCAAGAAATACCTTTCTTGTTTTTTTTGAAATTTATATACCAATAAAAACACTCTCTACAGAATTATAATATAAAAGGATAAATCAAGCATACACATGGATACAAATAAGGTTTTGCTCTTTTCAAAACTTAGGATAATACACCTTATCATATACAGTCTTAAGATTTTGCTTTTACATAACGTTATTTCCTATTATGTAATTTAATTAATTAGAACTGCTTTTGCTTCATGTTCATTCAAACTCTCGCTTAAAGCAAGTAATTTTTTAATTTTAAGACTTATATTGCCTACCATGTTCTCACCTCTTTATTGTACTATCATTTTATTTCTTGAATGATAATCTTATTTTAGTTACTATTTAAATCATTTCTTAGATATGATTATTTCCATTCCTCTCATAAATGATAATAACTATTCCACCCTCTATCGCATCAATATTAAACTTAATTCCTTCTATATAAATATTTTGATAAAATTCACTTAATGTAATCAATCCAAAAGTTTTTGATGTTTTTATACAAAAAATCTTTATATCAACAAAATAAAAAATACACTAATTATATTATAACTAGTGTATTTTTTATTTATAACTGCATTCATAAAAATTCTATTTATTTTTAATACAAGCTATTTTACTAACTGTGTCTTCAAATTCCGTCATAAGAACAAATCCATTTTCCCTTAAAAACTTTTCAGCAATAAGCATGACTTTTAAATCTTTTTCTGTAATTGTTTCTTCAAACTCCTTATTCGTATCGTTAGTTATAATCCCCACGTATTCTCACCTCTATTTTAGATTATATCAGAACGTAAGTTCTTTAAACATATAAATTAATTAGTGCCCTTTTATATAAGAAATACTATCTTACTTTAATCTAAATTAAATAACTCATATACATATATTACCACAATAAGAACCCTATTGTTTATAAACATAAAAAAGATTTGTTTATCGTAACGATTAAACGTTAGCCCACCATGCATAGCTTTAACAAAAGGATTTTTTTGAAACTTTTAAGTAATTATTTTATTTTAAATACTCAGTTTCTACAATATTTTGCATTTACAGATTTATACATTATTATTTTTTATAACACAACAGGTTAAATCTAACTAATTATGCAAAGGAAAAGGGGTATGTAAAATGGATAATTATAATAACAAGTTAAATTCTATCAAGCTTCAAATTGAAAATACTAAAAAGATGTTAAATAAATTAATAGAACAAAAAGGTTTTAATCTTCTAGATTCAGAAGTAATAAGATTAAGTCAGTTACTTGATCAATTACTATCAGAATACGACAAAATAAGAAAATAATAACGTAGCACTCTAGAATAAATCAGATTTGGCCTGTTGTGTTATTTATTTTTTTATTTAGTTTTTTGTACTAGATGCTAATATAAACAAAAAGGTATGAAATGTTCCGTACCTTTTGTTTATATTTACAAAAGCTTTTCCTGACTTTTTTCACCTTATTCTAGTATCTTACTATTTAGCCTTATTCAAGGACTTCATTTTAACTTCTGCAAAAATATAAATTATAATTGGTGTTATAAACTGAAATGGGAATGCAAAATATCCCCAAAATTTAGCTATCCATTCAAACATATACATTGTACTATCGTAAAAAATATAAGATATATTAGCAATAAGTAATCCTAAAGGAGTCACTATAAATCTATAATCATCTAAATTAAATATTTTCGCAAAACCTCTATTAACTGCAAGTAGTAAAACACTTATTTTTATAAATCCTCCTAATACAAATGTAGCTCCAGTTATTATCTCTATCCTTTCAAATATATCGCCAATAGAGGCTCTAGTAAAAGCTTGATGTCCTGGAAAGTAATATGCTAAACTCCGATCAACCCCTATTACCAAAACTTCAGTTAATACAAGTATCAGTATTAAGCTACCTCCCAATATTAATCCATATATATATATACTTTTAAATGATTCATTGCTTTTTAAACCTGTAAAAATCATTACAAATGCAATAGTTTCTGACAAAGGAAATAAAAAAGTTAATACCCCTGCTTCTATAACCGGTTTAACTCCTTCATTTAATATTGGACTAATATTTTTCAATTCCATCTTAGGGGTTAGTAATATTATTCCTATAAGTAAAGCTATAATTATCATAGGTAAAAAAAACTCTGTCCACCTTGCTATGACTTCAATTCCAGCTTTTACTCCATATATACATAATAATATTAATAATAAATATATTATTTCTACAGGTGTACTGAAAAGAGATGTATTAATAATAAAATTATTAAATACACTCATAATTGAAATCATGTTAGTTGCAGCATAATAAATTAATAAAAAATTAAGTATTTTACCCAAAACTTTTCCAAAAACATACTCATTAATATCGAATAAATCTTTTTTAGGGTGCAATCTATGTAACCTAGCAAACATTAGCATAAATGGTACAGAAATAACCATGCCTAACATTATTGCTAACCAGAAATCTTGTTTAGCTTCCATCCCTCGTGCAAGTATAAAAGTTTCAGCTACTATAAATAAAGTTATTAAATATATTCCTTGCTTTTCAGATATAATTTCATCATTCACCACTATTCCTCCACATTTAGTTTAAATTAGTATTTGTAATATTTAATTAAATATTACAATTGAGCACCCTCAATATTATATATCCCACAAATTTAAGTACTTCTTAAATAATTTTATTAATTTATATTTTAACATTTGGAAATTTTTCTATTAATATAATTTAATTCCTTAGTTATATAAAATATAATTGGTTAAATTAATATTAAAGTTTTAGAAATCTGAAGGAGGAATTTAACATGAATGATAAATTTCAAAAATCTCATAAACTAACATCAGATCAAGCAAATACAGCTGCAGCTTATAACGAGATGGATTTAAAATCTAGTGTTGACAGTAAAAAGATAAATAATACTACTGAAACTAATAAGAAATCTGCCCATGATGTAAAGTAACATTCATCTTAATATTCTAAGATAAGATATACAATATAGTATCTCTTATCTTTTTTTGTTTGTAATAACTGGCTTTTTTAAACACCTTTGATTGCCTACTGTTTTAGTTACGTATATTCATTATTTACTTTACTAAAAAATACTAAGTTATTTGATTTCTTTTATAGTATTTATTGCTTCTTTTAATGTATCTATATTCTTATCATATAGTTTTTCTACATCAGTAATATCTACTTTTTCTAACTTAGAAACTTCTACCATTTATAAAATACTTGATATTGCTATTTTTTCATAGAATAGAATAAAATCATCAAAAGTTTTAAGTTGTTCTTATTTCCAGAACTATCAGTAGTCCAATTTCCTTCAACAGAAATTCGGATTGTAAATTTTGATTTTTCTATAGAAAAACCCTTTAAGAAATTTTTTCCTAAAGGGTTTAAATTATTTAAACAATCTGCCTAGTTTACTGACTAAATTTTTAAGCATTTCGACAGTTTTCGTTAAAATAGATTTGGCTTCTTCGTTTTGCTGGATTACTTTAGATATTTTACCACTTATATCTTTTAACTGATTGGATATTTCATCGAAGTTCAAATCAAGATTATTAATTTTATTCATTAAATCAATCACTTTTGCAATTTGCTCTTCTGAAAGGTTAATGTCATTATGCTCTGCTACCCTTTCAATAATAGTTCGGATATCATCTGGACTTGTGATATTATTTTTTAATACATCACGCTTTACATCATTGATAAACTGCACTGCGTTTTCTTTCCCAAATGCTTGTCCAAGCTCACCCGTCGTAACCATTTCCTGGTTTGCTGCATTTTTTGCATCTACATCAAGCTTTTTTCCTGTTGCCTTTTCAAAGCCTTTCATGATTCCTGTTAACGCTGCTGTACCGGATACATTAAATGGCGCCGCAGCTATAACCTTTGCATCCTTTATTCCTGCTGTTGTTAATGCATTGGCGATTATATCATCTGTAACCCATGTTAGATTTAAGGTAGATACCTTTAATCCACTTCCTTCTGATAAAGGTTCTACATAAGCACAAGATATGGCTTTATTACCAATTTTAGATGATGATACGATTCCATATAGATACTTTTTCTCTTCATCATTTGTAACCGTAATGATTTGTGCTTCATTTTCATTTACATTAAATATATTTAACATATTTATTTTTTGTTGTTCATTCAAATCATTCCCTATACTTACTACTTTAAAGCTGTCCGCATATATAAACGATGTGGTAATAAATAGTAATACGAACAACATTGTTATTTTTTTCACTTTAGCACTTCCTTTCCACTTTTTATTATAACCCAACTTTTTTAGATTGCAATACTTTCTCCATCTTTATATTTCCATATATCACTTTGTATGTGTTAAACTACTATTATCCATAGTGGATGAACTTCCTTTGCAATAGTTTTGCTTGACAAACCTAATTCCATTTTATATTGGAGATTCTATTTTTTTCTACTTATAGCTATAAGCTTTTTAAACCCCGGGTATAACCCGTAGTATTAGTTATACAAAAAGTCACTAAAAAACACTCAATTAAGAGTGTTTTTGCATAAATTTAATTAAATTACTGTTATTCTCAACAACTGCACTTTATTCGTCTGTAAATTCTAATCGGTACTCTTTTATATGCTCATATGTATATTCAAAAGCCCCATATTATTTTCCTATATTTTTAAATGATATTAAAGTCTTTTTTATTAATCAGTTTCTTGATTTTCTGCATTAATTTGATTTGCATATTTTAAATTCTCTAAAGGTGCTAAATCCTTTATTTTATTGTAAGTTATATTTAAATACGCTATATTTTTTAAGTTTTCTAAAGGTGTTATATCTTCTATTTCATTATGCTGTAATTGTAAATGCTCCATTTGTTTCAAATCAGCTATCACTGAAATATCTTTAATTTTATTATTATATGCATAAAGAAGATGTAATTTTTTCAAACCAGATATACAGCTAATATCATCTATTTGATTATTACAAAACGATACTCGTGTCAAATTAGTTAAATTAGATATAGGCGAAATATCCTTTATGTTATTCTCAGAAAAATCTGCCCATTTAAGGTTTTTTAAATTAGATACAGAGTCAATATTTTTTATATTATTCATAGCAATATTTAAATTCGTCAAATTAGTTAAATTAGACAAAACATCAACATTTTCTATTTCATTATCATATAAATCTAAATATTCTAGTTTTGTTAACCTAGCTAATGAATCAATATTATTTATTCTATTATCATATATTTCTAGTTTTTCTAAATTGATTAAATCAGACAAATAATCAATATCTTCTATATTATTTTTCTCTAAATTCAATTTTTCTAATTGATTTAGTTTTCTTAATAGACTAATATCCTTTATTTTATTGCGAGAAATACGTAAAGTTTTCAAATTACTAAAATTCTCTAATCCATCTATTTTTTCAATATCTTTTTCATCTAAGTCTAAATTTGTAATATCTATAATATCTTTTTTATAAATATCACCATTTGGTTTATCTATAGTTTCTCTTATACATTTTTCTAAATTAGAATCAGAAAAACGTACTATACTTCCGTTTTTTTCTGTTTCTTCTTTTTTTTCTACCGAGTTAGTTTTATCATTATCATTTTCTACTTTACTATTATATTTTTTATCTTCATTGATTTTTATTTTATTATTTATTCTCTGATTTTCTTTATCTTTATTTTCTAATTTTGGTTGCTTTAAATTTTGTAAAAGAGTTTTATCTGATTCTTTCAATTGAATACTATCTGTAGAAAATTCTTTATAGATTACTTTTGCATCTAACGTATTGCTAATCATTACAGCAACAGAACCTCTATCTACTAAATCAGATACATTCATGTTTACATTTTTTGTAATTTCCAAATCATTCGCTTTGATTCTATAGTTTTCTGGCCAAGTTCCAACAAGGATCTCTTCTTCATATCCTAATGTTCTAACAAGCACTGTTAAAACTTCATCATACGTCATCTGCTTATCAGGCTTAAAGCTTCCATCTTCATATCCTGTGAGCAAACCTTCTTTTACAGCTTTATTTATGTATCCAGAAGACCATCTATTAGCCTTAACATCATTAAAATCAGTTATCCCTTTAGCTTCTTCAGCTTCACTGCCAAATCCTAAAATTTTAACTATTAATGATGCAAATTCTTCTCTTGTAACATTCCCTTCTTGATGATATTTACCATCTTCCATTCCCTTTGTTACTCCAAGATCTGCTAACCTCTCTACAGCCTCTTTTACATTCTGATTTTTAATATCAGAAGTTAAATCATTAGCATAAGAAAAAATTATTGATGTTAAAACTAATGAAAATATCAAGGTAAACAAACTAATTTTTTTCATTTTTATCCCCCCCTTGTATAATGTAGTTATAACATTTGATAGAAAACTTTCTAATTATCTAACGAACATTAATAACTTTTCTAAAATTTCAATAATGCATAAAATCCTATCAGATTTCAAAACATTTCATACTATCGT
>NZ_BDQY01000031.1 GCF_002724055.1 Tepidibacter mesophilus | reverse complement strand
GTTATACGAGACTTAAAGGTCTTAAAAAAAATAAAATGCAAGCTTTGCTTGTTTTCACATGTCTCAATTTAAAAAAGTTAGCCCTTTGGATATGGAATAAGTCTCCTGAAAGGCTGTTTTTGAGTATATTTGTACAAATAAAAGCTATTCCTCATACAATTTATGGAAAAATAAAGAAAAACTTATGCATAGCATAGCTAAGTACATAAGTTTTGTCTTCAAACTGAGAGGTGTATGCCTCTTTTTTTAATTGTATCCATCTACAACTACTTCAAGTTCACCAGTTTCGGGATCTATTATAAGTCCATGAACAGATACTTTTTTGTGTATTAATGGATGATTCTTTATAGCCATTACACTTTCTCTTACAGAATCATTCACACAATCAAATCCATGTAACCATTTTTTTAGATTTATTCCTGCATACTCAAGGGTTGTCATAGTGTCTTTTGAAATACCTTTGTCTATCATCTTTTGGATAGTTTTGTCTGTATTTAAACTACTCATTCCGCATCCATGATGACCTATAACAAAAATTTCTTCGGCTTCTAATTCATATATTGCAACTAAAATACTTCTCATAATACTTCCGAATGGATGAGTAATTACTCCTCCAGCATTTTTAATTATTTTTGCATCTCCATTTTTTAAGTTTAATGCACGCGGAAGTAATTCTGTTAATCGTGTATCCATACATGAAAATATAACCATTTTTTTACCTGGATATTTTGTAGCTTTGAATTCTTCATATTTTTTATTCTCTACGAATGACTTATTGTGTATTAATATTTCATTTAGTTTATTCAAAGAAATCTCTCCTTTTCAAAAGGTATTTTATTCATTATAATCGTAAAATCATTTGATTTCTAGTCCTTTGTTAAAAATAATATTTGAGATTAAGTTTAGAATGAATAAAAAATTCGCTTCATGCTAACGCATTGCTCATGGCGCCAACAAGTCTGACGGCTCTGTTGCTTAAAATAGTTGATACTGCAGTTCTTTCATCAATATTGGATTTAAAATTTTATAATGTATTAGTATATTAAAAGACTGTTAACGATGATACTGTCAACAGTCTAAAGAATTATACTAATATATTCCTTCTTGAAATATATCTCTTATTTCATCTATATCATTAGTTTTTCCAAGAGCTAGCATTAACTTTATCCTAGCTTTTTGACCGGGAAGATTACCTCCTAGTATGCATCCAAGATCTACTAAATCTCTTCCTGAACCTTCATATCCATAAGTATCTAAAACTCTTCCTGAGTGGCATCTAGATACTATAACTACAGGTATGCTTTTTTCTTTTGCATATCTAACCCCATCTAACATTGTTGGAGGAATGTTTCCTCTTCCCATAGCTTCTATAACTATACCCTTAGATCCTGAGTCTATAGAAAATTTTATAAATTTTGAATCCATCCCAACTACAACTTTAATTAAATCAACATTAGATTCAAGTTTATGAGTATGTATATGTTGTTTTCTTACTATGTCTCTATGAAGAATCAACTTATTGTCATCTATTATTCCGAGTGGCCCATAAGTCATAGATTTGAAAGTATCAAGACTTAATGTGTTTGTTTTAGTTACTTCTGATGCTAGGTTTACTTCGTTATTCATAACTACTAAAACACCTTTATTTTGAGCTTCATCAGCTATGACAGTACAAACTGCTGCGGCAAGATTACTTGGCCCATCGTAACCAAGCTCTGAAGAATTTCTCATAGCTCCAACAACCACTACTGGCTTTTGAGTATAAAGAGTTAAACCTAAAAAATAGGCAGTTTCTTCTAGACTATCAGTACCGTGAGTTACAACAACACCAGTTATATCGTCTCTATCGACTAAACTTGATATTAAATTTTTAAGATCCATCATCATTGTAGGTGTGATATGAGGTCCTGGAATCTCTGAAAAATTAACAACTTCTATATCTGCTATGGTATCTATATTAGTTACCATAGACATTATTTGTTCTCCTGAGAGAGAAGGGATAGCGGCACCTATTCTAGAATCTACTGTCATAGATATTGTTCCACCTGTAAAGACTATAGCGACCTTTTTTTTATTCATAAAGTCTACCTCCTTAAAAATACTGTACATTAATTATATAATATTAAACATGATTATAATTGATTATTATAAAAAAAATCAAAAAAAAACCTGCCATATAGGCAGGCTTCACATTCTAAAATGTGAAAATCCGTTCAAAAGGGGTATTGGGAATAGAGATTTTATTGAGGTTACCAGGGGGATAACCACTAAAAATAGTATAACAAAATACGACATGTTTTGCAACAGTTTTTAAAAAAATATATTAATCTACATATTTTTTATTTTTAACAGAATATAAATTTATATATTATAATATAAGTGCGCTTATATTATAATATTGTTATAATTAAAAATAGAGGGGGTCATGCAAATGGATAAAATTAAACAATTGTTAGAAAATTTAAGAAAAAGAGGTATTGAAGCCAAATTTTTTGAAACTAGAGACGACATAAAAAAAGATATATTAAACGAAGTCGATGAAAATGATTTAGTGGCAATAGGGGGATCTATGTCTATACAAGAGATAGATATATATGATAACCTTGTAAACAAGTCTAAAGAGGTACTTTGGCACTGGAAGGTTGAGCCTGATAAGAGAATGGATCTTCTTAAAAAAGCTATTTTCTCTGATGTATACTTATCGAGTACAAATGCGATATTAGAAGACGGAAGAATAATAAATATAGATGGTGTAGGTAATAGAGTTGCATCTATGTTCTTTGGTCCAAAGAAAGTGATTCTTGTATGCGGTATAAATAAAATATGTAAGGATTATAATGATGCTATGAATAGAATAAAGACGTCAGCATGTCCAAATAATGCTAGAAGACTTAATCTAAATACTCCTTGTGCTAAAATAGATTCTTGTATAGATTGTAAAAATGAGCAAAGAATGTGTATGGTAACTAGTATAATAGAAAAGAAACCACCTACAATAGATTTTAAAGTATATATATTAAATGAAGAAATAGGGTATTAACTTTACAACAAAAGCCAAATAATATAATATATTATTTGGCTTTAATATATAGTATATACTACTAACTAGAAGGTGATTATAAATGGAGATATATTTAGATAATAGTGCGACTACCAAACCATATAAGGAAGTAGTCAATAAAATGGTTTATGCTTTAACTGAGCAGTATGCAAATCCTTCCTCTATACATAGAAAAGGTGTACTTGTAGAAAAAGAAATAAAGAATGCTAGAAAAGAAATAGCAAAGTATACAGGTGCTAAGGAAAAAGAAATATTCTTCACATCTGGAGGGACGGAATCTAATAATATAATAATAAGAGGTTTAGCTTATGCTAATCATAGAAGTGGTAAGCATCTAATAACTACTAAAATAGAACACCCTTCCGTATTAAATACTTTTAAAGATTTAGAAAAAGACGGATATGAAGTTACATACTTAGGCGTAAATGAAAAGGGATTAGTAGATTTTGAAGATTTTAAGAATGCTTTAAGAGAAGATACAACACTTGTAAGTGTTATGCATGTAAATAATGAAGTAGGAACTATTCAGCCTGTCGATAAAATAGGTAGATACTTATCTAAATTAAAGAGAAAGGTATATTTACATGTAGATGCAGTGCAATCATTTGGGAAAATAGATTTCAAGCCATCAAAATACAATATAGATTTAATGTCTGTAAGTGGTCATAAAATACACGGTCCAAAGGGAATCGGTTTTGTATATATTAAAGAAAATACTAAGATAAAGTCTATTGTAACAGGTGGAGGACAAGAAAGTGCATTTAGATCTGGAACTGAAAATGTACCGGGAATTTTTGGACTATCTGAGGCTGTTAGAATAACAATGGACAATCTAAAGGATAATATAGATAAGGTTACTAATTTAAAAGAACTATTACTTAATGAAATAAACTCTAATATAGATGATATAAAGATAAATAGCAGTGAAGATGGAGTATGTCATATATTAAATGTATCGTTTATAGGAATAAAGGGAGAAATACTTCTTCATTATTTAGAAGAAGATAATATATATGTATCAACGGGGTCAGCTTGCTCTTCTAAGAAAAAAGGAAGTCACGTTTTAATAGAGATGGGTCTTTCTAATAAAGAAATAGAAGGGGCTATAAGATTTAGCTTATCTACTATGAATAAAGAAGAAGATATAAAGAATGCTGTTGAAATAATAAAGAAAAAAGTTGAGGAATTAAGAATTATAATAAATAAGAGGTGAAGTAATGTATAATGTAGTAATAGCCAGATACGGAGAAATAGGAGTAAAAGGTAAAAATAGATATATATTTGAAGACAAGCTTGTAAAAAATATTAAAAATGCTTTAAAACCACTAGGCAAGTTAAATGTATACAAGCAGTTTGGAAGAATATATATAGACATTGAAGAGTATGATTATGAAAATATAATAGAAGAAGCTAGAAAGGTTTTTGGAATAGTTTCATTAAGCCCTGCTGTTAAATTCGAAAATGATTATGAAAAATTAAAGGAAGTATCACTTCAAATATTAAAAGATAAGATAGAGTTTGAAGATGTAAACACTTTTAAAGTAGAGTCTAAGCGAACTGATAAAACATTCAAAATGACTTCACTTGAAATGAGTAGAGATATAGGAGGATACTTACTATCTGAACTAGGTGATAAAATAAAAGTTGATGTAAGAAATCCTGATGTTAAGGTTGAAGCAGAACTAAGAGAAGAGTGTTGTGTAGCTTATCTAGAGAGAATAGATGGATACGGAGGATTGCCTCTTGGAACTAATGGAAAAGCAATGGTTTTATTATCGGGAGGAATAGATTCTCCTGTAGCAGGCTGGATGGTAGCTAAAAGAGGAGTTGACCTTGAGTTAATGCATTACCATAGTTATCCGTTTACTAGTGAGAGATCTAAAGAGAAGGTAGAAGAATTAGCAAGAATCTTATCTAAATACTGTGGGAAACTTAGAATGCACAGTGTAAATCTTCTTCCTATACAAAAACAGATAAACGAGCATTGCAAAGAAGAGGAAATGACAATTATATCTAGAAGATTTATGATGAGAATAACTGAAAAAGTAGCTGTAGCTAAAGGGTGTAATGCACTTGTTACAGGAGAGAGTATAGGGCAAGTTGCATCTCAAACTATACAAGGACTTACTGTTACTAATGCGTCGGTTGATATACCTGTATTTAGACCTTTAATAGCTATGGATAAGAGTGAAATAGTTGATATAGCTAAAAAGATAGGAACCTTTGAAACTTCTATAATACCAGAAGAAGATTGCTGTACAGTATTTTTACCTAAAAATCCTGTTACAAAACCAAAGCTTGAGAAAATAATGTTATCAGAACAAAATCTTGATATAGAAAAGCTTATAGATGAAGCTATAGAGAACATGGAAGTTATAGATATAACATTATAGAGTGAAATTTAATTGAAATACATTTCAGGGTTTAGAGTTTAGGAGAAAAAATACCTTAACTTTAAACCCTTAATTTATATTAAATTTATATATATAAAAAAAACCATACTGTTTTTAAATCAAGAGGAGTATAATTGATATAGAGTATTATAATATATTAGTAGGAGGTTCTGTTATGATAAAAAAAGAAAGAATAGTTGAAAAGTTTTTAGAATATGTTCAAATTGATAGTGAAACAAAAAATGAAAAATTATTTGCGAATAAAATAAAACTTGAACTAGAAGAACTAGGGCTTGATGTATACATAGATAAAGCTGGAGATAAAGTTGGTTCAAATACGGGAAACATTATAGCTAAACTAAAAGGAAATAAAGATATTGAGCCTATTCTATTTAGTGCGCATATGGATACTGTTACTCCTGGTATATGCATTAAACCTGTTATAAAAGACGGAGTTATATACAGTGATGGGAATACGATTCTAGGAGCGGATGATAAGGCAGGCATAGCAGCTATTATAGAAGCAGTAAGAATACTAAAAGAAGAAAATATAGACCATGGAAATATAGAAATAGTCTTTAGTGTTTATGAAGAAGGTGGTCTTTATGGATCTAAAAATCTAGAGTATAATAAGATTGAAAGTAAAAGAGCATTCGTTTTAGATAGTGGTGGGTCGCCAGGGGAAATCATAATAAAGGGACCTGCACAAGATAATTTAGTAGCTAAGATTGTAGGAATACCAGCTCATGCAGGTGTTTGCCCGGAGGAAGGGATAAGTGCTATTCAAGTCGCAGCATCAGCCATAGCTAAGATGAATCTACTTAGAATAGATGAAGAAACTACTGCTAACATTGGGATAATAGAGGGTGGTAAAGCTACGAATATAGTTTGTCCAGAAGTTACTATAGAAGGAGAATCTAGAAGTTTAGTAAATGAAAAACTAGATAAACAAACAGCCCATATGGTTAAATGTATAGAAGAGGCTTGTGAAGAGTTTGGGACTAAAGCGGAAATAGACACATGTCGTTCTTATTCAGCCTTTAATGTAGATGAGAATGATGAAGTAGTGAATATTGTTAGAAATGCTTGCTCTATATTAGGGTTTGAAGTTACTACTAAGGCATCTGGTGGAGGAAGTGATACGAATGTGTTAAATGGAAATGGAATTAAGGCTGTGAATCTAGGTGTAGGAATGAAGAAGGCACATACGCTAGAGGAGTATATTAGTATAGAAGACTTAGTAAATACTTCTAAGCTTGTATTAGAAATAATTAAGAATGCATAAAGGTTAGGTTTTAAGCATCTTTATTTTTTAATAAAACAATAGAATATATAAAAAAAGAACAGGGACAAAAATTTGTCCTTGTTCTTTATTTTATTGCTATATCTATTCCGTAATCTTTAAATATCTTAGATGCCTTTAATACATCTTCATCATTTGCATCTTCAATTCCTTTTAATGGATACTCATATCCAAGTTCTTCCCACTTGAATCTTCCCATAGAATGATAAGGAAGTATCTCAACTTTTTCTATATTATCAAGTGTATTTATAAATTTACAAAGATTTCTTATATCATCTTCATTATCTGTAACACCTGGAACTAGAACGTATCTTATCCAAGTGGGTATTTTTTTATCAGATAAATGTTTTGCTAAATTTAATGTTTTATCGTTGTAAACCCCAGTTAAATCTTTAAAAGCATCCCTATTGATATGCTTTATATCTAGTAATATTAAGTCTGTATAATCAAGTATAGGATCTATAACGTCTATATCTACAAATCCAGAAGTATCTATAGCTGTGTGTATATCACTGTCTTTAGCTTTCATAAGTAAGCTCTTTAAAAATTCAGGCTGTAAAGTAGGATCTCCACCAGATACAGTAAGACCTCCACTTGATGAAATCATAAAAGGCTTGTATTTAACAATCTCATGTATAAGTTCATCAACATCATATTCCTTTCCGCCTTTAGAGTCCCATGTATCTCTATTGTGACAATACTTACATCTAAGAGGACAGCCTTGAGTAAATACTATAAATCTAATTCCAGGACCATCTACAGTTCCAAAAGTTTCTAAAGAGTGTACTCTACCCTTAATACCCATACAAAACACCACCTTAAATTAAAATTTAAAATAAAATTCGCTCTATGCTACCGCATAGCTCATATCGCCAACGAGTCCTACGGGCTCCGTTGCTCAAAAATAGTTGACATTGTAGTTTTTTATTAATATTATCTACAATTTTGAAATATATAATTTTTTATAGAAAATAAAGTCCTAACATAATTGTTAGGACTTTATTTAATAATACTACATATTTGAGTGGAAAGTTCTATTTATAACGTCTAATTGTTGTTCTCTAGTTAATTTGATAAAGTTAACTGCATAACCAGATACACGTATTGTAAGTTGAGGATACTTTTCAGGGTGATCCATAGCATCAAGTAGAGTTTCTTTATCGAATACGTTTACGTTGATGTGGTGTCCTTTTTGAATGAAATATCCATCAAGTAAGAATGTTAAATTGTTTATTCTTTCTTCATCAGTCTTACCTATAGCCTTAGGAACGACAGTGAATGTGTAAGAAATACCATCTTGAGAATGCTCATATGGAAGCTTAGCAACTGAAGATATAGAAGCAAGACAACCTTTTGTATCTCTTCCGTGCATTGGATTAGCTCCAGGGCCGAATGGTTCTCCGGCTTTTCTTCCATCAGGAGTATTACCCGTTTTCTTACCATAAACTACGTTTGAAGTTATAGTTAATATTGATTGAGTGTGAAGAGAGTTTCTGTAAGTTTTGTTCTTTCTTATTTTGTTCATGAATGTTTCAACTAAGTTAGATGCTAATGAATCAACTGCATCATCATTATTTCCGAATTTAGGGAAATCTCCTTCAGTTTCAAAATCAACAGCCATACCGTTCTCGTCTCTTATAACTTTAACTTTAGCATGCTTTATAGCTGATAAAGAGTCAGCACATACAGAAAGTCCTGCTATACCACAAGCCATAGTTCTAAAAACATCTCTATCATGTAAAGCCATTTGAGCTTTTTCATAAGAATATTTATCATGCATGTAGTGAATTACATTTAATGTATTTACATATAAATTAGCTAACCAATCAAGGAATAAGTCAAATCTTTCCATAACCTCATCGAACTCTAAGTAATCAGCAGTAATAGGAGCAAATTTAGGTCCTACTTGGATTCCTTTTTTCTCATCTACACCACCATTTATAGCATACAATAAAGCTTTAGCAAGGTTACATCTAGCTCCGAAGAACTGCATTTGCTTACCAATTCTCATAGCAGAAACACAACAAGCTATACCATAATCGTCTCCCCAATAAGATCTCATCAAGTCATCATTTTCGTATTGAATAGAGCTTGTATCTATAGAAACTTTAGAACAGAATTTCTTAAAGTTTTCTGGAAGGTCTTTAGACCAAAGTACAGTTAAGTTAGGCTCTGGTGCAGCACCTAAAGTATATAGAGTATTCAATGTTCTAAACGCAGTTTTAGTAACAAGAGTTCTTCCGTCAATACCCATACCACCTACAGTTTCTGTTACCCAAGTTGGATCACCAGAGAATAAATCATTGTATTCAGGAGTTCTTAAGAATCTAACCATTCTAAGCTTCATAACGAAGTGATCCATTATTTCTTGAGCTTCTTCTTCAGTTAAAACTCCATTTTTAATATCTCTTTCAAAGTAAATATCTAAGAAAGTTGAAACTCTACCTAAACTCATTGCAGCTCCATTTTGATCTTTAACTGCTGAAAGGTAACCAAAATATGTCCACTGAACAGCTTCTTTAGAATTCTGAGCAGGTCTTGATAAATCAAATCCGTATTCAGCTCCCATTTTAATCATTTCTTTTAAAGCTTTAATTTGCTCAGATATTTCTTCTCTTAATCTTATAATATCTTCGTCCATTGTCATAACATTTAAAGATTCTTTTTGAGCATTTTTATCTTCTATTAATCTATTTATACCGTAAAGAGCTATTCTTCTATAGTCTCCGATTATTCTACCTCTACCGTAAGCATCTGGAAGACCAGTTATTATACCAGCGCTTCTAGCAGCTCTCATTTCAGGAGTATATGCATCAAATACTCCTTCGTTATGAGTTTTTCTGTAGTTAGAAAAAATTTCTTTAATATTTGAATCTAATTCATAACCGTATGCTTTGCAAGAATTTTCAACCATTCTGATTCCACCATAAGGCATTACAGCTCTTTTAAGAGGAGCATCAGTTTGAAGACCAACAATAGTTTCTAAGTCTTTATTTATATATCCAGCTTTGTAAGCATCTATAGCTGACACTATATTAGTATCAACATCTAAAGTACCACCATTTTCAACTTCTTTTTTCATTAAATCTGAAACTTCGTTCCATAATTTTTTAGTGTTTTCAGTAGCACCTGATAGGAAAGAATCATTTCCTTCATATGGGGTATAGTTAAGTTGGATAAAGTCTCTTACATCTATTTCTTTAGACCAATTTCCCGTTTTAAAAGTTTTCCATGCATTTATCATTACAATCACTCCTTAAAAAGTAATATTTCATTAATTTATAAAAATATATAAATAATTGTTTCTTTTATATAAAAATATAATAACATAAAACCTAAGAATATTGTATACAATATTCAAATGTTACGAAAAGTTAATAGTTCTGATAATTTGATAAATTTAAACAAAGTCATTGCATATCATTTGAAAAAAATCATACCTTTAATAAAAGGCACTAAAAATACTTTTTGATAGAGTATATATACCCACTAATATTTGTGTTAAAACTATTATTGTATACAAAAAACTTATTATAAAATATAGTTTGAAAACTATATTAAAATCTTATTAAAAACATACATATAGAAAGATCATAAAAATATATCTACATATTTATTAAGTAAGAAATATTGTATTAAAAACTTTAAAATTAGATAAAATATATAAATAATAAATAAATACAAAATATTTGTTGCATAATAACGGTAATATATATATAATTGAAAAGATGAGCAAGAGAGACGTAAAAACGAAAGGAAAGGTAATATATATATGGAAAACATGAAATTTGAGAATTTGGATTTATCAAGAGAAATAAAGCAAGCTATAGCTGATATGGGATTTGAAGAACCATCTCCTATACAAGCTCAAGCAATACCACATATATTAGCAGGAAAAGATATAATAGGTCAAGCACAAACTGGTACGGGTAAGACAGCAGCCTTTGGTATTCCTGTGTTAGATATGGTTAATGAAAAGGATAGTAGTGTACAGGCAGTAATCTTATGCCCAACAAGAGAATTAGCAATTCAGGTAGCGGGAGAATTAGGAAAATTAGCTAAGTATAAGAAAAATGTAAGAACACTACCAGTATATGGTGGACAACCAATAGATCGTCAAATAAAAGCATTAAAAAAAGGAGTTCAGATCGTTATAGGTACTCCTGGTAGAGTTATGGATCATATGAATCGTAATACATTAAAGCTTGGAAATGTAAAGATGATGGTTTTAGATGAAGCGGATGAAATGTTAGATATGGGATTCAGAGAAGATATAGAAACTATATTACAAGAACTTCCAGAAAAAAGACAAACTACTTTCTTTTCAGCTACAATGCCAAAAGCAATATTGAATCTTACAAAAAAATATCAAAAAAATCCCGAACTTGTAAAGGTTGTTCGTAAAGCTTTAACAGTTCCAAATATAGAGCAATTTTATATAGAGACAAAGTCTAAGAATAAATCAGATGTATTATCAAGACTTATAGATATATATAATCCTAAGTTATCTGTTATATTCTGTAATACAAAGAGAAAAGTTGACGAATTAGTATCAGAACTTCAATCAAGAGGATATTTTGCTGATGCACTTCACGGTGATTTAAAGCAATCTCAAAGAGATAATGTAATGGGTAAATTTAGAAATGGAACTATAGAAATATTAGTTGCAACAGATGTAGCTGCTAGAGGTATAGATGTTGATGACGTAGAGTGCGTATTCAACTATGATGTGCCACAAGATGATGAATATTACGTTCATAGAATAGGAAGAACAGGACGTGCTGGAAGAGCAGGACGTGCATTCTCTTTCGTTTCAGGAAAGAAAGAAATATATAAATTAAGAGATATTCAAAAATATACTAAGGCTAATATGAAAAGACATGATATACCATCTCTTAGCGATGTTGAAGAAATTAAAACTGGTGTATTCTTAGAAAAAGTTAAAAATGTTATAGAAGAAGGACATTTAACTAACCAAGTTAATTTCTTAGAGAAGCTAATGGAGGAATATACTTCTTTAGATATAGCTGCTGCACTTCTTAAAATGTCAATGGGTGATCAAAATAAAGAAGAAATAAAAGAAGATTTATTTGAAGATACTGGCGCAGAATCAGGAATGGTAAGATTATTTATAAACATAGGCAGAAAGCAAAACATAAGACCTAAAGATATCTTGGGAGCTATAGCAGGAGAAACTGGTATTCCAGGAAAGTTAATAGGAACTATAGATATATATGATGGATATACTTTCGTTGAGGTTCCAAGAGAACATGCTAACGATGTATTAGCGGTAATGAAAAATAATACTATAAAAGGTAAGACTATAAATATAGAGCCTGCTAATAAAAAGTAAGATTTGTTTCATGCTAATGCATGAGGCTCATGGTACTAACTATTCCTAATGGACTCAGTTGCTTAAAATAGTTGTTATTTTGCATATTTCATTGATATTAACGACATAATGAAAATTGTATAGTTTTATTGTGAGTAAAAAGAAGCTGTTGACTTAGTCAATAGCTTCTTTTATGTTAATGAATTATAACAAAACACCTAAAACTATATAAAGAATAAGGGCTATAAATCCATTAAGCAAAGCATATGGAAGTTGAGTCTTCACGTGATCTATATGATCTGATGCAGATGCCATTGATGAAACTATAGTAGTATCTGATATAGGAGAGCTATGATCTCCCATTATTGCACCTGAAATTACAGCACCTATACTCATATATATATTGGCATCCATTGCAACAGCCATTTGAATAGATATAGGAATCATTATAGCAAAAGTTCCAAAACTTGTTCCAGTTGAAAAAGCTATTATACTAGACATTATAAATATAATGGCAGGTCCGAATGAACCATTAAGTCTACCTTCAACTAAGCTTGCCATATACTTGCCGGTTTCTAGTTCGCTTGAAATATTTCCAATAGCAAATGCAAATGCAAGTATTGTAGCAACTGGTATCATAGCACCAGCTCCTTTATAAACATAGTCCATAAACTCATTAAGATTCATAATACGCTTTCCTATATAATAAAAACCACTAAATACTAATGATGCAAGAACTGCCCAAAATACTGAAGTCGAACCAGAACCATTAAATATTACACCATTTCCTGTAATATAAAGACTTATAGGAATCATTAAAATTAGAATCAATAAAGGATAAAGCATATGATTCATATTAGGCTCAATGCCTTTTTTAGTATTAATTTCAATGGCATCCTGATCTACTACAGGCATAGCTCCATCTCTCAATAGTTTACCTTCTGTAGTAGCTCTCAATTCAGCTTTTTTCATAGGGCCGAAATCCTTACCTGTAAGAATAACTATTAAAAGAGTTATTAAAGTAGATATAGAATAAAAGTTAAAAGGGATACTTTTAATAAGCAAATCTACCGAATTACCATTTATAACACCAGCACCTATTTGAGCAGCTATAAGTCCAAGTAATGTAGCTCCCCAGGAGTTAAATGGTAGAAGAGAACAAACAGGAGCTGATGTAGAGTCACAAATATAGGCTAATTTTTCCCTAGAAACCTTGTACTTATCGCATATAGGTCTTGATACAGTGCCTACAATTAAACAAGTTATAGTTGATTCTATGAATACTACAATACCTATAAAATAAGCTAAAAGCATAGCTGCCTTTCTGTTTTTGATTCTTTTATTTTTTTCAGTTAGGTAATATACAAAACCTTCAACACCACCTGAAGCTTGGATAAGTGTTACTACAGAACCTACTAAAAAAGAGAATATGATGGTTTTAGTTACCCATCCTTCAGAAAATACGTTAACAACTGAATCGATACTTTGCCCTAAAGCTGGAAAGAATGCCCAATTAGTCATTATTAGTTTGCCTATTAGTATTCCAGCGAATAAAGAAATAAAAACTTGCTTTGTAGTTATAGCCAGTATTATTGCAATTAATGATGGAAGTAAACTAAGAAATCCATATGACATATTTAAACCTCCTAAAAAAATAATTTAACATATAAATAATACTAGAAGGTTTAAATAAAATCAAATAATTATTAAAAAATAGAAAAATACTATATATTCTAAATTTTTTGTCTGGAAGACAAATTTCCAACTATTTTAACCAACAAATCCGTGAGATTTGTTAGTGATATGAGCTATGCGGTAGCATAAAGCGAATTTTGTCAAAATACTAGTTCAAGTTTTTTAAGTCTTTCTTTCAAATCAGCTATAACATATTTTTCTTGTGAATAATCGGATGCTTCAAAGGTTACTGAAAATCTTAAGAAGCTTCCTGCATCATCCCAAGGTACTGTAGATATTAATGCATTTTTTAGAATATACAAAGATGCATCTTGAGCATTTTTAAATACATAATCTGACTTTGTAGATTTAGGAATAGATACATAGCAATAAAAGGTTCCTAGAGGCTTTTTAGCATCAAATCCTACATCGCAAAGTGCATCCACTAGCATATCAAATCTTCTTGAATATTTAACACAATTTTTAGTTATTATCTCAGGGTGATTAAGAGCATAAGAACCAGCCTTTTGAATTGCTCTGAACTGCCCTGAATCTGTATGCCCTTTGACGTTTCCATAAGCTTTTATAACTTTTGGATTTGATACTATAAAGGCTAATCTCCACCCTGTCATATTGAACGATTTTGATAAAGAGTGTATTTCAATACCAACATCAATAGCTCCATCTATAGATAAAAAGCTCAAAGGTTCACTGTCAAATACAAGAGCACTATAAGCTGAATCACAAACAACTAATATATCATTTTTATAAGCAAAATCTACGACCTTTTTGTAAAACTCTTTATTAGCTACTTGTCCAGTTGGATTGTTAGGGTAATTAATATATAAAAGTTTTGATTTTTTGAGTATATCATTAGGTATAGAGTTGAAATCTGGATAAAAATCATTTTCTTTAGACAACGGTAGATTATATACAATTCCCCCTAAAAATTTACAGTAAGTAGATAATACAGGGTAACCGGGAACCGTAGTTAACACTATGTCGCCAGGGTTTACAAAACATATAGGAAGCATAGCAAGTATTGGCTTTGATCCTATTCCGTGCATAATATTTGTGTATGGATCTAGATTGTCTAGTTTATATATTTTTTTTAAGAAAGAGCATGCAGCTTCTTGAAATTCCGATATTCCATTATCAGAGTACAGCCTGTTTTCAATCTTAGAACACTCTTCACAGAGTACCTTACATATTGTAATGTCAGCAGCGAGGTCCGGCTCTCCAACACCCATATCTATAATATCTGTATTTGGATATTTATTTTTTATTATTTCTTTTTCTTTTTTTATAGCTTCAAACTTATAATCTTTGGAGTTGTTAAAAAAATCAACTCCTCCTAAACGTTCAGATATTTTATTATCGACAAAATCCATATAAAACTCCCCCTTAGATGAAAACAACCTGTTAAAAGATAGTTAAATTAAATCCTAAAATATCTTATTAATATTTAAAATGATTTGATACAATATAAAGTGAAACTTAATTCAAATGAAGTATTACAACTTTTAGCTTTACGATATAATAAAAAGAAAAGGAGCAATTATATGAAAAAATTTAGCCATGGGTGTACACTTGACTGTTTTGACTGTTGTAAGTTTAACGTATATAAAAATGAAAATAACGATATTGATATAAAGCCAGATAAAAATCATCCTTACACGAGGGGCATTATGTGCTCAAAAGGAAAGAAGCATTTAGATAGATTAAATCACAAGGATAGAATATACACTCCTCTTAAAAAGGTAGATGGGAAATGGATAGAGATAACGTTTGATGAAGCTATATCAATAATAGCTGATAAACTAAACTTTTATAAAAAAAATTATAATTCAAATTCAGTTGCACATTATTATGAATCGGGAACTGGTGGAGTACTTAAATCTATACAAAATATATTTTTTAATTTTTATGGAGGTATTACAGAATTTGAAGGTGGTACATGTTGGTCTGCTGGAAACAAAGCTCAAAAATACGATTTTGGATATGTAAAAGGTAGTTCAATTGACGATATAATGAATTCGCAAAATATAATAGTTTGGGGAAGAAATCCTTATAATACATCAATACATCTTATGGATACTATATTAAAAGCCAAGAAAAATGGAATTAAAGTAACTGTTATAGACCCTATACATACAGAGACTGCAAAAAGGGCAGATGAGTATATAAGAGTTAACCCATCAACAGATGGGGCTCTTTGCATGGCTATGACTAAGGCTATAATAGAAGAAAATTTACAAGACAAAGAATTTATAAGTAAACATGTAAAAGGGTATGAGGAATATAAAAAATATTTAGATACATTAAGTCTTGAATATCTATCAAACGAATGTGGTGTAGATATAGATACTATAAAGAGAATATCACGTTTATATGCTAAAAAAAGTAGCACTATATATATAGGATATGGAGTTCAAAAGTATAGAAATGGGGGAAATAGTATAAGAAGTATAGATGCCATGGCTGCTATAACAGGAAATATAGGAAAAACCGGAGCGGGAGTCAATTATGCAAATAGGGTATATCCAGACATACTAAATAGAGACCCTTATAATAGCTATGAGTATGCTATAAATGAAAGATACTTCAATGTTCATAATTTTGCAGATGATGTAAAAAATTCTAAAGAATCACCGATAAAAGCTATATTCGTAACAAAAGCAAATCCTTTATGTAGATGGCCTAATCTAAATAAAAATATAAAAGCATTTAGTGAAATAGAATTTAAAGTATGTATAGACATGTTTATGACTGATACTTCCAAATATTGTGATTTATTCATACCATGTACTAACACTTTAGAAAGCGAAGATATACTTTACTCATCTATGTGTAATCCATATATTATATACAATGAAAAAGTAGTTGATCCAAAGCATATACTTATGGATGAATATTATTTCTTTATGGAACTTAGTAAAAAGATGAATATAAGAGATTATCCATTGGTATCAAAAGAAGAGTACTTAAAAGAGATAGTAAAACCTTTATCTAAATGGAATATAGAAATAGAGGATATAAAAAAAGGATATGTAAATATGGCATTTGATAAAGTAGCTTGGAGTGATAAAATATTTAAAACTCCTTCTGAAAAAATAGAAATATATTCAGATAATGCAAAAAAAGATGGATTAAGTCCAATACCTGTATATATAAAAAGTCAGAAAAAAGATATACGACTTATAACTACACATGAGAAAAATTCATTGTTCACACAACATTACTTAGATGATAATCAAATTTCAATAGTATATATGAATATTAATCTTGCTAACAAATATCAACTATCAGAAGACGAAATAATAGTTTTAAAGTCTAGAAATGGAAGTATAGAAACTAAAGTAAAGATTACTGACGATGTATCTAATGATATAGTTCATATGTACACAAGATGGGCTAATAAAGATGGAAATCCAAATTTTCTAACTGAAGATGTATCGTCTGAAATGGGAGGACAAGTCGCATATAATGAAACGTTCGTGGAAATTGTAAAAAAGTGCTAGTTATTAGCACTTTTTTTATGTCCATTCTACAAAAGTAGTTAAAATTTGATGAAGGAAAGAAGTAATATTTTATAGAAAGATATTAAGAGCATATAAGGGGGGATAACATTGGATATAAACTATAAGATAGATAACAGAAATTTGATTGTCGAACTATATGGAGAGTTAGACCATCACATAGCCTCAGAGGTAAGGGAAGAGATTGATATGGCTATAGATAAAAATTCCATAAAAAATGTTATATTTGATCTGAAAAATATGAATTTTATGGATTCCTCAGGAGTAGGAGTTATAATAGGTAGATATAGAAAGCTTTCAGAAACCGGTGGAAAGGTAATAGCTTTAAATTTAAATAAGCATGTTAAAAGAATATTTGACTTATCAGGCATAGACAAAATAATAGGAATTTATAACGATTACGAAGAAGCAATAAGTTCTTTATAAGGGGGAAAAACGATGAAGAATTATATGGAAATTAGTTTTTTAGCCAAATCTGAGAATGAATCTTTTGCTAGGGTGGTAGTTGCTTCTTTTGCATCTCAATTAGACCCAACAATAGATGAAATAGCAGATATAAAAACTGCTGTGTCTGAGGCTGTTACGAATGCTATAATTCATGGATACGATGAGGATGAAACAAAGTTTGTTTATTTAACAAGCGAGATAGATGAAGATACTATAAAGGTAGTAATAGAGGACAAAGGTAATGGAATAAAAGATGTAAATATTGCAAAACAACCGCTGTATACTTCAAAGCCAGAACTTGAAAGATCAGGAATGGGGTTCACAGTTATGGAGACTTTTATGGACAGTATTGAAATATCTTCTATTTTGGGGGAAGGGACTAAATTAGTTATGAAAAAAACTATAAAATCCAATAAAAATAAAGATTAGGGGTAATAATTATGGTGATGCCTGCTGTAAGTGAGGAAAAAAGACATTTACTTAGCCATGAGGAAACTCTAGCTCTCATAAAAAAAGCTCAGGATGGAGATGAAAGATCGAAGGATATTTTAATAGAAAGTAACTTAGGGCTAGTCAGAAGTGTTATAAATAAATTTATGAATATAGGTTATGAAAGAGATGATTTATTTCAGTTGGGTTCAATAGGGCTTATAAAGGCTATATATAAGTTTGACCCGACATTTAATGTTAGGTTTTCTACATATGCAGTACCTATGATTTTAGGAGAAATCAAAAGATACTTAAGAGATGATGGAATGATTAAGGTATCAAGATCTTTAAAACAGCTTGCTACAAAGACTAAAATTGAAACTGAAAGACTATCAAAAAAATTTGGACGAGAACCTACAATAGAAGAGGTTGCAAAATCTCTTGAGGTATCTAAGGAAGATATAGTTATGGCTCTTGAATCAAATTCATCAGTTGAATATTTGCATGGAGTTATACACGAAGATGAAGGATCACCTATATGCCTTATAGATAAGATAAGTCAGAGTAAAACTATGGATGACGAAAAAATAGTGGACAATTTACTTCTAAAGCAAGTGCTGGGCAAGCTAGAAAAAAGAGAAAGACAAATTATAGTTTTAAGATATTTTGAGGATAGAACACAAAGTGAGATAGGAAATGAGCTTGGAATATCCCAAGTTCAGGTATCGAGGATTGAAAAGAAGGTTTTAAGCAAACTTAAGAATATGATAAGTTGAGAAAGGTCATACAATTCGTATGGCCTTTTTATTTTTGTACGATTAGAATTTTTTAATTGTTTTTGTAAATAATAATTGTATGAAAAGGGGGATTGAAAGTGGAAATATATTTAAAACCAAAAAAAAATTTAAAGTTTGAAAAAGATATAAAAGATTTATATTTGAAGGATTTATTTTGTATATATCCTTCACAAAATGAAGACTTGGTCAAAGATATAATAGTAGCTCATGTAAATGGAATTAATAAGGATTATGAAGTAATAGCGCTAGGGGATGTGATTAGCAGAATAAATAATCAAAATAGCTATGTTAAGGTCAACTTTTTAGAGTTTGATGATTTACTTATACATTTCGATAATCCTAAAAAAGATAATATGTTATTTATAAGAGTTTTATTTGTATGTATAGTACTGTTTCTAGGTGCTGGAATGGCCATAATCAATTTTCACTCAGATGTAGATATGGCTAAATCTCACAAAACAATACTTAGAATACTAACAGGAAGTGAGACAAAAAATTTATTTTTGTTTCAAATAGCATATTCGCTCGGGATAGGGACAGGGGTTGCTGTATTCTATAATAAGATTATACCTAATTTCTCAAAGTCAGAACCAAGTCCACTAGAGCTAGAAGTATCTACTTTTAAAAGTGAGGTACAATCTTATATTATTGAAAATAATAAGCAATAAGGAGGAAATTTTGAAACTAACATTTATAGCTATATTAGGATTTTCAGAAGGTATAGTTGTTGGATCAGGTATAGTGGCTCTTCTCACGTTATTAGATATAATTCCAAGGCTTTGTCAGATAACTAAGACTTATAATTATATAGGAAGGTATGAGTATATGCTTATATCAGGAGCTTTCGCTGGAAGTCTATGCTCACTTACAAATATAAGGTTTAACTTTGGAATTATATATGTAATATTATTTGGAAGCTTCTATGGAATTTTTATAGGTATGTTAGCATCTGCTCTTGCAGAAGCGGTAGATGTTATACCAGTTATGCAAAGAAGACTCAACATACAAGGTATGATAAAGTATATAATAATAATTTTATTAATAGGTAAGACCGTAGGTTCCATAGTCAATTGGACAATATTAAAATAGAGGTGATTATATGGATTACAAAAAATATGTAGAAGATAAAAGTCCTAAACCTACATACCTTAAAAACTGCATATGGGCATTTGTTGTAGGTGGATTAATATGTGATTTAGGACAGTTTATACTAAATAGTTATATAAAATATGGACTTGATAAAAAAATGGCATCTACTGCAACTTCTATAACACTAATATTTTTAGGTGCATTTTTTACAGGAATAGGAGTATATGATTTGCTCGGAAGAAGGGCTGGAGCAGGTTCAATTGTTCCTATAACTGGTTTTTCTAATTCTATAGTATCTCCTGCTATGGAGTATAAGAGAGAAGGATATGTACTTGGAGTTGGGGCCAAAATGTTTACAATAGCAGGCCCTGTTCTTGTATATGGGATAGGTAGTTCTGTAATACTTGGGGTAATTTATCACTTCTTAGGTATTAGTTAGAAAGGAGATTTTTATGGCAAAGAAAAGATTAGGAAATCAAACAATACAGCTACTAAATAGTCCTGTTATAATATCAACTGGGTCAATAGTTGGTCCAAAAGAAGGAGAAGGACCGCTAAAAGATTATTTTGATATAATCTTAAAAGATGATTTATTTGGAGAAGATAGTTGGGAACTCAGTGAAAGTAAGATGATAAAAGAAGTTATAAGAATGGCAGTAGGGAAAAGTGACTATGTACTCAATCAGGTTGATTATATAGTTGCGGGCGATTTGCTCAATCAGCTTATGTCTACATCATTCGCTGCAAGAGATTTAGAAAGGCCTTTCTTTGGAGTTTATGGAGCCTGTTCTACAATGTCAGAATCTATGAGTTTGGCAGCTATGATTGTAGATGGAGGATTTTCAGATTTAGTAGTAGCTGCAACTTCAAGTCATTTTTGCACAGCAGAGAGGCAGTTTAGATATCCTCTAGAACTTGGAAACCAAAGACCTATGACTGCGCAGTGGACAGTCACAGGAACAGGAGCAAGTGTTATATCATCAAAAGGGGACGGACCTAAGATAAAAAGGATAACTACTGGTAAGGTTATAGATAAGGGCATAACTGATGTTAATAATATGGGACCAGCAATGGCTCCAGCAGCAGTTGACACAATAAAATCATATTTTGATGATACCAAAGACGATATAGACAGCTTCGATATAATAGCAACAGGAGATTTAGGGATAGTAGGAGGAGAGATTCTTTTAGATTTTATAAATAAAGAAGGTTATGATATATCTAGTGTATATATGGACTGCGGAATAGAAATATTTGATCATAAAAAACAAGATACTCACTCAGGAGGCAGTGGATGTGGATGTTCAGCGAGCGTATTTAACGGATACATATACAAAAAACTCAAAAATAAGGAAATAAATAAGGTGATGCTAGTATCAACAGGAGCGTTGATGTCTCCTACAAGCACACTTCAAAAGCAAAGTATACCATCCATAGCTCATGCTGTGATTATAGAGAATTAGGAGGTGTAATTGTGGAATATTTAAGAGCTTTTGTAGTTGGGGGAGCTATATGTGTTATAGGTCAAATACTTATGGATTTTTTTAAGATACCATCACCATATGTACTTGTGAGCTTTGTGACTGTCGGGGTTATATTGACAGGACTTGGAATATATGAGCCAATTGTAGAGTTTGGAGGAGCCGGTGCAACTGTACCTCTTACGGGATTTGGATATGGACTTGGAAAAGGTGTTATAGAAGAAGTAGGAAAAAAAGGTTTATTAGGAGCATTTACAGGAGGAACAGTTGCAAATGCAGGTGGAATAGCAGCAGCTATTTTATTTGGGTACTTAATGTCTTTAATATTTACACCAAAAACAAAGCCTTAAAGATAAAAAATTCGCTTTATGCTAACGCATAGCTCATATCGCCAACGAGTCCTACGGGCTCCGTTGCTTAAAATAGTTGCGACTTTAGCTCACTCATCAATGTTATACACAAGTCTAAAATTATATAGTCTCCTATAGATAAAAAAAAGAGAGCAACTAATTGCTCTCTTTTATTTTTGTTTCATTTTCGTTATCTTGTTTTTTGAAAAACATATTTTCTATATTTTTATCATCTTCTTTTTTATCATTTTTTTCTTTAATATCTGATTGTTTATTCTGGTCATCTTTCTTAGAATCTATAACTTTACCATCTGTCTTTGTATCATCTTTCTTATCATCTTTTTTATCAGAATCAAATAACCAATCATTTATTATATCTGATGGATCAGGACTTTCTTCTATCTCTATGCTGTTATCTTGAGTATGAATATCACAATAATCTTTAGGTTGTGTACCTGATACAAATTTTTCTGCTCTAGTCTTTTCACAATAATGAGTCGCAAGCTGGCCACTTTGTAAGCAAATAGTCTGACTTACTATTCCACTAGGTCTTTCAAATGACTTTGATGGAAGGCTTTTATGAACTTTAGACATAACTTTTGACCAAAGTGATGCTGACATAGAACTTCCTGTTTTTAGCTTTTGATTCCAGTCATTCCCTATCCATGTTGCTCCAACATAATAAGGAGTATATCCTGCAAACCAAGCATCATTATTATCACTAGTAGTACCTGTTTTTCCTGCTACAGCCATATTAGATATTCTAGCACGACCACCAGTACCAGAACTTACAACAGTCGTTAATATATCTGTCATTATATAAGCAGTTTGAGGCGTTGTAATTGAGTGTTTAACAGTTTTATTGTTTAATATTATATTTCCGCTTGAATCTTCTATCTTAGTGAATAGCATAGGCTTGATATAAGTTCCACCATTTGCCATGGATCCATATGCTGCAGTCATCTCAAGAGGAGTTATTCCTTTAGTCATACCTCCAAGAGTTAAAGCAGAGAAATTTTTATCATTATGACCAGGAGTTTTAACTATAGTAGATATACCCATGTTTTCTAAGAAATCAATCATAATCTCAACAGAAGAATAAGGGCTTGAAGAAAGCATTTCTGCTGTTTTTACAGCTCCTGCATTTGAAGAATGTTGAACAGATTCTCTTAAAGTTATAGGCCCTCTATATCTACTAGCATAATTACTAGGCTTCCATTTCTCATTAGATGAATATTTATATCCTGTTGGTGAATCATTTATTGCAGTAGCAGCTGTCATTCCACTATCAAGTGCAGGTAAGTATACAGCAAGTGGTTTTATAGCAGAACCTGGTTGTCTCGGATTAACCGCTCTATTATAGAGCTTAGACCCACCTATCATTCTTCCACCTACTAAAGCTTTAACTTGACCTGTACGATAATCCATTATAACCATAGCTGACTGAGGCTGAATATTACCATTTTTATCAGTAAATGTTCCTGGAAAATTAGAATTATTTTGATATTCTGTTTCTAGGATTTTTTGTATATTAACATCCATAGTAGAATATATTCTAAGCCCTCCATTGTAAAGCATATCTCTTGCTTCGTCTTCTGTTTTTCCTTGCTTAACTAATGCATCTACAACATCGTCTTTAAGCAAATCTACAAAGTAAGAAGAAACATTGGCTTGAGTTTTATTTCCAACCTTTATAATTATTTCTTCGTTTTTAGCTTGTTCATACTCAGATTCAGATATATGACCAAGTTCTAACATCTTGTATAATACAGTTTCTTGTCTTTCTTTAGCATTAGGATTAACTACTGCTTTTCTAATTACAATTTGTTCTTTTTTTAGTTGATCATATTTATAATTATCTATTAATCCGTTCTTATGTAATTTTTCAAACATTTCTTTTTCTACATCAGAAGCAGGGTCTGTATTTGCTGTTTTAGGATAAGAAACCAGTAAGTTTTTAAGTTCATCCAAATTCTCACTTCCATCAAGTCGTTGAGTAGTATATGGAGAATATTTAGATGGATTTTTAGTTATACCTGCTATCATTGAAGATTGTGCTAAAGTCAACTCGCTTACATCCTTAGAAAAATATGTCTGAGCTGCTGCTTGTACACCAATAGCACCTCTACCAAGATAAAAAGTATTTAAGTAAGTTTCAAGTATTTCTTCTTTAGAAATAGTTTTTTCTAGTTGAAGAGCATAATAAGTATCTTTAATTTTTCTAGTAATAGTTTTTTCATTAGATGTATACATATTCTTAGCAAGCTGCTGAGTTATAGTACTAGCACCTTGAGCTTTACTAAGCGTCTTCAAGTCATACCAAAGTGCACCGAATAATCTTTTTATATCTACACCATGATGGTCATAGAACCTTTCGTCTTCTATAGATATAACTGCATTTTGCAAATCTTTTGGTATTTTATCTAAAGTAACTAAACTTCTATAATTCGATCCATGAATTTTTTCAATTAATTTTCCATCAGACTCTAATATGAAAGAACTTTCATACATTTCTATGTTATTGGGATCTATAGGTGGTGCATTCTTAATAACTCCTACAACAAGACCCATAACACAGGCCGTGCCAACTATAGATAATATAATAAAAGTAATAAGCAGTATTCTTAAAATACTTACTTTTTTCTTCTTTTCTTTATTGTTAGTAGACTTACTTTTATCATTATTTTTATCACTGCGCATTTGTCATTACCTCCTTATTCAATCTATTATAACATAGAAGAAAAAGTTCAATCTATAAATTTATATAAAAGAATGATTTTTGTAATATTGTTGTAATATAAAAAAAGATATATATTATTGCAAAAAAAGTTGTATTTATGATAAAATAGGGTAAACTATTGAATAATAGACGTTGAAGGAGATTAGTAATCCTCATGGTTACAAAACTAGAGAGTAAATCGGATGGTGAAAGATTTATAGTACATGATAAGATGAAATACACTCTGGAGTTTCGAAACTAAAAATTTCGACGTTTTCCATACGTTACAGTGGTTAAGAGGCATTCATATGCGAATTAAGGTGGTACCACGGGTTTTCTCGTCCTTCAACAGGACAAGAAGACCCTTTTTTATTCTATAGAATATTATAAAAATCAATATTGTGTATAATATTGATGGAAGTACTAAAGCATCAACTATTTTGAGCAACGGAGCCCGTAGGAATCGTTGGCGACATGAGCCATGCGAGAGCATGAAGCGAATTTTTTTTAGTATATATAAGAAATATGAGGAGGATCTCAAATGAATGTATTTGATATTTTAAAAAAACGTGGATTTATAAAACAAACTACACATGAAGATGAAATACGTGAGATGTTAGGAAAAGAGGCTGTAACTTTTTATATAGGATTTGATGCAACTGCTGATAGTTTACATGTAGGACATTTTCTTCAATTAATGGCTATGGCTCATCTTCAAAGAGCAGGACATAGACCTATAGCTCTTTTAGGTGGAGGAACTACTATGGTAGGGGACCCATCAGGAAAGACTGATATGAGAAAGATGTTAACAGTTGAAGAAATAAATCATAATGCAGAATGCTTCAAGGGTCAAATGAAAAGATTCTTAGATTTTTCTGATGACAAAGCTATAATGGAGAATAATGCTAATTGGCTTATGAACTTAGAGTACATACCTTTTTTAAGAGAGGTTGGAAGACATTTTTCTGTTAATAGAATGCTAACGGCAGAGTGCTTTAAAAGCCGTATGGAAAAAGGATTATCTTTCCTTGAGTTTAACTACATGATAATGCAAGCCTATGACTTTTTAGAGCTTCATAGAAGATATGGATGTAAATTAGAATTAGGTGGAGATGATCAATGGTCTAATATTATAGCAGGAGCAGATCTTGTAAGACGTGTTGAAGGTGAATCGGCTTATGGTATGACATTTACACTTTTAACTAACAGTGAAGGTAAAAAAATGGGTAAAACAGTGTCAGGAGCAGTTTGGCTTGATGCTGAAAAAACTTCTCCATATGAGTTTTACCAATACTGGAGAAATGTTGCTGATGTAGATGTTAAAAACTGCTTAGCACTTTTAACATTCATTGAAATGGATGAGGTAGAAAAACTTGCTTCATTAGAAGGATCAGAAATAAATAAGGCTAAGGAAATTTTAGCTTATGAGGTTACTAAGATAGTCCACGGTGAAGAAGAAGCTAAGAAGGCTGAAGAAGCAGCTAAAGCTTTATTTGGAAAAGGAGCAATGGCTGGATCAATTCCTTGTACTGAAATAGCTAAAGCTGAAATAGTTGATGGAATGGATATATTGACTGTACTTACAACTACTAAGCTTGCATCTTCAAGAAGTGAAGCAAGACGTTTAGTACAACAAGGTGGAGTATCTGTTAATGATGAAAAGATAACTGAGATAGAATTCAAAATAACTGAAGATAGCTTTGAAGATGATTCTTTAATGATTAAAAAAGGTAAGAAGGTATATCATCAAGTTAAATTAGCATAGAAGGATGCTCCCTTAATTAAGGGGGCATTTTTGAATTTCAACCCTAAACTAAAGTAATTAAATTTAAAATGCCTAATCTTTTAATAGAGAACTAGTAAAATAAAGTACAACTATTTACAAAATATGTAATTGATTATATCATTATATTGGGGAGTTGATTATATGGGGCGTATGGAGGTAATGCTTGTTATAATTATAGTTACGGGTTGTCTAAATTTAATAGATAATATAAAGCAGTTTATGGTTGATAATGAAATTTTATTGAGATTTAGTGGATTGAGTGTTATATGGGGGATACCTATGGTGTTAGTTAATATATTAGGTATTTATACAACTGTGGGTATTGAAAATAATATAGATTATCGCATGAAAGGTGTTATAATAGGAATTTTGATATCGGGTATTTTAGTTGGAGCATATTATGAAAAGACAATAAGCCATAAGGGTATAATAATTAAAAGTGAACTTTATGAGTGGGAAAAAATAATTTCTTATTCATATGATGAAGATAATTCTCATACTATATTATTTAGAACTGAAAAAGATAAGGAAGTAAAACTTAGGTTGAATAAGTCAAATATAAAAGATGCGGAAAAGTTGTTTAGGAAAAGAATAAAAAATAAAGAAACAGGTAACCAAATATAAGTACCCCTCATATTATAATATGGGGGGTATTATCTTGAAAAAGTTGCTAAAGGTGCATAAAAAAAAGAAGAAGAAAAAAGTATTAACTGCAATGATATTAATATTAATATTTATTATGTCTATAGCTTCGTTCATATTTGTAGATAGAAAGATAAAACCCGTAGTTCAAGCAATAGCAGAGTCTAAAGCACAAGAGCTTGCAAATAGATCTATAAATAATGCTGTTGGACAGATACTAAAGGAGAAAATAAAGTATGAGGAACTTATAAGCATGAAAACAGATGTAGATGGAAATGTTACCATGATACAAGCAAATACTATATTGATGAATAAAATAGCATCTGATGTTGCTACTGAAGTACAGCAACAACTAAAGCAAATAAAAACAACATCTGCAAATATTCCTTTAGGTACCGCATTTAAAAGCTCTATATTGGCTAAATATGGACCTAAGTTAAAGATAGGTATTCAGCCAGTAGGAATAGTTAATGTAGACTTTAAGACAGAATTTGATTCATCGGGAATAAACCAAACTAGACATAGAATATATTTAATAATAAAGACTAAGGTTAGAGTTATAATTCCATTTACATCATCATATAAAGAAGTTTTAAGTCAGATGCCTGTATGTGAAACTATAGTAGTGGGTAAAGTACCTCAAAATTATGTAAATATTCCGAAGGAAGAATTAACGAACGTAATTGATCCTAGTATTGATCCTAATATAGATTAAAGAAAAATTTTTTTATATTATTCTTAATTTAAAAATAATGCTTACTATAATTTAAAATGTACCCTTTGTCAAGGACATTATAAAAAAAGACTATGCAGCAGATAGAAGATGATTTCTGAATGATACAGGAGTCATCTTCTTTAAATTCCATTGATATCTATAATTATTATAATAATCTATGTATTCATCTATTTCAGCTTTAAGCTCGTCCAGAGCTGTGCATGATTTTATATAAGTTTCATCCTTAAAATGTCCAAAAAATGATTCTTGGGGTGCATTATCCCAACAATTTCCTCGTCTAGACATTGATTGTCCTAATCCGAAACCTTTAACTAGTTTTTGAAAAGTAGGACTAGTGTAATCGATTAAGAAAAAGGGATTACTCCCTTTCCCTCATCTAAGAACCGTACGTGAGAGTTTCCAACTCATACGGCTCAAGCATTTCTTCACCTTTTCAGGCGGCAGCGGTCATGTGAAGTTTTATCTTTCTTTGATAAAAGTATTCTTTATCTAAGAAAGGATTTTTTAAGATTTGTAACTTCGGATGTCTAACAATTTTTATTCTCCTGATGTTTATGAGGGTATAGTCATTTGTCGTGAATACCCATGGTTTTCCATATTTTTCATGCCAGTATTTGTTCAATCTCCACCATTTATTCTTGTTTGGGTGGCGATGCTTAGCCCATTGATGTAGTAAGTGATAGAGTGTGTTGTTGACGTATGAAAATACTTGACTTGCTACAACGTGTTTGTGGTAGTTTGTCCAACCCCTAATCACTTGATTTAACCTTCGTATCAAATCTGATTGTGTACTTGCTTTTCCTTCTTTGAGTATGATAGTAGAACATTTTTTTAATCAGGCTTTTGATGGAACTTTTAGAAGGTTTGACAATTAGCTTTCCTTTGAATTTTCGAAATGTCCACCCAAGAAAGTCGAATCCTTCATCAATATGTGTGATTAAAGTCTTTTCTTCAGATAACATTAATCCTCGAGATTCTAAGAACCTGGTGACAATACCTTTGAGTTCTTCTGCTATTTCTCTTGAATTGGCTGTGATAATAAAGTCATCGGCATATCGAACTAGGTTTACTTTAGTTTTAGCTCGGTAATGGTTTTCTATGTTACCTTTAGAATTTCTGTGGTATTTATCTTGAATTATTTTTTCAAGACCATCTAATGTCATATTTGCATAAAGACTAGAAATGGCTCCGCCTTGTGGTGACCCTATTTTCGTTGGAAAGAGTTTACCTTCATATATGAAACCTGATTTTAGGAACTGTTTCATAATTCTTTTGTCCATTGGGATGTTGCTTTGTAACCATTTATGATTGATATTATCAAAACAGCCTTTAATGTCTCCCTCTAATATCCATGTTGGCGAGCACTTTCTAGCAAGAATGCAGAAGATTTGTTCACACGCATCTTTCGCACTTCTTCCTCGGCGAAATCCAAAAGAAATTGTATCTGCCTTAGTTTCTGCAATAGGTTCGAGTGCTAAAGCGTATAGTGTTTGCATGGCTCTATCATACATGGTAGGGATTCCTAATGGACGTTTCTTGTTTTTGCCTTTTTTCGCAATATATACTCGCTTGAGAGGTTTTGCTCTGTAATGTTTGTCAGTAAGTGAAAGTACAGCTTTCATTTTTGATGCAGATGTTGACCATATTCTTTTATCTACACCTGATGTGTTTTTTCCTTTGTTGGAGGTTACTTTTCTTACGGAATAAGCTTTGGCAGAAAAGGAGTGAGTCAATAAATATTGTAGCCTTTTAGCTTTGTTGTTATCACCGTTTGCCGTTGCCTTAGCGATTCGGGTTTGTAGCCTATTAACATCATTTTTGATTTTGTCCCAATTAATGGATTCCCATTGATTGGCAAGTGATTCGGTGTTTTTTAGACTCTCGGTTTTATCCGTCGTTGAGTTACTAAAATTCATAAGTTTACAGTCCTTTCCCGCCAAAAAATACCATGGGATAAGTCTGCACCCTTTCGGGTTAGGGCAAATTTTGAACCCCTATCTGATTATATTACATAATCTGCATTCGCTTTTTATCCTTTTCTTCTGCCCTCTATGTCATTTCTTCCCCTTGCGGTTAGATACCTCATTTGTGAGGAGCATATAGGGTTTACCAAGTTCCGCATAATACATAATTGTGAAAGCCTTAGGAGCCACCTTTAAACCGGGAGTTCTTTATCCATTCGCATTGGTTTATCAAGATGCCTTTGCTCGACTCCTTACCTTTTGGTCGAAGCGTTTCAGCCTATTTCGCTTCCTCCAGCGTAACGATTCCTACAGTGATTCACTTTACGTTCTCCATAGCTTTCTTACTCTAGCAGTTATCCTAGTTTTAGGCTACTCGGATTTCCACATTGTCTTGTGAGCTTTCTAACCCAGACGTTACCATCCACGCTAGTCACAATAGAGTTACCCCGAATGGATAGGGCAGCCTTTCGGCAATATATTATGCGACTTCTTGTCGCACATGAGCACCTTGATCTGAATGAATAAATGCATCTGGGGCAAGCGTAATATCTTTATTATTCATTAATTTATGTATTGTATCAGTTGCTATATCTAGCGATAAGCTAGTAGATACATTATAAGCTAGT
>NZ_BDQY01000030.1 GCF_002724055.1 Tepidibacter mesophilus | reverse complement strand
GTCTAATGCTATCGCATTGACTCATATCGCCAACGAAATTCTTTCGGCATAGCCTCATAATTTCCGTTGCTCAAAGTTTGTCTACTCAGTAAACTGACTTTTTGTTTGTTTATTCCGAAAATCACTGTTGTGATTTATTTATAACCTACTGTTTAATTTTCAAAGTTCATTGTGTATTTTTTCATCGACCTCGCTGTCGAGGACAAGTAATAATATATCATCTTTAAGGTAATACGTCAATACTTTTTTATATTTTTTTATGTTTTACTTAAAAATTAATATGTTACAAGTAATTTTTAATATATTTTAACTAACATTAATACTTTATAATATATAGTCTCAACACAAATATTAGTATATTTTTATTAAAAGTATTAATGTTATTCATATTCTAGAAATCTAATAAACATAATTGTTATTCTTCTCATTAATAGAGTTTAATATACTATCTGTAATTTAAAATATTTTGAAAGTATAACTGGTTTTTAAATGTATTGAATTTTCAGAACATTTATGCTATAATTTTAGTACATTTATAATTTTATCAAATAAATAACAATACACATATGCAAAACACCACAGATGCGAATGTATATTGTTATGTTTTTGTGTTAATCCGACCTAAATTCAGTTAAATAACACACTTATGACTGAGTATTAAAAACTTAGTTTTTACTATTTTTAAAAGGGGGAAAATTATAATGTCAAAACAAAAACGTAAGGCAAACTTACTCGAAGCTCTTATTCCTATTTTATGTTTAATTTTATTTATAGGGATTGCGGTTTTTAAGTATGAAGCATCACCTCATATTCCTTTGATTTGTGGAGCTGTTATAGCTGCTCTTATGGCTACTACTAGACTAGGTTTCAAGTGGAATGAACTTGAAGAAGGTGTCTTAAAAACCATAAACATGGCAATGCAAGCTGTTTTAATTCTTATGATAGTAGGTACAATTATAGGTACTTGGATATTAAGCGGTGTGGTTCCTACTATGATATATTACGGACTTCAAATATTATCACCTGGTATATTCTTAGTTGCAACTTGTATCATATGTGCAATAGTTGCTCTCGCTACAGGATCTTCTTGGACTACAGCAGGTACTGTTGGTATAGCTCTTCTAGGTGTAGGTCAAGGACTTGGTATACCTAATTATATTGTTGCAGGTGCAATCATATCTGGTGCTTACTTTGGAGATAAAATGTCACCATTATCAGATACTACAAATTTGGCACCAGCCATGGCAGGTGCTAATCTATTCGACCATGTTCGTCACATGCTATTCACAACTGGGCCATCTTTAATAATCGCTCTTATCCTTTATGGTTTCTTAGGTGCTAAATATGCAGGTAAGAATATAGATCCTACTATAATAAATCAAATGCTTGGTGCTCTATCATCTAGTTTTAACATAAATCCATTACTCTTCCTTCCACCTATAATAGTAATCACAATAGTTATACTAAAAGTTCCAGCTATTCCAGGACTTATAACAGGTTCTTTACTTGGAGGAATATTTGCTGCTATATTCCAAAAATCATCACTAGGAGAAATAATAACAGCTGCTAATGATGGATTCGTATCTCAAACAGGAATTGAAGCGGTAGACTCGCTGTTAAGTCGTGGTGGTCTTCAATCTATGATGTGGACAGTATCTTTGATACTATGTGCTTTAACACTTGGAGGAATTCTTGAAAAGACAGGTATGCTAGAAGTTATAGCAGAAAACGTATTAAAGTTAGCAAGAGGTACAGGTGGACTTGTTACAGCTACTATATTCTCTTGCATATTCGTAAACTTAGTTACAGGAGAACAATATCTTTCAATAGTTATTCCAGGAAGAATGTATAAAGATGCTTATGCTAAGAAAGGTCTTCACCCTAAAAATTTATCAAGAGCGCTTGAAGATTCAGGAACCTTGACATCTCCTCTTATTCCTTGGAATACATGCGGGGCATATATGTTTGCAACATTAGGAGTTCATCCATTTGCATATTTACCTTTTGCATTCTTAAATCTAATAAATCCTATAATATCTATATTCTATGGATTTACAGGAATCACAATGCACAAGCTTCCTAAAGAAGAATATATTATAGAATAAATCATGGGCCTATATGGCCCTTATTTTTTATTTATATGAAAACTAAAAGTTCTAAAACTCCATCTGAATTAAGTTTTGCTTTATTATAATCTTATTGAGAGGTTGTTTAATATGAAAAATATATTAGTACCACTTATATTAATATCAATATCCGTAATGATTAAAAAACCCGTATATATAGGAATATCAATTTCCGCCTTATTTGTATATATAAATTCAATATTAAATAAATACCATTACACAGATTTAAACAAAAACATAATATCAAGTATTTTATCTGCAAAACGTATAATAATAATTCTCTCATTAGTAGGTATGCTTACCTCATCATGGATGATGTATGGAACTATACCATATATGATTCATTTAGGACTTACTGCATTAAAAAAATATAACTTTATACTTCTCTCATTCCTAATAATGTCCTCTATATCCTATATATTAGGAACTGCAGTTGGAAGTATATCAACTATAGGGGTTGTAATTATAACAATAGGAAAGTCAATAGGTTTAAATACATCTATTCTTGCGGGTGCAATAGTATCAGGTGCATTCTTAGGCGATAGATCTTCGCCTATATCGAGCGCTTTAAATTTGAATATAGAAATGACAAATTCTAATACGTATAAACTTATAACTAAAATGAATACAACATTACTTCCAGCTTTTATAACTAGCTGCATCTTGTACTTTGTTTTGGGCAAATATAATAATGTGAATAATTATACTAATTTAAATGATATCTTAGTACAATTATCTAAGAATTTTAATATAAACATATTTTGCTTAATTCCAGTAATATTACTTTTTATACTAATTAGTAATAAGAATAAATATAATTAAATGCATAATAATATCATTATGTTCTAGCTTCTTAATAAGCATTTTAATTCAACATGCTAGTATATTTACCTTAATAAAAACATCATTAATTGGATTTCATGAAACTAATTCTACCTCTAATATAATAAACGGAGGTGGATTTATATCAATGCTACCTGTCGTATTTACCATAATAAGTGCAACTGCTCTTACTGGTTTATTAGATGCGACAAATAGTTTGAATATTTTGATAAATAAATTAATCTCGTCAATAAAAAATAAATATGATTTGCTAAAAAAATGCTCTTTATTAAGCATAATATTAAATACATTAACATGTAACCAAACAGTTGGGATAATTATTCCCTGTAAATTTATGAAGGATATATTTATTAATTATAATTTAGAAAAAGAAGATTTAGGTCAATGTCTAAGTGATAGCGGAACAATAACAGTTCCTTTGATACCTTGGAATATAAATTCTATTGTAGCCTCTACGCTTTTAGGCGTTCCTTCTATTAATTTTATTCCATACTCATTTTTGTGCTATCTAATACCTATTCTATTCCTATTAAAGTCAAGAAAAACTAATAATATAGACGTATTAGCTTAAATGTTTTTTTAAATTATTATAGTATATAATATAGTAAAGGAGGTTTTTAGTATGTTAGTAAAATATTTAGGTCACTCTGCTTTCTTAATTCAAACTTCACAATACAACATTTTAATAGATCCATTTATAAAAGATAATCCTAATTGTCCAATCAATTTGAAGGAATTACCTCATATACACTACATATTAGTTACTCATGGACATAATGATCATATGGGAGATACTATTCTAGTATCTAAAAAATACAATAGTACTGTAATATGTAATTTTGAAATATCTTTATATTTATCTAAATACAATATAAAATGTATGCCTATGCACATAGGAGGGCGTATTAATCCATCTTTCGGAAAAGTAAAGATGACTTCTGCTCTACATGGTTCTAGTATTTATGAAGGTACTCATTTAATATATGCTGGTAATCCATGTGGCTTTTTATTAGAAATTGAAAATCATAAAATATATCATTCGGGGGATACAGGCTTGTCTATAGAAATGAAACTTTTAGAGTCTGAGAATATAGATTTTGCTATGTTGCCTATAGGTGGAGTATTTACAATGGATATTGACGATTGCATAAAAGCCATAGAGTTTATAAAACCTAAAAATGTTATTCCTATGCACTTTAATACCTTTGAAGCTATAAATGCTGATCCTAATTTATTAAAGGATAATATTAAATCTTGTAATGTTAATATTTTAAATCCAGGAGAAAATATTAATATATAAACTAAAAAATTCGTCTAGTCGCTACGCATTGACTCATGTCACCAACGATCCCTACGGGTTCCGTTGCTCAAAAATAGTTGTAAGTGTAGTTTTTTTATCAATATTATCCGCAATTTGAAAATCATATAATTTCCTTAAGCGTAAAAAAAGAGTTCATATGAACTCTTTTTTTGTTTATGACTATAATTCATCCGTTTCATCTTCAGTCGTTACATCTTCTTGATCTGTTTCAACTTCAGTTGACTCTTCAGTAGTTACGTCTTCTTGATCTGTTTCATCTTCAGTTGATTCTTCTAATTCAATAGTTTCCGTTTCTTTATCATAATCAACATCTAATCCTAAATTTTCAGCAATAAATCTTAATGGAACTATAGTTCTATTACTCATTATTTCAGCCGGAACATCTATTTCTTTTTCTTCTCCATTAACATAAGCTTTCCCATCTTCTAAGCTTAATATAATTTCAACATCCTCTTTAGTTATTATAACCTTTTTTTCCTCAGCATTCCACTTAACATCTGCCCCAAATCCTTCAGATATAGCTCTTACTGGAACTAAAGTTCTTCCATACTTTATAACAGGAGGTGTATCAAATTTCATATTTAATTCTTCACTTATAATATTTTCAACTGGTAGTACAGATATATTCTTATTCTTTTCTTTTATTTTCTTAGCTATATCTTCTAGTTGTTCTAATTCTTCTTGTGTATACTTCTCTTTAGCTATTTGCTTCATCTGTCTTTTTATATCTTTAATATTTTTAGTTAATTTATCTATACTATTTTGTAATTCTTCTATTTTCTTTAGCAACTCATTTGCCAACTTATCATCTTTACTTTCTTTTGCTTTTTTAATTTCTTTTTCTACTTTTTCTTTTTCAAATTCTATTTCTATCTTTATTTTGTCTATATTAGCTTTTTCATATTTGATTTTTCCCATTTGTTCATATTTTTTATTATCTTTATTTTTTTGATATTCTTTCCCTTGTGCATTTGCACTTATCGCAGCTGGTCCTGTAAATACAATCGTAGAAACAAGTAATGCAGATATAATCCTCTTTTGTAATAATTTCATATAAAACTCTCCTTCACATTTTATTTTCTTAATATATTACGAAAGTAAACTCTTATTTTGGTACCAGAACAAAAAAACAGTTGAATTGTTTATCCAACTGTTTTTTATTTATTCCTTATTTTTAAAATTATGATTATTTTTGTTTTTTTTAGGCTTGTAATTATTTTTATTACTTTTATCTTTTTTACTATAATCGTTTTTTATTTTATCTTTGAATTTATAATTATCTTTTTTTTTATCCTCGTTTCTATCTTCTTTTTCTTTTTTATATTTTTCCTTATCCTCTTTATTTTTTTTATATTTATATTTTTCTTCTTTATCTTCTTTATCTTCTTTGTTTTTATTTTGATTTTTATCATAAGTTTGTATTATTTTTTGTGTACCTTGATTATCTTGTAACTCTTCTAGATAATCTATTTCTTCTAATTTGTTTTCAAAGTTATTGATTTTATTTATTTTTTCTTCACTTTCTATATTACTATTATCGATTTTATCTTTAATAGATTTATCTTGTTTATCAACTTTAGTAATATCGCTATATATATTTCCACTTTTATCAAAAATCTGATTTACCTTCATATTTTTAACTTCATATATGCTTACATTTGTATTCTGTTTTTTTATTTCTTTAAATGCTTCATATTTACCAATAGACATATCATTTTTATGCGCATTTTTCATATTATTTTTGTTGGATTCTAAATACACAATATTTATATAATTATCACTTTCATCTTCATTCAATTTTGTTTGAAGATCTGTTTCTACTTTTAATTTATTTTTCATGCTAGAATCTAATATAACAGCTGATATTAAAACAGAATTTTTTTGTACAGATAAGTAATTCTTTTCTTTAGCATTGTTTATAGTAATATATAATGCATCCTCAATTCTTTTGCCAACAGCTTTTTCATCTATTATTTTATTAGCTTCTTCGTTTATATTGTTTACTTTTAGCACTACTCCCTTTTTGTTTAATTCAAACTCAATACTTGGGTTTATATCTAAACTTACGACAGCTACCGTAGCTATGTTTTTATTGTTTTTTATATTAAATATATTAATAGACATAAATAAAACAAATACTACAGCTGCCAAAGCAGAAATCCTTTTATAATTTATTTTCTTTTCTCTATAAATATCCTCTTCTACAAAAATAATATTATTTCCTATATTCATTCCATCTTTTTTTATAATTTTTCTATACTGCATATCATCACTTAGTACAATAGCAAAATCATCTTCAATTTTCATAATACAAGCTTTATATATCATATTTTAACACCTTCTTCATCAAGTGTAATATAACTTTTTAACAAATCAGAATCACCCTCTAATATTAGTACTGTTGCAATAATAAATTTTCTGCTTCTTTTCAAAATCTTTTGTGTTACATTCAAGTCCTTTATTATTTTAGAATTTGGTATTCGTTTCTTAGTCATCAATTCCATTTTTATGGAATCATTTTCGAATATATATTTTGCTATATTAATAGCATTCATCCTAGTGTCTTTATGTTTTGGAGCCTCATTTAATAAATCATTAAATGTTATATCAAAATCACTCAATTTATTTTCAAAAGTTTTTATTTCTTCCTTTAATATCGAAGCCTCTACAAAATCTTTTGTTTTTAAATTGTTATATATTTTTTCTTGTTCTTCTTTTGGGAATTGATTTATAGATATTACTTTAGAATCTTTTTTTATTTTTCTTAAATAATCTTTCGTCCTGCTAGATATAACAAGCTTAGCGAATGATATGAAATTCCCATATTTAGATTCATATTTATCTATAGCTTCATTAAAGCCTTCTAATCCAACACTATATTCTTCACTATTTTCAGACTCTATGTACCTATTAGTTACACTAGATACTGTTTTTATAATAAACGGAATATATTCTTCTATTATTTTTTCTCTTTCCAGTTTATCCCCCATTTTTATTCTATCTAATCTCTTGACCAAGGAATTTTTTTTGAAAATTTTCAGTAAGTCAGCCAACCTATTCTACACCTCCTATACAGTAATACGATTTTATCTATTTTTTTAAGTACATATAAATCATATATTAAATTAGATAAGAATAGTTATACTTTTAGTTTTATGTTATTAATTCCCAATGAATGTATTTCATTATATTCCAAAATATAAAAAATTTGCTTTATGCTATCGAATAGCTCATGTCCCCAACGATTCCTACGGGCTCCGTTGCTCAAAATAATTGCAAGTACAGTTCTTCCATCAATGTTATCTACAAAACGAAAATTTTATAATCCCTTAGTATATTAAAATCTTAATAAAAAAAGCTGCGATAAATTTATCGCAGCTTTTTTTATTAAGATTTTAGCATTTTTTCTACTTTATCTTTATCAAATCCTAATACTTCTTCACCTTCTATTAATATAACAGGAACTGACATATATCCCATTTTCATTAATCTTTTTCTAGAAGCAGCATCTTCAGATATATTATACTCTATATATTCTAAATCATTTTTATTAAAATAATCCTTTGCCATAGTACAATATCCACATGTATTACTACTATATATTTCTATCTTCTTATTCATATTGTAATCCTCCTTAAAGCTCTTATATTCTAAAACAATTGTATCTAAATATCTCTTACTTTATATTATATAGATTTCCCAAAATAAAGTTTTAAAACATTTATTTTTTATTTCCATTTAAAAATCTTATAATATATTATAAAATAATCTTACCTCATAAATATAATATGCCCATAAAAAATATAGTTATATATACTTAAAATATGTTATTTTTTATAATGAATAGAATATTATTCATATATAACTTCTATAATGAATTTCAAAAGTCTTCATTTAGAATCTTATACTAACACTTTTTATTGTTAAATACTTGTTTTTATTCTATAATTTTACATAGGAGGATTTACTATGAAAAAAATATTAATACTTTCTGCTTCTACTGGTGGTGGTCATAATAGAGCTGCAAAAGCAATACAAGAAGAATTGTTTGCTAAAAATATAGATTGTGAAATAATAGATAGTTTAAAATTTGTAAGTCCTACAATAGATAAAATAATATCTAAAGGGTATGAAAAATCAGCTATGTACACACCTAAGGCTTACGGTACAATCTATAAAATATCAGATCTTAAAATAAGTAAAAATGAAATAAATAGTAATCTTGTACTTACGTATATGATAAGAAAGTTAAAGAAATTAATAAATACCATGCAGCCAGATGCAATAATAGGAACACATCCATTTCCTTTGATGGCTGTTAGTAATTTGAAAAAAAATAATGTAATAGATATACCCATAATATCAATTCTTACAGATTACACTATACATTCTACCTGGATTCAAGAGGAAGTTGATAATTATATAGTAGGAGATGAATATGTTAAATATTTATTAGAAGAGGAAGGCATATCTAAAGATAAAATATACCCATACGGTATTCCCATTGAAAAATCATTCTTATCAAGCGATGTAGAAGGTATAAAAAAAGAACTTAACTTAGAAGATAAGTTTACAGTTTTATTAATGGGTGGTAGCTTTGGTGCAGGTAATATAAAAGAAGCATTTTTAGATTTATTGAGTATTAACAAAGACTTTCAGATTATAGTTGTTACGGGGAGAAATTCTTCACTAAAAGATAAAATACAAAAAACGTTAGATTCTACAAATACAGATAAACATGTAGTTATTCTTCCATTTACAAATAAAATGAATGATATTTTATCAGTATCTGATATTTTAATTACAAAACCAGGAGGGTTAACTACTACCGAAGCGCTTCTAAAGGAAATCCCTATGATAATACCTTATTATATACCTGGTCAAGAAGGAGAAAACCTAGATTTTTTGCTAAATAGTGGAGTAGCACTTAAAACAACTGAAAAATATAACTTAAAAATCCTAATAACTCTTTTAATGGAAAATCCAAATAGATTAAATAATTTAAAAAGCAATATAAAAAGTTTGAAAAAATTAAACTCATCCGAAAATATATCTAATTTAATAATATCAAAAATTAAATAAAGCAGGCATCTAGCCTGCTTTATTTAATATCTATTGAAATCGGGGTCATAAAAATCTTCCTCATAATCATATTCGAAATTTTTATAGTTATTTTTAAACCCACTGTTTCTTTTATTATTTGGTTTTGACTTTTTAGATTTAGTACTTTTCTTAAGTAAATTTTCTAGTTTTTCTTCACACTCGTAATCATATTTTTCTTGCCCTTTTAATTTTACACTTTCTTTTCTTCTTTTCTTCATAGCCTCATGTTCTTCAGAACTCATAAAGACCTTCATACTTACACCTCTACTTTAATTTTAATATAATAATTTATCATCCAATAAATTATATAAAAATTATACATCAGACATATCTCAATTTCAATAAGTTAGAGTCTTTTTATCTTTAAAAAAATCATATATTTTGCAATATATATATAACATTGAATAATGAGCTTAACTATCAAATATTTTTAAGCAACAGAGTCGTGAGACTTGTTGGCGTCATGAACGTATGTGAATTTTGAGAACAAGGCCTGTTAGGACTCGTCAACAACAGGAAATACATTAGCATGAAACGAATTTTTGTACAAAAAAACCAAGGTATTTAACCTTGGTTATATCTCTCTTCTTCCTTCTAAAGCTTTCGATATAGTTACTTCATCTGCATACTCTAAATCGCCTCCGACAGGAAGTCCATGTGCAATTCTAGTAACCTTTATACCTAAAGGTTTTATAAGTCTTGATATATACATAGCAGTAGCTTCTCCTTCTATTGTTGGATTAGTTGCTAGTATGATTTCCTTAACCGTTTCTTTATTTAGTCTTTGAAGTAATTCCTTTATCTTTATCATTTCAGGACCTACTCCCTCCATTGGAGATATAACTCCATGAAGAACGTGATATTTTCCCATGAATTCTTTAGTTTTTTCCATAGCGGCCACATCTCTTGGGTCTTCTACAACACATATAATATCTTCTCTTCTATTTGGATTGGAACATATATTACAATTAGTAGAATCCGTTATATTGCAGCATACGGAACAGTATTTTATCTGTTTTTTAGCATTTACTAATGCTTCAGATAGTTTTTCTACATCTATCATATTCATATTTATCACATGAAAAGCTAACCTTTGTGCTGTTTTCTTACCTATGCCAGGAAGTTTTGAAAACTCCTCTATGAGCCTTGATATTGGCCCTGAATAAGTTTGCATATTATCACCTACTAAAACATTCCAGGAAGGTTAAGTCCACCTGTTACCTTAGACATTTGAGAATTTACCATCTCATCTGCACTTCTTAAAGCTTCATTGACAGCAGTTAGAACTAAGTCTTGAAGCATCTCTATATCATCAGGATCTACAACTTCTGGCTTTATAGCTATATCTAATATCTCCTTTTTACCATTTACCTTAACTACAACAGCTCCACCACCAACAGAAGCCTCAACTTCTTTCTCTTCAAGTTGTCCTTGCATTTTTTCCATTTCTTTTTGCATTTTTTGAACTTGCTTTAACATATTATTCATATTTCCTCCCATTCCTGGGAATCCTTTTTTAGCCATAATTTATCCTCCTTTAAAAATCACTTTACCCTATATTATAGCATATATTAATTACTATGTTCTAAGTTTCTTTTATAGAGTCCTTTACTTGTATCATCTCTTTTGGGAATACATTTTCTAATATTCTCATGCCTTCATCCTCTTGATCATTTGTTTGACTGGTTGTCATATCTGATTTTAATTCTATTCTTACATTTATATTTTGATCGGTTATATTATTTATAACACTTTTTATATATAATTTTTCGTTATCCCTATTCAATCTATCTTTTATAAATTTAAATTTATCTTCAACCAAAATTATGAGTGTATTTTGATCCATTTCAAAATCATTAATTTCTTTTAACATGGCCTGAATAGACATTTGTTTATCATTTTTCATGTATTCTAATATTTCCGGCCATGCTTTTTCAATTTCAATTATATCTGGATTTTTAATCTTTTTAATTTCTTTAGCATGGTTTTCATTTTTTTTAGATGTATCATTTTTATTGTTTATAGTATTATCATTTTTAGATATACTTACACCATTTTTTATTATGTTTTCTATATTTTGTATTCTATTTAATATAGATTTCTCATCTAATTTAAGTGCAGGCTCAGACAGTTTCATTATAGCTATCTCAACTAGAATTCTAGAATTTGAAGCATACTTTATATTATTTTGAGTATCAGATAATAAGTTAATTATTCTTATTATATTATTTAAATCAACACTTTCAGATTGGTTTTTTAGTAAATCTATAGTCTCTATTGGTAAGTTTATTATTTCATATACTTCATGCGACACTTTACAAACCATTAAATTTCTAAAATGATCTATTAAATCAGTTAAGAACTGTTTTATATCTTTACCGCAAATTATCAGTTCATTCAATAGTTCAAGTGCATGTTTAGTATCTTCTTCTATTATATATTTACTCATATCAAATAAAAAATCTATATTAACAGTTCCAAGAAGATTTACTACATCAGAATATTTAATTTCATTCTCACTATATGATACACACTGGTCTAATATACTCAGAGCATCTCTTAGAGCTCCTCCTGCATTTCTAGCTATTAAATTAAGAGCTTTTTCCTCAACTTCAATGTCTAAATCATTGCATATTTTTTTCATTCGAAGAACTATATCATCTACTTTAACTCTTTTAAAATCATACTTTTGACATCTAGATAATATTGTTGCAGGTATTTTATGTGCTTCAGTAGTTGCAAGTATGAATATTATATAATAAGGAGGTTCTTCTAATGTCTTTAATAAAGCATTAAACGCTCCTTGAGATAGCATATGGACCTCATCTATTATATAGACTTTGTATTTGCCTTTTGTTGGAGGATACTTTACATTTTCTCTTAATTCTCTTATATCATCCACTCCATTGTTAGACGCTGCATCTATTTCAACAACATCCATTATGCTGTCGCTTAATATACCTTTGCAAATTTCACATTCATTACACGGTTCATGATTATTTAAATTCATGCAATTAACAGCTCTTGCAAATATCTTGGCTGTAGATGTCTTTCCAGTTCCTCTTGTTCCAGAAAACAGATATGCATGAGCTATATTGTTGTTATCTATCTGGTTTTTTAGTGTCTTTGTTATATGTTCTTGCCCTATTACATCTTCAAACTTTAACGGCCTATACACTCTATATAATGCCTTATGCATAAAATCACCTCTATGTATATTCATTCTTATCTATTATATACTAAAAAAAAAAAGACTTCTATGGGGGTAAGAAGTCTTTTAAATAGGGGAGAAATTGAAAATATATTTAATTTTCTTCTATATTATTATCATATTTAAGATTTATATACATAAAATATAAATTTTATATATATTTTACAATTAATTTTATCTACTTATATATGTTATCCTAAACTTTAAAATATTATAATTTCTTTGTATTAAAAAAAGTCTCCATTTCAAAATAGAGACTTTACTTTTTATATTAAATGCTGTGCACCATATATTGTTCTAACCCCATAAACGTTACCTAGACAGTTAGCTCAATTTAGGCTGCCCTACGGCACATGAAAGGGATCACTTACCGTTGCTTCCTTCCGGACCTGGCGGAGTTCATGAGCTTTCATTGCGTAGGACCCAAATATCATCGCCACTTATCTAGGGCAGCTCTACAAGTATTAGCCCTCCATATGGAATTCAACCCTGCTATAGCGGATTGCAGGTTACAAGGCACCGCTACCTCCCCGTCTAGCACAGCAAAATTTAAAATCATTTTTAATTTTTTGGCGGAGAGAGCGGGATTCGAACCCGCGATACAGTTTCCCGTATACACGCTTTCCAGGCGTGCTCCTTAAGCCAACTCGGACATCTCTCCCTAACGCTTTCTTAATTTCCTAAAGAAGTTTTTTATAATAGAAGATGTTGCTTCTTCTAATACTCCAAATATTATATCTATATCTTTATTTTTTAGGAAATCTTGTTTTAATTTGAGCTTATATTCAGAATCTACAGTTTTAGTATTTTTTGTTCCAATAACTAAAGTTTTTATTCTAGATTCATTTATAGCTCCTAGACACATAATACAAGGCTCCATAGTAACATATAATTTACATCCTATAAGTCTCCACCCTCCTAGAACTTTAGCGGCTTCTCTTATAGCGAGTATTTCTGCATGAGCTGTTGGATCCTTCATAGTCTCTCTTAAATTATGTGCTCTTGCTATTACTTCATTGTCTTTTACTATAATAGCTCCTATGGGAATTTCTTCTTTTAAATAAGCTTTATAAGCTTCTTTTAAAGCTTCTTTCATGTAAAAAGAATCTTTCATGTTTCCTCCTAAGCTTATATTATACCTATAGGATTTAGATTCAGTATTTATTATTACTGAAGCTGACAAGTTCTATAATATCATATTTATTATGATTTTTCAACTTTTATTGTAATGTTATAAATGTATATTATGTTATTTTCATACATCTTATTCATGATATAGGGTTTAATATTAAACCCTATATCAATTGAACTTTTACTACTTAGTTATTTTTTCTACTCCACCCATATATCCTCTTAACACTTCTGGTATTACTACTGAACCATCTGCTTGTTGATAGTTCTCAAGTACTGCAGCAAGAGCTCTTCCTATTGCAACTCCAGATCCATTAAGTGTATGAACATATTCGGCTTTAGCCTTTTTGTCTCTTTTAAATCTTATTCCTGCTCTTCTAGCTTGGAAATCTTCAAAGTTTGAACAAGAAGATATTTCTACGTATCTGTTATAGCTTGGCATCCAAACTTCTAAGTCATATTTAAATGCAGCTGTAAACCCTAAATCTCCTGTACATATCTTAACTACTCTATATGGAAGTCCTAATAATTGAAGAACCTTTTCTGCATCATTTGTAAGTTTTTCAAGTGTTTCATAAGAATCTTCTGGTTTTACAAAGTGAACTAGCTCAACTTTATTAAATTGATGTTGTCTTACAAGTCCTCTTGTATCTCTTCCTGCAGACCCTGCTTCTGATCTAAAGCATGGTGTGTAAGCACAGTATTGTATCGGAAGAGTATTTCCATCTATTATTTGATTTCTATGAATGTTTGTAACTGGTACTTCTGCTGTTGGAACTAAGAAATATTCTTTTCCTTCTATCTTAAACATATCTTCTTCAAATTTTGGAAGTTGTCCTGTTCCAACAAAGCTGTCTCTGTTAGCCATAAAAGGAGGTAATACTTCACTGTATCCAGCTGTTGTATGAGTATCTAAGAAGAAGTTTATTAAAGATCTTTCTAATCTAGCTCCTAAGTTTTTATATAATGTAAATCTTGACCCTGTTATTTTTGATGCAGTTTCAAAATCTAATATTTCAAGATCTGTTCCTATATCCCAGTGAGCCTTTGATTCGAAATTAAATTTCGTTGGTTCTCCCCATTTTCTGATCTCTACATTGTCGTCATCTGTTGTTCCTTGTGGAACATTTGGGTTAGGTACATTAGGTATTCTCATTAAATTATATTCTATTTTATCTTCTACTTCTTTAACTTTTTCATCTAGAACTTTTATTTCATCAGAAAGTTCTTTTAACTTAGCCATTATTTCTGTAGTGTCTTTTCCCTCTTTTTTAAGATTAGGAATTTTTTTTGATGCTACATTTTGCTCATTTTTCATTTGCTCAACTTCTTGTAAAAGTTCTTTTCTTTGATCATCTAATTCTAATACTAAGTCTAAATCAAAATCTTTTTCTCCACGTCTTGCCATGGCTTTCTTTATACCATCTAAATCAGTTCTTATTCTTTTTATATCTAACATTATTACTCCTCCTTATATTTTGTTTTTTCTTTTTTTTGTAATAAAAAAAGCCCCGTCCCTATAAAGGGACGAAAGCTTATATCTTCCGCGTTGCCACCCTGATTGGTTATTAAAAACCCTCTCAATGTCTTTAACGACGACCACCGTTCAAACTTACTTCAATTCAGCTTGACAGCTCCAGAATGGATTCAAAAGTAACCGACATGAGTTCTCACCAACCACTCACTCTCTGATGACAATTATCTTTTTACTAGTTTCTTTCACAGCTTTTTAAAATTATTATAAACTATTTGTTGTTTATTATACTCACTTTATCAAATTATTTCAAGTATAAATTTATATTTTTTTACTTTTTTCTATAATATCTCTTAAAATACTAGATTTACAACAAACTTGATTATTATTAATAATTTTCACAATGCATCTCGAAATATCCTTGCCCAACCTTACAAACTGGACATAGATTAGGAGCTGAATCCCCTTCATGTATATATCCACATACTCTACACTTCCATAATATAGTTTCCTTCTTTTCAAATACTTCATTATTTTTAACATTCTCAGCAAGCTTTAAATATCTCTCTTCATGCTCTTTCTCAACCTTAGCTATCATATTAAATGAAGCTGCAATAGAGGTAAACCCTTCTTCCTTTGCAGTTTTAGCAAAATGGGGATATAACTTATCCCATTCTTCATTTTCTCCCATAGCAGCATATTTAAGATTTTTTAAAGTTGTATCTATACCAATAGGATATGTAGCAGCAACATCTACAGGTACTGGAAATTCTTCTCCCTCTAATCCTTCTTTTATATGATCAAAGAATATCTCCGCATGTATTTTTTCATTATCCGCAGTCTCTAAAAACAACTCAGCTATTTGATCATATCCCTCTTCACTTGCTATTTCAGAATAGAATGTATATCTATTTCTAGCTTGGGATTCTCCCACAAAAGCCTTCATTAAATTTTCTAATGTTTTAGTTCCTTTTAATTTCATAAAAAATGCCTCCTCTTAATTTAAATTTCTATATAAAATTAAGTGTAGGCATTTTTTATGTTTTTTATTCTATATATGCTTTATTTTTCCACCTTAAGTTGTTTGTGGTATACAACACTTTGAGGGTACGGTATTTCTATTCCATTTTTATCGAATTCATATTTTATTTTTTCCATTAAAATATAATATACATCCCAATAATCAGATGTTTTAACCCAGGGTCTTGCTGCTATATTTATCGAACTATCTGCAAGGGCTTGAACTCCGATTATAGGCTGTGGTTCTTTTAAAATTTTATCCTCTTCATTAAATACTTTTTGAATTATATTTTTTGCTGTTCTTATATCGCTATCATATGATATCCCAAATATAAAATCTATTCTTCTTCTATCCTGTAGTGTAAAGTTTATTATATTATCTGATGTTAATTTCGCATTTGGAACTATTATAGTTTTATTATCTGGAGTTTTTAGTATTGTATTAAACATTTGTATTTCTTCAACACTACCTTCAGTTGACGCTCCTTGTATATAGTCACCCGTTCTAAAAGGCTTAAATATAAGTATCAATATTCCAGATGCAAAATTTGATAGTGTACCTTGAAATGCCAAGGCAACAGCGAATCCAGATGCGCCTATAACGGCAACAAACGAAGTTGTTGACATTCCTAGATTATTAAGCGCTGATACACTTACAAATACTATACATAATACATATACAAGCTGAGAAACAAATGATATAAGAGATTTATCTACATTAGATTTTTTTAAAAATCTTTGAGTTATTCTCTTTATTTTTTTTGAAACAAACATCCCAGCTATAATTATTAATATTGATCCTAGAATATTCATTGAATATTCAGCTATATTCACTTGAACGTCTTTTAGTACCTTTAATGTCTCTATACCCATATCTAATTCTCCTTAAATTGTGATTTTAATTAAAATTTGATGTTTACTTTGCAAGCTTACTTAGTACATCGCCAAGTTCATTTAGATACCTTCCATAAGCTTCAAAATTTCCATCTTTTAAACTACTTCCGGCTTTATTGTATAAATCATTAGCCTTCTTAATCAATTGTTCTTTGTCTAAATCGACATTAGATTCATCTGTATTTTTATCTATTATAACATTCTGATTGTCTGATTTGAACATGGTATTTAATGCCTCTTCCAGAGTATTCTTCATAACTACCTTGTCTTTGTAAGCTATGAATATTTTTTCTACTGCTGGTATACTGTTTTTTGAATCAGATTTAATATATAAAGGTTCAACATATAATATAGAATTTTCAATAGGTATAGTAAGTAGTGTTCCCCTTATTACAGTAGAACCTCCTGTATTCCATTGAGTTAAATCCTTGGATATTTCAGGATCTTTATCAATTTTTGCCTCTATTTGCTCTGGTCCTAATATATTTTTATCTTTAGGGAACTTATACACTATAAGCTGACCATATTTGTCTTCATCATTTCTTGCAACAAATAATGCAGTCATATTTTGTTTGGTCTGAGGTGTATATGGTATAGTAAGTAAAAATTCTACCTCATCCTCATTAGGTAGTTTGAAAGTTATATAAGTTGATTCTATATCTAGAGATTCATCTTCCTGTTTACTTTGAGTATTTTTAGATTTTTTAGCTACTTCCCACTTGTCTTCCTTATTATAAAATACCTCTGTATTTTTCATATGATAAGTCTCATATATCTTAGCTTGTATATCAAATATAGTTTGAGGATATCTTATATGTTTTTTTATATCATCAGGCATATCCTCCATAGACTTAAATAAATCTGGGAATATCTTATTATACGTATTTATCATAGGATCCTTTTTATCAGCTATATAAAAATCTGTAGTTCCATCATACGCATCTATAACAACTTTAAATGAATTTCTTATATAATTTATACCATTATCTGAGTATGGCTGAGAGTATGGATATTTAGATGTATAAGTATATCCATCTATCATCCAGTACATTTTGCCCCCAGATAAAACTAAATATGGATCATCATCAAATGATAAAAACGGAGCTATTTTTTCAACTCTTTTGGTTATATTTCTATTAAGTATTATCTTACTGTTAGAGTCTATGCTTCCAGCTACTAAGAACTTTAAACTTTTCTGGTTTATGCTATATAAAATCCTATTGAGAGTAGTAAGATTTATACCTGCTTTTCCATCATATTCAGAAAAAGCATTAGTTTCACCTTTAGGATAGTCAAATTCTTTTTCTGAAGTATTTGTTACTATATACTCATCGGTAAGTTCTCCAAAGTATATCTCGGGTCTTTCAACATTTAAACCTTTAACTAAAGATACAGGAGGTATGTCTTTTATAACCATCTTAGGCTCTCCACCAGGTGTTATTTCATTTACCGGGGACATAGTAAGTCCATATCCATGAGTATATTTTATATGTTTGTTAAGCCAAGTTTTTGCTTGTTCATCTAATTTATTTTGGTTTATCTCTCTAGCAGATAAAAATACTTGATTTAACTTACCGTCAATCATGTATCTGTCAATATCTACATCATTGAAATTGTAATAAGGTCTTAATGTTTGAATCTGATTATACGTTTCTTTAGTTGGTCTGTAATCATTTATGCTTATATTACTCAAGGTCTGTTCATTTTTTAATATATCTTCTATAGTTATATTTTGTTCAGCTAAAAAATTTTCTTCTTTTACTTCATTAAGATTATATGCATTCTTAGTGTAATTTATATTGTACTCTAAGAATTTCCTTTCTTTTGCTATCTCATTTGGAGATACTATGAAGTTTTGCACCCCAGTTTGAACTATAGAAGAACCTATGCTTATAATAATTAAAATTATAGGTCCTATAAGTACTGTTCTTAGCTTTCTTTTCTTATAAGCTATTACAACAAATACTGCTGATACTAATGCCACTATTGCAGATAATCTGTACATCCATAGGTTTATATTTACATCCGTATAACTTGCACCGTACGCTACTCCTCTTGGAGAATACAGCAGTTCAAACGATCCTAAATAACTTTTGATAGCTATTATTATAAAGAATGCAACCCCTATAACTGCTATTTGGTTTAATGCAAGATTTATTACATTTTTCAATGTATCTCCTATATTAGACATATCATGTAAATTTCTAATATTATCATCAAACTTATTTTCTTTCTTGAATGATGCTAACATTAGATAATATACAATAGTTATTATAAACAAAAATACTAATAACCCTACTATTATATTTAATATTTGATTTATTAAAGGTAGCTTAAACACATAAAACGAAATATCATTATTGAATATAGGATCCTTTATATCGAATGATGTTGCGTTTTTAAATTGAAGTATTTCCATCCATAAGCCGGATGATATTCTCAAGCTGAAAAGTATAGATATAACAATCGTTCCTAAAAAAGTTATTATTTTTATAGGTTTTTCCTCTTCTTTAGAAGTTACTACATTCATATGTAGATAATAACTTTTCTTTATACTTATTAAATATATATATATTAGCACCCCTAATACAAAGAATATAGGAACTGCTATATATAATTTTGAAAATATTTGTTTTATAAAAGTAGATGTGTATCCAACTTCTTTAAACCAATTGTAGTCAGATAGAAAAGTAATTATTCGAGAAAAAAATCCAACTACTGTCACTATAACTAACACAAATAACGCTGTAAGTATGTTTTTAGATTTACTCACATGTATCCCCCTTCCGAATCTTAAATTTTATTTCTACGTGTTAAATATTTCATATATTAAATTTTATTACTAGTATACCAAAAAATATATTGATTATATACTTAAATGCAGTATATAATCAATATATTTTTCGACTTATATGTTTTTTGAATGTTTTTATTAGATGAATTGAGTTTAAATTTATCAAAAATATGTAAGTTTCGTACTTTAAAATCATAATTTGTAATTTCCTAGGAAATAAAAGCGATCTAACTTAAGTTAGATCGCTTTTATTTTTTCTATATTTTCAGTTAGCATAACTTCAATCTCATCTGCAGGGAGTGGTTTGCTAAATAGATAACCCTGATATTCCTCGCAATTCAAATTATTTAAAAGACTTAATTGTTGTTCTGTCTCAACGCCTTCTGCCAATACTTTCAGTTTTAATGCTTTAGACATATCAATTATAGCTTTAATAATAGAGCTATCTATATTATTAGAACAAATCTTATCAACGAATGATTTATCTATTTTTAATACATCTATTGGAAACTCTTTCAAATAACTCAACGATGAATATCCCTTTCCAAAATCATCTAATAATATTTTTATTTCTTTCTTTCTTATTTGTTCCAAAATGTTATAAGCATATTTCTTATCTTTCATAGCTGCTGTTTCAGTAATTTCAATACTTATATACGATGATATAACCCCTGTATTTATCAATGTAGACTCTAATCTATCAAGAAAATCATTTTCATAAAATGTTTTACCCGAAATATTTACAGAAATATTTTGTGGAGTTAAACCTTTGTTTAGCCATTCTTTAATCTGTAGACAAGATAATTCTAATATGTGTTCATCTAGTTTTTTAATTAGACCAGTTTCTTCCGCTATCGGGATAAAATTATTTGGATAAATCAACCCTTTTTCAGGGTGTTTCCATCTTACTAAAGCTTCTAATCCAGTAATCTTATTTGTTTTGATATCAACTTTAGGTTGATAATGAAGAATGAATTCTTTTTTCTGTAGTGCAATTCTAAACCTCTGTGCAATTTCAAGATTTTTATCCATTTGTTCACTCATTGTATAATTATGAAACTCATAACTATTTCCTTGATTTTCTTTAGCTTTATACATTGCCATATCAGCATTTTTAAATAAAATTTCTACATTATTCCCATTATCAGGAAATTTTGAAATTCCGATACTACAAGTAATATTGAACTCTTTTTCTTTTAATATAAACGGTTTTTCAAAAATATTTATAATATTTTTAACGATATGGACTACCTCATTAGATTGATTAATATCATTTAATATTAATATAAATTCATCCCCACTTGAACGAGCAATTGCATCTTCTTCTGTAACAATTAATTTTAATCTATTCGCAACTTGTTTTAGAATATAATCTCCAGCACTATGCCCTAATGAATCATTTATTAATTTAAATTTATCTAAACCGATAAATAAGATTCCTAATTTAGTATTATTTTTTAATGCTTTTTCAATAGATTCTGTTATTTTATTTTCTATAGCTCTTCTATTAAGTAAGTTAGTCAGTGAATCACTAAAGGCTAAATGCTTTAATTCTTTTAAAATCTCATTTTTTTCATCAATATTTTTATAAAACCCATATACTATAAATATTATTCCTAGTGCGAAAAAAAACTCTTCAAATATAGTGTGTTGCCAACTAGGAAATGAAATAAAATTAAGTTCATCTAGAGAATCATTAAATATTGAAATTGCAAAAATTCCACATCCAATACTTAATGATTTTATTTTAGTTTCTAGTGAAATAACAAATCCAATTACAATTACAATAAAGCATATTCCTTCAATTATAAAATCAATTCTATTTATATCAAAATTATGTTTTATTAATAAATGAGTCATTAATAAAAATATTGACAATAAAAAAACAAATATTTTTATAATATTTTTTTTGCAATTTTTATCCTTCATACGCATTCTCCTATGTAAAATTTAACATCTTTAATTAGGTAAAATTCACAATAAAACTTTACACGCTATACATTCTAACGAGTTTATGTAGTAACAAAAAAGTTATTCCTTATTAATAAATATCATAATTTCAGGTTAAATGCAATTAAATAATAAACAACATTATTTAAATACGATTATTGGTATTTAAATAATGTTGTTTATTATTTAATTACTTCATTATCTAGTATATCTTCATCTTTTCAACACAAAAAAGCTAATCCTTAAATTTATTTTTAAGAACTAGCTTTTTTATGTTGATTTATTATGTGAACTATTCATTCTTTGGTGGACTCACTCCTTTATCTTTAATATTCTTTAATCGTTTGTAATTTTATATATTTTTCTTTAATCACCCCTTATAAGAATTTTTATTTTCTTTTAATTTATTATATTTTCTTTAGTGTTATCATCTCCTGTCTTTATGTATTTGTTAATATTATTATATCACAAATTTTATAGATTTCAAGACTTTTATTAGAATTTTCTGAATATTTTTATGGTAATTTTCTTGAAAATAAAGCTTATTAAAATTATATAATTTTAATAAGCTTTATTTTTGATTAACTTTTAATCTTTTATAGTTTCTTTTTCGTTGGATTTCTTCATTATTAAATATATAGGAACCCCTAGTATAAGACCTCCCAGTCCCCACATAATCTTTTCCATTGTAGTTTGAGTAAGTAGCCATCCACTTACAGCAACAGCTATTACAGGAATTACTGACCCAAAAGGAACTCTAAATGTACTTTGAAGGTCAGGTCTTTTCTTTCTTAATACTATAACAGCAAGGCATGTTGGAACATATTGAGCGAATCTTGATACAACACTTATAGCTGCAAGTTTTGCAAAGCTTCCAGATAAAGCAAGCGGTATCGCAAGCCCAACAGTTATAACTATGGCAAGCGTTGGTGTTCCAAACCTTCCATTTTTAGCTATTACCTTTGGAATTAATCCATCTTCTGCAAGAGCTACTCCGGACCTTGGCGTTATGAATGATGCCGCTATATTTATTCCACCTATTGATATTAATGTTCCAGCTGTAACTATTGCTCCACCTACTGGTCCTAAGAATATTTTTGCGGCATCAGCTACAGGTGTTGCTGTGTTTGCAAGATCTGTTCCTAATACCCCTATGGACACGGCTTGTATTAATAAATAAAATACCGATACTATTGCAAGAACTGTTATTATAGCTTTTGGTATATTCTTTTGAGGATTTTCCATATCCTCTGCTGCAACTGCTATAGATTCAAAGCCTGTAAATGCATAAAATATTAAAAGTGCTGATGAACCAAATGTTCCTGCTTCATAAGTTCCTGATGGAAACATTGGTGTGAAATTTGATCCCTTTATAAAGAAAATTCCAACTACAACGAACATAATAAGAGGAATTAACTTTCCTAAAGTTATAATATTATTCATCATCTTAGATATATTTACTCCTAATATGTTAAGAGCTCCAAGTCCTATTAGTATAGTAAGTATTATTGCATTTTTTATTGTTGGGTCTTGAGTTTGAGGAAATATATTGCCAAGTGCTGTTGTAAATGCAACTGACATAGCAGCCCAAGCTATTATACTTATAGCCCATTTCATAAACCCTACTTCAAATCCTATAAAATCTCCAAACGCCTCTTTAGCGTAAACATAAGGCCCTCCATTTTTCTTAAACATACCTCCAACCTCTGCAAAACAAAGAGCAATACTTACAACAAGTAGCATATCAAATAATATAACCCACATACTAGCAGGTCCGATAATACTCATAGCTTTATTTGGAAGTAAGAAAATACCAGAGCCTATTATAGCATTAATTCCCAAAAGTACTATACTCCAAAAACCAAACTTCTTTTTCGTTTGTTTCATTATGTATACCTCCTATTTTTTAGATTCTTCTACTAGTCTTTTAAATATACCTTGCATTTTAGAATTATTTTTACTCATCATCTCAGGGTGCCACTGAAAACCTACAACAAAAGTATCCCCATCTTTTTCGATAGCCTCTATTACTCCATCTTTAGCTCTTGCACAAACATTAAATCCCTTAGCTACATCTTTAACTGCTAAATGGTGAAAACTGTTGACCTTAAATGTATTTCCTATAATACTACTTAACTTACTTCCCTTTTCTACATCTACATTATGAGTTGCAACATCTGATTGGTTTCCTTGCCAATGTTTTATGTAACAACCATCTATAAATGATAAATCTTGGTATAAGCTTCCTCCATTTGCTACATTAAGTATCTGCATACCTCTGCATATTCCTAATATAGGAATATCTTTTCCCATAGCATATTCTATAAGCCTATAATCAAACTCATCCCTTTTAGGATATATCTCTCCTAATTTTTGAGTGGGCTCTTCATTATAAAGTAAAGAATCTACATCATGTCCTCCTGAAAGAATCAATCCATCGATAGTTTCTACTTGCTGTTTGATAACTTCATCACACTCTCCCATAGGTATTATAAATGGGATTCCACCTGCTCTTATTACAGACTGTATGTAGTCATTATTAACATAAGATCTTTCATATCCTGGGAACATTCCTCCACTATCAATCATCATGCTTCCTGAAATTCCTATTATCGGTCTCTTGCTCATATACATACCTCCTTTATAATATTATTATCAGCAATATATATGCCAGTTTTTTCATTTTTATTATATTTTAAGTTCATAATATTTAATTTATATATATAATAGGCAGGAGGAACTTAATGTATGTTCATCTTAATTGTCGAAAAATTCATATAGTCATAATTTGTATACATCTCTAAATTACAGGTTTTAAAGTGTTTAATTATTTTGATTCTATTGATTTTTTTTATTAAAAATTTATCAATATTTCAGTAACTACAATCTCTTAATTTTTGTAATAAAAAAATCAACTTCAAAATAATCTACCTCAAAGTTGATTTCTAATAAAAAAAAATTCTCAATTTATTATTTATTATTGTAAAATAAATAGGTTGAATAAATCAATTTTAAAACCTATTTTCTAACCTATTTATAACTTGATTCCCCTTATAGGTTATCTTGCTACCTACTCTTCCAACGTGCGAAGATATTATATTTAACCCATTTAATTTAACTAATATTTTCCTTATTTCACTTTCATTTATATTGAATCCTTGAAGCTTCATATACTTATATAAATTACTTCGTCCAGATGTTTTGTTCAAATTATTATGCTCTTTTATAGCTTTAAGTATTTTTAATACTTTATATAAATCAACGTCAGACTGTATTATATTGATTTCTTCATCTACATTTTGATATGATTTTAGTATATATAAAGGAAGATTAGTCTCATTTACTATCTCTTCACTCATTATAGATATATATGATGCTACATTTTTTATTTCTCTTATATTACCTGGCCATCTATAATTGGACAATATATCTTTTACACTATCTTCTAACTCAAGTTTTTTATTCATATAAAAATATATAAGAGGAATAATATCATCTTTTCTATGTCTAATAGGAGGTATTTCTATTGGTAAAACATTTAGTCTGTAGTATAAATCTTCTCTAAAATTATTCCTTTTTATCTCTTCTATCAAATTTTTATTTGTAGCTGATATTACTCTAATATCTATATTAACAAGATTTTCAGATCCAATCCTCATAACCTGTCTTTCCTGTAATACTCTTAGTAGTTTTGTTTGAAGACTCGTAGGCATATCACCTATTTCATCTAAAAATATAGTTCCATTATGTGCTTGTTCAAACAGACCTTTTTTACCTTCTTTTAATGCTCCAGTGAATGCTCCTTTTTCATAACCAAATAATTCACTCTCTAAAAGGTTTTCAGGAACAGCTGCACAATTTATAGCTATAAATGGCTGATTTTTTCTGTCGGATTCATTATGTATAGATTGAGCTAAAAGTTCTTTTCCAGTACCACTTTCTCCTGTTATTAATATCGTAAGATCTGATTTTGCTAGTTTCTTAGATAAGTTTACACAGTTTTTCATTATATTTGAATTAGTTTTTATGTCTTGAAATCTATATCTAGCTATCTGACCTTTTTGCTTTAATTGCTTACTTAAGTTTTGCTCTAATTTTTTAATGTATGTTATCTCTTGAATATTGAAATATACCCATACTTTTTCTTCAAAATATTTCATATAGTATTTACTTACATTCAAATGTTTATCATTAAATTCTATTAACTTATTTGAGAATTCTCCAGAATCTATCTTTTTCTTCATACTTTCATCGAATACATCTCCTATGTTCATTCCTATTACATCATAGTTTATATCGAATATTTTTTTGGCTGCTTCATTGAATACCGAAATTTTATTACTTTTGTCAATAACTACTATACCGTCATTAGAAAAGTTTATTATATTATCTAGCTCTTCACTTTTTGAAAATAATTCTTTATATTTATCTTTTATTCCATTATCTAAACTAACTATAGACTCTGTATATTTTATAAGTTTTTTTCCAACCTTCTTATCCTCTATTCCTAGTTTATTCATAATTTCTATGAATGTAGATACATCTATTAGTCTATGGCCAAGATCTATTATTTTATTTATATGTTGTGGAACTTTTCTCTTTTCTCCTGGAGTTATAGCTACTTTAATATTACTGTATTCTTTGTCATTTTCATAAGGAATCAAGTTCAAATGGTTTACTCCTATTTTATAAAGCATAGATATTGTTTCAAGAGTAGTTTGGTTAATATCATTTATGACCAAAACATCTATATTTGCAGGTATCTTAAATAATTTATATATTACTTTTTCGCTTATAGTTCTATTTATAACTACTACATTTTCTATATTTTTCATATACTGTTTTATTTTAATGGCTTTTTCATCTAACATAACAAGAACAATATCATCATTTATATATTCACCTTTTTTAAGTTCATTTAAATAATAATTATTTATATTAACATAGTCTTTGAATACCATGTTCAGATTTTCTTTTAAGAAGTCTGCTAATTGTGAATTAGTATCTGTTATTATACCTATATTCTTCATAGTTTATGCTCCTTTAATAGATTGTAGTTATTATAACTATTATAATCTATAAAGGAGCATAAAGTGAAACTTAATTATTAATCTTCATATCTCCATCCTTAATATATCTCTTGTTTCTCATAAACTCAGACACAACAAGATTAATAACAGCCGGAAGTACAAAATGAAGAATTATTATACTAGGCATAGATGATTTTCCCATAACTGCTATAGTCGATATTTGACCAACAAGTCCACTAGTTCCCATACCTGCTCCTATACTATTAGTTTTCATGTGAAACACAGTAGTAGCCAAAGGCCCTATTATAGCACTTGCTATTATAGGAGGTATCCATATCAGTGGATTTTTTATAAGGTTTGGAACTTGTAGCATCGATGTTCCTAGACCTTGAGATATAAGACCTCCAATTTTATTTTCTCTATAAGATGCAACTGCAAATCCCACCATCTGACAACAGCATCCAACTAAAGCTGCTCCTGCTGCCAATCCATTAAGACCAAGTGCAATAGATAAAGCAGCTGAACTTATAGGAAGTGTAAGTATTACTCCCATAGTCACAGATACCACGATTCCCATAGGTATTGGCTTTAACTCTGTTGCTCTATTTATGAAACTTCCTATAGCACTCATCATAGAAGATAATACTGGAGCTATAAATACTCCAACGAATCCACCAATTATAATAACAACAGCAGGAATTAAAACTATATCAATACTAGTTTTCCCTGATATTAATCTTCCTACCTCAGCTGCTATTAATGATGCTATGAAAGCTCCAACAGGATCTCCTATTCTAAGTGCTGCTACACCATCTGTAATATTAACACTTCCAGCCCCTATAGCTCCAGTTATTAATGATGCGAATATTACAAGGGGCGGAGCTCCTATTGAATACGCAACACCAGCCCCAATAGCAGGTCCCATCATGTATTGAGCTATTTTCCCAAATAAAACTATATTATCAAATCCCGAAATATCTCCTATTTGCTTTAATATAAGTCCTATTATAAGTGAGCTAAAAAGACCTAATGCCATACCATTCAATGTTTTAGTCAAATATTCTCTCATACAAATTCTCCTTTATATAAGTTTCACTTTATAAGTGCTTCATCATATTGTCTATGCTATTTAATGCCTTTAATTTCACATTCTCATCTATTTCTATTACTTCCCCTTTACCTTCAGTTATGCATCTATGCACATCTTCTAATGATGTTTTTTTCATATTCATACATATAAGAGTTGGAGATAATAAATCAAATTTTTTGTCTGGATTTAATCGCCTTAATACATGAAGTATTCCCGTTTCTGTTCCTATTATTACCTTATTATCTTTTAAATTTTTAACATACTCTATTATTTGAGACGTAGATCCAGCATAATCAGCAAGCTTTATTACATCTTCTTTACACTGTACATGAACTATTATAGGTCTATCAGGGTGTTTTTGCTTGACATTTATCATTTCTTCCTTAGTAACTTTATCATGTATAGTGCAATGTCCTGTCCATGACATTACATTTTTATTCTTAATTGTTTTAGATATATAATTACCTAAATTCATATCTGGAGCAAACAATATATTTTCGCTATCTAATCTTTCTATTATTTCAACAGCTTTTGATGTGGGCACACATATATCTGATATAGCCTTTAAGTTAACTTGAGAGTTAAGACTTGATACTATAGTAAATTGGGGATGCATATTTTTAAAGCTTATTAATTCTTCAATATTAATTTTTTTATTCATAGGACATATAGCTTCAGATACTGGTATAATTACATTTTTATCAGATACAATTTTTAATGTTTCACCTAAGCTTTTAACTCCACACGAAATTATAGTTTTACAATCAATGTTTTTAGCAGCTTCAATCAATTGTAAATAATCTCCTACATGGTCTGCAATCTGTTGAATTTCGTAATTTTGATAGTTATGTGCAAGTATCTTTATATCTTTTTCTTCTTTTATTTTAATTATCTCGTCTATCATGTTTTTATCCTTCATAGAATATTCTCCTAATCTCATAGTATTGGTGTGTACTCTTCTGTCTTGTCACTTTTTTCTAAAATATATCACTTTATTTATTTTTTAGCAAGTATCCCTTTTTATCCAATTCCTTAATTATACCTTGATATACATTTTCATTTTTAACCTGTATAGTATGATAATGTATTCCATTTGTCAAACTAGACATCAGCTTTGAATCTTTTCTTCTAATTTGATCTACAAATTCATTTAATTCTTTTCTTGAGGCTATATTTATAATTCCTCTTATCTCTCCATATACTGGATGCTCGACTATTACATCTAATACTTTAGCCCCCATATCTATTATAATCTCTAATTCTTCTTTTATCTCATCTATGCCGCAATGATGATTAGACATTATAACCTTTATCATATCTTCCTTTACTATAGATGGTATTATATATCCTTGTGGAGTTGCCATTATATTGATTCCTTTAGCTCTAAGTATTGCTATATCCTGAACTATAACTTGCCTGCTTACATTTAAATCATATGCAAGTTTAGCTCCCTTTATTGGATCAGAGCTTTCTTTCAATATTCTCTCTACAGCTTCTCTTCTATCTAATGTATCCATTAAATCACCTCTTATTTTTTTAATCTCCCCCTTTTTATTAAGTTTTTATTCTCTTGCTAATATTTGTAAACTACATACTCCTTTTATCTCTTTGACCTTCTCTATAACATCATCTATTGATACTTCCATATCTTTAGTGTCTACAGTTAAACTTAAGCTCGCTACATCATTTATAGGTATATTTTGATTTATAGTAATTACATTACATCCAAAATCAGCTAGTCTATTAAGCATTCCCGACAAGACACCTTTAGTATGATCTAGAAATACAGAGAAAGTAACTATGTTGCCTAGTTGGTCATTACTACTTAAAAAAACATAGTCTTTGTATTTATAGAATGCACCTCTGCTTATACCTACTATTTTAACAGCCTCTGTTACTTGATTAACTTTACCAGAGCTTAATATTTTCTTTACCTCAATAACTTTTCTATATACATCCGGCACAACTTCTTCATCTATTAAGTAAAATATTTTTTTAGTCAAATTTAATCCTCCTTGTCTAATTCTAATGAACAAGTATATTTCATATATAATATTTTTAAGTAACATTATATATTTTTCCCAATTTAACAATATAATTTTATTTTTTTATTATTTATTTTTTATAAAGATACTATCATATCTCCTAGGGGGAGATTTATTCTTGCATATCTTAATTTTACTAAACTTTAGAGTATAAAAAAACGTTTATTTGAAAATTTTTATTTTATATTTTTTAATTCTAAACTTCTATTGATAATATATACATTTAATCTTTACTGTAATTATATGTTAATATAATAATATAGATATATCATCTGGAGGTCATTTAATATGGGATTAATAATAGCAGTTCTGACTTTATTACTATTATTTTTTATAGGATTTTTAGTAGATTTAAATTCAGATATTAAATATATAAAAAATAAAATAGCTAAAATCGAAAACTTCATAGATAAAATGGATAAATAATAAAAATCTAGGAGAGAATTATGAATGAATAAATTAATTAAAGTTTTATAAAAAAGATATAACTTCTAATTAACAAAAGTTATATCTTTTTTATTTATTAGTCTTTACTATATTTTTTAATCTTTAGCTTTATTTGTATATTCAAATACTAAAAAAGATGATTATTTAAATGTTAGTGAATCTTTTGAATAGATTTCAATACAACTTATGTTGTATCGTTTAAATATGCGTTAAAAAACTTCTTATGTCTGAGCATAAGCGAGTTTAACAAGTTTTAGTATATTTAATAAGATACAATACTTAGTTCTATAAACCTATTTAACACATTCACCGTATTTAAATAAGCACCATTTTCGATTAACCACTATACAAAAAATAAAAAATTCGTCTACTCGCTACGCGGTGACTCATGTCGCCAACGATCCCTAACGGGCTCCGTTGCTTAAAAATAGTTGCAAGTATAGGTTTTCAACCAATGTTATCCATAGATTCAAAATCATATAGTTTCCTATACAATAAAAAAAGATTACGTGGCTACGTCCTACTCTCCCAGGAGGCTGCCCTCCAAGTACCATCGGCGCTAAGGAGCTTAACTTCTGTGTTCGGAATGGGAACAGGTGTATCCTCCTTGCTATAATAACCACATAATCTTTATTTTGTTGTAAATC
>NZ_BDQY01000029.1 GCF_002724055.1 Tepidibacter mesophilus | reverse complement strand
TGTTAGCTAAGTTTACTATTTGTTGCTTAAATTCATCTGTATATCTTTTATGTTTATTAGACATGATATCTCCTCCGATTTTATTTAATTAATATTATCATGTCCGAGTATTTATTGTCTAATTAAGTGTAGCCTATCCATATTGTCTCTTATATTATATAAAATTTTGCTCGCCGTTAGCAGAATGGCGGCCAATAAGTAAAACTTTTTTTGTTGCACCAGCAGCAGTTTTAGCGGTAACTTCTTTTATTCTTAAACCTGATTTGCTATTCATATCCAATCTTCCTATATTATAGCCTATGATCGAACATAAGTTGAATTTGAACATTAAATGGATCTTCAATAATTCCATAAGCTTTGCTAAATATATTTTCTGCTAATGGAATAATAATCTTAACATTCTCATCACTAATTAAACTGTTGTAAAACCCCTTTATTTCTTCTAAATCAGCGCTCTGAATGCAAATAGAAAAATTATTGCCCCTATTATACTTTTCTTTAGGATCCATTGTATTTTCAGCTAACATTATTTTAGTACAGCCAATTTTTAGCACAGAGTGAGATATTAAATTTTTGTTTCCCTCTGTAATTAATATTGTTGGATCCATTTTGCCTATATCTTCATATGTTACAAGCATTTCTACTTCTGCTCCAAAATGCGTCTTATAAAACTCAATAGTCTCTCTTGTGTTTCCATTCATTGATAAAAAAGTTACTGCTTCTAATGTTTTACTCATAATCTTTCTCCTTTTCTTTTCATTAATATACTATTTACGCTTAGTTGATTTGTATTACTAAATTTATTATAATAGTTAAAGATATCATTTTATGACACCTTTAAGGAGGAGCTATGAAAAAATCTGAACGTCTTAATGATATGATACGTTATTTAAATAATTTGAATGAATTTAATCTTAAAGATATTATGACAAAATATAATATCTCAAAAAGCACAGCATTAAGGGATATTCAATCATTAGAAGAATTAGGAATGCCCATTTATGCTGATTACGGCAGATACGGAAAATATAGTATTTTGAAAAATAAATTACTTTCTCCTATAGTATTTAACATGGATGAAGTTTTTACACTCTACTTTGCTATGCAGACGATTAATGATTATCAATCAACACCATTCCACATACAAATGGAAAATTTGAATGAAAAATTTGAACGATGTCTTTCGATAAATCAACAAGAAAAAATTAACCAAATGAAAAACGTATTACAATTTCAATCGCATCCACATCACAACATCTGTTTGTACCTTGATAAGATTCTTATAAGTATTCTAAATGAAGAAGTCTCAAATATAACTTATGATAAAAATGGAACTTCTAAAAAGTATATAGTTAAATTTTTCAATATATCAGCTAAATTTGGCCAATGGTATGCTAATGGATATATAGTCAAAGAGGATCAGTTTAAAGTTTTTAGATGTGATAAAATTCAAAATATAATAAAATATGAACTAATTTGTAAGCACTCTGTTGACGAACTAAAACAGAAATTTCAATACAGTTTCAATTTAGAGCATAGAATAATTTACGAAATAGAAATAACAGAACGTGGAAAAGATCTTTTTTACAAAGAGCATTATCCCAATATGGAATTGATAATCGGAGATAAAAATTATATTAGAGGTCATTACAGTAAGCTTGAAACAGATTTTATTACAAATTATTTTATTGGTTACGGTAATTCAATAGTATCTATCAAACCCACTCAGTTAAAAGAGATAATTATTGATAAAATATCAGAACTCACAGATTACTATAATTATTCTCTTTAATTATTTTATTTGTAGGTGTAGAGTTCTCTGCTTTAAAATACAAAATAATAGTTCTCACAGATTCATAAATAGAAAAAAGATATCTAAAAATAGATATCTCAGACTGTTGACAAAGAGATGTTAATTTTAAGTAATTAACATCTCTTTTTTTGTCCATAATCATAAATAATAAGTTGATTTATTGTACTAGTTAGGGCTTGATTTCTTAAAAAAGGTGTTTAAGCGAAAATGAAGATAATTGAAATATCGCTACTTAATTAATCTTTTAATAAAACTAGAGATTGTATCTTATTAAATATCCTAAAACTTCTTAAACTCCCTTACGGTCAAACAACGAAGTTTCTTAACGGATATTTAAACGATACAACCTAAGTTTCATAGTAAAAGATTAATCAAAAGTAGCTAACATTTAAATTATCCTCATTTTAAACTAGTTATTACAAAGATTTTATGATATGAGAGGTTGATTTTATGTTATACAAAAGATTAGAAGATGATAGAAAAGAAATGAACTCATTTTGCATTGATGATTTAGTTCCGAAGGATCATTTAGTTAGAAAGATCGAAAAAGCTATAAATTTTGATTTTATATATGACTTAGTTGAAAGTTATAAACGATACAATAGATATGTAAGAACTTGATCTTTTAAGAATGTATAATTCAGACCAATAAGATATAATTATCTCTAAGACCAAGGAGGTAATTATGATTATAAAAAATGACATACATACTAATTTAGAAATTAATACATTAGAGGATCTTAAAAAGTTAAAGCCTCTTATGGAGGGAAGTAATTTGAAAATAAATAAAAGCCAAATAGCGAGAGAATTAGGCGTTGACCCACGCACAGTGGGTAAGTATATAAATGGATATGTAAAACCAACTACAAGAAATAGAACTTCTAAAATCGATAAGTTTTATCCAATAATAAAAGAACTTCTTAGTGAAGAATCGATACAAATTTTCTACTATAAACGAGTATTATGGGAATTTCTAAAGGATAACCATGGATTAGACTGTGCTCAATCATCATTCCGTAGATATATATCTAAGCATGAAGAATTCAATAATTATTTCAAAGAAAGACGAAAAAATTATTCTTCGAGCATAGCTCCTATGAGATATGAAACTGCTATTGGGCAGCAAGCTCAATTAGATTGGAAAGAAAATATGGAATTTGTTTTAAATAATGGAGAGGTAATTAAAATTAATATTTTTGTACTTATACTATCTTATTCAAGATTTAGAGTATACAGATTATCTCTTAGCAAAGAACAGGATGTACTATTTTCCTTCTTAAATGAGGCATTTGAAACATTTGGAGGTGTTCCGAAGGAATTGCTAACTGATAATATGAAGACAGTTATGGATACTGCAAGAACTAATAATTCTAAAGGTAAGGTAAATACGAAGTTTCAACAATTTGCAGATGATTATAATTTTAAAGTTAGACCGTGTATTGCAGGAAGACCTAATACGAAAGCTAAAGTAGAAGCTCCTATGAAACTATTGGATGAAATCCGTGCATACAACGGAATGTTAGATTATAGTGAATTACACCAATTAGTGACAAGACTAAATAATAGAGTTAATAACACTTGTCATACTTCAACAGGAAAGATAGCAATTTTACATCTAAAAAAAGAAAAAGATTTCTTGTGTGAACTCCCCAGAACACAAATAAGAAATCTTTATACAATCAAAACGTTATCTGTAACTGTAAATCCTCAAAGTATGATTAATTATAAATCAAACCAATACTCTGTCCCACCAGAGTATATCGGTAAAAGATTAAAGCTACAAATATACGATGATCAAATACATATTTATTATAACACAAATTTGATTACTATACATAAGGTGAAAAATCAAATACTTAATTACCATCATGATCATTATATAGAAATTAGCTCTTTAACATTAAATAAACCTATTGAGGAGATAAGAGAAATAGCAAAAAATAACTTACATATGATAGGAGAGGTATATAAAAATGACTAGTTCGTACACACAGTTAATAAATAACCTAGAATATTTGAAATTAAAGCAAATGATTACACACCTTGATGAAGTAATAAACTTTATAAATTCTAACAATCTATCTTTTGTAGAAGGTCTTAATAAGTTAACAACACATGAAATTGACTTTAAAGAAGCTAATATGATTCGTTCAATGGTAAAAGTAGGAGCTTTTCCTCATCAGAAAGAATTAAAGGACTTTGATTTTGAATTTCAGCCTAGCATTAATAAGCAACAAGTTTTAGATTTTCAAACGCTGCGCTTCTTAGAACAAAAAGAAAATCTTGTATTTCTAGGTTCAAGTGGTGTTGGAAAGACTCACTTAGCAACTTCCATAGGAATTGCTGCCGCAAAGAAGAGGTATAGCACCTATTTTATTAAGTGTCATGATTTACTACAGCAATTAAAAAAAGCGAAGCTGGAAAATAGACTCGATGCTAGGCTTAAACATTTTGCTAAGTATAAACTGCTAATAGTTGATGAACTAGGTTACCTGCCTATTGATAAAGATGATTCAAAGCTATTTTTTCAGCTGATAGATATGAGATATGAGAAGAAAAGTACTATACTTACAACCAATATAAATTTTAGTAACTGGGATGAGGTTTTCTATGATGCTGTTATAGCTAGTGCAATTCTAGATAGAATCCTTCATCATGCACATGTTATTTCTATTAGTGGAAAATCCTATAGATTAAAAGATCATTTTTATCAAGAGAATGAGTAAAAAACTGCACTCTTATAAGATCAAAAACTTACGCTCTAAACTTGACATTTATATAATTAAAGCTAGAAATAAAGAAGATATGTAATTGACTACATACCCTTCTTTATTTTTTTATTATTTTTTTCTATGTATATTTGAATTTTTTTATCTTCTAAATTATCTATGTTTGTTATTTGGGATTTTAGAGTTTTGATTTCTTGTTTCATGTTGAAATTCTCCCCCCTTAGTTGTTTTTAAACGAAAGAACAGTCTTACTCTTTGTCAAACACACGTTCGATTCATATTATCATTATATCCCTTTTTTATCGTTTGGTCAAGAGGACATATATCTAATTATTTTTTCATACGTGAAAAAAATATAAAAAAGCACCTACTATGTAGATGCCTAAACTAAATTTATTCCATAAGAGTATATTCATTATTATCAATAATAATCCTGTCTGTTTTTCTCTCTTTTAGTAAAATAGTAAATTTTATAACTCCTTTTGGATCTTCTCTCAAATACATCTTTATTATTCCTATATTAATCCCTTTTTTTATAGAGAAATTTATATTATTTAATGAATATCCATTTTTACAATTATTTAATTTAGAAAAAGTAATATTATTTATATTTTGATTATCTAAAGACATTTCTTCTTCAAATATTATAGAGTTAATATGTAGTGAGTTTATATTCAATTCATAATCTTTTAGATTACAGTTATCATTCTTCAGTATTAGTATTATATATCCAGTTTCTTTATTTTGAATAAAAATATGCTCTGCAAATTCTGCAATCATGTTTTTATTAATATTCTCTATAGTTGATGAAATATATTCTATTTTTTCTAGTTTTTTTAAATTTTCATTAATATCATTTAAGTTAGTTATTGTATTTTTAATATCATCAATTTTATTTAAAGCCTTATCTTCTAAATTATGTTCAATACTCTCTAGCTTTATAAATTTTTCATCAACTATTAATTTAATTATAAAAAATAAAATAATCACAAGTAAAATTATTGAAATACTAGAAACAATTTTAGAATATTCATTAATCCAGTTTTGTAATATTCCAGACATAAGTGTAATACATGTTCCTATTCCTGTTAAATAAGCATATATAATTGTCTTTATATCATTTAAAGTTTTACTCTTAAATTTAAACATTTTTTATCTCCTAAAGTTATTACTTAGTTCTTTTGAAATAAATGCGATAAACTCTTTTAAAAATTCCATATGATCTTTATCTGATATATATTTACTTAATTCTATTTTGTTTTGTATCTTTAAAGTTACCAAATAATCTTTGTTAGTAGGCTGAAAAACACAGCTCAGTGTTTTAACTTCGTCATCATGGATAATATCTAAGAATTTTTCAGAGTGTTGTATATTACTACCATGAATATTTACAGAGTTAATCATATCATTTAATTTTTTTTCATAACAAAAAGATACACTTAAAATATTGTCAGAAAACCCATTATCTAAAATACTAGATATAATTCTCTTATTTAATACTTCTATAGATCTAAATTTTGTATTTATAAAATAATCATTCCAATTCCTAATATCATCACAAATTATTAAAAATTTATTTATATCTTTAAATAAAATAATTTGGCAATATTCTTCTTTTTCAATACTTTCCTGTAAAAATTGTAAAATTTTATCTTCATCTTCATAATCTCTTTTATCTTGAATTTTCGATTTCAATTCTAGAAAATCTATTGTTCCATTATTAACTATTCTAGAAATTTTATATAAATATATATTTGATTCTATCTCATTTACTAATTTTAGATTTTCTATACCTTTAAAATCATCTATACTTTCAAATTCAAAGAGCCACGAATAATTATGAGCTAACTTTATATTCCTCATTTTTATTTACTCCTAACAAATTTAAAATTTTTAGTTCATTTTTCAAATTGCCATTCAAATAATTCTCCATAAATACCCTTTTCAATTCATTATATGCTTTAATAAGAATTATTCTTTCTAAATCTTTATTATTTTTAATAAAAATCCGAGCATAGTCACCTTTATAATCGATTCCAGCTTCTACATAATGTTTTATGTTGTTTCCATTTTCACTTATAGTATTATATTCTAATATAAAATTAATGTATAGTATAATTCTTCCTTGTAATATCTTTTCTTTAATTTGACTATGTTCTAATAAATTTTCTCCATATATATTTATAGAGTCTATCCTAGAACTTAAATCTATACTATTTCTTTCTTCATGATCGAATAATATATCATTTACTCTAAATCCAGAGAAAGCATATTTCATATTTTCTAATTCATATACAATATCTAATAACTTCAACGTAACAGGATTAACTTTATTCAATTTATCTATAGAATTTATATCTATAAAATCTATAGATAAATTTTGGTATAGTTCTGGTTTACCTAATTTTAATTTATTATCATAAAAATGATACATTAAAAATTCTCGTATAACAGTTTTTAGTCCTTTATATATATTTACATTCTTAGTTTGAATATATATAAATCTTTTTTCTAAGTCTATTTCAACATTAGCCTTTATCTCGCTCTCATATGACTTACTTTTTTTACTTTTAGCATCATATACATATTGATGTTTAATTTTCATCACCATAAATTTTATATATTCATTTACTATTTCAACATTTTCAATAAATCCAATTTCCTCATTTTCCTCATTCTCTTTATTCTCCATATTATTTTTGTTAAATTCTTCTATAGAATTTTTTATATCCTCTTTAGAAATCATATTATATCGTGGAGTATCAAAAACAATAAAAAAACCATCTAAGACATCTAAATTTGGATTAAAAGCTGCATCTCGCAATTCTGTATATAAAGTTTCATTACCTTGCCTTATTATATGAATTAATTTTTCTTTAATATCCTTAATTTTATTTTTATGCTCAATAACTACACCGTTATTAGCACAGATTCTTATAATATCTAATTTATTTAAAATCCTTAATGAGTGTTTCAAAGTAATAATTTTATCTTCTATTCCTTTCTTCATTACAAAAGCCCCTCTCTTGTTTATCAAAAGCACAATTACTAGGTATATATATCTATACTATACCAAAATGTACCATGTTTTTCAATTATATGACACATTTGTGGAAATATAGATTTATTCTGTTACAAGCATATTTCATTATAGGACTAACTGTAGAAAATACTAACTCTATAAAAAATATATGCTATATCAGAAAGCTTAAGTTTAATAAAATGGAATTATTAACTTTGATGAACTGGTAGATTATTTCTACGTTACTGAGGAATTTATGATGCAGAAGTTTAAGTTTATGTCTAAGCAGAAGATTACTTGGGCTCTTGATTATAAGAGGTGCTTGTGTTTGCATAATTTGCCTACTATTAGTATTTTTGAAAAACTATAATTAAAGCTAGAAATAAAGAAGATATGTACTTGACTACATACCCTTCTTTATTTTTTTATTATTTTTTCTATGTATATTTCAATTTCTTTATCTTTTAAATTATCTATATTTGATATTTGTGCTTTTAGAGTTTTAATTTCTTGTTTCATATTGAAATTCTCTCCTCATTTGTTTTTAAGCGAAAGAACAGTTTTTGTGAACACATGCTTGTTTAAATTAGCATTATATTCCTTATTTTCCATTTGGTCAAGGAATTGTATCTATCCAAATAAGCATAAATAACAAAATCAACATTTATTATACGCCTTTGCTTTGCTGTTTATTATATATATTGTAATCTCCCAAAATAAACTCAGCTATCTGCAATTGCATATAGCTGAATTTATCTTAATGTATTTGGTTATTTATATATTACTATTTATTTCTAGGAATTAGTAATTTATCATCAATATTATATATTGGCTTTATATCCTCTAGATGACTAACAAAATCACTTTTAATTGTAGGAATCATTTGGAAATATTCTTTACCATATCCAATGCAAAATTTTTTGGTGTATCAACTAGAGTAATTCATGCACAATAAATTCTTCATTAAGATTAAACTAATTTAATTATTAAGATTATCATACAATTTTCTTGCGATTTTAGAAACAACCCCTCTATTATTTTTACTTGATTCTACTAAAAGTTTTTTTACTTCATTATTTTTCACTTCAATTTGATCTAACTTATATCTAATTACTACATTACACCAATTATCCGTTCTATCATCATTGCAAGATATTTTCCATAATAAGTCTTCAGATCCAATAAAAACATCATCAAAATAATATTTCCACTTATCTGGATATATTTTTTCTAAAATTTCATTTGCATAGCTCTGTGCATTCCTTGAAACTCCATAAAAATTACCTACTTTAACTATAATAGTAGCTGTAATACAAATTCCTAAACCAGGATATGGTATTACAGTTCCTAGAGATTCTAAATATTGTATTGCTGGTGGTTCATTATAAAAATTATTCATTCCAAAATGTGCATTTATGAGCTTTTGAGCTGCTTCAATAAATGTTAAAGAACGAAGATTTTCTGGAACATAATCAAATCCTTTTACTTTAGTTAGTAAAGTTCTTAGCACACTAACATACTTTTTATTTCCGTCATTCATATACTCTGCATACGCAAATCCGATTGTATACTTATCATCACTTAATAAGGACTACCATATTTTAGGAACAATGGTGTACAAATTTGCAATTACATTTTCTAACTCTGCACCTTTAGTATGTTTTAATAAATTCATTAATGTTCTTAATGTAGTTCTTTGATAAAAATATGGGCTATTAAATAATATATTCATTTCTTCTTCATCTTGACCTACTACCTCTAATTTTAATCTATTTCTAAAATCATTATAATTTAACTTTAAGTTGCTGTTATCTTGTCCTAATATATATTGAATACATGTTCTAAGTATATTTTTTGCATCATCTTCTGGCATTTCTTCTGAATCTACGTCGCTAGATGTGTAATATTGCATTAGTTCATTACACTGTTTTAATTTAAGTTTTCCTAATTTATTTATAAATCCAATATCAGACGCTACATTTATAGCCTCAATAGGAGGCAAATTTTCAACAAAAGAACTATTATCGCACCCTAACATTTCTCCTACAAATTCACTTCCTAATGATAGAACTTTTTCTCTTAATAAATTTATGGTTTTTAACCAAACAAATCCAGATGCCATTTCATAGTTTTCATATTGATATCCCATCATTAGCTGCTTTAATTCACCTTTTCTTAACTAAATATTATATTGCATTATTGTATTTATATCAGCTCTTTTTGGTAATTTAACACCACTAGGACTTTCCCATAATCTTATATCATTCATAGCTACTTCACCTTCTGTGCAATCTGAAGTTTGAATATTAACTGGATTATATCCTTCTTTATCTTCAGATTCATGAATATGATTTTCTTTAATAAGAATGGATTCTTGACCAAGACAAATTTCACTACAATTAACAATTTCTTGTTTAACTGAATTTTCTTTCGGTATTTCATTTCTTGTAGCAATAGAAACATTCCCTATAATTGAAGAGTTCATAGTTGGCGTTTGTTTTACCCCTGTTTCTTCACACCATTGTTTCATTTTATCACATATTTTAAGTTTTAATAATTCAGGATATATCTCATCATTTTCTTTAAATTCTTTTATAGATTCTACTAACATATATGTATATATTCCTTGTTGTTTCGATGCATCTGGATAGCTTCTTTCATACTTAGAGCATGAAGCTAATGTAACCCAACCTTCTTCAATCATTAAATCATTAAAACTATCACTGGTTATACACGTAGTTCCTCTGACATCCATTCCAGAGTGACAGGCATCAAAAACTCTTACATTAATTCTTTTATTTTCTTTTAAAACTTTACTTATATTTCGTAAGGGTAATGCTGTTGCTTCCAAATCTTCTGGATTTGTATCTGGTAAAATTAAAAAGGCCTCGTTATTTTCTACCAAACCATGTCCTGCATAATAAAATAATATGGTATCTCCTTCTGTAGAATCCTTTAATTTTTCTTTGATTTTTTCCAATATTTCTTCTGGTTCACCCTCTTCATAGCCTGGACCTATCATTTCTAATAAAATATTTTCCTGTGGATAATCACAATAGTTTACCAAGGTTTCTTCTATTAAAAAAGCGTCATTATGACAAAAACTTATATTTGGATACTCTTTATCTTTATATTCTTCGCAACTCATTATAATTGCATATCTTCCCATAATTTTTTCTCCTTAATTATAAATTTTATATTAGCTAAGTTGTCTGCAAAGCCCTCCTATATTTTACCATAATATAGAACATTTTAATATTTATTGTATATTTGTGCAATTAAAAACAGTAGCTTTGGTTGGCTACTGTTTTGCTTGTTTGTGTTTATGTATTTTGAATGGGTTAGTGTTTTTGAGAATATGTAAAAAAGCAGAAAATAACTCTGCTCCATTTTGATATAAATATTAATATTATATCCCGTTCTTCTCGTTTGATTAGAAGTTTACCTGTATATCATAAAAAAAGTCCTAATACTCCCCATTGTATTCAACATAACTTGTTAGTTTTACACGGTCAACATGATGTGGTAAATACACTTCCTCTGATAGTGGCGATAAACTTTCTAAAAACTCAATCGCTGCATATACTAATTCATCAGACGAAAACACAGTCTCATCTAAATAACCACTCAATAATCCTCCATCTCCTTTAAATTTCATAAGAAGATATCCATAACCAGGGTCAACAATAACGAGATTCACAGTCTCATCTTCATTTTGCTCCCTGGAGCTATCATAGAATCTCACTAAAATATCATGTTCTCTATAAAATATATCAACATCGCATGAAAAACTTTCATATTCAAATTTCATTCTTTAGGTCCCCCCTTATATAGCATCAATTCCTACTTCTTACAATTACGAAACAGTAAGATTAGATTCTTTCATATAGTTTCCCTCTTAGTGTTTATAACTCTTTCTTTAATTTTTATTCTATTCTTACACACTCAAATCAGGCTGAGTTTTTTAATGCCAATAATAATTTTCATGTATATAACTTTCATTTGTTTATAGATGTATTATAAACGAGGTAAGTAGTTCACAATTGTATATGATGCAACTACACATATAATTAAAAATATACACGAACCTACATTTAGTTTAAAGTTATATTGCTTATAAAAAATAAGCATAGTTATAATAAAATGTGAAATATATATCTTATGTTTTTTTTTCACTTTAATTCTCCTCCTTATTTCGCATAATGTACGTTATTATATATTTTCCATTCATTCCCACACACATTTTACCACAATATATCGTATTTTTATACTTATTGTATATTTGTGCAAGAAAAAACAGTAGCTTTAGTTTGCTACTGTTTTGATTGTTACTATTAAACAATTAAATCTATAAGTTATTGTTCATTACTAAAAGTCCAAGTACTTTTCTTCATTAAGATTTCATCAACTTGATCTTTTGTTAAATTATTTTGTTTTGCTATCTCTTGACTTATTTTATCTTCATTAGGTAAATCAGTTGAATTTTTCCCCATTAATTCATCATTTACTTTTGTATATTCTTCATTCCATTGTTTCCATACAGTTACTTCATCTTGAGTTAATTTTTTGCTCCAATCTTTTTTCATTAAGTCAAAATTATAGTCCATACTACTATAATCCCCTGTGCTTACTTCCATGGCTTTACTCCAATCTCCTTCTGGAGCAAATTCAGTTTTTCCTAATGAATATCCATTTCCTATGTACTCTTTATAATCATAAAATCCAACTACTATAGCATTAAACTTATTTTCTTTTTTATAGTCTTCTATTACTTTCTTAGAAATTTCTTGTAATTGCTCTACACTAACTTCTTTAGAAACCACAACATCTAATGAGTATCTCTTAGCTCCTGCTATTGATATGTCCTCTGCTTTCTCTATTGTATAAGAAACATCTTTTATTAAGCTTTCATCTACTGATGCTGACGAATCTGAATCACTGCACCCAACTAGTCCAATTATTAATATTAGTGATAATACTAAATAGATTATTTTTTTCATCCTTAATCCCCCTTGTTTTATCCTATTTTCCCCATTGAATATTATAACATATTTACTTCGTAAAACATAATAAAGAGCAGTCATTATGACTACTCCCCCTTAATTATGCTTTAACTGTTTCTATATATCTATTTAACGACTCAATTAACAACTCTTTATATTTATAAATATCATCTAATGTTTCTATATAATATCTATTTTCTTTTTTATTCTCATCTGGAATTAAAATACTTTTCTTTGTAGTATTTAAGTACAATCTGCAAATCCACTTTCTCACATTATTTTTATATAGAATGCCAAAGTAAGATTCCGTATCTTTATATGTAATTTCACTTACATCTACATACTCTCTTAATATATTTTTAATTATTAAGAACCCTTCTAATTCTTCTTCCGTTGTAACTACTTTAGAATTAGTTTTTTCATCATTAGTTGAAAGAACTTCTTCCTTTGTATTTGAACTATCTTTCTCTTCTTCTCCTTTGCTACCTACATCATTTTCAAGAGCAAACTTAATTCTATCATTCATTAATTCATTGATATATTGATTTAATGACTTTTTAACAATTCCTCTAAACTTATCTATTACATTTTGAGTCTTAATTCCGCTATAAACTTCAGATATCATGAATCTAACAAAATCATCGGTTGGATTAGATAACTGTCTAGCCATTATATTTTTTATTTCATTTGAATATTTCAATTCTGATGCAGAATCGAATATTTCTCTCTCGTTAAAATTGTCTTTGTGGAATTTCTTTAATTCATTTACATAGCTCTCTTTTATGTCTAGCATATTGATTTCTAAAAATGGTATCTCGTCCATTTTATTAGTCTCTTCTAAATCAGTATAAAACCTATATATGATTCCATTTGTAAGTATTGCAAACTTTGCTTCTGTTGTTGTAAAGTATCTAAATAATTGAGAGTCATGTTTTTCTAAGCTTTCACCTATCCATTTAGCTTCAACTAATATTACTGGCTTTCCCTCTCTCATTATTGCATAGTCTACTTTTTCTCCCTTTTTTATTCCCACATCAGCAGTATATTCAGGAAGAAATTCTTGAGGATTGAATACATCATACCCAAGTAGTTGAAAGAATGGCATTATTATTGATGTTTTCGTTGCTTCTTCTGTAGAAAGATTTTCTTTTATACTATCTACTCTTTTAGAGAATTGTCTTAATTGATCAATAAAATCCATATACTTACCTCCTTATTTTACATTTTTTTGTATCATTGTATGTTTTTAATTTACTATACATACCACTTACAACTCGAAATAATACTTAATCTTTTAAACGTTTGCTTTTCAAACTGAGATTTTTCAGTTATATGACTTATATTTGTTCCTAGGTACATTTTACCATAATATAGTATGTTTTTATACATTTTGTATATTTTTGCGATAAAAAACAGTAGCTTTGGTTTTGCTACTGTTTTGATTGTTACTATTAAACAATTAAATCTATAAGTTATTGTTCATTACTAAAAGTCCAAGTACTTTTCTTCATTAAGATTTCATCAACTTGATCTTTTGTTAAATTATTTTGTTTTGCTATCTCTTGACTTATTTTATCTTCATTAGGTAAATCAGTTGAATTTTTCCCCATTAATTCATCATTTATTTTTGTACCTTCTTCATTCGATTGTTTCCATACATTTACTTCATCTTGCGTTAATATTTTGTGAATAATATATGAAATCCTGTATTATAATATCGTTTATTATTATTTTTTCATATAGTACAAGTAGGAATATGGATTTTCTCTTAACTTAGCTCGTTCACTATTTTTATTGGTCACATGATTAACTAGAACTTGAGCACATCCTGTTGCGATAACTACTTTAGGATCTTTTAAAAACTCAGATTTTGTAATATTGCCTAACAATACTTCGTATAGCGCTGGTGATTTAATACTCATAAGTGCTTCCATTGATTTTCTAAAATTGTTAATACGACTATCTTTCATCATTTTCTCTATTTCAATAACTTCAAATTCTATTTTTTCTTTAAATCTTATAGTTTTCTCTTTAATTTCATCATTTGAATTAGATTGAGATATGTCTGATATTAATCCATCCAATACTTTACGAAAATTAAGTAATTCTTGTCGTCTTTTTTCTCTAAAATAACATATTTCTTCCATTGAAGTATCGCTTGTAGCACACGGTAAAATATCCATTAAGCGTAAATTGAATACTAAATTTCCATTTTGATTTCCACGGTCAATTAAATCAAAAATATCTACTCTATCAGTATTAGGAATAATATAATCCCTACTTTTATCCGCAATATGCTTTGCTAATATGCTCATATATATATCCGTGACTGTAGACTCTACCCTTACAAAACTTTCTAAACTTCTTTTTTTCTCTGCAAGCCCTAATTCAACAAGCATATCAACTGTTTTATCAGATATTTTACTTTTATACAGTTTGCTTATTATTTTTGAGTTAAATCTAAATCGTGCATTCTCAATAAATTTATCTTTGCTTATAGTTTTTTGAAATTCCTTAGTTAATAGTTCTGATTTAGAAAAATCAATATCTTCTGGTCGTGAATAATCTAATATATTTAAAGATCTAAGGTATTCCATATTTGCAAAAGATTCTTTTTCAAATTTATTTGTAAACGTAAAAAAATAGATGTATATATATTTTAAAGTTCCTTTGCTACAATTATAGGAGAACGTAAGGAGGTCTTAGTTATGGCAAAGGAAACAACTAAAATTAATTGGCAGAATATCATTAGTCTATATAATTCTTATGAAAGTAAAATGGCTGATTTCTGCCAAAAACATGGTATCACAAGAAATCAATTATACTATCATAAAAAAAGACAAAATAGAAATGATTCAATATCTTTTCTTCCTATCAAATTAAATTCTAAAGATTCTTTAGACTTGTCTAATAAAAAAGCTTCTACTAATACATCTATAATAAAAATATCTATTGGTAAAGCTGATATTCATATTCCTGCCTGTGAAAAGGTTCTTTTAATAGATATTTTAAAGGAGCTTCTGTAGATATGCTAAATATTGATAAAGTAGATACCATATATTTAGCCTGCGGCTATACGGACCTTAGAAAAAGCATCGATGGTTTAGCTATTATCGTTCAGACTCAACTTCAATTAGATCCTTTTGAAAATGCTTTATTTGTATTTTGTAATAGGCAGATGAATAAATTGAAAATACTACATTTTGATGAGGGATTTTGGCTATATTACTACAGACTTGAAAATAATAGGTTTAAATGGCCAGAGAATCAAAATGAGGCTTTAAGTGTTAATATAGAAGAATTAAAATGGTTATTAAAAGGTTATGAAGTAAGAACTTCTTCAAAGTTTGAGCCTATAAAAGTTAAAATTTATTATTGAAAATTGCTCTTTTAAGAATTCCCTTTTATTGGTATAATACTAACGATGACTTGAAATGTGAGGGGATTAACTTGAAATATAATGACTCGGACAACCAACTTAATGAAGATACAAAGTTAATAATTTCAAAGATGGAAAAAGAACTAAAATCTAAGGATAAAGAAATCGATACACTAAAAAAGAGATTAGCTTTCTTAGAAAATCAAGTTCTTAATAAAAATAGAAAGATATTTGGCAGTTCTAGTGAACAGATGGATTCTGCTCAATTATCTATTTTCAATGAGCCAGAAAAACTACACGACCCTAAAATGGGGGAGCCCGAACTTGAAGAAGTAGTTTATGTTAGAGCAAAGCCATCTAAAAATACAGGGAAAAAAGATAATTTATCTAACTTAGAGAAAGTTACTATAGAACATAAATTAAAAGAAGGTCAAGACTCTTGTAATGAATGTGGTAATCCTTTAAAAATTATAGGCAAAAAGTCTAAAGAAATATTAAAATATATACCTGCAAAATTATATATAGAAGAACATATTACATATAGCTACGCTTGTAGATCTTGTGATGATTTAAAAACTAATATAATTACAGCTTCAGCACCTAAGACATTACTACGTAAAAGCATGGCATCAAATGATATTCTTAGTCATGTAATAAGCTTAAAATATCAGTATGCATTGCCCCTTTATAGGCAAGAGACATATTTTAAAATGTTAGGAGCTAATTTATCTAGGCAAACCTTATCTAATTGGATTATGTCTGTTAGTAATGAACTTTTATGTGTATTTGACTTGATGAAAGAACAATTAATTAAATCAAATTATATACAAGCAGATGAAACCACTTTAAAGGTAATCCATGATAAAGGAAAAGAATCTAAATCTAAAAAATATATGTGGCTATATAAAACAGCAGGAGATAATAAAAAAATTGTTCTTTACGACTATCAAAATACTAGATCGAGTTCATGTCCTAAGAAATTCTTGAAGAATTTTTCAGGATGTCTGCAAACTGATGGTTATGACGGATATAACAAAGTAGAAAATATAAAAAGACTCTACTGCCTAGCTCATATACGAAGAAAATACTATGAAATAATAGTAAATCTAAATGAAGAAGCCCTAAAAAAATCTCGAGGAGTAATAGGGTTCAATTTGTGTGAGAAAATATATAAACTTGAGAAATCTATAAGAGAGAAATACAGCGAAGCTGAAGATTATTACAAACTACGCTATGATATAAGACTTGAAAAATTAAAACCTTTATTGGAAGAATTTAAAGAATATGTAGATATAGAAATAAAAGATGCACTACCAAAGAGCCCTTTGGGCAAAGCCCTAGAATATAGTAAAAAACTATTACCTAAAATGGAAACTATATTAGAGGATGGGTCTTTAGAGATAGATAACAATGGAGCTGAAAGAGCTATAAAGCCTTTCGTAATAGGCCGAAAAAATTGGCTATTTTCAAATACATCTAAAGGAGCTATGGCTAGCGCCTTGATATATTCAATTATAGAAACGGCGAAAGCTAATGATTTAGTGGTAGAGAAATATCTACTATATTTAATGAATGAGATATCAAAATTAGAAGATATAGAAAGAACTAAGGAAAATTTATTAGAATTAATGCCTTGGTCAAATATGTTACCTGAAGAATTAAAAATAGAAAAGAAGAAATAAATTTTAAAATCCAGTATACTAATTTTTATAGTTAGTTATACTGGATTCTTTATTTCAAGACAGTAAATATTTGACGGATACATTTATTTAAATCATCATCATACTCAAAATTATATGGAACTATTGATCCAACCTTATCACAATACAATATAGAGAATTTCAACCACTCAATTGGTATAAGAATTGTTGGATGATACAATAATTTTCTTTTCATCTAATCCTCCTCATAAATATTCTATTTATTTCCATGTATATCTTACCATAATATAACACTTATTTCATACTTATTGTATATTTGTGCAAGAAAAAACAGTAGCTTTGGTTGGCTACTGTTTTGGTTGTTTATGATACAAAGAAAGTTTAATACACTTGCTTCGATTATAAATGCACAGTCTTTTTTAATCTAACTTAATCAATTACTTTAAAAACTTTTACGTACTCAGAACCATAACTAGATTCGATGGCATAAAAACCTACTAAAGCTGATTTAAGTAGAACACAAGATTCTTTACTTCCTATATTATTTTTCATATTTGGTAAAATACATTTAAGGTAACCACTTTCAATACGTTCTTCTACATTGTCTTTCGTATATACTTTTATTGATGTAAGAGTATTTTGACCTATTGTAGAAACTGCAGCACAAACAATGTCTTTCCCATACTCTTCATATCCTGAGTGTCCAGAAACCTCAAATCCATAGATTATTCCATTTTTATTTACATATGTCTTAACGGTTATTCCTTCGGCTTCTTTGCCATTAAACAGTGGAAGTTCGTCTAATACAATGCTCTCTTTAGTAAGATTATTACTAGCTTCTATTTTATCTGTATCATTTATATTAGCCGTATTTGTATTTCCGTTCCATTCAATTTTTTTATTCATCATTTCTGAAACACTTCTTAAAGGTACGTACGTTGTTCCATTATATAAGATATTATTACTTTTTACAGGTTGTCCATTTACTTCTAAGTTAACTTTGTTAAATACAACATTAATAGTTTCTGTTATTTCTGATGCTGCTGCAATACCTGTAAATAATATTATGCACATAATTCCACCAATTAATATATGTAATTTTTTCAATGTCTTCACTCCATTTGTTATCTTTAGTGAGAGAGTGTATCACAAGTACCAAACTCCCACTAAATCCTTCTTTCTTTCTTACTATTCACTTTTAAATGTCTAATAAGTTGTTTTATACTAATATATTAACTTTCCAAATATTTATCTTCTATATCAATCCATTCATTATTTTTCAAGTCATACGACTTTAAACAATCATGAATGCCAACAAAAATAGGTAATTTTATATTTTTGCATGTTGATTGTTCCCAACATGAAACAAACCATTCAATTATCACTTTTTCTTCAATTTCATCTGCCTTTTCAAAAAACTCTTCAACTTCTAAAACACTGTCATCGTAATAAAACTTAACTTCAGATACTATTTTTTTACTTCCTGCAAAACAATTCTCTTCATTTTTTTCATTGAAAACTTCATTTCCTTCTTTGTCCATTGAAAACATCATTATATCTATCTCAAATTGTGTTGGTTCAATGAATATCTCAAAATCTATTAAATCAATATTGGTATTAAAGTTTATCGGCATTATTTGATTTAGATTATTTATCAATACTTCAGAACTATTATTTAAATTGCTTTTAATGTCTTTCTCAAATTTACTAAAAGAAAACATTGTCTACAACTCCTTTTCTATTTTAACATTTAACTTAAACAGAGCCTTTTATTTTTACTAAGATAACTTATAATGATATATGATTTCTTATCCTTAGGGAATATTGTAAGAACACTGCAATGTAACTATGCAGTTGTATACCACAGATAAATAAAGTAATTTTTTTCTGATACACCAAATACTTGATATAAGTTCCAATCATCAAATAAACATGTAATATCTGCATTTTGAGTTTTACATCTAAACATTGAATAAGCATTAAGATAATCCATTCCGTTTAAATATTGATTAACTCTTTCTTCAAATTCTTTATAGGGTATCTGCTTAACAAACATATTATTTAATCCAGTAAACAAAAACTTCTTAAACGTTTCTATCCGATTTTTATTATCCAAAAATAGCTCTTGACCCCACTCCTGTTCTTCATACTCTAATTTCTCAATTAGAATAATAAACGCATCCAATTCACAACAAAAATCTTCCTTGTCGACTAAAATCATAAAAGAGCGTTCTTCACATTCATCTCGACTAAATTCACTTATATCAAATTTTATATCTCTTTTTAATTTTTCTATGTACTCTATATTATCGATAATCCAATTTATTTCTTCTTTCTTCATCCATTTTACTCCTAACTATGAATCTGTTACACTTGATTTTTTTCTATTGGTTCTTTTGTATCTATTTAAAATATTTTACTTATATGCAAAATATTAATAACTTTCAGCACTTATTAAATTAGTTAAATCATCATATATCCTTGTTTTAGGATAAAATGAATTTTCTTCTATCTTGCTACTCCATGTTAAATGTACTACCGCATATCTTTTTGAGCCATCTAACATTAAGAATAGAACCTCATCACAATCTTCTCTACGTGCTAATTCTTTTACTTCAATCCCATATAAAATATGCTCTTTATTTATTTCCTTATACAATTCTTGCTTAAAGTAACCTTTATCATTTTTTATCACAGACCATAAATCATCATGTATGTTAAGGTTATTAATATCAAACATACTTATACCTCCATACTATTGTCTCATAATATCTTACAAATGAGACTTTATTTTATACTTCTAATTTGTTCTAACTGTCCCTTTAGTCTTTTATTTTCATATTTCACTTCTTCCATATCAACTAACTGGACAATTAGATTCTGCTTATCTTCTTTCAACTTTTTAATTTCTTCATAAAGTTTCTTTATCTTATCATCGTTAGCCTTTATTTTATCTTTTGGAGTAGCTACTATATTATCATTAGGTACACCTTTTTCAATGGCTCTTAAGCTCATTATTCGTTCTTTCAAAACAGGATTATTATATAATGTAGCCTTAGATACTCCTGCTTCTTCGGCTACTGTTTTAAAGTTAATTTTCTTCGTTTTAGAACGTTTTAATTTATCTATTACTTTATTAACCTTTTCGATAGTTTCTTGGTTCTTTTTTTCAGCAAATTGTTTTAAACCTTCTATATTTTTTTTAGATTTATTCTTACTCATTCATTTGCACCTCCAAACTATCTACTAATGGTTTTAAATACTTATATTTAACATACTGTCTTTGCCAATCCCTTTCTCTACCTAATTCCTTAAACCTTGCCATTTCCTTTTCCATAAGGTCTAATTCTTTCTTTAATATAGGGTAGAACTTAACCTCGGTTATATAATTAGAACAGTTATAAAAGAAGCAACCATCTCCATCTGAACAGTTACTCCTTCTAAAATCGTATAGGCATACGCCGGTCGGCAAGGGATTAAAACTCATTGATTTTGATAGTCTAGAAATTATACCCTCGATTTCTTCTTCGGTTTTACCTCTGAATTGTTCTTCTAATTTACCTTTAATTTCTGTAGATCTTAATCCTGCAATTTTAGACTTTGGACTAAGTATCATATCCGAATATATTTCTTTAACTTCTTCTTCCTTTAGAGTAAGGTAGTGTGAAGTCATTTCGATAGAGACATGAGCAAATTGTTTCATAATATGGGCTATTGGAACTTTTTGTTTTATAAGTTCTCTAACAAATGTTGCCCTAAATTGGTGTGATGTTAATGGATATAAATTACCTTTATTATCTCTTATATCCCATTTTTTGATAAACTTATTTAATCTAAACCTTCCCCAATTGTTAGTTTTTAAAACTACCACTTTCTTTCCCCATCTATCTAAAAACAATTCGTTTAATCCACTTTCATGTCTCAATTCTTTAGTATATTCTTCAAGTTCCTTAACTGTTTTCTTAACTAAATCATTGATAAATACTTTGTGAATTATTGGCTCACCTTTCTCTGTTTTACTCAAAACAACTTCCATATAGTCATACCCATCACTTGTTGTATGGACACAACCTTTCTTTATAGATAATACTTCATTAATTCTTAATCCTGTCTGACTTTGAATTACTATTCCTGCTTTATTTAATATATTAGTTTCTTTATTAACTGCATAATATAGTATTTTATCAAATATATCTTCAGGTATCGGTTTAGTTTTATTTTCTTTAAGAGTTTTTTTAGTATCCCATAAATCACTTGAAGTAAAATTAACAAATAAATTAACCTTAGGAACATTCCAACCTTTTATTTGACCTATTTTAATTATTTCTTCAACTATCTTACAACTTGAATATCCTGTAATTCTTGAAACTTTTTTTTCTTCTTTTAGCCATAGTGAATAATTTAAGAACATTTCATTGGTTATATCACTAAAGGTATTTATATTATTTAAATTGCAATATTCTATAAATGCAGGTAGTGAACTATTGATACTATTTCTTATTGTTTGAGGTTTTACTTGACTAAGTTTATGATAAGAATAAAGTTTCACCACAGATTTCATATCTTCATTTTTTATATAATCAAATCTTATTTGTTTAAAACCCAATCTTACTGTTTTGTCAGGCACAAACTCTGATAAATCCCATATATCATCAGTAAACTTAGATTTTCCAATATTTATATCACTATAATCAGTTTCATTATTTATTAGTTGTAGTTTCAATTTAGTTATTGCCATCTTGTAGTTCCTCCAATCTCTTTACAATTTCTTTTAAAAGCTCAATAGTAGGTGAAAAATGTTCTGCATAGTGGTCACCATATATATTACCTTCTAATTGTCTTTCTAACTCTTCTAAATGATTCTTATGAGCCTGTAAATACTCTGGAGTAGTTATATATCTACTACAAGTGTAGCACTTCTGTCTTTTTAATAATCTATCGCATATTTTTCCATCAGAACAAGGCTTAGTACAATATCCATCTCCCATTCTTGCTCCCTTATTCTTGTTCTCTTTGAACCAATTTAATTCTTCTTTATTAACTATAATCGTTTCATCAACTTTGTTGATGTTACCGATAATCCCTATATTTTTAAATACTTCAGCTCTTTCTTTATCCTTTACATCAGCATAGTGCCGTTTAGTTGTAATAGTAGAATAATGACCTAAAACTTCTTGTATAACTTTTAAATCAATACCTTTTGATAACATATCAGTAGCAAGTGTTCTTCTAAATTGGTGTGCTGTAAGATTGTATAATTCACCATTCGTATCTCTAATATGATTTTCTTTAATGAACCGTTTCAACCATTGTCGATATACTGTTGGAGATATATTGCTCAAAATATTAGCACTTTTACCTTTAGTAGGTTTATGAATAAACAAATAATCCTTAACCTTATCATCAGCCTGTTCTCTTAATTCTCTTGTCTGCTCTATTAACTTTTCTACTGCAATAGCACATTCATTAGTAATAGGCATTGGTTGACGTTCTTTTCTATTTTTATAGTCGTACCATGTTAATGTATATCCACTAATCAAATGTGGTTTAATACAATCAGTAGTTAATTTAAACATATCTTCAATCCTCATTCCTGTTGATTGAAGGATGATTATTCCGTATTTAACGTAAGGATTTTCTTCATTCTTTAAGGCTTTATTTATCTTTTCTAAAACTTCATCTGGAATGAAATTTGTTTTAATAGACCTATTAATTTTATATTCATTACCTCTAAATATCTCTCTTTTAGGAACTTCATTAGGCATATATAATTGTCCCCATTTAATAATGGCTTTTAAAAAATCCAAACACTTTTTTTGATATTCATGTGAATATGGCTTTTTAGTCTTATTACTTATAGATGTTTTTAAATAAGATATAAACATCGAAACTTCATTATTAGTAATAGGCGCAAATGATTTAATTCTATTTAATATAGCAAAATTATTAAATATTTTAAAGCTTAAAATATTATCATATAACTTTTTTAGAACTCTATTTCCTTCTTTATAATTTCTCCAAATATAAATCTTAACTACATTTTTTATATTTTCACTTTCTATGAATGAAAAATCAAATTTAAACTTCTTACCATAATTTTGTGAGTTACTGTCATTATCTATTAATTCCCATACATCACCTTTAGGCATATTACTTGCCATTTGCTACACCTCCAATTAGAATACTCTGTTTCCAATACTTACTTAAATTATCTTCAAGATATTTATTAGAAATATGAGTATATTGTTGGGTAGTGGTTACATGTTCATGACCTGCAATTATCTTTACAACACTAATATCCATACCATTCTCAACCAAATGAGTGATATATGTATGCCTTAAATCGTGGAAATTAAATGATATTCCTGTTTTCTTTTTAACTGTATTAAACACTTCATAAATTGCTCTATAAGTTAATGGCTTTCCTAAGTTTTGTTTTTGTTGTGATACGAAGATATAACTATGCTCCGTATCAATATAATTTCTTTCTTCCATGATGAAATTATCTATTTCTTCAATTAATGCCATAGGAATATATAAGTTTCTTGTTTTACCTTTAGACTTTATATTCTCTAACATTCCAATATCATTTGAAGTGTTAGGGTATGGTATATCTTCTATTTGAAGTTCTAAAACTTCTCCTATCCTTGCACCTGTAAAATACATTATTTTAAATATTAATTTATCTCTCCAAGTTGACAAGTTACTTAAAAAAGTTTCAGCATTATTATCAGATACAAGTTTAAATGTAGTCTTGCTTTCTTTAACTTTAAATATAGATTGCTTAGTCTTATTGTTTATTCTTGCGTGATGTAGTAGGCTCTTAAACATATCAAATGGCCTATTAACATCTTCCATTATGATAGGGGTATTTACTTTCTTAACCATTCCACAATATTTATAAAAGTTATAAACTGTACTAAGTATCCTATTTATTGTTTTACCTGTTCTTTTACTTTCAGCGTACAACGTAACCATATTATCATTAGGATCTCTAAGATATTCTATAAATTCACCTATTGTATTTGGTGTTACCCCGTCATACTCATAGCCTTTCTTATTCAGAAAATCCCAATATATTTTTAGATCTCGTCCGTTAGCCTTAATTGTATTTAATGCTCTACCTTTTTGTCTTAGATATTTTAGGTAGTCATAGACAGGATTAACTAACTTCATATTATCATCTAATAAAACAATAATATCTTTATCTCTATTTCTTAATATGTGTAGTTCCACTTCTATTGTCCCTCCATACTTATTTTATATGTCTAATAAGTCTATACCATTATTATAAGCTACTATTTTTCGCTTATCTAGCGGTATTATATTCTTATTAATATTTACATTAAGTATGGTACTTACAATCTTTTATTACTCTCCTATATATACACTACAATGTACCTATACAAATGTACCTATACATCTGTTATTTTATATAGTTATATATTATTTACTATCTATACTATAATCACTAAAGATAACTTTAAATATCTAGTGTACTAAACCATACACCTACTTATTTCAGTACATTTACACATAGATTATTTATTCAATATAATATTTTTCTTTAAGTAAATCATCTTCGGTAATATATTCAACACCTTTGTAACCTTTTGATAAAGCATAACTGTACATTTTTGATAGCAACTGGTTCTTTTTGCACCAAAACATAACATAAGAACAATCATATATTGCAAGTGCTATTTGACAATTGCTATTTAAAAAATCTTCATAAGTTCTTACTATTTTAATATTTTCATCTTTAAAGAAAGCCACTAAAGTTGCAAAAACCAAATAGTAAGTGTTATTTTTTGCAGCATTGTATAGTTTTTCTCCTTGAATTATTCTATCTTTGTCTTTAAACAAAAACTCATTGGTAATTTCGTTTTTCTCTAATAGATGTATTTCGTCATTATCAATTGACCACTGATACTGGCCAACTGGTATAGGCTCTAATATATCAGAAAGATATTTTCCATACTCATTTGGAATTTGAAAACTTACTCCTGCATTTTTCATTTAATTACCCTCCAATCTATAGGTACATTATCATATATTACAATTGCGTACTTTACATCTTTTTATATAACTTCTATTTGTTTCTAGACATATTTTACCATAATATAGAATATTTTCATACTTATTGTATATTTGTGCAATTGAAAACAGTAGCTTTGGTTGGCTACTGTTTTGAAATTTACATTATATGAATAATATTTAATTGATTATTATTCTTAAGTGGTACAATTCACTTTATATATTATAATATACATGTTTTAAAGCAATAAAAACAATTCTAAATAAATAAGATTTATACATGTCTACAAAGTTTAGATATACTATAGCCTAGATAAATATAGGGGTCTCGCCACATAGCCATCAAGCTAAGGAGTTGCAAAGTTCACAGGAATATTGCAATATTTAATTTTTTAAGATAGAGAGTATAAGAAATAGTATTTCGAGATTTTTTATCCATATATAACTAATATCAAATAGGGTTTATTGTACAATAAATAGACCTACGAAAAATTGATTTTTTTAAAAGACATAGATCTAATTTTATGATATTATTAAATTGATTTTTATGCGGCGAATTTACATGCGTTTTCTTGGTGGTGGTAGGATACCCCTAGAATATCAAAGAAAGTTTTCTTTCCTTTGCGATGTGATTTTCGTCCATTTCTTTTTATACACTTATATATTTTTAATAATATTTTATATTCTTTTAAAGGACTATTTACTAAGTCAAAATATATCTTTTGAATATATTCTTTTATAATTCCTGCACTCTTGATTTCACTTGCTTCTAGCCTTTCTATGTTTAAAAGTTCATTTCTCATTTTGAACATTACTGATGAACTTAATATTAATAAAATAAGCTTTCCATAAAGCTGACATTTAAATCGTTCTATTTTTACAGGTTTTACATTTGAAATTGTAAATATTGATTTCCATGTTTTAAATAAAATTTCTATTTGCCACCTCAAAGAATATATCTCATATATTTGATCATTAGGTACTATTGAGCTATCAATATTTGTGATGAACATAGTTATTCCCAATAGTTTCATTGTATTTTCACTTTTCTTGATACCTTTCTTTTTAGCTGTTTTTTCAACTTTTAACTTACGTTCCTTTAATTGTTTATCAGTTAGCTTGTATATAACTAATCGTTCTTTTCTCTTCTCAATTCTTCCTATGTATACTTCTTTTAATTCTAATACTCCACCAGCAGGTATATCTTTTGCTATTTCTGATAAATCAATTCTTTTGTAAAGAGTAGATTTCTTTATCTGCCCATTCTTATGATACTCTACATCTTTATTTTCAACGTATACAGCCACATTTGGTTTTAATCTTGAAACATACGAAGCTCCTTTATCATCTAAATCTTTAAAATCCTTCAGACTAAAATAACCTAAGTCCCTTAAAGAAAGGTCTCTTTCCTTGAAAGTCTCATTTATCTTACTTCCAAAGGTATTATCATTTCCTTTTCCAGGACCTACATCAACATGTATGAATTTCCCAGATTTTAGATCATATTCAAGTTGTATTTTAACTCCAGCAGGTTGAGAACTTCCACCAGAGCCTTTATATTCTTCTTTGTATATTTCTGGAACTTGAAATGCTGTAGAATCAACTATTCTAATCCTATCAAAGTGTTTATCCCATGAGGTTGAAATCTTAGAATCCGATAAAGCTATATCGTTTAATAATCTTGTAAAGATTTCTTGTAAAAAAGCCACAGCTTTATCATTCAAACGATCATGTATGGCTTGTGTTGTGACTTCAATATCAATTTCTGAATTTAGATTAGCACTCATGGAAACAAGTGTATTTTTAGATATATCTAAGCCTGAAAAGGCACAGAGATAAAGGAATTGCCAAGCTTGAAGCTTTCCTTGCCTTTGAATAAAACCAACATCTCTTGCTATTTTTTCAATTTCATCTTTTGAAATAACTTTAAGGATCTCTTGAATCATTTGCTGCATAGTATTTTTCATATTTAATGTTTTTACTTTTGACATAGATACTTCTGCCTCCTTAGAACTTTAAGTAGCATTAGTATATTATTTTTTAACGAATAAGGGCAATTAATTTGCTATAAAATGCTTAACTTGATGGCTATGGGGTCTCGCCAGCGAAACCGACAAATCCTACTCTAAGCAGAATTTATGCAACATAAGATAAATTACGCTGTACTCAAGCTACCAATTAGACCTGTTTTAAGTATCGAATACAACATAATTGAAATAGTTATAAGCTAGTAGTTATAAGCTAGTGCAACATAATTCCTTAGCGTGGTAGAAAATATAGGTTTCATACCATTTTCATCCTTAACATGGGATATGTCGGAAATGTTGGCGCGACCTCAATATAGAGGTAGTTCATAAAGATGTACTTTTGCGAATGAATTACTCCCATGCTTTAATCTCGACATAAAAGATAAAGACCTCCTATTATGGTCTAGGAGGTCTTAAAATAGGTAAAACCACTTTTCTTATTTTATTAGTGTATATTACGTATACACATTTAAAAAGTATTTTTATTTATGATGCGGTTCACCTTATCAGCTATAACGACGGTTTATATATATTGATTAATTTTGTACTTTTCAACTGGAACTTAATTGTGTTCAGTGAATTAATCTTTACTATTATTGATTTTGGTTTTATGAGCATTATATAGTTTCTCATAACCTACTTGGTTAAATGGACAAACTTTCATACAAACGGTACATCCATGCTTTTCAGAAAAAATTTTAAAGCATTTATGACTATCAACGCTCTTAATAATTCCATATTCATTTTTTATTGAGTTTTGATAGATTGCTTCCCCTGGACATTTTTTTACACAAATTTTGCACTTACCGCAAAATTCTTCTATCCACTTATGTTTATCACTCAAATTGATAGGAAGGTTTTCTATATTCGTATAAACCGCTGCTATCCTTACTCTTGGTCCAAACTTAGGCGTTATTAACATTCCGTGATTTCCATGAAACCCAAGTCCGGCCAACTCTCCTAATGCAGGATATAACGTTTGTCCCATTAATGGATGACCAACATGTGCATCGCACCCATTTTTTCTTAAAAATTCAGCAATTTTCATAGATATCTTTCCAAGTTTATTATAAGTCTTATGAACCATAACTCCAGTACTATAATCAGGTGCATTTTCTAGTATATCCTTATTCATCTCCATTGTAAAAACAATAGCATTATCATACATTATGGCAAAGTCTTTGAATATATATTTTCTTGGAACCTTTGTATAACCTATTGAACCAACACCAAGTGTTTTTGCATATTCTTCTAACTCTTTTATAAATGATTTATTAACTTTTTTTGAAGTATGTCCATTATTTTCACTTAATAAATTCAATGTATTTTTAATATCCGAAATACTCGATCCTATAATCGGAATTGTTCTGGGAAAACCAGGTAATTTAACATTATCATCTTTTAGTTTTAATATTTCATATAATATTTCAAATCTCTCAGGAGAAACCGTAGTAGACTTATATGAATTTTTATTATTATATAAATCTTGTTCTAATTTCAAAACCCTGTTCATATTAGGTTTAGCTATAACTTTTAACATAGTATTTCTAATTTTTGCTTTTGCTTTCATTTTTATCCTCCTTCTAAAGGTATCTCAATCAATACATGAGTGTTAGTACTAACTAACTTAAGTTTCAGAAAAAATACTAAGAGGTTATCCCCTTAGTAAATACCCTAACAAAATTTGAAATACTGACTTCTATGTCTATATTATCTGTTACATTATCTAAAAATAAAAAACTAATAAATATTTCAAAATTAGAAGACAAAAAATTGATTGCTGTGATTTCCGGATCGTATTTTATATTATCTTTTTCCTTGATTTTATAAAAATATTCTATTAATAATTTTTTAAACTCCATTGGAAATTTAAATAAAGGTGAATTTAATTCTGATGTTAGTTTTTTATCTTTTAATTACATTAAAATTATTTTTTTATTTTTAGATAATACATCTTGATAAATATGACTAATTTTGAGTAAATCTTTTTCTAAATCCCATTCCAAATTTTTTTCAAAAATAAATTTGAAATTTGGTAAAAAAACATATTCATTAAATGCTTTTTCAAATAAGTTTTTCTTACTTTCAAAATGTCTAAAGACTGTCATTTCACTAACTCCTGCTTCTTTAGCTATTTCCTTTGTTGTAACAACATTATATCCTTTTTTGGAAAAAAGACTCATAGCACATTTTAAAATTTTTTCTGTTGTATCTTTTTTGCTCATTTAACTTCTCCTCACTTAATGTTAGTAATTACTAACAATTTCAATGTTATCACTTTTATATTTTGATGTCAAATTCATTTAACAATTTTCATTATAGACATTATAAGATAAAGTTTTGACTTTATTAAAGCTTAATAAAGAAGACCCTGTGCAGATTAGATATACTCTACATCATAGTCTTTTTTATATATTTCATGTTTTGATATCCTTCTAATAACCTTAAAACTATATCAGTTCTCTTTTTGCCTATGATTTTTCTAACACTTGTATTTAATTCATTAGCTTTCAATAGTATTCAACTTGAAGCCCAAGCCTAGTAAAATTCTTTTAATTCAATCTCTGCCACTTCTCTATTCCAGTGCATATCTACTGCTTTTTTAATCTCATCGTCTAACTGAACTACATGAATAAAGTGTTCTAAATAACAATCAAAAACATAATATTCCAATAAAATTTATTGCTATTGATATAAATATAATCTTAATAAGTCTTACGGTATTATTCACGCTAACCCTCCTCATTTACACTAATCATAATAGCGAGTGATTATTACTTATTTTACCATATGATAGAAATTTCTGAATTCCTAAGCGTTTTTAAACTTCCTAGACTTTACTTTTTTATGCTATTTATTTTATATCTAATATAGTATGTACTTTAATTATTATAATTTAGTACGCATTTTAAGAAGATTGTACATTAACCTGTCTTTCTAATTAGATTAATTTTAAATATATTTTTCCATTTTATAATTAATCAGGAATTGACCTTTTCTTTCAATCTGTTGTTCTTTTATAACATGATACCCTTGTTTTTCAAAGAATAGTTTTGCTGTTATTGATGCTTCTGTTGTAATGATAGTTAATCCAATATTTTTAGCATATTTCTCTAATTCTTTAACAATTTCTTTAGCGATACCTTGTTTTTGGTAGTTTTTATGAACAAAAAGCCTATCAAGGTATCCACTAAGGCTTAAATCCCCAAATCCAACAATAGTATCATTTATAGTAAATATAATCGTATAATTCTTCAAAAACGACTTATCCCATAAATCTGAATCTATATCTTTAGGAGCCCATACATTTAGTTGTTTTTCTGTATAGTCTTTAGAGTTTATTGAATGAATTGTTTCATAAAACAATTTAATTATTTCTTGGCAATCTTTTGACTCATAAGTTCTAATGCTCATATTTCCTCCTTAAATAAGTAGTTTGTAATTCTCTACAATTGCGTACCTTATATTTTTTCATATAACTTTTATTTATTTATTTCTAGCTGTATTTTACCATAATATATCATGTTTTCATACTTATTGTATATTTGTGCAAGAAAAACCAGTAGCTCTTGTTGGCTACTGGTTTAAATATATATACTTCTATTGTGTTTATATGGTTTATCTATTACTAGTACACCACTTTACAAGAAAATCTAACTTGCTAAATCTTCTATATTAATATATCTACATAGGTATGGAATGCGAGATAGATTTTTCTTGATTTGCTGTATTTTCAACAACTTGCTAAAAAATAGTTCTT
>NZ_BDQY01000028.1 GCF_002724055.1 Tepidibacter mesophilus | reverse complement strand
AATGTGCACTATCTGAAAAGCTAACGCTTACAAAAACTCAAATTAACGACTTTTTAGACTATTTTATATCTACACTACCTAGTTTTATCAAGGATAAACTAGCTTTTTTGTAGTGCGAAAGTTGAGTTATATAGAATTACATAGAGGTATAACATAGGCTTTATGCTTACAAATAGGAGCACTTTTATTTAAATAGATATATTGATGATTTTGTTTAATAAAGAAAATAAAGCAGTGCATGATTATTTAGCAAGTTCATTTGATATAAAAAAACAAAAACTATAGTATAAACATTCTTTTATTTTGAGAATGCCATGGCTCACCTTTAACTAGAAACCAACTCAAAAACAGGATAAGACTAAGAATGCAAAACCAGCATACTTGGTCTTTTGATTTTTATTAAAACAAGAACTAGGGTCCAAAAGACCATGGCTATCCTCTGAAAGTCATGCCATGGGGTCGCCATCGTCTTTTTAACTTCGGGGTCAAAAACAAACACCCCTGTATCTTATAATTCATCATCAATACAAACCTATTCAAAAAACTTAAAAACCAAAATTTTTCGCATAGATTTGTATTAACTGACAAGAGCAGCTAATACGGGAGTCGTTTAAAAAGATTAATAATATGCTAGTTGTATTGTAGATGAATTTTAAACCTCATATACATTTTTGGCCATGGATTAACAAATAATATTTTGTATGATTCTAAATGTTTTTTATGAAATTTATGGAAATGAGAACTTAAACAACCCTAGTGATATCAATGATTGGAAAGAATTACAACACATAATATCAGCCTGAATTACAAATAATAATAATACAAAGAGGTAATACTAATAAGTTAAATAAATGGAGGTTTGACATTATGTTACTTAAAAAGATAAATAAGATGAATACAATACTTAGACAAAAAGGAACTGAGGGGATAGACTTTAAGCAAGTACTTCTTGATTGTAACCTTTTCATAACTCAATCTGACATAAAGGTTATAGACCCTAAAACTATAGATGTTGAATATGTAATAATGGACATTACAACAGATGAAATAATAAAGACTAGAGCCATAGGAAAAGGTCAAAACATAAAACTGGCACAAGATAAAGCATATCAGTATATGCAAAATATGATATTCTCATATACAAAAACGAACTCAAATCCTAAAGGATTTAAAGAAAAAACAACTGGCGAAAATAACAATGAAATAGCAATAGCTAAAGGTAATAACGTAGTTGAGATAAAAGACAGTGTTATCAATAGAAATCAACAAAAGAAACTCTTTGCAATAGCATCATATGAAAAGATACATGAGGTAATAGAAGATATAGGCTATAGCTCAGTAAAAGACATAAGAATATCAGACTTTAAAAGAATAATTGATATACTAGAAAAAGAGAATATAAATCAAAATCATGACCTAATAAATCAAGTACCTAATATAATCATTCCTTTTGGAAAATACAAAGGGAAAAACTTAAAAGACATTATTAAGGATAAACAATATATTGAATATCTATATAAAAATACTAAGAATCAAAATATTAAAGAAGCTAGTGCAGCAGCACTTCAAATATATAAAGCCTAGAGAATATCTCTCTAGGCTATAATTATGTTCATATACAAGCGACAAGTTGCCACCAATCAGATCTAAAATCGCCACAGATAAGTCCATATAAACTAAAAAGCACAGCCTAAAGGCTACACTTTGAGAATACCCCTCGTATTAGTGATTTTCTCTGACGAAGCGGAGATTATGCAAAGAAATTTTGACCCTATCATTTATCCCTAGAGTTAAAAATTTGTTTGAATAATCGTAGTAAAGGAAGAGGAGACTAGGGTGCGAGGGATATTAAAAAACTTTATGTAGAGTAAAATTAAATTTGACCTGCGGTAGCAGGTCGATAAAAGCGAGAGCTATATCAATAATGAAGATTACTATGGAAATATACAGACTTTATATAAGGATGATATTAGGCCAGTGTTAAGCTGAGTAACCGAAGGTTAGGAAAGGCTTTATACTGGCCATGTTTATTACAGCATACTTTAAATCTAGGATATACTAGGCTAATTTGAGCTATGTGAAGATATGAACATAGCTTATATTAGCCTGAGTAGAGAAGAAAGTTTTAATAGCAGAATACAAAATATTTTTTAGCTTTTACGGATCTAATAAAAGGGAATATAATTCATATAGGTAGTTTACAATTTTTAACATGAAAACAATAAAACAAGTTAAGAATTTTAAAGATATATATGTAATATAATTGATTTTATTTATACTAAAATTATTGTGGGGTGAGAAAGATGTTATTATTAATAATTCTTTGTAAATTTATTTTTATTTTTGTATTCATAATATCCTTTAGAGTTTTCTTAAAATATTTAGCAAGTTATTTTAAAAATATTAAATTTATATCAATCAAAGTAGATAATATAAACATAAATAAAAGAGATTTTATACTGGTGCTTAGCTTTTTTAATTCATGTTTAGCGTTTGTAGGATTTGAATTATTTCATACATATGATACAAATATAAATTTAATCAATATATTAATGTTTATGATTTTATGTTTTATAAATTTATATCTGACTTTGAAAAAGTATTAATATATTTTTTAAAAATATATAGTAGATGAGATTAATATATAAACTTATTACAAGATTAAGCTTATGGATAAATCTAAAAATATTATTTGCCATGGCAGGAAACAACGCACACCAAAAGCTATATAAAGTAATAGAGCCAATTAGGTATAACTCAATAAAAGATATAAGACTATCAGACTTTCAAAAAATAATAGAAATATTAGAAAAAGAAAACATACAAAAATATAGGTGCAATGAAAATTTCATATAATGACGAAATTAGGCTAGTTTTAAGGTGAGTAAGGGAAGGTTAGGAAAGGCTTAATACTAGCCTGGATATATAGCAGTATATTTTCATAAAGCACAGACTAGGCTAATTTTAGGGTGAGTAGCCAAAGGCTAGGAGATGCCTAATATTAGCCCGGTTGAAATAGTAAGTTAATTAATGAAATCAATATAAAAAGATATAGGTGCATTAGCGACTAAGAATATTTATTTTAAAACAGTTTCTGTGTTTATATTGAAGTTTATATTCTTGAAGAATTGATACATATTTACAAAATTATACACAAATATAAACAAAAATATAATTTTATGGTAGAATATAAGAAAATATAGCAAGAAAGCTATAAATCTTAGTGATGTTTAAAATTTCAATTTAGTATAAGTTAAAGGATTTAAAAATACCAGTACAACACTTTCTAAAATTAGGTAAAAAACAAATAGCTATAAATGACTATCTTTGTATAGAGATTAAATAGTTTAAACTGATGAGGCAATTAAGTAATGTAGTGAGATTATAGAATTAGTATCTAAAAAGTGTGTTAGTCGTATTGAATTTGCAATTAATAATAAAGATTATGATATTAGAGTATTAATAAGATTATTACAAAGTGTAATGCATAATATGCTGTGGTATAAAATTAATCATAGTAAGTTGTAATATGTACGTAGAGAGAAGAATCATAGGTAATTAATTATAGAAGATATTTAAATTTAAGAAAAATAAATGGATTTGGAGAAAATTAAACTAAAATAAAAAAATGTAAAATGAAATACATAATAGGGAAATGGATAAAGTTATGTATGAAAATTCAATGAAACTATTATATATAGATTAATCAATATGGAAAAGGGGTGAAAAGTATTATGAACAAAGATACATACGTTTATAATAGATTACGGGAATTGCAGCGGGAGTTTGATTATATATTTGAAATCATAAGGGCTGACCATTATCTTAGTAGTGACCTCGAAGGAATTAATCTTGTACTTAAAATGATTTTTACAAGATTGAAGGCTATTAATAGTAGTATGTATAATAAATTATGGAGTAAAATTGAAGAAAATACTAAAAATATTTACTTTGAAAGAGGAAGATCAGGAATATTAAATCATATGATAGATGATATTAATCATTATTATAGAGAATTAGGTTATGGTGAAACATATCCTTATTTTCAACTTAATAGATCACGTTTTAATTTTAAACCTCAAACAGAGCATATAATTTTAGAGATAATTAGATTTTTAGAGTCTGTTCCATTTGAAGTAGAATATGATCATCCAAGAATTATTGCTGAATTTTTTTATAGAGTAGTACAAAAAATTTTTAATTTTAAAAGACGTAGTAATTATTTAGATTATAATACTGATGAAAATGTTTCAAAAATAATTTCAGGTATTACTAACTTAAAATATGATGATAAAATATTAGATCCATTTATAGGCACAGGGGGTCTACTATTTGAAATAGTATCTAATTTGGATTATTCTAATACACATATAATTGGACAAGATATAAATCCAGAGCTACTCGATATTTGTAACATGCTATTTGAATTATTAGAGAAAAAAAACTTAGAATTATATTTAGGTGATTCAATTGATAGGCCAAATTACCAATTTGAAGAATATCATGGAAGTTTTGATAAAATCATTACACATATACCGTACAATTTGAAAGCTCATAAACTATATGGGGCAGATTATTATCCTAACTATTATAATAGAAATTATGGCATTGGATACTTAAAGAACATGAATTTTTTGATTGTTTTAAATATAATCGAGATGCTTAATCATAATGGACAAGCGTATATAGTGGTTCCAAATAATATGTTATATAGTGGAGGTAAAGATAAGGAAATCCGTAAGAATATTGTTAACGATGATTTGATTGAGGCTATCATTGAATTTTCTGACTATAGTATTTATAAGAGTAGTGTAAAGCCTTCAATTATTGTTATAAATAATAAAAAGGAATATTATAAAAAGAATAAAATTTATTTATTGAATGTACAAGATGATAATCTTGAAGAAGTAATAAAAACATATAAAAAATATGTAGAAACAGATATTAGTAGGGTTATCTCAATAGATACTATTGCTAGTAGGGATTATAATTTAAATTTCTCACACTATGATTCAATATATGATGAAGTACAATTGACGTTAGTTCAAAAGATAGGAGTTACATTACATTCTATAGTTCATGTAGTTAAACCTATGATGAGAAAACCAGTTAAATCTGATTTACTAGGTATACCTTATATTAAACAAAGCAATTTAAATAGAGATTCAAAAGATGTATTTATGGATTTTAAAAATATAGATGATTATGAACATATCCAGGATTATGAACAAACAAAAATAATAACTAAGAAAGCCATAATAGTAGCACTACAAGGAAAAGACTTAAAACCTACAATTTTTGATCCACAAAGATCTAATGTTAAAGAGATTGTATTAGCAAGTAATTGCTTAGCATTAATACCAAGAGAGGATATTGAAGACTCCGTTGATATTGAATACTTATATTACCAATTATATAACCCTAGAGTTTTAAGACAGATTGATGGATATAAAAGAGGGACAATCATAAAAAGAATTACATATGGAGATTTGTTAAGTGTAGTTATTACTAAACCTGAGTATGAAAAACAGCTTCAGCTTGTCAAAGATCAAGAAGAACCTTTAAAGGAACTAGAAAAGTATAGAAAACTTTATGAGGAAGTATCAATTAAAGCAGAGGTTGAAAAAATTAAAGCAGAGAATAAAGTGGTAAATATGCTCATACACAACGTAAGCAAACATATTTCCGTAATTGGACACGATATTCAGGTTGTTACTAAAGTATTAGAAGAACACAATTTAATAGATTTTATATATGGTAAAGAAGAAATCGAAAAACATAATTCTTCTCCAGAAGTACGAAATGGTCTGACAAATAAGAGGGAACTAGTTTCAGTTAAAGAAGTCCTTCAGAGAACTCAAGACAGACTAGATTTGATAGAGAGGACTTTTAAGGATACGCAAAAAACAGTTAATTTAGATTTGGAATCAGAGGATTATGAAGAAGTAAATGTAAAAGAACTGATAGAAGGGATAAAACAAGATAGAGATTTAAGTAAGCCAGTGAATTATGACTTTATTATTAAAGGAGACGATCCAGTTTTAAATATAAATAGCCAAAGTTTTATAGCGATGATTCATTTATTAATAGATAATGCTGAAGAACATGCTTTTTCTAAATTTAGTAATAGCGAAATAAATAATTACTTTATAATGTTCAATATAAAAAAGCGAAAGGGTAAAGTTATTATAGAGTATTCTAATAATGGTACAAAGTTTGAGATGGAAAAAGAAGATTTTATATTAGCTGGAAGAAAAAGCAACGATAGTAACGGAAGTGGATTAGGTGGTGCATACTTAAATAGGGTTGTACTGTCACACCGTGGTACTTTTGATATTATTAATTCAGATTCTGGTACAAAATTTATTTTTACTTTTAGAATTAAGGGGTGATATATATGTTTATAGATGTTTTATTAGTTGATGATGATGAGGATTATGCACAGTCATTAAAGGGAAATGCAGCTTTAGAAAATATTAATATTTTCCACGTCAAAACTTTGGTTGAAATGAAGCAATTTCTACCTAAAGTTATTAGTGGTATATCGGTAATAATATTAGATATTAAAGGTATGTTAACGCCTGAAGATAAATTTGATGATGAAGGATTTTTAGCACAAGCCATTACCTACCTGGATAAAGAGTATTATACTAAACCAAGAGTTATCTTAACTGGTGATGTAGATGGGTTTAACTATATGCAAAAATTTAGAAATAATGAAAGGGTATATAGGAAAGGCAATACTTCTGAAAAAGAGATGTTTAATTATATAAAAGAAGTACATGAAAAATTAGATGAAATAGTAATTTCAAAACAATATGAGGATGTTTTTGAAGTGTTTGAACGAGGGTTATTGAACATTTCCAGAAAAGGAGAACTAATTGAAATAATAAAAAATATTGATTCGAATGATAGTGCAATAATGAAAAATTCACTTGGTAGAATTAGGGATATTCAAGAAGATATTATTGCTAAGATAAATCAGGTGAATAAAACACTTTTACCAGATAATAAAGCATTTAATCGAAATAGAGAGATTTCATTTAGAAAATCACATGATCATATTCTTAGTAATGCTATGAATTCTGGATATGAATATCCTAAATTTATAAGTGAAGTTGCAATTACCACGTATTCTATTAGTTGTGATTTTGGCGTTCATACAACTGGTTCTACTAATAATACAAATTTAAAACCATCATCATACACAGTCAAAAATGCATTGTACTCCTTATTTGAGTTTATTAGATGGTTTAAAACTGTTATTTAAGAAATAAATAATGCATTTATTAGTGTTTGTTATAGAACTGTAATCTTTGCAGAAAAAAGAAAAGGTATCTTATGAGTAATCATGAGATACCTTTTCTTTTAGGGGCTTTTTTTATAACGTACATTAAGTAATTAGTACTTTTATTATTATATATGCCATGGCAATACAAAAATAATTTTTTGGCAGCTACAACTTAAGAATATTTTTAATAAAAACTTATGGTATGAAATTTCATAGATCAATTTATCAAGAAATATGATTTTATGAGTAGATTAAAATATAGAATTTAAAAAATATGAAAAAAAGCTTGAAAACAATATATAAAGATTTAGAAAACAAGTTAAATAGAAAAAAACAAAAAAATACTAAAGAAAAAATTATAAGATTAAGAAGTTGATTTTAGAAATTGTTTTATTGGATGTAGTGTTAAGACTTATGAATTAGAACTTAGTTGGAAATGAGTCATAGCATTAAAGAATAGAATCTTTAGTTTTTTAAAAATGATAAATATTAAAAAAATAATAAGGGTGGCAAAAAGGAAATTTTCCATCCATTTGCCACCCATCATGAAAATACAATGTAATTCAGTAAAATGTGGTAAGATATAGAAAAAGATTGAGTATTGGATATACCAATGTATACAGGCTAGTATAGAATGCTTTAAAATACATTTAATTACTATAAAATACTACTTTTTTAGAAACGCCTCACATGGAAACTGTTGTGCTTCTTTGAAAAAAGTATCAGAAAACCTGTTAGATAATAAGGGGTTAGATATTAGATTAAAAATTTTGCGAGGAGGTGCGATTTTGTATTGTAAATCATGTACACAGAAAATTGATGAGGATAGTAAATTTTGTAAGTATTGTGGTGCAAAAGTTACAAATGAAATTAAAGCTGATGTCGATGGCATAAAATTGAAAAATATTTTTCATGGGATATACATTACACTACAATCAAATAGCCAATATACGAAAGAAGAATTTGATGAGGACTTTGATTGTTTTAAGAATTATGAAAATAAAGTTTTCAGCAATAATGATTTTTATAAGATACTTGTAGATGTTGTTTTTTATTCAGGGTTTAAAGCTTCAACAGTGGAAAAATATTTACGTGTGATTCATTCCTACTTTGATGATTATAAAAAAGTTCTAAAATATAATAAAGAACAAGTTGACATAATTAAGAATGATAGCAATATGATTCGAAATAGAAATAAAATAGATGCTTGTATTAAAAATGCAGTAAAACTTGAACAAATTATTAATAAATATGGTTCTGTTCAAAATTATATTAACTCTTTTAATCCAAACTTAAGTGATGAATGCTTACTTCGATTAAAGAATAGATTAGAAAAGGATTTTAGTTTTATAGGAGATACTACATCGTATCATGTCATGACTGATATTGGATTAAATGTACTAAAACCAGATAGGGTAATTTTAAGAATATTTTATCGTTTAGGTTTACTGGATAATGAGACGGATTTGTTTGGTGCAGTAAAAGTAGGAAGATCTTTTAGCCTAATCTTAAATTTACCGATTAGATATATTGATATTATCTTCGTATCCTATGGTCAACTAAATTTGGCAAAGTTAGAGTGTATTTGCTCCGAAAAGAATCCCAAGTGTTACAAATGTGGAGCTAATGTTTACTGCAATTATGCTAATCAAGTAATAAATAGAGGCTTTTAGTATATATAGATTATGAATATATATACAGAATCAAGTTGTATTTCTATTAAGTTGTTTAATTAAGGATCAGAGATTATTACACTAGGAAGATTCAAAGATTATGTTGAATTACAAAATATTTTTAAATAAATTAAATTATCGTAAAATATTAAATTTATTTAAATGCCTCGCATGGAAACTATATTAATTATTGCCATTTATGGAGTTTATACATTTAAATATGATTAGAAAATCTAAATTATAAACCAAAAGCCATGGCAAAAGCCACAGCCTTTGATTTATAAGGGGTTCATTGCTATTGATTTGCCAACATCTTGCCAACGCATTGCCAACATTGGCGAAAATACAGTAAATTTTTATAAAATATTTTTAGGTATTTACAATTAATAAGTTTAAGTTATTTCAATGCTTTAAGCTGTTTTTAAGTTATATTTAGATACAATTAATTTTAATTAAATTTAACAAAAATACATACTATGCATGTCGAGACGGTCTGTCTGCTGACAAGAAAATAGTGTATAGTATCAAGGGTTTCAGCCCATACTCAATCAGATATTCTCGTGTGTTTCTAGTCTGTGGAAACAGAAATAGTACTTTCAGATAACCTATTCAAAGTGCGTTTTGCGAAAATGGTTGGACGATTTAACAAAAGATAAGTTATTGATGGATAGATTGTGTAGTAAGTTGAATGCTATATTAAAATGTTGAAAATGAGGTAATATAAAGTAACAGTGTAGTTTTTTTAATGAAGCAATAAAGTTATTAAGAAGGGGGAGTTGATTATGAAATATTTAGGATCATGCCTTTGTGGTGAAGTTACTTACGAAATAGAAGGAGATTTTGAAAATTTTTATCTTTGCCATTGTGAGCGATGTCGCAAAGATACAGGTTCAGTGCATGCAGCTAATCTATTTTCTTCTACGGCCAAGCTAAGGTGGCTGTCTGGTCAAGAAAAATCTAAAACCTTTAATTTTCGTTCAGAAGGGCACATAAAAAGTTTTTGTATTACTTGTGGATCGGCTTTGCCAAATATACAAATGGATGGGAAATTACTGGTCGTTCCTGCAGGAAGTATTGACAGTGATATAAACATAAAGCCGCAAGGACATATCTATTATGCAAACAAAGCAAATTGGGATACTGAGCTTGAGAAAGTACCAAAGTTTGAAGAACTACCAAATAAATGAAAATAAGAATCGTTATTCCTCATAAGCGTTTTGCATTTTGATAACAATTGATAAGAAATCATCAATAGAACCTGACACTTTAGTTTCAATGGGGGATAGGAAATAAGTATTTACGCCTGCAGACGTTGAATTTGTTAAATTGTATAAGGGTGATGTGATACCGCATGTCGAGTGTGTGGCTAGGATAGTTAGAAATTAATGAATTAAAAATCATGTGCCTATTGGCAAAACAAATGGGATTAAAATAACGGTAATGTGTTAACGTTTTTATAAAACTAAGGATTACATCTTATTGAATATCCTAAAAGTTCTAAACTCCCTAGCGGTCAAACAACGAACTTTCTTAACGGATATTAAAACGCTGTAATACAAGTTTTATAGAAAAACGTTTAAATCATTACCTAACATTTTAATACCATTTATTTTTTGGCTTTGGTTAGCATGAGAAAAATCAAAATTAAGAAAATAGATTATAGAACTTAATTTTATAAAAAAGTCTTCTTTTGAAGATTTTAAATGTAGACTTTTTTGAAATTTGTAACAGAAATTATTCTTATCAAAGATTTAAATAGGAATATAATTTCATACTCATCATAAAAAATTGGATATCTGAGATTAATAATAGAGGGTAAAATAACTATAGATATGATAAAATTATATTTAAACTAACAAAACTAATAAGGTGGACTTTATGTTTGAAGAAATAGATAAAAAGAAACAACTATTAGATAGTAAAAGACCTTTTTCAAAAACTACAATAGATAATTTAAAGAAATATTATGATGTAGAATTGACATATAACTCTAATGCTATAGAAGGAAATACATTAACAATAACAGAAACAAAAGTTGTACTTGAAGATGGAATCACAATAGGAAAAGGAAAAACACTAAAGGAGCATTTAGAAGTTATAAATCATAAAGAAGCAATAGATTATATAGAAGATATAGTAAGAAAAGATATAGACATTAGTGAAACAGTTATTAAAAACCTTCATTATATTATTTTAAAAAGTATAAACAATGAAAATGCAGGGATATATAGAAATGTAAATGTTTTAATAAGTGCTTGGATAGGCTATACTTAATTAGACAATTATATTATAACTATTTTTAAGAAGATGAATTATTTGATTATGTAAATTGGTATAATAAGTATAGAATACACAGGTCATTAGATTATCTTAGCCCTGTAGAATATAGGTTGTTGATGTGCGACAAAAAAGTGTCTTAAAAAATGTTGACAATCCAAAATATTTATAACCTAGGTTAGCAAATTTATAAAAGAAGGTGTTTTAACTTGAGCAAAGTATATTTTATTAAAAACTCACAATCAGATTATAATAAGCTTGGAAAAGATGCTTTGGAACTTTTGAAAAAAGTAGTATCAGAAGCTGAGCATAGATTTGAAAAAGAAGTACCTATAAAGGTTCATTTTGGTGAAAAAGGGAATAAAACCTTTATGCCTTCAAATTGCTATGATGAGACAATAAATTATCTGAAAGAAAAGGGAGTATCTCCATCTTATATCGAAACCAATGTACTGTATAGGGGTTCAAGGACTACTACAGAACTGCATATTGAAACAGCAAAGGCTCATGGCTTCACACAGATTCCGATTATAATAGCTGACGGAGACATTGGAACTGAGTATGACGAAATAGAAATAAATAAAGACTACATCAACAAATGCAAAATAGGTAAGGGATATGGGAAATTCAAACAGTTTATTGTTATGAGTCATTTTAAAGGACACATAGCAGCTGGATTTGGTGGTGCTCTAAAACAGCTTGCTATGGGTTTTGCTGCTAGAGGTGGAAAGCTAGAACAGCACTCTGGTATATCTCCTATAGTAGATGCTGAAAAATGTATATCCTGTGGTATTTGTGTGAATAAATGCAACTTTAGTGCTATCCAAACTCCAGATACTGCAGTAATTGATGAGAGTAAATGTATTGGCTGTGCGGGATGTATCGCTGTTTGTCCTAAAGGTGCAATTGAAAACACCTGGGGAGGATCCCATTTTCTTGAGAAACTTTCTGAGTACGCCTATGGAGCATCAAAAGGTAAGGATATTATATATATTACCTTTGTTCATAATATTACCGAAGAGTGCGACTGCGTTGGGGCAACTATGAAACCAATTGCAGGTAATATCGGTATTCTAGCAGGAAAAGACCCTGTTGCCTTGGATACTGCATGTTTAGACTTAGTTCAAAAAGACAGCGGGGAAAAACTTTTTGAGAAAGGCAGGCCATCTCTTATACATGCAGAAAAAATAGGATTGGGAACAATGGAATATCAAATTGTTAAGATCAATATTGAAGATGAGGAGTGATATTGCACAGTATCTAATATGTGATGAGACTGGTAGCTAAAATATTTTGTGTATATAATAAGATGTTAAAATTACAAAAAATTCAGGAAAGTTCAAATGATAAAGCGTAGTAAAAACTTAAATATTATGGTTATATATAGAAAAAACAACTGATAGCAGGAACATGAGTATATGCTCGACTTAAAGTTTTACATTCAAGAGTCCCTAAATTCAAAGGATGCCTTAGTGGGGTTGCTTTAATATTTATGGTCTTAGTATTAATAAACTTCCAAAACAAATGTTGAAACTGTAGCTAAGATAGTAAATAAATAACTGACGTTGAGCCGTTTTTATATTAAAAATTTAATGATTTGCCACCCATTTGCCACCGTCGATTTTCGCTCGGTGGCAAATTACTTTACTTTAGAGTTTAAAGATTACTCAAACCTAATTGAACTATCTTCATTCATTTTGCTTGTAGCATGTAAATAAGCGTTCATAGTTGTTGACAACTTATTATGATCTAATCTGGTTTGAATATCTTTTATATTTGCGCCTGCTTCTAAAAGTATAGTAGCATAAGTATGTCTTAAAGAATGGAAATTAAAATTAATACCAAGCTTATAGTTTATAACTCTACTCAAATACTTTAAGCTATTAGTAGATATTTAATTCTTCATTTTTAATTTTTCCTTTTTCAATATCTATGTAATCCCAAGTAAAACCATATACTTCTGAAGCTCTCATGCCAGTATTAAAAGCAATTTGTAAAGGAACATAGAAGTTACGTTTAAAAGGAAGTCTATCCATAAAGTATAGCAACAGTATATAAATATTTAAACTATGGAGAAGAACACAAAAGAACTTCACAATATCATAAAAATAGATATTTAACACATGAAAATAGAGAAAAAAATTTTTTGTGTTTGTATGAAGAGGGGTTTCGAATTATTGCTAGAATTTACATTATTGAACAATAAAATTCAAATAATACAAAAGAAAAAGGGGGAATTTGAAATGAAAAAATTTATAGCTGCTATTTTAATGGCAGGTACAATTCTATCTGTAAACAGTATTCCTTTTACAGATAACTCTATTAATAGAGTTTATGCTGTAGATTATATTGGAATTGGTGAAGTAACTGCAGATGAATTAAATGTTAGAAGCGGTCCTGGAAAAAACTATACTGCTATTGATTCAATAAGTAGAGGTCATATAGTTAATGTAACTGAAATTAGAGGAGATTGGTGTAAAATAACTTATGTAGATGCAGGTGAAGGTAGAAGTGGTTGGGTAGCTAAACGTTATATTGGTTCAGTATGCTAATTAATAGATTAAAGGGGGACTAATTTATGAAAAACAAAATTTTATCTTGTGTACTTATAGCTCTTTTTACTTTAACAGCTATATATAGTTTATCCGATCAAAAAGCTTATGCTCATCCCGAAAACGGAAAATGTGGTTATGTAGCTAAATCTTTTTTAAAATATGAATCTGAAGGTGGTAGTATTGCAATAGCAACAGTTCAATTAGATGATACAGAGAGTTGGAGTTATTTAAATGTTAGAAAAACGCCTTCTGTCAATTCTAAGGTTGTAGCTAAATTGAATCATGGTCATAAAGTAAAAGTTATAAAAAGTTCAGAAGAAACTGTTGGTGGAATAACATGGGTTTGGATTAACTATTAAAAAATTAATCTTAATTACAAATTGATTTAAAAGCATCCGAAGGGTGCTTTTTTTATGAATTTTCATTGTTAAAAATAATAATGAATGATACAAAGTGGATAATGAGTTGATAACATAAAAAACTATAGGTAGTAAAGGTATAACTATATTCAAAAGTTATGTCCTCTATGATATGGTTAAATTTGAACCATATAAGCAGAAAATGTTGATAGGTTTAATATTTACTATTACTGGCGCAAAACAAAATAATTAAGAATAGTTATGAGTGAATTAAAAGATAGAATTATATCTAGAAATAAGAGTAGAGGAATTTCAAAAAAGCTTGCCGATGTGATATCGAATCACTTTGACAGGCTTTTTTTAAGTTGGGTTAGTATATATTTTATTCTTAGTTTATAAATGGATTTTATTTATCATCAATATGTTCATGCCCCCAAATACAAAGAGCTTGCATAACAGGCATAAGGGATAGTCCTTTTTCTGATAAACAGTATTCTACTTTTGGTGGAACCTGAGGATATTCTTCACGAATAATTAGTCCATCAGCAGCCAATTCTTTTAACTGATTACTTAACATTTTATGAGTTATATTTCCTAAAGCTCTTTTTAACTCTCCATAGCGTAGTATCTTTGTTTTCCATAACCAAAATAAAATATGCATTTTCCACTTACCTTCGATTAATGACATGGCATATGAAAATGGTTTAATGTTCACAATATTATTATCATTATTATTAATCATTTAATACTCTCCTTTTAGATAGTATCTAACAAAAAAGTGCATACTTACTTTTAAAGTTATTTAATTATACAATAGGTAAATAAGAAATACAAGGAGGTGAAAGAATGAAAAGTTTATTTTAACAGACAACTATTAAAATAAAAACAGTTTTTTCAAACAAATTGTATAGCAATGATTTGAAATATAAGATAGTAATATGACGGATGGATATTATGAAAGGATTGAAAATCATTCTAGCTTTATTATTAGAATCTACAATGAAATTACAAAATATAATAAAAGAATTAATGAATTAGGAAGGGGAATAAGATGAAAGTTTTAGCTTTTAATGGAAGTCCAAAAAAAGAAGGAAATACCTATCATGCGATAAAAATAGTTGCAGATGAACTTAAAAAAGAAGGTATAGATACAGAAATAATTCATGTTGGCGACAAGACAATTAAAGGATGCATTGCATGCGGATATTGTTCTAAAAACAAAAATGAAAAGTGTGCAATTAAGGATGATGAAGTTAATGGATGGATTCAAAAAATGAAAGAAACAGATGGAGTTATTTTAGGATCTCCTGTGTATTATTCGGCCATAAGTGGAACTATGAAATCATTTTTAGATAGAGCTTTTGTGGTTACAAATGTAAATGATGGTATGTTAAGACATAAGGTAGGAGCATCTGTAGTTGCTGTAAGGCGTTCCGGAGGAGTTCCTACCTTTAATCAGCTAAATAATTACATTAATTATTCAGAAATGATTATGCCTACTTCGAATTACTGGAATGTTATTCATGGAACTAATCCTGGAGAAGCATTACAAGATGAAGAAGGTGTTCAAATAATGAGAGTGCTGGGTAAAAATATGGCATGGATTATGCAATTGATTGAAAATGGAAAAAATACAGTAAAAAATCCACAAAGGGAAAGTAAGATATTTACGAATTTTATCAGATAGAATATATTTATAGTATTATCTTTGAATCAAAACACATATGGAAACAGTTGATTTAATGCACAGGGGTTAGTTTTATATGTTGTCTAAAAAACAGCTTTCTATGGGAATTTGATATTACCCTAGAAAGCTGTTTTTTAGACTTGTGTATAGTCTACTTCGATATTAATTACCTTACTTTTTTTCAGCAGCTTGTGCATCTGCTTTTGTTTGATGAACGGTACCACGTGGATGCTCAGGTGGTGCATATATAGCATACAATTTAAGTGGTTTATTACCGGTATTGGTTATATTATGCCATTTACCAGCAGGTACCATGATTGCGAAATCATCATAGACTTTTTCTTGATAATTCAACTTATCTTTTCTATCACCCATTTGAACAAGTCCTTGACCTTCTTCAATACGTATGAATTGGTCGACTGTAGGATGAACTTCTAAACCTATGTCATCTCCAACTTTGATGCTCATTAAGGTGACTTGCAAATTATCTCCTGTCCATAAAGCTGTACGATAAGTATTGTTTCGTTTAGTAGCCTCATCAATATTCACTACAAATGGTTCTGGTCCATAATCCTTCAGTTTAGTAAATTGTTTTGAAACGTTTGAATTATACATTGGCGTTTTAAAGTAGTAATTATATGGATTATACATTGGTATGTTAATAAAATAAGGATATTTACATGCTTTATAAAAATTATACATATTACCCACTCCTTTTATATACATATAAAATTATCATATGATATATGAGCATAAAATGTACCTCAATTTACAGGAATATTATCTGTACTTATAAACTAGGTAAGGGGTTTACAGAGAAACAACTCTATGATAACATACAAGTTGTATGTTTCGATTATTAATCATTGATAAATCCTTATATAAAGAAAGGTTATATTTGATAGAATTGTTATTTTGAAAATTTATTAGATACGTATAATTTATGATTTTATATTTAAAGCTAAGGAATTCGGTAAATTGTGTGAAATGAATAAAAAAGGAACCTTCGGGAATACTTTGAAGAGTAACTATAATGATTGTAAACAGTAAATATATTGTTGAGTATATTCAATCTAAGCGTATTAAAAAATGATATAAGTTAATTTATTATATAAGGGATATAGATGTTTGATATAGATTTTTATGATAATTATAGAATTAGTGTCGAAATATGACTAAAATATACAGATTTTATAATTCAGAGAAAGGAGATTTAAATGAATAAAATAGAAGTAAAAAATTTAGTTAAAGTTTTTGGGAATAACCCTAATAGAGCATTAGAAAGATTAGAAAAAGGTGAAGGAAAAGAACAAATTTTAAAAGAAACCGGTTTAACAGTTGGAGTTAATAATGCTTCATTTGAAGTAAAAGAAGGAGAATTCTTCGTTATTATGGGTTTGTCAGGTAGTGGAAAATCTACATTGATTCGTTTGGTTAACAGACTTATAGAACCAACAGTTGGTGAAATAAATATAGATGGTGAAAATATAACAAAAATGAAAGCTGATCAATTAATAAATGTACGACGTAAAAAACTTGGTATGGTGTTTCAGAATTTTGCACTTTTTCCTCATAGAACAATAATTGATAATGTTGAATTTGGATTAGAGATTCAAGGAGTATCAAAAGCGGAAAGAGAAGAAAAGGCTAGAAAATCAATTGAAGATGTCGGACTTAAAGGATATGAAGATCAATATCCTGATCAATTAAGTGGAGGTATGCAGCAACGTGTTGGTTTAGCTCGTGCTTTAGCAAATGATACTGATATATTGTTAATGGATGAAGCATTTAGTGCTCTTGATCCACTAATTAGAAAAGAAATGCAAGATGAACTTATAAACTTACAAGGAAAACTAAAAAAAACAATTCTTTTCATAACACACGATTTGGATGAAGCATTAAAATTAGGAGATCGTATTGCTATTATGAAAAATGGAAATATTGTCCAAATTGGGACGCCAGAAGAGATACTTGAGAATCCAGCTAACAAATATGTATATAATTTTGTCGAGGATGTTGACCGTTCTAAAGTATTAGTAGCTTCTAATGTTATGAAAAAACCTGATATAATCACAACGTGGAAGGATGGTCCGAGAGTAGCTATCCGTAAGATGGAGGAAACTGGATTATCTAGTATATTTGTAGTTGATAAGGAGAAAAAAATAAAAGGAATTCTAACTATTGATGATGCTATAAAAGCAGTTAATGAAAATAAATGGATTGAAGATGTTCTTCAATATGATTTCCATAAAACATCACCAGATACACCGTTAAATGAATTATTAGGTGTGGCAGCAGAAACACAATATCCAATTGCTGTTATCGAAGATGATAAACTTTTAGGTATAATTGTTCGTGTTTCAATTTTATCTGGACTTGTATTAGGAAAAAATCAAGGAGGTGAAAATAAATAATGAATTATTTCGACTTCCCATTAGAAAAATGGACTAATATGTTTGTTGATAATTGGCTTATTCCTAATCTAGGAGGTTTCTTTGACCAAATTAGTAATGGAATTGGCTGGTTTATAGATTTAATAACCAATATATTTACAATACTTCCACCAGAGATAATGGCTATTGTATTAATTGCAGCTGCCTGGAGATTTTCAGGGAAAAGAGTTGCAATATTTACTTTAATTGGAGTCTTATATTTAGGATCTGTGAATATATGGGAAGATGCTATGCAAACTCTAGCTGTCGTTGTTGTTGCCACAATTTTTTCTATTGTTGTTGGGGTCCCTATCGGTATAATGAGTGCTAAATCTAAGACAATGAATCATATTGTTAGACCAATCTTAGATTTTATGCAAACTTTACCAAGTTTCGTTTATTTAATCCCAGCTATTTTATTATTTGGACTTGGTGGTGTTCCGGCAGTTATATCTACTTTTATTTTTGCTACACCTCCAGCAGTGCGTATGACAAATCTTGGTATAAAACAGGTACCAGCTGATGTTGTAGAAGCAGCACATGCTTTTGGTGCTACATCAAAGCAGTTATTATTTAAAGTTCAATTGCCATTAGCAATACCAACTATAATGGCTGGTATTAATCAAACAATTATGTTAGCACTATCTATGGCTGTTATTGCCTCGATGATTGGAGCACCTGGTCTTGGTTCGCTTGTACTTGCAGGAATTTCAAGTGTTAACGTTGGAAAAGGTTTAGTTGGTGGTTTGGGAATTGTTATTTTAGCTATTATTCTTGATAGAATTACACAAGGATTAGGTCAAAGTAAAAGAAATATTTCATAATTTGATTATGAAAATGGAAAATAAATTAATAAAAAAAGATAAGGAGTGTTAAAAAATGTCTAAACTGATTAAATCATGCATTTTATTAGTTCTAATTATAGGTGTTCTTTCTGGGTGCCAACCAAAGACAAATGAAAAAACAGAAAATGGAGATCAAACTGGTGGAGTTAATGCAAATAAAGATGTTACTATTACATTTGGTGTAACGCCATGGACTAGTACTGCACCACCTACAGAAATAGCTATAAAAATTTTAGAAGATATGGGTTACAATGTTGAAGCAATAAATGCAGATGCAGGTGGTGTTTATGCAGGGTTATCAAAAGGAGATATAGATGTGTTTATGGATGCATGGTTACCTGATATGCATAAAAACTATATAGAAAAATTCGGCAAAAATATTGATGATACTTCAGTAAGTTATCCAGATGGTGAATTAGGATGGGTTGTGCCTACTTATGTTGAAGGTATAAATTCAATAGAGGATATTAAAGGTAGAGAAGACGAATTTGGGAGTAAGGTATATGGTATCGAAGAAGGTGCGGGTATGACTATGACATCAAAAGAAATGATTGATGCATATGGATTAGACTTACAATATGTTGCATCTAGTGAAGCTGGAATGTTAGCACAATCTTCAAAATTAATAAAGGATGAAAAGCCTGTAGTTTTTCTTGGTTGGCGTCCACACCCGATGTTCGTTAATTATGACTTAAAAGTTTTAAAAGACCCAAAGGGATACTTTAAAACATCAGAGGTACATGTAATGACAAATAAAGAATTAAAAGATAAAGCACCTGAAGCATATACATTTTTAAGTAAATGGAATATTGATATCGAAGATGTTGAAAAAATGATTGTTGAAATTGATGGAGGAAAATCAGCTGAAGATGTAGCAGAAGAATGGATTAGTCAAAATCAGGATAAAGTTAATGAAATGATGGGAAAATAGAAATTTAAATGATATTTTAATTGAATATAAGGGTTATAATTCCCGTAGACCACCAATCTACGGGAATTATTTTTTACCTCTATAGTATGATTATGACTATATTAGTTAATAATATATTAGTGTAGTTCAATAATCAGTACATTATGCACAAAAATTATATTAGGAAAATATCAAAAATATTTTAAAGAGGTGAAGAAAAAAATGGAGAATTCAATGTTTTGTTATCAGTGTGAACAAACAATGGGTGGAAAAGGTTGTACAAAAAGTGGAGTATGTGGTAAAACACCAGAAATAGCTAATTTACAGGATTTATTAATATATCAATTAAAAGGTATATCATGTTATGCAAAGCCTTTGATTGAAGAAGGTCAGATTATTGATAAAGAGATTGTGAAATTTGTAGAGAATGGATTATTTACAACATTGACTAATGTAAATTTTGATGCACAGGTGCATGTAGAGTTATTAAAAGAATCACAAAGAATAAAAGAAGGTTTAAGAAGTAAAGCACCTATTGGAGAATATGCTGATGCAGCTACATATAATCTTAGTGATACTAAAGAAGAAATGTTAAAGGATTCGGTAAAAGCTGGTATTATGTATGATCAGGATCTTGATGCTGACATTCGTTCTTTAAGATCTACTATATTGTACGGTTTGAAAGGGATAAGTGCTTATGGACATCAGGCAAGATTTATAAATTATCAGAGTGATCAAGTAGATCATTTTTATTTTTTAGGATTAGAGGCTACTACAAATGATAATTTGACTTTGGAAGATCTCATTCGTATGACAATGAGAACTGGCGAGATTAGTGTAGAGGTAATGAGAATTTTAGATGAAGCAAATACTGAAACATATCAAAATCCATCTCCACATAAAGTCAATGTAAATATTAAAAAAGGGCCATTTATAATTGTATCAGGTCATGATTTAAGAGACTTAGAATTGTTACTTCAACAAACAGAAGGAAAAGGAATTAATATTTATACACATGGAGAAATGTTACCGTGTCATGGATATCCATCATTAAACAAATATAAACATTTAGTAGGTAACTATGGTTCCGCTTGGCAAAATCAGCAGAAGGAGTTTGATAATATACCAGGATGTATTTTAATGACTACTAACTGTTTGATGAGACCAAGAGAGTCATATAAAGACAGAATATTTACTACTAACGTTGTAGGTTGGGATGGAATTAAGAATGTTAAACTTAATGAAGATGCTACAAAGGATTTTGGTGAAATTATAAATAAAGCATTACAATTAGGTGGATTTAAAGAAGATGAAGAAGAGAAGAAAATTTTAGTAGGATTTGGGCATCATGAAACTTTATCTCATGCGGAGACGATAGTAAACGCAGTTAAGGAAGGACAGATAAAGCACTTCTTCTTAATAGGTGGATGTGATGGAGCGAAACCAGGAAGAAATTACTATACTGAATTTGCCCAACAGGTGCCTAAGGATTGTGTGATTCTTACATTAGCTTGTGGTAAGTATAGATTTAATAAATTAGATTTTGGAACAGTAGCAGGATTACCTAGATTATTAGATGTAGGACAATGTAATGATGCATATTCAGCAGTTAGAATTGCATCAGCTCTTGCAGATGCATTTGATACAAATGTAAATGATTTACCACTCACTATCGTTCTTTCTTGGTATGAGCAAAAGGCTGTAGCAGATTTGCTGGCATTACTATCACTTGGAATAAATGGGATGTATTTAGGCCCAAGTCTACCAGCTTTTATATCTCCTAATGTATTACAATACTTAGTGGATACCTTTGATATAAAACCTATAAGTACTCCACATGATGATTTAAAGAATTCACTCCAACAACATTGTTAAAAATATAAATAGTATATATAAATATTAGTGAACAATGCTAATAAATTTTATAACCCCCTTGTTTTTTAGGGGGTTAATATTTATATAAAATAAATATACTTTGTTGACAATATAATATTATTTGACTTAATTGTATATATTATATACAATTAAGTCAAATATATAATTTAGAGGTGATTATTTAAAATGAGCAATTAATCTTATTCAATTATGGATTACTTTAAATAGTAGAATCAGAAATTAGTTAATAGTATCTTTTATTGAAGATATTTATTAAAGTTGTCTAAAACTACTTTAAAGTTAAGAATAGGATTAAATGCGAAAAATAATATAAGTTTAGAAATTGTAGATAATAATTCTATAACTTCTGGATTGCTTAAATTAGGAATTTAAGTTAAGTAGAAATTTTACTTAAGTTGAGTTTTATTTTATTAGGCACATATTTATATATGCATTATTAACCTTTCTTAACTTTTGAGTATTTGTATTCATTAAAATATAAGTTAAGGAAGGTTTTGTTTATGAAAAATATAAAAACATATGGTCCAAATGCAAATAGTATATACCCAATGGAAGGGGTTAAAAGTCTTTGCTTTATAAAAAATATCGTTAAAAATCCTAATATAATTGTTGGAGATTACACTTACTATGATGATTTTAGTGATCCAAAAGAATTTGAAAAGAATGTTTTATATCATTATGAATTTTTAGGTGACAAATTGGTTATAGGAAAATTCTGTGCTATAGCATCAGATGTAAAATTTATTATGAATGGTGCTAATCATAAAATAAAGGCATTTACAACTTATCCATTTGGGATATTTGGTAATGGGTGGGAGTCTGGAATGCCTAAAATTGAAGAATTGCCATTCAAGGGTGATACAATGATTGGAAATGATGTTTGGATTGGAATGAATTCTACCATAATGCCAGGAATTAAAGTTGGAGATGGAGCAATTATTGCAACTAAAGCTGTTGTAACAAGAGATGTTCCGCCTTATACTATAGTTGGTGGAAATCCAGCTAAAATTATTAGAAAAAGATTTACTGATGAAATTATAGAAGTTTTACTTAAAATTAAATGGTGGAACTGGGAAATTGAAAAAATCACAGAAAATATCTCTATTTTATGTAGTGAAGATATTGATAAATTGATAGATTTGATTTAGTATATAAACTTGTATATAAGAATAGTGAGGTGAAAAAATGGATTATATGATAAAACATACTGCGTATTTTGGCTCTGTGCAAAGGCTAGACAGAATAAGTAGAACAAGGGTTTGTTCAGGGCCTAATTTATTAAATTAATTTACCCAAAGTTATTTTGTGTGGTCTTTGCTTTTTTATTTACGAATAATAAAGTAGATAGGAGTAGAAGACATGAAGTATGAAAACGCACAAAATATATTGCCTAAATATATTATTCAATTGATTCAAGAATATATAGAGGGTGGATATTTGTATATACCAATAAAATGTGAGAATAAAAAAGTTTGGGGAGAAAATAGTGGTGCAAAAGATATTTTTAAAATAAGAAATACAGAAATTTATAATAGATATAGTGAAGGAATATCTATTAAGCAACTTGCACAGAATTATTATCTTACTGAACAAAGTATAAGAAGAATAATTAGACAACAAAAAAGTATATAGATATAAATCGGTATTTATTATCAATTCAGATAAGTAAATACCGATTTTTTATATATGAACACATTTGATGCAGAATTATTTGTAAACTTGAGAAAAAACAGAATATAGGGCTAATATGTTTATAGTGAAACTATAATATAAAAATAAACTATCAAGGAGTGAAGAAATGAATAGGCTAACAGCTTTAGAAATAAAATTTGATTTCAATGGAGATACAAATGTTATTTTTCCTGTTATATTAAGTGATCAAAACGAAGTTGTTTTAATTGATTGTGGATATCCTGGATTTTTACCATTAATAAAAACTGCTGCAAAATCAAATAAAATTGATATAAGTAAATTAACAAAAATAATTATAACGCACCATGATTTTGATCATATGGGTGCTTTGGCAGAACTTAAAAGAGAGTATCCCTATATTAAAATTCTTGCATCGGTTAACGATGAGAAATATATTAGTGGTAAGGAAAAATCATTAAGACTACAGCAAGCGGAATCTATCTATGATAAACTTCCTGATGATAAAAAGGAAAGTGCAAAAAAGTTTCATGAATTTATTGAATCAATAGAAAGTGTTCAGGTTGATATATGCTTAAAAGACAAAGATTGCTTTTCTTGGTGTGGAGGAGTAGAAGTAATTGATACACCAGGACATATGCCAGGACATATTTCAATCTATATAAAAGAGAGTAAAACATTGATTTCAGGGGATGCATTAGTAATAGAAAATGATAAATTGATAATAGCAAACCCACAGTATACATTAGATATGGTTAATGCTAAAAATTCTATAAAAAAGTTATTAGATTATGAAATAGATAGAATTGTATGTTATCACGGAGGCATATACACTAAAAATATCAAAGAATCTTTACAAAACATTACTTTAGATTAGTGTTTATTTTTAAGAAAATTATAAAAATAAGAAAGGACAAAAAATATGATTAAAAAATTAGAAAAATTAGAAATAGAAGAAATTATGAATATATGGTTAAAAACTAACATAACTGCTCATAGTTTTATACCAGAAGAGTATTGGATTAAAAATTATAACCTTGTTAAAGAAGAATATCTTCCTATTTCTACAACTTTTGTTTACAAAGAAGATAGTGTAATTAAAGGATTTATAAGTATTATAGACAATTCATTTATTGGCGGATTATTCGTTTTAGATAATTATCAAGGGCAAGGTATAGGGAAAAAACTATTAAATTATTGCAAATCTTTATATCCAAGTTTAGAATTAGCGGTTTATACTGAGAATAGATCTTCGGTTAATTTTTATAAACATTGTGGATTTATAATCAAAAAAGAGCAACAAAATGAGGATTCTGGATTTATAGAATATGTAATGAAATGGATAAAAAAAGAATAATCTTCAATTGCATCCTTCTTTATATAACATTTATATTAGTTTTGTGATTATAAAGGATTATAAATTTTTTATTTAATAAATATTTAAGTATATCACAATCTAAATAATGTCAATAATATTTATATAATAGATTTATAATATTTGATTATTCAAAAGGGGGATGTATAGTGGACGTTAACTTAGACAACATAGAAAAAAATGAAAAAACTAGTCAGTACATTAAAAAATATAATTTAAAAATTAAAGAAATAATAAAATTATTTAATTTTGAAAACTTGATTATTTATTCTGATGAAAATGAACAATTTAAGTTTTTACAAGAATGTATGTATATAACTCAGGATAATAAAATTATGAAAAGCAATAAAAGTGAATATACTGAAGAATTAATAGCATTTTTAATTTTTAAAGAAGATAATAGTATTGAACTAGATTTGACTTCCATAGCATAGTTGGATAAATCTATCTATTTAATCATTTGATTATCAGTAAAAATGATATGTAATTTGAGGATTAGATAAAGTCTTTATTGAAAGAATGTTTAATAAATAAAAGTTGATTCATATATATAACACGATAAAAAATTATAGTAAAATTTTGCAACATTTTCTTGAATATTTAACTAATGAAGTATTAAGTAGTATGTATAGTTTTCAAGACGAAAATCTCTCGAATTAAGAATTTGAGAGATTTTTTTTGGATTTTTTTAAAGATAAAAAAAGTACTATTAAACTTGAAGATAATGCGATATAAATTGAACTAAGTTTTTCAAAGCCTAATAAAATCCATATTGTAGCAGCGATTGGCCCTGCTCTAAATACCATAGAAATAAATCCCCAGTCAAGTATCATTGAATCATTATTATTTATTACTATATTTACCTACCATAATTGATTGAAAATATGTTTGAGTCGATAGAACTCCTACAATTGTTGAAATTACTGATCCTAAATCTGCAAATACCCCATCGCTGAATAAATTAAACCATGGCTGATACGAGAAAAACGACTTTATTTCACTAACTCCATTGAATTCTTAACCTTAATTTTACCTAAATATCCTGCTATTGCTGTAATAATTAACGTAGCAATAGCACTAATTATTAAAAGCATTTCCTCATCTCCCTATATTAACAACTTTTCATATCTGTTACTTACAAATTGTAGTTTTTATATTAATATAAATCATGTAAAAATATATTAATATGTATTGTGGTTTGATTATATACCTAACATAAAAAATTAAAAGAATTATTTATTATCTTATGTTTGTGGAGTATAGTAAGTAATTATTTTATAAAATAATGGCAAAAGAAAAAATTGACAATTATATTTTTAACAGGTAAAATATAATACGCAAACGAATAATTCGATTTCGAAATAAAAAAGGAGAATGATATGCAAAATATAGATGAAAAAGATTTAGATATAAGGGCTAAAGTGATAAGTCAAATTTTCACAATACATAAAAATATAATAAGCAGTGCTGTAAGAGTTATGGAAAAAGATAGTCTTTCTAAAACTGAAATTATGATTTTATTTATGCTAAAAAAACATGAGTATAAGGCTACAGACTTGGCCAAAGAAATTGGTATTTCAGCTAGTACCCTTACTGGAGTTGTGGATAGACTAGTGGAAAGAGGTTATGTAGAAAGAGTTAGAGATGAAAAAGATAGAAGGATAGTATTCATAAAACTAGGTAAATTAGCTATGGAAAAAGCTAAAATGACTCATGAAAAATTATTGGATGTAATGAAAAACTCAGAAATACTTTTGCCAGAAAAGTGGTGGACAGATTTAAGTGAAAACTTAGAATCACTAAGACAAGTTTTAGAAGAAAAAAGCAAAGAATTGAGGTAAGAAAAAAATGAGAAGAAAGAAAAATGTTTTCATTTTAGTAATAAGTGGATTATTGCTATTAACAGGTTGTTCTACAAATGAATATTCAAAGGCAGAATATAAAAATGATGCAGATAAGCCTGCCTATATAATGGCAGGAAGGATAAACTCTATTGTAGATTCAGACATATCTACAAAAATCTCAGGAAAGGTAGCAGAAGTTTTTGTTAAGGAAGGAGATACTGTAAAGATGGGTACACCTATCTTGAAATTAGAAACGAAAGAGCTCGAAGCTCAACTAAGCCAAGCAGAGGCAGGAGTAGCTTTGGCACAAGCGAACTACGATAAGATTAAAGTGGGAGCAAGATCTGAACAGAAAACTCAAGCTAAAGCAGCTTTAGACAATGCACAGAAATCTAAAGAAATAGCAAAAGCAAATTATAATAGAGATAAAGAATTATATGAATCGGGGGCAATGTCAAAACAGCAATTAGAAATTGCAGAACTTCAATTACAAGGGGCAATATCTCAAGAAACTTCAGCTCAAGCCCAATTAGATTTGCTAAACTCAGGAGAAACTAAGGAAAACTTAAAAGTTGGAGAATCTCAATTGAAGCAAGCTCAAGCAGCGCTAGAAAGTGTAAAGGCTCAATTAGATAACGGAATAATCAAAGCACCCTATGAAGGAATAATTACTAGCAAGCAAATCCAACTTGGAGAATTGGCAAGCCCAGGAATGAAACTGTTCACGATTCAAGGGGAAGGGGCTGTAAAGGTAGAAGCCAAACTTCCAGAATCATTGTTGGGTAAAATTAAAAAAGGGGATAAGGTCTTAGTGAAAGTTCCAGATTATTCAAATAAAGAGTATGAAGGAGTTGTTACACTGTTAAGTCAGAGTTTAGATAATAGTGGTAAAGGTTTGGATGTAGAAGTAGCTGTAGTTGAAAAGGATAAGAATATAAAAGTAGGGATGTTTGCTGAAATAGGACTAAAGAAATAGGAGAGAAAAAATTATGAAAGAAAAGAGAAAACACATACTTATAGGATTATTGTGCATAATAGTGGCCTCCATTATAGGGATATCCAGTTTCTATTGGTATGAAAGTATAAATTATGTATCTACAGAAGATGCAAGAGTAACTGGAGACTTGATAAAAGTAAGTCCTAAGGGAACAGGAAAACTTTTAGATATAAGTATGGAAGAAGGAGATGTAGTAATAAAGGAACAAATACTAGGAAGACAAGAGATTGAAGATCAAAATCCAGAAAAAGCTATAGTTAGAGCTCCGCAAAAAGGAGTAATAGTGAAAAAACAGGCTAATATAGGAGAAACTTATTCTCCAGGGCAGGCTTTAGGATATATAGTAGATCCAGAGAAACTATATATAAGTGCTAATATAGAAGAAAAGAAAATAGGAAGTATAAGAGCGGGTCAGACGGTAGACATAACTATAGATGAGTTTAAAGGCATAAAGTTTAAAGGAAAAGTTACTTTTGTAGGTTTAGCAGCAAATTCAAGCTTTTCACTTCTTCCAGCTTCCTCAGGTGGAACATTTACTAAGACAGTACAAAGAGTACCTATAAAAATCAGTATTGAAGATCAAGGATATAAAATACTTCCAGGAACTAATTCAGTGGTGAAAATACATTTAAAGAAGTAGGAGGGGTACTGTGAATAGTACAAAAGATAGAAAAATAGAACAATGGTTAGCCCTCTTTGTAGTAATTATAGGGACTTTTATGTCTATTCTGGATAGTAGTATTGTAAATATAGCCATACCGAAGATGATGGCTGTATTTGGAGTTTCGCTAGATGAGGTCAAATGGATATTAACATCATATACTTTGGCCTTAGGTTCAATTATACCACTGACAGGATTTTTAGCTGATATATTTGGAAATAAAAGGATATATATATTCGCTTTAAGTATGTTTACAGTAGGGTCGCTTCTTTGTGGCTTTGCTTGGAGTAATACGTCAATGATAATATTTAGGGTAATCCAAGCCATTGGTGGAGGGATGATTATGCCCATAGGCATGTCTATAATATATCAAACATTCCCTCAAGAGGAAAGGGGATTAGCCTTGGGATTTTGGGGAATAGCGTCTATGGCAGCACCTACTATAGGTCCAACTTTGGGTGGGTATATAATTGAGCATCTAGATTGGAGATTGATTTTCAACATAAATATACCAATAGGAATAATAGGCGTAGTGTTAGCTTGGATTATTTTAAAAGATTCTCCTATGAAAAAGATAAAGAATTTTGACTATCTGGGATTCGTATCCTCGACTGTAGGAATGGTATCAATTCTATATGTTTTAGGAGAAGGATCTACTATAGACTGGTCAGACCCTAAAAATGCAATACTTATGACTATAGGAATTCTATCTTTAATATTTTTCATAGTTAATGAGCTGACTCATGAAAACCCTCTTTTAGAGCTTAGAGTTTTAAAAATACCTGAGTTTTCACTAAGTCAAGGAATTACTTGCGTACTTACCTTTGCTCTTATGGGGGGAACTTATGTATTGCCATTATTTCTTCAAAATATGAGAGGGTATACCCCGATGCAAACAGGTATGATATTATTTCCCTCAGCCATTGCAGTAGGTTTCATGATGCCAGTAAGTGGGGCACTATTTGATAAAATAGGGGCAAAGCCTGTAGTTGTTCCTGGCATGATATTATTAGGAATTGCTTCATACCTTTTATTAGGTAAGATAAACATGGATTCCAGTGCCAATTCTATAACATGGATGTTAACTCTTAGGGGATTTGGATTAGGATTAGCAATGATGCCAATAAGTACAGCTGGAATGAATGCTGTACCTACAGCTTTGATAACTAGGGCCTCAGCTTTATCCAACACAATAAGACAGATTTCGGGAGCGCTTAGTATAACTATTATGACTACATTGATTCAAAACCAATTGAATTTTGGATATGCTTATAGATCAGAACAGATAACACCCTTTAATAACATGGTTAAAGATAATTTGAGTACAATATTAGGAGTAGTTCAAAGAGATGCATATTTGGAAGCTATGAGGTATGCAATAGAGGCTTCGATTATTGCTGTAGTAATATCTTTATTAATGATATTTTTAATGAGAGATAAAAAACAAGAGAAGATATCTTAAATACTTTTTCAAGATTGACGTCTATGGCAAAAGCCGTAGTCAGATATAATTTAAAGTTTATAAAATTTTAAAAAGTACACGAATAATTGGAATAATTCCTATTATTCGTGTACTTTTTAATAAATATACTAAAATTTAATTTAACTCGATTGTAGATAACTTATATTCAGTTTGTTATTATGTGGATTTGTATGTATATAAGCATTTACATTAAATACTTCTCTAAACATATCTTGTGTAAACACTTCACTTATTGTTCCATGGCGAACTATTTTTCCTTGACTCATAACATATATATAATCGCAATATGAAGAAGCTATATTCATATCATGTATGGTTGTGAATACAGTTTTTCCAAGCTTTTTTAGCATATACATTATTTCTATCTGATATTTAATGTCTAAATGATTAGTTGGTTCGTCCAGTATTATAAAATCTGTGTTCTGGCATAGTGCCATGGCTATCATAACTCTTTGCTTTTCTCCTCCAGATAAACTAAGAAAACTTCTATGAGCATATCTATCCATACCTACATGTTTAAGAGAATTTTCAATAAGGTACTCATCATTATTATCTACATTTGAAAATCTTCTAACAGATGAGAATCTACCCATTGTTACTATTTCTTTTACAGTAAAATCAAATTCCATACTGTTTTCCTGCATTACTACTGCTAAAATTTTAGAAAGTTCCTTGTTTTTTAAACCATATATATTTTTGTTATCTATATATACTACTCCTTCTTTTGGAGAAAAATATCTATATATATTTTTAAGAAGTGTTGTTTTTCCACAGCCATTAGGACCTATTAATCCTACAAAGCTTTCATTTTTAACTTCTAAATTTATTCCTTTTAAAAGTTTTTTTGAACCTATATCATATTTCAAATTTTCTATTTTTAATTTCATTACTTACCTCCAAACTGATAAGAATTCTTACTTATAAGTAAAAGGAAGAATGGACCACCTAGAAAAGCAGTGATTACCCCTATTGGTATTTCTTCTGGAGACAAAAGAGTTCTAGCCATAGTATCAGTTATAATTAAAAGTATTCCTCCAATTAAAACAGAAAAAGGTATTAGCTTTTTATGAGAAGATCCTACTAATGATCTTGCAATATGAGGAACTATTAATCCAACGAATCCGATTACTCCTGTAAAAGCTACTATTGTTCCTGTTAACAAAGTGGAAGCTAGCATTATAAATCGTATTATAAGCTTAGTATTTATCCCTATATTTTTTGCAACAGATTCTCCTAGAAGCATTGCATCTAAATCTCTATTTAAAAACATTGATATACTAATAATTAATATTAGTGCAACTAATGACAATTTAACCTGATTGTAATTTGAACCAGATAAGCTTCCAATACTCCAAAACACAGCATTTTTAACAAGACTATCATTTTTTGCATAAGTTATTACAAAAGTAGTAATAGATTCAAAAATTGAACATATAGCAACTCCTGTAAGTATTAATCTGGTTTTAGAGTATATCCTAGTAACTCCTGATATATTAAACACTAAATATGAAGAAAGTAGTGCTCCTAAAAATGCACCAAAAGCTGTTGCTAATTGCGTAGACCCTAAAAAACTAAAAGCACCTAGAACTATAGCTATAGTTGCACCTGAAGATGCACCCGCAGAAATTCCAAGTATATATGGGTCGGCTAAAGAGTTTCTAGTTAATGTTTGCATTAAGACTCCAACGAGGGCAAGTGCCCCCCCTGATATTATAGATAGAAGTATTCTTGGAAGTCTAATCTTATATATTATATTTTCTATATTAACATCCCAAGTAGGTGTAAATACTTCTTTATTAAGTAAGCAATTTATTAAAGATTTATATGTTATATCTACATCAATATGTACTGAACCAAAAGTTATACATGCAACTGCTATTAATGTCAAAGTTATTAATAAAAATATAAATTTAAATAGTATATTTTTATATTTTTTGTTTTCTAACACACTTTCCATTCAAATCACCCTTTAAAATTTTTCAGGATAGAATTCTTTTGCTAATTTTTCAACTGTTAGAGGTACTCTTTCTCCTGGGTAAAGCTCTACAAGTTCCAATTTTATAAATCGGTTATTCTTAATTGCATTTACATTTTGAAGAGCAGGGTTTTCTTTTAATTCTTTTACTTTTTGTTCAAATGTTTGTCCGCCAGTTTCTAATGAATATTCTAAAACAATCATAACATCTGGATTTCTGTTAACTACTTCTTCCCAAGTTACTTCTGGGTATGCTTTATCTATATCATCAAATACATTTTTACCTTGTGCTAATTTTATTATTTCATTATTAATTCCACTACCAATTACTACGGCACCTTTAGTTGCTGAATCATATCCCATTACTTTTACTTTTTTATCTACATTAGATATTTTTGAAGTTACTTCATTTAATTTAGATTTTATTTTATCGTTTATCTCTTGCGATTTATCTTCAACATTAAATATTTTTCCAAGGTTATTAAAATCTTCATAAATACTATCAATTGTAGCATTTGATTCTACTGATCTAGGTATATATGCTTTTATATTATTTTCATTTAACCAGTCTATGCTGCCAACTCCTTTTTCATTAAAGTCTCCTCCCCAACAAATGATAAAATCTACTCCGTTTGCAACAATTTGTTCCTTAGAAGGGTAAGTTTTGCTCATTACAGGTACTTTTTCATAGGCTGGTTTTAATGAGTTTAGAACATTATTTTCAGCATAAGATGTTCCTGCCATTCTATCTTCAAGACCAAGTGATAGCATCATCTCTATCATTGCATTTGTAACAGCTAAAGAATTTTTTGGCTTTGTATCATATATCATTGAAAATTTATTAATACTATCATCGTGCCTATTTGTTTGAATAAAATCAAGTTTTAAAGATTCACCTACAGACTGTTCTACTTGTTGTGTTACGTCTTCTTTATTAGTATCGACACTGGCACACCCTATAAGTCCACTTAAACATATAAATACTGATAACCCTAATGCTAAAAATTTTTTATCCATTTTTAAATCCCCCTTTTGAAATAAAATAAGCCATGAAGAAAAAAAGGTATACATTATCCTTTCAAACCTTCATGGCTTTTATAGTTATTAGAAATTCATTTCTGTTAGAATATAACATATTATAATAATTACTATAATAGTGCAAAAATACTTCAATAAATTTCCATTTGAATAAAATAAAAAAACATTTATACAAAACCTTGTTATAATTAAGTTCCTACACAAAAAAATACAAGGAGGTATGTATAAATGTTTCAG
>NZ_BDQY01000027.1 GCF_002724055.1 Tepidibacter mesophilus | reverse complement strand
CATATAATCCCCACCTTTTTTTACAAAATTATTATTTTTTTTAAATCTTTAACATTCAAAAGTTCTAGTGCTATATCTATACTTTCTTGTATCCCACACCCAAGTTTTTCTCTTACCTTTTCAGCTTCTATCGATATATCTTGAATTGTTACTCTATGCATACAACCCCATCTCCTTTTGTTTTTTTAAAGCTTTACGATAGTTAGTTCTATAATTTCTTGCCGAGCAATAACTTATATTATGCTTTTTAGATAATTCTTCTGTAGTAAGTCCTAATCTTACATCTTGTCTTATTTTTTTCAGTTTAGCTTTAGTTATCATATTAAGCCCCTACTTTTATTTTTTTTCTTCTCATAGACATCATTCCAAGCATAGATGGTTTAGGTTCTTTTTCTATTTTCATGTTTCTATATTTTTCAAGTTCTTCACTTGATAGTTTATAAGTTACAAGACTTTCACTTACAAAACTTTTAATTCTTTTGGCATATTCCTCTTCTATCTCCCAACAAGGAATACCAGTATAAATATCTCTAATCATTTGATTTACTCCCCCTATTCGCTTATGCTTACTTATGCGAAGCTATTTGTTATCTCCATGCCATTTTTTTCAAATCTAAGAACCTTGTCATTTCATTTAAGAATCCAACTTTTATAGTTCCAGTTGGTCCAAAACGATTTTTAGCTATAATAGCTTCTGCAATACCTTTTTCTTTACTATCTGCGTTATAATATTCGTCTCTATACATTAAAATTGCTAAATTAGTATCTTGTTCTAACTGTCCAGAACCTCTGAAATCTGACATTAAAGGTCTTTTATCTGCTCTGGCTTCACATGAACGACTTAATTGTGCTATTGCTATTACTGGACATTCTAACTTCTTCCATAGTTGCATTATTCTTTTTGATATACTTGCCAACTGTTCATTTTCTGTGTTTCCTTCTCCATCTTGTACCAATTGAAGGTAATCTATTATTACAAGGTCTAAGCCTTTTGTTCTTTTTAATTTCAAACATTTTGATCTTATTTCTGTAATTGTATATACATCATCTGTAATGTGAATATTTGAGTTATATATTACATTTGCAGCTTCATGTACTTTAGCCCATTCGTCTGAATTTAGTTTGCCTTTGTATATTTTTTCGCTTGGTATCAATGTTTCTTGTATTAACATTCTTTTTAATATTTGCTCCTTAGTCATTTCCAAACTGAATATTGCTACATTTGATTTTTCTCTTATAGCTGTATGTCTTGCCATATCTAGGGCAATTGAAGTTTTCCCCATACCAGGTCTACCGCCTATCAATACATATCCTGGTTGTAATCCATCTAAAACTTCATTAACCTTTTCAAAACCTGTGTCCAAACCTTTTATACCTTCAATCCTTCCACGTTCTTCTATTTCATCTAAAACCTTAAACATTAACTCTTTGCTGTCATGTATTTGTTTTACTCCTGAGCTTTCTCTGAGATTGTAAATATCTAATTCAACTTCGTCTATTAAATTTTCTCTTGATGGATCATCTTCTATTTTTCTAGCTAGTTGGATTAATTTTCTCTGTCTAGTTACTTTCTTTAACTCTTTCACATAGCTTGTATAGTTTTTAGGTGATGAAACACATGTAACAAGTCCTGTTATATACGATATATCCATCTTAGGTATTTTGCTGTATAAAGTGTTAATGTCTACCGCTGTATCTTCTGTTTTAAGTTCTTTAGCTGCTTTTAAAATTTGTTTATGTATTTCAAGTGTAAAATCTTCTTCATCAAGCAACTCTATTTCTTCTACAGCAGCTGCATCTAATAAAAAGCAACCTAATGTAGTTTGTTCTAAATCAATATTCTTCATATCCAACCCTCCTATAGTTCCCTATGTGCTGGACTTGCACTTTTAAATTCTTGCTTATGCTCCATACTATGCAAGTAATCTTCAAAAGGTCTATTAGGTCCAAGGAATGTAGCAGCATGTTTTATATATCTTTCTTCTTTCCCCTTACAATCTTTAGAGTAGTTTTCAACTGCTTTCATCAAGTCTTTTATATTAACCTTATCAACTTTATCTTTTAGAAGAGTGTTCCATGCCTTAAATGCTTTTTTCTTTTCTTTTCTTCTAGGGTATATCTTCCAAAATTCTTCGAACTCATCAGAGTAAACACACATATGTTTTATATTAGTAGAAGAATCTTTAGTAGAAGAATTTTTTGTTCGGGATTTGAATCCGTATGGCTTAGGATTTATATCCGTATCATTCGGATTCAAATCCGACTTGTTATTTCCGTTTGAAATTAAACTATAATAATTAATTCCTAATTTATAAAAAGAATAAACTCCGTTATTTTTTTTAGTTCTATGATTTAAAACTTCAGCTTTAGCTAACTTTTTAAATCTTCTATATATGCTGTCTACTTTAGTGAGTTTTAGTATCGGAAGTTCTTCCATTAATTTTTCATATCGAACCCAATAATAAAATTCTCCATCAAACATTTCTTTTTTCATATTTCCGCTATCTTTAAAATCTACAAAATACCTTAATATTAAAGTATCTGTAATATCTAATCCAAGATCTATAAGTCTTTGTTGACTAAAACCATGTATTGTATATTTCATTTTCTCCCCCACCTCACTTTATTTAAATGTCATTATTGCAACTACTGCTATTATTACTAAAATGAATCTTATTCCTATATATTTTTTCATCCGTTACTCCTAATCTGTGATATAATTAATACATAATTAAATTTTAAAAGCTTTTAACTTTAAGTTTCCAGCCCACCTGGAAGCTTTTTTATTTTTTTGTTTCTTATGGAACAAGCCACTAAATTGCATTTTAAGACCTCTTTTCCCTTGTAGTGTAAGTTTGTCCTAAATTCACCCTAAAAGTATTATTTTCAGTCGGCAATCACGTGAAAACACTATTTAAAGCTAACCCCTACCGTCTAAATTCTTACTTTTTATTAAATATAGTGAAAATGCAGCAGATATTAGCTCATTTATTTCTTTTTTTACATCATTCCATTCTTCTTCTTCATGTTCATCTATTTTATTATCGCAGGCAATTTCTACCATTCGTTTTTTTATGTCATCTATGTCTGTATACTCTTTTTGAAAATTAAGTACGCTGAGACTTAGAGTATTTAAATCGATACTAGGAAGAACTATTTTTCCTAAATCATCGTTTTGTTGCAAATGCATGTATCCCAGCCATTCTGCATTATAGAGTTTAACTAGTTGCTTTACTCTTGTAGAACTAGGAATCCTCTCTCCACTTTCATAGTATTGTAAAGTTCGAAGTGAAATTTCATCTTTCAGCAGTTCTATTACACTTTCTTGTGTAAGACCTGCAATTTCACGTGCTTTTTTATAAATATTTGTGTTATCAAAGTTCATTACCAAATTCCTCCATACAAGTTATAATTTAACTAAGGTTAACTGATTTGTATACCATGTTTTCCCATAACATTTCAAAGTTATAAATGCTATAATTTATATATGTTGTATATTATAGTTTACTGTTATTTGGAAAAACTTTTTCAAATTTTGATTTTAGTGTATTACATATTTTAGCTGCTATTTCCACGCTAGGTTTTTTTTTACCTCTTTCAATATCAGATAAATATGGTCTTGATATTCCAACGCTATCAGCTAATTTTTGTTGTGATAAATTTGCTTTATTTCTAATTTGTCTTATGTTGTTATGCAAATATATTCCTCCTCTCAGTAAACCAAAGTTTACATCTTAATAATACTATGTTTTACATAAGCTTGTCAACTATAATTTACAATATTTTTTCAAAAACATTATTTAATTTTTGTAAACTTTAGTATACAATTGAAACGAAGGAGTTGTTTGAATATGAATGAAAATAAACTTGGATTATACATAAAAGAATATAGAGAGAAACACAATTTAACTTTAAGAGAATTTTCTCAAAAGTGTGGTTTAAGCCACACATATATAGATAAGTTACAAAAAGGAGTTGATCCTAGAAGTAGCAAACCAATTTTCCCAACTATTGATACTTTGCAAAAAGTTGCAGATGCAACAGACATTTCTTTAAGAAATTTATTAACCAGACTTGATTATATAGACGATAATGTGAATGGAGCATATGAGTTTGTAGAAGATTTTGTAGCAGGTATGAAAAATAAAGGTGTAGATTTAAAAGGTGATTCTTTAGATAAAATTTTAGATAAAATTTTAGAAGCAGCAGAATTAATAAATAAAATCAAAGAAAAGTAGCTAAAATTATTAGCTACTTTTTTTCAATTCCTCTATATTTAAATCTATTATTTTTTTTATAAAAATATTTTTTTCTTCTAAAGTTATACTATTAATTACTTTTTCTAGTTTTTTTAATTTTTCTTTCATATTCCCTCTGCCTCCCTATAATACATTTGTAAATTACCCACATCTTATCCACATTTCATCCACATTATTTGCAACTTATCAACAAAAGTGTTCGATAAGTGTTCGATAAACGGTATATTAATAATTATACATCAACTAAGTGTAATTGCACAATAATTGTATTCAATTGTTGTATATTTTTTTCTAAGCATACTGTCCACTTCCCTTTCTGAATAGGTCTTTTTGACTACTTGCCTGTATTATATATCTTCGTTTAAAACATGTCAATATATTGCAATTACTGGGTTTAAAGTTATTTTTATTTCGGCACTCTGCCGTTATTTTTTTATATAAATTCAATATTTTTTTATGAATATCAAATTTATATTGCATAAATTTAATTTAAATATAGTCTAGTAATTAGAATATTTTAAACATAATTATGAATAATAGATTATTGCTAAATGCAAATATTTATATCCGCTAATTAGAATATATTACCACGGCATTCTGCCGAAACTATGTTATATAATATTTGTCAAGGGGTGTCGAAATTGCCAAAATTAACAGGAATAAAGTTGAAATTTATACGTGAATCTTTAAAATTAGATAGAAAAATATTTTCTGATTTTTTCGGAATAAATGTAAGAAGATACGAAGAGTATGAAACAGGCAGAAGATGCATGAATATACAAACACTACGTCATATTGCCGATAAATTAGATATTTCTATAGATTTTTTAATGTGTAGAAGTGATTTTATTATATTAGACAATGAAAAAGATATAATGAAAAGAATAGCAAATAGAATTAAATTATCATGATATAATTATGAGTAAATACATAAAAGAGGTGTGACATTTGGATTCAAAAACTCAGATATTATATGAAATGTACAAGTATATGCAAAAAAATGAATACTCTCCTACTGTTAGAGATCTTTGTGAGTTAGTTGGTTTGAAATCTCCTTCTACAGTGCATTCTCATATTCAAAAACTAAAAAAAGAAGGTTATCTATGTCAAGAGCCTACCCTTCCAAGAACTCTTATTCTAACAGAGAAAGCTTTGAAATTATTAGGATTAGAAAAAAATACTCAAAAAAGTTCTGATTTTATAAATTTAGACCATAAAATACTTTTAGCTGCTAAGTTTTGTTTGAAAGAAAATAATTTTACATTTTTGAAAGAGTTTGAAAATATAATAAACAAAGTTAAAAAGCAATTATATTGATTTAAGACTATCTTGAGATAGTCTTTTTTACTATTTAGAGGTAAAAAATGTTATAATTGTATTGAATATACATAAGAAAGGGGTATTTTGAGTGAAAAAGAATATCAAATGGATAGTTATTGGATTTGTAGTTTTATGCTTTTTAGGCGCTATTACTTCTGGAAGAGATATGGAACAGGTTAATAATGAGCCTATACAAGCAGAAGAGGTTAGTGCTAAAACTCCAATTAATGAATCATCAAATAATAATATTAATACAAATTCAAATTCAAATGAAGTAAGTGAATATGCGGCAAGTGTTAATGAAGTAATAAGTGAGTTTGTAGAGGCAAATGATAATTTCAGTAAATGTTGTACTCAAATGGGAGAAAATCCTTCACTTCTAATGGATCAAGATTTTATTTTAAATATGGCTATGAATATGGGTATTATAAAAAATTGTTACACACAAATTAAGGACATTGCTCCACCATCAAAAATGGAGAATGTACATACCGATGTTGTAGATGCTTTTAGCAAATACGATAAAGCTATGGATATATTCGGTGAAGGAGTAGACAATATGGATGTTGATAAAATAAATCAAGCTACTCAATTATATATGCAGGGAACTGATTCTATTAATAATGCGCAAGCAAAACTTTTGGAAGTAGGAATAACTTTTTAGTAAAATATGTATCTAATTTATTCATTAACAGCATTAAAAGAGTAGAAGATTTCTACTCTTTTTTTTAATTGCATTAATTATTCTTTTAAGGTAATAACTCTTTACCATTTTTATAATTTAATTTGGAATAAGTATTGACTATGAAAGGTTTTTAATAGATGCTTAGAGGGAATGAGGGAGTGAATGGACAGAGTTAGCCCCTATACACGAAGAAAACAACTGTCTTAATCGTGTATAGAAGCTAACTTGTCAAATGTATGCCCATCAGTCATTCAGTCGTTTCATTTGCCTTCTACAAATTAGTAGTTTTCACTATACACAAACTTTTCACATATAAAACCATGCCCTTATATGCTCCTTACGGTTTGTTTGTGTACCCTAGTCCCTAAAGACTACATAGTACCACCCGAGCCATTAATGGTTGCTCTCACCTACAAATAGAGGACAGTAGAAGGCTTGTCCATACTATAGGGGTAGTGTTTTCATTAACGTTGGAGATACCTGCTCCTATTTCGGTTTTAATAAAGGTTAACCGAAATGCTTCAAAAAACCTTGATTGAATGCACAAAAAAACGTTAGCAATATTACTCGCTAACGTTCGTTATATGTAAATATATTACATCCGCACAAAATTTCTTAAAAATACTTGAATAAATTAAGCTTAGATTGTATACTATACTTAATAAATAGTTCAGTTGAGATTTTTCTCTGTGCGTTTGGTTAGTTCGAGTAACCAATCGTGCAACTTCTTAGGATTGCCGTCCTTTGAAGTAGCTGAGCTTATTTAATTTTTTGTAACTTCTTAATTCTAATTCTAAAACTATTTAACAAAAATGTCAATCTAAATAAATTTAAATCAAAATAAAAGATGCCTATAGTGGCATCTTATTTCAATTAAATACTTTATTATGTTTTGATTGATGGCAATTCTTACATACTACTTCTATGCTATCAAAGTTTTCTCGGCCCTTCTGCCCATACCCGAAAGATTTATGATGTAATTGTAGATTAGCACCTTTAATTCCACATCTAGTACAAGCCTTATGATTCTTTAAAACTCTATCTCTAAAATATTTCCAATGCTCTGATTGTAAATATAATTTATAGTCGATTTTTTTAGCTGCATCTAAAAATTCTTTATACTTTTGATTAAATTCTTCTAAAGTTATATTATGATCTGTTACTTCAGTAGAATCTTTAATTTTAGGTTTATTTTTTTGATTCTTCTTATGTTGTTTTATAGCGATTTTAGTAACTCCAGTTAAAAAAGTTCCGAATCCTCTAGCCATTTTACCACCTCTTTGGTACATAGTATTGACTATAACTTACTTAATAAATCATTCATATTACTAAAATCTGTTTTAATTTTAAGTACATCAAAATATTTACTAGATTCTATTTTTTTATTAGTTATTCCTAATATTATGGGAAATGTAGGTAAATATTTTTTGTAGTCTTGACTTAGATATAGCTCTTCATATTTTTTTGTATTGAATTTATTATTACTTATTTCTATCTCAATACAAGCTATATAAGTATTTTCATTATATTTAAAAGCTACAAATCCATCTGCTCTTACATTGCTTAATGTTAGTTCTTTTTTAACTTTTATTATCTCAATATTATTAATTTTATTTAACTCTCTTATAAAGTCTGTAAGTAATAAACTGTGTTTTGTTTGATTTGGTTTTCTATCTATATAATATATATATTCTTGGCCCACATATTCTCTATATCGTTTTATAACTTTATTATCATATAAAGTCTTTAACCTACGTTGAGCAACTCTCAAAGAAGGATAAAACATATCTGACAGTGTAAAAGTTTTAGCAATTTTAACTTCTTTTAAAAAGTCTAGCATTAACTGATCTCTCTTAGTAATTTGATACATTCTGCACCTCCTACAACTTATCTAAAAAGTCTAAATCCTTTACTATACCTGGACCTGTTTTTTCTGTATCAGTTTTTGAATTATCATTTTCTTTAGGAGGATTAAGAGTTATTATTTTATTTTTCTTACTATCTATTTTCTTTGTTATGTTATTTGATTTTTTAATAAATTTATCTTTAAGTAGTTTCTTTATTTGATTATCTGTAATAAAGAATCCTTGAAATTCTAATTCTTGATTATTATGTCTAACTATACCATGCCCTCTGCCTTTCAAATAAGCTGCTTTATCATGATCTAATATTAATCTACTATTAACATTATTTTGAGTTTTAAAAGCTATTATATTAGGAATATTAGCTTTAATTCGGCTGTCTAGGGATTTGGAGCAAGGTCTTTGTATTGTAAGAATAAATTTAACATTACAAGCTCTGGCCAGTGCTAAAAGTTTTATAAGAAGTGTATTTGTAACCTTGTTATCCATAAGGGCAACATATTCTTCTATTACAACAACTAGCGGATACATTTTATTGTTATATTTCTTGTTATATTCTTTATAATCATTACAATCACTTTCAAATAGCAAATTGTATCTAGTATTAACTATTTCTTGAATTTTGAATAACATTTCTGTTGTTTCTTCTTCACTCTTACAGAAATATTTACAATTATTTAGTTTAGCAAACTTTTTAAGTTCTACCCCACCTTTTAGATCACTTAGCCACAATTCTTTATTCTGTAGAGATAATTGAGTAATTATAGTATTAAGACATACAGATTTACCACTTCCAGTAATACCACTGATTAAAGTGTGACACTCTGTAGAATCTAAATCTATAGACACAAGATCTTCTCCAAGAGCATAGCCTAAGTTTATTTTTTTATTATTTATAATTTCAAAGTCATATTTATCTTTTAGTGCAACAGATACAATTTCTATAAAGATACATTTATTGTTGTAAGTTATATTTACTTTGTTATTAAGCATAGCTTCGATATTATCTTTTTGTTTTATAAAGTCATTTACATTAATTCCTAATGGTAGTGCAAATCTATATATTAAACCGTTTTTTGTTTCTTTAGATTCTTGGAATAAAGGATATTGGTCTAACTTGTTTTTTAGTTCTACAGATTTAAAAAATTTATCCCAATTAATATTATTATCTGTAAAATGCATAGCGATAGCTCCTACACCTAAACTTATAAGACTAGCTGGAACTAATATAGGTATGGCTAGTGTAGATACAAAAGCTGTTGTTATAACTCCTGTACTAGCTGTTAATGCTCCTAATTCTAAAAGATTATTATTACTCATAATGTACATACCCCCTTATACTTATACAAACTTGCCTATCTCATCTATCTCTTTCCTCTTCATCTTCTTCTGCTTCGGTAGTGCTTAATGATTCGCCCTCAGACTATTCGTTAGTAGTATATAAGCCATATACATAGTTCGCTCTAACGAACACTCTTAACGAATAGTTTTGACGTATAGTTATTGTTATGCTAGATAGCTTGTATAACTTACATTGTCCTAAAAAGTTTTTATGATATTAAATAGAGATTTAACTCTATATAGAAATTAAAGGGATTGGATTATATTTGTTTAATATAAAAATAATAATTAAAATAACGAACTAAGCAAATAATAAGTAATAACTAAGTAAATACTATAAAAATACTAAATAGGTCTTGAACTCTAATTAATAAAATGATATTATGTTTATATACTACTAAGCAATAACTAAGTAAACACTATAAAATTATTAAGGGGAGATTTTAAATGCAAAATGTAATAATGAGTATTGATGCTGGTAAAAATTCTGTAAAAGTAATATGTGAAGGTATTAAAGCTTTTAAGTTTGAAAATTTAGTTTTGAAAGGTGAAAGAACTAAAAAGCCATCTAACTCTAATTCTTTTGAAGTATACTTTGCGGATGAAAGATATATCGTGGGTGATAAGGTTAGAACATTAAAGGACTATTCTTCAAACAAAATTATAGAAAGTAATAAAATAGCTATTTACACAGCAATAGCAAAAGTTTTGGATATGTTAAAGATAGATAATGCAAATATTAGATTAGTTACAGGGCTTCCGAATGAGCATTATACTTCTAAAAATGAAGAAGATCTAAAAGCTTTACTTATAGCGAATGAGATATCTATTAAGATAAATGATATTGAAAAGAAATTTACTATAGATAAAGATAATATTTTTATTCTTCCTGAAAATTATTCAGTTGACTATGAATCAATTCCAAGAACACTATTATTAGATTTAGGATATAGAAATACAAACATAAATCTAATTGAAAATGGAGATATGATGCAAGAATATATGAAGCACTCTGAAAAAGGTATTGTAACTCTAAAAAACAAAATAGCTGAAGAATTAGAAGCTATATACAATGAGCACTTTGAGATAGAAGATATAACGGACAATATAATAGTGAATGGACTACCACATGATGCGGATAGCAAAGAAGCAATTAAGAAAGGCATTATAAAACATTTTGAAGAGTTAATAAATGAGATAGAGAGCAAAGGTATAAAAATGAGAACTGTAAATCATATAGCATTAAGGGGTGGAGGAACTAAGCTAATAAAAATGGAACATATAAGAGAAATATTCCCTAAGCATTCTGAAAAAGATTCTGTAACTATAGAAGGTGATGAATATAAAAATGCGGATATATTTCAAGCTGTAGGAGTACAATATTTTGGAGATGATATAGATGAGTAAAAAAAAGATATTGTTAGAAATAAATGAGGATAGCGAATATTATAAATTTATAGAAGAGCATAGAGGTAAGAGAGAATTAAGTTTTACAGCATGTGCTAAACAATTACTATTTGATAAAATAGATGATCTTAAAAAAGAAGATATTGGAGAAATAAAAAGTTTAATAACAAAGTTAACAACCAATAATGTGCAGCCTGAGGAAATAAAAGTTAAAGAAGAAGTGAAAACTAAAAAAGATATGCTGAAAAATATAAAAAACCTAAAAAAATAATAAGTTTACTAATATGAAATAAAAGCTTGAAAACAGTCATTTTTGTTATTACATTATCAAAGTGACTGTTCTGTATATTATGCGAAGTAAATTGAAATTTTAGTTCAGGAGGGGTAATTATGGATAAATACGATGAAATTTCAGAAAGAATAAAAGTAGAAGAACAATTAGAAAAGGATTTTCCTGCTCGTAGTTATACTGATAATAAAGAATACTTAGAAAAAATAAAAGCTTTTCTAATTAAAAGATATAATGCTAATTCAGTTGACTTTAGAATTAAAGATGAAGATTCTTGGTATTTTGCAAATGCTGATTCTAAAGAAGTTAATTATTTCATTGATTTTAATGCATATGTTCGTATAACTAAAAATTATGGAGATATTCAAAGACAAGATACTATTCAAGTTATTATTAAATATGAATATACATATTTCTTTAAAAGTGAGAAGGTTTATGAAAATTTTACTACGTATCAAGGTATTGATAGTGTTTATATACAAAGTCCTGAAAATGGTTATTCAGAGTATTTAGGCTTAGAAAAAGTTAGAGATTTTTAGTTTCGGAATAAGATATTAATAAAAATAAAAGGGTACTCGCATTGAGTACCCTTGATTTATGTAAACTGATAAAACTAAGATGTCTGTATATAGTATATGTAGTTTTAATTAATATATGTCGCAAATTTCTTAATTAGAAGTTCTACATATTCTTTTTTCCAAGTACCATTATTGATCCAATAGTTTGGACTATCAATCACACCTTTTTCAACTAATTTATTTATTGCAGATGTTAGATCATTATCTTCCATTTTAATTTCTCCTTTCATAATATTTATAAATCTTGTCCAAGGGAATTTAAGGCCAGGACAAGATTTATAATGAGCATAATCTGTATGTTTCTTAATATTATTAGTAGGTATATTATGTCTTTTCATTATGTCATTTACTATTTTAATTAATGTTGCAAATTGATTGTTATTAGGTTCATAATTATCAAAGTTTCCAGTAAGACAAATATGTATACCTTTGTAATTCATCTTAGCTTCTTTACAAGCAGCAGCAGTATCATTTTCAACTCTTCCTTTTTGTAGTGAACCTTCTTTATTAATAACATAATGATAACCTACATCACGCCACCCTTTAGAAATATGATATCGTCTAAAGGATTCTATATCTCCTGTATCTGTTGCACTATGATGTATTACAATATGTGTTTTATTCATTAGTTTCACCCTCCTTATCGAATGTAGAATATACCCCAACTCCTATAAATAGATAACTAAGTATATCTACAATATCTTTTAATAAGTTCTCATCTATATTAACTCCATACTTTTGACATAATTGATAAATAACACCCACTAAAGCTATAATGAATATTGGATTTTTCAATCTTTTTTTCATGTTTTTACTCATAACATCATCTCCTTTTTATTTAAATATTACTTGCTGAATTGCATAAAAAAAGAAGCCTATAAAGCTGCTTCCCAATAATCCCATAAACCATTTGATTGTTTTTGTTAAATCTTCTATCTGTTTACATAAATTTTTTATTTGGACCTTATATTCTCGACTATCCTCAGATAAATCGTCTAACCTTTTAGAATGTCCATTTAGCCTATTCTCATGTTCTTTTATTTTTTCTTCTATACTTTTATGCTTTTCTAAGCATAATTCTGTTGTCATTCAACCAGCTCCTTTTAAGAATAAACTTCATCAAAAATATTTTGAACTTCAGCAAGATTTCCTCTTGCATAAATTTGAGCGGTTACTCCAGGATCAGAATGTCCTAAGAATAATTGTATGTTCTCTATAGCTACACCCGCCCTTCTACACCTAAAACCCGCGCTGTGACGTAAAATATGAGGATGTACATTCTTAGTTATACCAGCACGTTTAGCAATATTTTTTATACTATCTTGTATAGATTTTTTTGAAAGTCTATTGTTTTCTCTGCTAATAAATAAAGCTTCTAAATTATCTTTTCTAGACTCTATGTACTTTAAAATATTTTGTTTAGCATATTCAGAGAAAACACACATCCTTTCTTTTTGCCCCTTTCCAATAACTTTAAACTGTCTATTATTAAAATTTAGGTTATTTCTATTTAGCTGCCAAATTTCTGTAAGCCTGCATCCTGAAGAATAAAATAAGGAATATAGAGCTAATCCTCTTATATCATTTTCATCTTCTAAATACTTAAATATCTGTTCCATTTCCTTTTCTGTTAAAGGATCTCTATGTCGAGGATGTATTTTTATTTTGTCTATTTTATCCATGGGATTTTTGATATTTAAATAGTCTTTTTTAATCATTGTTTGGAAGAACATATTTATAGTGCTGAATTTTCTAGATATTGCATACTGTCCATTCTGCCTATCTTCCATGCAATATTGTAGAAAATCCTCTAAATCTATATTTGTTACATCATTCAAGTTTTTATCTCCTAAAAATCTAAGAAGAACAGTTAAGTCTGAATGTATAGCTTTAATACTTTCAGTAGTAAGGCCTTTGTTTTTACATAACATTTTGTATCTATTTAGTAGTTTTTCATTTGCTGGATTCAAGCTATCACCTTCTTATGTCTTTTCTGAAAATGGGTATAAAAAAAGAACCTTTTGTTGGTCCTATTTGCTACGTTAAATGTACCTTTAGATAATATTTATATATTACTTACTATTTTTTCGGCTATAACTACGGCATATTCACTAGGTACAACTTTCTGAGTTTCATTTGCCCTCTGGCTTTCATCTAGAATATACTTCCCAGCCTTAACCAAAATGATATAAGCATTTGCAACATATTCAAACATATTATATACCTCCTTCAAGTTTTCTTAATCTTTCATCGAAGCTAACTATTGTTTCAGCTAACATTATTTTTTCTTCATCTATTACAGGGTTTTCTATTATCTTCAATTCTTCTTTTATTTCTTCTATATCTATAATTTCATTATTTGCTGTAATTGCTTTTATTAAATTATTTGTATTTACTTTTTCGAGTAATTCCAAATTTTCGATTTTAAATATATTTTGATTTTCTGAAAGAGTAAAATTTGAAATATCTATATCGCAATTATGTTTTTCAATTATTTGATTAGAGGTTTTATCGCATATTATAATCATTATTTTACAACCTCCCAATCTACCGTAACTTTTATACTTTTAGACACAGAAGTATTTGTATTTCTGAAAAGTATTATTAAATTACTTCCACTAATATAAGCATTATCAACAAATACACTATTTTCGTAATCAGCTAAAACTCCTAAGTATGAATCTAATATTTTGCTTCTAAAATCAGCACGGTATGCACCAGTATAACCAGAATCAGCAATTGTTATGGATGATTTAGCTGTATTTGTAAGATTATCGAAAAACACAATACCTCTTAAAACACTATTAGTATTATTATCTTTGTATATCAATTTACCCTCTTTATACCCTGTGCCAATAGGAATTGTTTTTGTTAGTGCAGAGTTAGCTGGAATAGTATCTGTATAAGTTACTTGTCCGGTTGTTTGCTGTCCAATACTATTCCATGATACTTTATCCGCATCTGTTACAAATCTATGACTACTATCTTGAGTAATTATACTAGCTGAGTGTGTAGAAGGGTGAATATAATTATTTGCTCCTGTTGCTATTCCCGCAAGTTTATTTTTCTCTGTAGTTGTATAATCTTCAGTGCTCAATCCTTTTCCAGCAATTTTATCAACTTTATTATCTGATAAATTACCCATCCCATCTTTCATGGTATCAACTTCACTATTAAGTATTTTAATTTGGTTGTCTTGCATATTAGCTTTTTTATTTAAGCTTGATACAGAATTGTTTAAGCTATTAAGATTATCTTTTACAGTACTATCAACTATTGCGGATATAGTTGGTATCGTGCTCAAACTACTGTCATATTCTGCTACATACTCGTAATATTGTCCCTCTGTACCACCACTAACAGTAAAACCTAATCCATCAGTATCTATAGTAATAGTAGTTAAATCTATAGTAGTTAAAGCTCCAGTATCTTTATCAATAAGAGATACATTTTCTAAAGACTTAACAGGTATATTATTAGCAACTTGTATTTTACCACCTTGAACATATCCAACATCTCTATAAGCATTTTCTACGTATAGAGTTCCATCTTTATAGGCCTGTAGTATTTGAGGTGGTAACTTGGTTTCTATAGGTTCAGCTAACTGATAATTTAGTGCTTGTGATGGGAAATTAGCTTGTGCATCTGTTAAATCTGTATATGTTCCTTTTGGTACAAAAAACCAAAATCTATTATTAATATTAGTATTGTACTTACCTACATAATCTGCTGGTGGATCAGTTTGATATGGTACTTCTATTTTTCCAAATACATTTGTTTCACCATCTACACTATTAGTCGGTAGCTTCATATCACTTGGAATATTAATTTTTACGACATCAACATTAGTTAAATTATTTTGATATGATACTATATCTGCACCTGTAAAAATAACATCATCAATTACTCTCTGAATATGCACACCTTCACTAACATTAATTTCATCATACACGTTACCTACACTTCTTCCGATAGGAGGTAAATATACGACACTTTTTTTGTATGGTTCGTAAGGTGTCATTGAAGATGCTTTTTCAAGTTGTAATATTCCTTTTAGTGCATTCATGTCATTATCTCGAGAAGTTTTGTTATCATAGCTATAAAGTGTAAATCTAACATATTTAGCGTTAACAGGGGTTATGAAAATATCTGCTGTTCTATTCATTCCTCCAGTGCGAGATATTGCATTTTTATTTACATCATAAAACCAAGTAAAAGATTTTGGTGCTGTAGTAAGAGTACTTAAAACATATTGAGTGTTAGGCTCAACTGGGATATAGTTTTTACTTCTAAAAGCTGTATCTGTATCATAATCTGAGTTTATTCCTAATGCCGAATCTATATATCCATATTCTAATTCTCCATCAAATAGATTTTTACATATACTCTTAATACGTACTGGTAATGTAGAATTAGCACCATACGCAAGTTTTCCAACTTCTATATCAGTATAGTCACCTTCTAATATTCCGTATATTTCAAAATCAATATACTTACCTTCTGTGTTGTTACCTGGAACAACAAACTTAATATTGTTATTTGTTGTGTCACTAGATGTATTGAATAAAACTTTGTTTATACCTAGATTTTGTGGTAAGTTAATATCTGTGTCGATTATAGATTCATATCCGTTCATTACAAATGTACCATCTAAGTCTTTTTGTTTCACAATGTAAACTAACGTATACTGAGTTGATGATTGCAAATTAGTTGGTAATTTTGCATACTCATTCGTACTATTTTGTACCAGATGTATGCCATTAGCACCCTTAGTTGTTCCACTTCCAGCTATTACCCAATTTGCATAATCAACTCCATTGTCTGCATAGTTAAAAAGCGTATTTCCTCGTAAAACAACGTCACTAAATTGACCATTAGTTGCTGCTGAGGGCATTGGTATTATACTCGCAGTAGCTTCTATTGGTATTGTATTTTCTTGAAGTTCCGAACTAATTTTTTCTACTTCTGAATCTGTATAATCTTTTGCATTAGTTTCAGCTGTATCTGCTTTTGATTGAGCACCTGTAGGAGTTTCTTTTGCTGCTACTTCGGTATCTATCTTATCCCAATTGTCATTAAGCATAGTTTTTATGTTGAATGTATCATTACCATCTGCTACAGGATCTTTTTTATACAAACTTAAATTTGGTGTATTACTAGGCATTATACTTCACCTCCTGCAAATTTATTTAATTTAGTATTTTGAATATCATTTAAAGTCATTACATTATGTATGTCTTTAATAAGTAAGTAAGCAAATTTATATATAATGCTTAAATGTGCTGGCTTTATATCATCTAAAGCTTTTCTTAAATCTTCTAAATTAGAAGGTATTCCATAAATCGAATTGAATTTAATATCTAATTTTCCATTAAAACCAACCTCTACATTTCCATTTGTCCAAGCGTCTACAACCATTTTTATTAGCTTTGCATCTACTTTTCCATTACCTCTTGTTTTAGATTTAATTACTGATCTTCTTTCTTCATAGCTTTTAGTTATGTCTGTTTTAATATTTGATTCTTCTTCATATATAACAAGCCCCCATGTAGCAGTATCTATACTTAATTGTTTTTCTAAATCATCTATATCTATATCTTTATTTTTAAATTCTAAATCAATAGGAGTAAGTACATCATTTATTACCTTAGATTTTCTTTCATATGAAGGTAAATAACTTATCATTCTATCTTTATACAATAGTAACACCACCCATTACAGGTACTTCTTCATTTGTAAGAATAATATTTTGAGTTAAGTTATTCATAGTTAAGTTAGAATAATCTTTTATGCCTTTAGAATCTAAAATAATACTTCCTGTTTTGTTGTAACTTATCGGAATTGGAACGTTATTTTCATCTGTTTCAAATGCTAATTGTTTTATGTAAGAACTTATATTATCTTCTACAGATTGCTGCCTTACTGAATCTTCTATAGAAGTATCTTTGATGGCAACAAAACTAGTATTAATAATTTTAGGAGTAGCACTTGTTACAGTACAAAAAGCACCAATTGGAGCTTCTCCCTCTCCAGTTCCCCATAAAGTCCATTTATTTTCACCTTCTATATATATACCTTTAGGATCAATATGATTTTGTACTTCATTTACTAATTCAGCACTTGCAGGTTGTTTATTAGAATCTATAATAACTACTTTTACTGTATTATCTCCATTCCACAAAGGGAAAACCTTGCAATCTCCAACCCCTACTACTTCTTTAGCCCAATTACGATAGTGCCACTTGTTTCCACTTGTTGCAGGAGTTTTAATCCTTTCATAATATCTTTCTAATAACTGTTCATCAGTTTCAGCATCATATCCATCCGTAACAGCATTAAGGTTAGTAACAGTATTGAGTCCCGAAATAGTTATAGGAAAATATTTAATAGCGCCTACTGGAACATTACCTACACTTCCAGGAAGTTCACATTTTACTGTTACTTCTAACTGTTCAGTATTATCTATGGTTTTAATCTCCTGTGCTATGAAATTTACTGTATCAGCTGCAACTATATCTCCAACATTTATGATTGCACCTTCTGTACCATTTATAATTACAGTAGTAGTTGAATAAGTTGATTGTTTTTTTGTTATTCCAGTTCTTTCATATACTCGCTGCTCTAGTTCTTCACCTTCTAGATTTTCAATGCTAAGTTTTTTCTCTACACCATTTATTTTTTTATTTACATTTTCAAACTCTATTGAATTAGCTTTTGTAACATCATAATGAAATTCTCCTTCTGATTTATCATATTTATCAGAAATTTTACTAAGCATTCTATCTTGTATTATTTTGCTAGTTTCCATCTAAAAAACTAACCTCCTGTTCAAAGCTTCTATTATCTTTTAGATTTACTCTAAAAGATATATTGATTCTAATACCTTCTATATTTGTTGCAAAACTACTTATACTATCTATTTCTACATGCTTAATAAGTGCATTTGTAATTTCTCTTTTAATCTCAGATTCAACAAATCCTTTAGGATATTTTTTTCCTGCTAGAAGCTTCTTAATACTTATTCCATACTCATCTTCTTTATTTTCTTTTTCATAAATCTTAAATTTGAATTTTTCAGTTCGAAGTATTTTTTCTATCCAAACTTTCAGTGCATCTATATCTTCTACAACTACTAATTTACCGTCTCTTAATACAAAGTCACCATTTTGAAAATCAAATAAAAAACATCTACCGATTCCATTAGTAGATGTTTCTGCTGTTTCTTCTTCAATTTTCGTTGTTGCATTATTTAAATCTAGTGAAGGAAACATCTATACACCTCCTACAACTTTGTTATCTTGTCTATTATAAACCATGTTTGTTCATCTGCTGTATGACTTAATAATACTTCATCACCTTGTTTTAGTTCTTCTGTAAACTTAAAATAATTCTCTGTATTCCATAAGGATTTATCTGTAGAAGTTTGATATTTTCTTATATTTTCTAACATTAAACTATTACACATATATAATTGTTCTCTATATAAAATTACTTCTCCATTTAATATGGATATTTTTAATTCTGGTAATTTTTCTACTACTTTTCCAACTATATTTCCTATTTGAGTTTTATTTTCTCTTCCTTTAAATATCTTAGCTACTTCTACACTATAATCTTTTTCAGCCATCAAATCACCTTCTTTACTGTTATTGAACATTTATGAATACTGTTTTGATATGTGTGTTGACTTGTTTTAATCAGATATTTGCCTATTACTCCATAGTCCGTTACATTCAAATCTAACAATCTACCACATTTTATTTTATTGTTTCCAAGTAAATCTATAGTTATATCTTCACCTATCCTGTTTAATTCTTTAAGTTTATTTTTAGCTATATTATTAGCCTTAGCAGAATCTTTTTTATCTACACTCATAACATCTTGCAATAATCCAAACTTTCCTATATTAGCATTGTCTTTTGCACTAGCTATAATCTGTGTTGACTTCTCTTCATCAGAAACTACCAATATACTATTTTTCATTTCTTGGATACTTTCAGTTTTAGTTATGTTTCCTATTGCATCTAGTACATTAAATGCCTGTACATTAACAGCAGGTTGATATGTAGCCTGTATAGTCTCAAATCCTTGCTCTCTAATATATAAAGTATCTTGTACCATCTCATAAAAATACTTTTTACCTATTTCTTCTTTAACCTGTTTTAATATATCCGAAATCACTTCAGCAACTGTGTTATCTTTATATATTTTAGTTATTAGAGTTGCCATATTTGGAACTACTACTTTAACTCCAAATTTTTCGCATATCTTTTCAATGGATTTATTTGCAGAACTCTTATAAAACTGTATTATAGTTTTACTTTTGTTAAGATAAAAAGCATAATCAAAAGCTGTTATATCTTTACTATATCTATTAGTAGTAACATCTGTTATTATCCCTCTAAAAGTTTCAATATTATTATTATATTTAATTATTTTATCTCCAATTTCAACTAGATCATAATTAACTAAATATTTATCTTCTTGATTTCTTACTACACTGAAATCAACTCTAACTCCTAGAGTTTCAATAGAATCTTCCCATTTTAAATTACCAACTATTGATGTTATATTATGCTTTGCACCATCATTTTTAATTAAATAAAGTGTGTAATTGTCCAAACTATACACCTACTTTTGTGAACGTATATTCTTTTAAATTTAAATCATACTTTATATCTTCATTTTTCATTAATCTCGGATTAAAACTTTCTACAGTACAAGCCATATTGAGAAATTCAACTCCGTTTGCATATGTTACTACAATTCTAGCTGGAACTTTTAATCTCTGTATTTTTTCTATAAAGTCAACATAACTTTGTCCATCACTGCTACTTCCTACTTTAAGCCATTTGTAATCATGAGTAGGGAACATAGAAGATATAGACAACGTTCTAAGTCCCATATCTCCTATTAGATTTAATATACCTGCATTAACAGTTTCAAATTCTTCATTATTTTGTGGTTGCTCATATCCTAATTCATCAGGAACTACAGGAAATACTTTAATTTCATTGTTATTATCATAACTCATTACTATATTCAATCGTCTACCTCCTATGCCAAGTTTGGTTTATTGTTATTTACTGCATCATGCACAGTTTTTAATATTGTATTTTTTAGATTATCGTCTCCATAAATCGGAGAATGGAAATTTACTATTATAGGTTGTTGGTTTGTATAGTTATTTACAGTAGTTCCATTGCCTTTACTACCAAGAATATTATTTGCTTGGTCTAATAAGGATAAAGAACGCGGTGTTTTCTTTAATGGTATAGCTATTTCTGGACCAGCTTCTCCAAATATTGAAGCTTCTGTTGCTATTCCACCTTTTGCATATTTAGCTATTTTATTTGGTACTCCAGAATTATTAACTTTATTGTCAAGTCTATTAGGATCTATTCCAGTTTCACCTCTAGCATCGGCAGCTTTACCTAGAGATCCACCTCTACTCCCTCTAGTCTCATAACCACCTTCTCTAACTGATTTAAAGAAGCCATTTGCATCATGGTCTTCTAACCATTTATAGAACTTAGCAGCCTTTTCTTTAACAGTGTCCCAGTGTGTAGCAATTAAGACTAACCCACCTACTATGGCTGTTATCCATCCTACTGGTGTCAGTGATAAAGTTCCACTAAATGCTAAGGATGCTAATTCTGCAAGTTTTAAAGCACCTTCAACTAGTTTTATAACTTTTATTGCTCCATATAATATTAAAAATGCTTCACCAAAGAATTTTATTTCATCTTTATTATCTTCCACATATTTTATTACTTTTTCGATAGAGTTATATACTTTATCAAATACTTCAGAGGCCTTGTCTGCTATTTTATCCATAGTTCCATCTTCTTGCCATCTTTGCAAAGTATCAGCAACATTTTGTATTTTACCTTTTAATTTATCAAGTGCTGAACTAGCCTTAATAGTTCCATTCTCTTGCATCCCTAATATTTTAGCTAGAGAAGATTTAGTTATGCCCGTTATAGTAGACCACATTCCACGACTTGTTTCACTTAGTGCTTTTGCTCCACCTTTAAACTTTTTCTGCATCATACTTTGTACTACGTCCATTAATTTAATTTGATCTATGACTTGACCTTTAGAGTTAAATATAACACCTTCACCATACTTTTTATTAGATTCTGCTAATATCATATCTTTTCTTAATCCGAATTCTTTAATTCTCTCAAATTCTCCCACAGCAATATCTGTCATCGCTTCGGTTGCTTGGGAGATTGATTTATTTGTACTACCAGCCATATTAGCAACATCTTTTAACCATCGTTTAGAACTTAATCCATATGTCTCCATTGTTGCTGTAGCTTCTACTACTGCACCTGTTTCAAATGGTGTTTTATTTGCAAATCGAACTGCATTAGCCATTAATTTACTAGCCTTTTTAGTATTTTTAGTAGCTGTCTCTAATTGTACTTTGTACCCTTCCATATTAAAAGCTTCGCCAAACCCTACTTTTGTTGCTAACCCTGCTACAACGGTTGCCATAACACCTGCCATTTTAGCTGTTCTATCTCCAACTCTTTCAAAATTCTTTATTGACTTATTTGCAAAATTTGCTACACGTTTAGTTGCTCTCTGTGTTTGTTTGTCCATGTTTTTTACATTTTTGCTTGCTCTTATTAATCCTCTTGACATGTTGTCTCTTAAAGATAATATTGTTGCTATATTCCTCGATGCCACTTAATCACCTCTTTTCACCGAATATAGATTTGAACTTCATTTCGTCATACTTAACTGTTTCTTCGTTATTTTTTTGTATTGCTCCAGTGATTAAAAGTTTTGAGAAATAATCAAGTGTTGGAATTTTTGATAAATCTTCAAATGGAGTTCCTTTAGCAAGACAATATCTAAATATATTAAAATCTATATTATCTTGCTCTATTAGTTTTTTACTTCTTCTTCAACCTTTTCTTTTACACTTTCACTACTAAATGCTTTATCTATTTTATCTGCTAAATTTTGAGTTTCATCTATTCCAAATACTTTAAATGGCATATCCATTGGATCTTTTATTTCTAAACTTTCTCTCAATTTTTTATCTTGTAAAAACTCGCAAGTTATATAAACCAATTCTTTATTTGCTTCATATATTTCTGTTAAATCTTGTCCTAACACTTCACCTTTTTTGTTGAACTTAAAAGCATTAGATATTCTATTTGAATATTCTATAAGTTGATTATCAGTAGGTCTATTAAATCTAACTAACCCAAACCCATCAACCTCTATGTCTGTAAATTTAATTCTTTGTTGTTCTTTTTCTATTGCTTTCTTTCTAAATACTTCTAATGTTAAAACTGTATTTTTATTCATACATAATCACCTTTTCTTGTTTAATTAAAATAACCCCTACAAACAAATGTAAGGGTTTATTTATTATAATTTTTCTACTGTTGCAAATTTAAACGGTAATTCCATTTCAGTTATAGCTGTATCATGTGCAAATTCTTGTATAGTCATAGAATCAAAAGTTACCTCGCCATACTTATATCTATTAACTTTTCCATTATTACTTTCCATTTTTGCTATTATGTCTATATCTTCAATCCCATTATTCGATGCACTATCTACATAAGCATCTATTAACTCTTGCTCTGTTCCATCACGTCTCAATGTTAGTGTACCTGTCCCCGACCAACCGTTAGGAATTTGCACCTTACCATAATGACCGTCTCTAGGATCTGTAATTTCCTCATAATTTTTCGTAATTATAACAGAAAGATTATATGTATTTGTATACCTATTTCCACTTACCCAAGCCTTACCATTTTTCCCATGATAATAATTATCTGAAATTGGCATCTATATCACCTATCCTTTCTATGCCATCAGTATGGACAAGTCTATATCTTCCATAGCATTTAAATATTTAACTTTTCCACCAACGAATACGTCTGTTCCAACTGTCATTTCTTTTACTTTGTCATCATCCCAACTGTCAACAATCTCTTTCCCATACTTAGGAATATTAGCAAGTCTTTGTTTTGCTATATTAACATTAGCAATGTTTTTATAATTTGGATCCATTATTTTATCCATAGCCAATGAACTAAAGTATGCGTTCATAGCACCAAAAAATAAAAATTGATTATCAGCTTCGTTTTTATATCTTCCTTTATAACTATCATTCCAAACTTTATACACATCAGAAAAAGTTAAATCCATAGATTCAACAATCATTATAAACTTCATATCATCTGTAATTCCACTACCAGTAGTTTGCAGACTATTTACACCTCTTGCAACTTTAACTTCTCCTTCATCGTTAAATAGTGCAAATTCTCCATTACCTATAGCTGCATCTAAATCATCAGGTTCTACTACACTTTCAAACTTTTCTAATACTTTTGCTATAACAGATATATCTAAGCTTAATCCTGCTAATAATCCCATTAAATAGCTTACAGCCTTATCTCCTGTTTGTTCTGCTCTTTCATCTTTAAATGTTACTTTTTCATTAGTAAAATTAACAACATGCATATTATCACTTGTAGTAGCTTTATATACAAATGTTTTATATCTTTTTTTATCATTCAAATTTGAAGATTTTACAAAACTGACTAATTCATCTGTTTCTACTTGAGTAGCATCTACTATGCTTATCCAGCAATTGAGAGGAACTTTGCCTTTAATTAGTTTTAGAGTATCTGCTAAAGTTCCTGTTGTATCCATTCTGAATACATATAATTTTTTAGGTGTTCCCTCTAAACAATCTTTAATATACTGTATATTTTCTGCTGTATATTTTGCTTCTTCTATATTATCTAAATCATCTATACTTGTGTATTCTACACTTGTGAAATTTGTATCTGTATCATCTTTAATTATTAATACAGCATAACCTTTTTGACCTCTCTGAAAAGCACTTACTCCTAGACTTATGAAATCTAGTATAAATTTTGGCATTGTTATATTTGCCATTGATTATCACTCCTTTCTTAAATTAAATCTAAATCACCCATAAAACCTACTTCTTTCACTTCAACTTCTAATTGTAAATCTAAATTTTCTACGATTGGTGTATTATCAACTTTTTCATACTTATCTGTTAGCATTAATTCAAAGCTACAATGTAAAACTTTATCTACTGTATCAAATTCCAATCTAAGTATGTTCAGTACAGATCCATCATTTAAATACAATTTCTGATTTAGAAATAATTCTTCTAATTCGTCTTGTATATCCATATTTTCTAAGTAATTTTCATTTCTATCCTTACTGAAATAATAAATTCTAACAGTCATATTTTTATCTTTTGCATCGTTCATAAAATCGCTTGAATTATCAGTATCTAATTTCAATAAAAAAGAAGGTCTGATAAGACCTTCTTTTTTGTCTGGTGTAGTTATTTTAGTATTTGCATATTTAATTTCAAGCCTTTGTACTACACATTTATATATATCACTATTTTTTATCATTCTACACCACCTTATAAACCATGTTCATTTATTAGTTCATCTAGCCAATCCTGTGTATCATTAAAATACTTATTTTGAAATCTTTTTTCTGCATCTTCCATAAAGTTATAACCTACTACAAAACCAATTTCATTTTTATTTTTGTCTACAATTCTATGTCCTTTATTTAATAAATGTGCTAAAGGGTGACTATTATAAACTCTTATGCTTAAATCTTTACTTTGATACATATATGGTTTCCCACGTTTGAATCCATTTTCTACGTCTTTACTCTCTCCTTGTCCAGTACCTATGCCTTTACTTTTATATACATTTTTAGTTTCTTTTCTCAATTCACTTCCTTCTCTTTTTATAAAGTTTCTTGATTCTTTTTTCTTAACATCCATTGCTAAAGCTAATAAATCCTGTTCAAAATCAGCAAAATCATTTTTTGACACAGTTATTTCCTCCTACTCATGAACAATTTTTGTATTAAACATCCAATATTGTTCTCCATTATTAGAGTAAGGGAAAAATTCTAATACCTCATATTTCAAATTTTGATTTTTAAAAAACATATCTATTTTAGGTTCTTTTATACTCAATCTTCTAACTTTTATTTTTTGTGTAGTTATAACCTCTGTAACATCTGTTCCACCAACTTTTCTTATACTTCCTTTACGATCAGATATTAACTCTGCAAATATATCTTTTATCTTTTCCACTTTATCATCATCTGTTCCTAAGCGTTCATTTTTTACAAGTACCGTTCCCCATAATTCCATTTTTGTAAATTTCATATTATCACCTATTCAGTATAATCATAACTATATTTTAATTGTGCTAGTATAGCACTTAATGATTTTTCTAAATTTTTAGATATAGTACCTATAATAACTATATTTCTATTGTCGTACCAATGTCTAATCAGCATTCTCATAGCTAAATTAAATAGATTACTTTCTGTATCTACATTAATATCTGTAGCATTTATTATATAGTCTTTTGCTGTATCGATTAATATTTGTATATCTTCATCGTCATCTGTATAGTCTATTCTTAACCATCTTTTAGCTTGTTCTATAGTTACCATATATCCACCTGCCTTTTTTAAAAAAGAGCATAAAAAAAAGAGCCTCTGCTCTACCTAATTACTCTATAGTTATTTCACCATACACAAATGCATCTTCATCAACAAGTTTTATATCTTCTCTAGTTATAGCTCTAGTATCAGTTCTATTTTTCTTAAATGCATCACCACCAACTTGCGTACTCATTAATGAAATTGCATCTCTGTCAAATAATGTAATAGCTTCTTTTAAAGAACCCATTATAATTGGTGCTTTAATTCCTAAAGTTGTATCATTAGCAAGTGTTTTATTGCTATACTTCAATATTGGATATTCTCCAAACAATAATTTTTTAGTTTTATCAGTTGGATCTGATTGTAATAAATAATTTCCCTGTGAATCCTTTTGAGTATCTAACCAATTAAATCCAGTTTGATTTGTAACAACAACGGACATTTCTGCAATTGCAGGATCTAGAGTTTCATTAAAAACAGATTTTAAATCATCAAAGTTGGTTATAGCTGTTTTAGCTTTAGTATTAAGAATATCAACAATCAATTTATTTCTTGTAGCTACTTGTTTTCTAGCTAACCATCTATTTAAATATGCAGACAAATTTGCATTATTATCAGCTAAAAGATTGTTAGGAATTGGTAAAATGCCACCCCTATCCTTTATTGCATAAGGAATATTTACAAATTGAGGTGTATCTGTATCAGGAATATCAACTCCTTCTGTGAATTCTGTAAACGGAGTATAAAGTGAATCTTTTTCTATATTTCTACTCCCTGTAAGAGTTGTTACTGACTCTACATTTACAAGTTCTTCTAAAGATTTATACTCTCTTTTCAACTCTTTTATTGCTGTTTTTTGGTCTACAGGTATTAAAAATCCACCATCTTCTCCTGTTGAACTTGATAAAGCATTACTAAATTTTTGTAATAATTCCTGATCTTCTATTGATATTCTTTTGCCTCTCAGAGAATTAAAGAATGCTTTGCTATATTTAGCATCATTATCAACTTCAATTTCATTTCCTTCGACTTGATTCATATTACCAGCATTAATAGAATTTTCTGCGTCTGCTTTTTCGGCTGCTTCTTTTTGAATTTGAAAATTCAATTTAGCTTTCATAGTTCTAATTTCTTCTGCCTTGTTGTTTATTTCTTCTGCTTTTACTCCTTCTTTGTTCATAAGTGCATCAGCTTCATTATTTAATTCTTTTAACTTTATTCTAATTTCATCTGATATTTTCATAATATACACCATCCTTTAAATTAATTGTAATTTTAATTTTGCTTTCGCAATTTCTAGTTCTTCATTATTTGAATTTCCAACTACTGTACCCTCTTCAATTTCATTTGTGATTTTGCCTTTTAATTCATTTCTAATTTTATCTATTAACTTTTGTGGTAGCATTCCATTTTCCATATTAGCTGCAAATTTAACTCCATCATCAAACATTATGCTATCTACAAAACCTTTTTCTTTTGCCTCTTGAGCAGTCATGAAAGTTTCATTAGACATAAGATTTAATAATTCTTCTTGTTGCATTCCAGTCTTTAGGATATATGCATTAGCTATTGATTTATCTATGCCTTTTAGAACAGTCGCACCATTTTCAAAGTTTTGTGCATTTCCTCTTGCTACCATAGATGCTCTGTGAATCATAACTTGAGCTGTAGGAGATATTGATAAAACATCAACACCCATCGCAGCTACACTAGCAGCACTAGCAGCAATACCAACTATCTTACCTGTGGTTTTACCTCTATAATCTTTTAATGCTGTGTAAATTTCACTTCCTGAAAATACATCACCACCACCACTATTTATAATAACTTCTACTTCTTCTCCATTAGCCTTTTCTAATGCCCTGTTAATGTCTCTAGGACTTGTAGCCTGTATATCTAGCCAGTCATATATCCATTTATCACTATCGCTAACAATAGCACCTTTTACATCTATTTTCATTATTCACTTCCTCCTTTCTTCCACTGATTGCCAACTTGATTCAGCTTAATATAATTACCATTTCCAATTAAATCATCAGCACCTTCCTTATATGGTTGATTTAATTCTTCTCTAGCCTCATTCGGTGACATTAAGAAGTTTTGTATATAACTAGAATAAACTTCTGCCTGTGTTTTGCTGTCCATTTTGAATAATACTCTTTCATTTATGTGTAGTCTCATTCCATTTTTAATCTGTCCTTTAGAAGTTAATTTATATGTTACTTCCTGTTCATACGAGTTGAAGGAAGGATGTAAAGTATTAACATAGAAATCAAGTTGTTGTGTCTCGGAATTGCTGTAACTAGATTTTTCGTAATTATTAATTACATTCGGCTTAACTCCAAAAGCTGCTGCTATTTGTAGCGCACTGAATTTATTGTTTTCAAAAAACTGTGCATCTGATAATTTCATGTCCATTAACTGAGCTTGCATCCCTAATGGTAACGGTATGAATTTCCCACTACCACGCTTCGCCGAAAAATTTTCTAATTTTTCAGCCAATGCATCTTCACCTTTTTTATTGATATCACCTGTATAATGTATAAGAATTTTGCTGCCAAACATATTATTTTCATATAGCTTCTTTAAAAAATTGTCTGCATTAAGCCTACTTTGTATTTGAGCTTGCAATATATCTTTTGTTGCCATGCCAACTAACCCATTTAGACTCATACCTGTTTTAAAATGTAGTATTTCATCTTGCGAAAATGTCCACTGTTTACCTGTATTGGAATCTGTCCAAACATACCATATGGAATTTGTGTTACCAAATATTCCGGCATTATCTATCCATATCGATACTTCTTTGCTAGGTAATATCCATAATTTACAAGGTTCACCTTTGTTAGTTTCTATATAGGCATAAGCATTTCCATAGTGCAATTTATTGAGCTCTATGCATCCCCAAAAAGTAGAAGCAGAATAATATTCATTAGGCCTTATGTTTAGCAATATATCTATGTTGTTATCTACAATCTTTTCTTTGCCCTTTTTTTGTGTAATTTTGCGTTTTTCCCAAGGCATTTTACTTTGAGTTTCTGATAAATGTTTAAGACAAGTAAAATATACAACTTCACTAAGTTCGCTTGAGCTTGAAATGTTGTTAGTATCTAAGCCTATACTTCTGAAAAATTCTTCTGCACCTGGATCATTTAGAGTGAAACCAGTTCTATTTACTATTTTTTGTAAGAATCCCACATTTCCTCACCCCCTTTCTTATGTTTTTGCTGCAGCTATACCTAATATTATAAAAGTAGTTCCTAAAACATATAAGAAAGCTATATGGTTTATCAAAAAAGTTGCATAATTTATATAAATCACACCCAAAATAAACAAGCACTCCGGTATGTTGCTAAAAACAAGCTTTTTAATTTTTGTATTTATATTGGAAATAAGTTTTTTAATTTTCATCTTTGCCACCACCATATAATCTATTTAGGTACTCCTCAGATGTATATTTATTAGTATTAATCAATTCATTAGTATTGAATATCGCTCTACTTAAGCTCATCACTAAAGCTATTATTCCATCTATTTTGAATTTACTTCTTTTCTTAGAATATTTTATATTTACTGCATCGTCTGAAACAGCTACAACATTTTTAGCCATAAATCTAAGAAAACTATTATCAGCTATTATTAACCTTTCTTCTAACAGCAAGTTTTCAAAGTCTTTTATAACAGGAGACATTGTTTTGAATCCTTGTCCCATTTCAGCTACATCATATTTATCTTCTAGTTTTGCTCTAACATCTTTTGCACCCCATCTATCGTATGCTATTTCTAAGTTTTTGAAATTATATTCAAGGTCAATTTCTTCAACATCTTCAACCATGTGATTTACATTTATAGATTTTCCTTCTAGGGCTATTAATTCTCCTTTTTTAACATATGTATCATATCTTATATTATCTCTTTCAGAACGCTCCTCTAAAGTATCTAAAGGTGTATACATTCTAGGATATACTATATACTTATCTCTTTCATCATCGTAAAAAGTCCTTAGATAAGCTGTTATATCTTGGCATAACGACATATCTAAACCACCGCAATACTTAAGTCCACTTAAATCTTCTAAATCTATATCTTTAACACAAGAATCCCATAGGTCCATATTGATAGCATTCTCTATATCAGTAGTTACGTGCTGATTAAGGTACAATCGTCTAAATGCATTTTCCCTAGTCTTTAATTTCATAGCTTTTTTAGCGAAATCTTGTAAATCTTTAAGCTTTCTAAACATTCCTAATGCTGGATTCGCTTTTACTTGTTGTTCTATATCATCCATCTTGCAATTTTTATCAGCTTCATATATCTTATAATAGAACGCCTCGTCGGTGAATTCACCATTCTCCAAACATTTACTATAAGTATACATTTCCATTTCTAAATTAGCAGGATCCTCACCACTACTGGCTGTTGTTGTCATGAATAAAAGCGGATCGTCCCATAATCCCATACCAGTTCTTAACTTTTCATAAGCTTTAGCATCTTTGTATTCGTGTATTTCATCTAATACTACGCAATATGCTGCATATGAATCAAGTCCACCACCATCATTGCTCAATACTCTTAAATAACTATTAGTAGCCTTTCTGTACATAAACTTTCTACTATCTGTGATTTTTACATATTTCTTAAGGGTTTTATTATTGGTTATCATCAAGTTTATTGTATTAAACAAGTTACCAGCTTGCGTTTTATCATTAGCAACTATTATATATTCAGCACCGAATGTGTAATCTGTGAAATATAAGTAAGTCATGATCCATGCTGTCAAAGAACCTTTACCGTTTTTACGACCTATGTCCAATAATGATTCTCTAAAACGTCTAAAATTTGTTTCTATATTCTTGATGCATAATATTTCTGTTATTATTTCAAATTGAAATTTTAAAGGCTTTATTTTTTGGCCTTTTTGCCCTTTGTCTAGTTCTAATTTAGTTATAAACTTATAAAACTTTCTAGCTTCATCCTCATCATAATAATATTTATCATCATTCCATTTCAACTTCAATTCTTCTATAAGTTCATCCAAATCATATTCAATTTGCTCTTTTATATGTTTTTCTATAAATGCCCTTAATTTTTCGTTCATATCACCTCACCTACTACTTAGAAATCATCGCTTCCATTTCTGGATCTATTGGTTCTTTTGTCAAATTAGAATTACTATTTTTATTCATCCTCTCTCTAGAAGCTGGAGTCAGTCCTAATTCTTTAGCCCCCTGTAACATTTTTTCTTGAGCTTTATTGGAAATACTTTCTTCTGGTCTTTGCTGTACATATCCATTTGGGGTTTTGAACGTAAGCCCTTCTTTTAATAATGTGTTCTCGCACTGTTTCCATTTCGAATAATTCCTGCAATAAATTTCTAAAGTTTTTAAATCTTTAGATGTAAATTCTGCTCCTTCCTGTGCTAATATTTTATATACTCTTTTCCATTCTTTTTTTGCTTCTTTATCTAGCCAACTTGGACATGTTTCTTTTTTAGTTTTCTGCTCTTTTGATTCTGTTTTTACCATAAAATCACCTTTTTACCCCCCCCTCACCCTAAAATCTATGTTTTTTTGCACACGACTTGGGGGATACGGTCTTGATACAGACGTCAAAAACTTTAATATACCCCCTACCCCATATAAATGCAATTTCAATAGAAATATTAATATTTTCTAATACCAATCAGGTCTATCTCTGTTATATGTCTTTTCTTCCTTAGTTATCAGCTCGCCACATCGTTCGCAATGATATATGTCTATCCTTTTCCATTCACTATTAAACCCACAAGACGTTTCATACTTCTTCGTTTCTAAGTGAACTAACTTATGATTGCATTTCAATCCACTGCATCCTCCTTTTGGTGGTTGTGCTACTGGCTTATAATTTGGTTTATATTTTGATGGTGGTAATTCATTTTTGCCAATCATTCAATCACTCCTTATATTCTTTTTCATATCTATTTATTAAACTAAATAAATACCGTTGCATATTTCTTTTGCTTTCATCACTCTTGTCATATTCTTTATGTATCTCTGCATGACTTGCATCTGATAAGTAAATAAGATTAGTAATGTCATACACTCTGTCATTGTTATCCTTTACAGGTTCTATATGATGGCTCAGTGTTCCATATATTATTTCATCATACTTGTATAACTGGTATATATCTAACCCTTTGAACTTATGCTTGCATTGCTCTGTAAGTTTAATCCATATTGGATTATGATATATTGCATAAGATTCTTTATCTCTAAAATACTTATCATAATGTTTATTTCTTGAATTTTTTTCTTTCTTTGTCTTTGAAGCGCATTTATCGCAATATTTCTTTTCAAATTCAATTTTTTTACCACATCTGCATAATCTCATATGTGCCATATAATTACCTGTAGTCTATCCTTCTGATAATGCAGTCAACAACAATACGATAAATATCATTAAAAATAATGCTGCACATATCCATATTGGACTTAAAACCCATAACCAAGACCAACTTATTTTATTTAATAACTTTAATGTTATGAATAATAGTTGTAATAAACCTACAAACCCTACTCCATTACTACTTCCTGCATTTTCTTTAGACATCAATACTTCCTCCTTATCTATAATCTACTCATTGCTTTTCTTAGTTGCTTCTTAGTCTTTCTAGTATATATTCGCGTAGTATTAATATTACCGTGTCCTAACACGTCCGCTACTTCATCTATTGTAAATCCTTCTTCCATCATTCTAATGCCAGCTAGATGACGAAAATTATGAGCATGAGCTTTCGACAACTTGACTTTTGCCATTCCTGCATATTTTTTTATAAGATTATCTATACTTTGTCTACTCATTACATTATCGTTATTTTTATTAACAAATAAAGATCCACCAATAGGCTGTTTTCTGTCTCTTATGTAATCTTTTATATATTCTCTCAAATCATCTGTAATAGGTACATCTCTTGCTTTTTCTCCTTTCCCTATTACTGTTATATAATCATTAGCCACATCTGAGACTTTTAGTTGTAATACTTCTGAGACTCTCATTCCTGTTAGATACAAAGCATAGAATAAAGCTACAGCTCTTAAATCTTTTTCTCTAATAGCAATTCTTACAAGCCTATCAAAGTCAGTCATTTCTAACAGTTCGTCTAGATATTCTTGTTTTTGTATCTTAATCAATTTAACTTTAAGAATCTTTATTAAATCTATTTTTTCATTCTCATTGATCCATTCTAAATATTTTTTTAGACTAAATAATTTTCTATTAATAGTTTCAGGCTTTAAATTTTTTTCAAATAGTAAATCACTTTTATATTCCTCAACGTTTATATTTTTTATTTCTTCTATATCTTTACAATCTATAAATCTATCAAATTGTTTTATGTCTGTTATGTAATAAGAAATGGTATTCGGACTTTTATCTTCTCTTTGTTCTTCTATATAATCTTCTAAAAAATCTTTTATCTTCGTCTTTAATCCACTCCTTTATCTATAGATTTATTTATTACATAACACTAATAATGTAATACTTCTTTGATTCCCTTTAGTTCTTTGATATTACTTTGTTTCAACTACATTTTTTATGTAAAATAGTTTTTAGTATTTTTTTGACATTTCCTCGTCTTTGTATTATATAAAGATAAATAAAAAGCAGACAAAACTGTCTGCTTTTTTAGGGAGAGAAATGTTTATTTAGAAAAATGTCTTTCACTATTACCCTACAAAATAGAAAAAGTTTGACGTTAGTGTCAAACTTTACATAAATTTTTTTATTTTTTTTAAATTATTCTTTGCTCTTTTCAAAGTTATACTTACCGTTCCTTTTGTTACTCCTAACTCATTTGATATTTGTACAATAGTTTTATTATCGAAATAGTACATATTTAATATCTCTTTTTGTCTATCTGTTAAATATTCATTCATTGCAATTTTAAGATTATTTTTCATTCTCTTGATTTGCATATGATTCGTATTCATATTTTTCTGCCCCATGATAGAAAAGATGAGGTCTTGATTTTCTGCTGTTAACTGTATATTCTGCACTACGCCACCACTCCTTTTTGTAATAATTTCTGGCTTCTATTCCTATCTCTCTTGTTGTTCTATATATATTTGATAATTTATTCAATCTATCTTTTAAATCATTTATTTCATTGTTTATGTAGTCTATCTTAGATTCCTTTTTAGCTTTTATTTTTAATTCTTCTAATTGCTTTTTTCTATTATTTAGTTCTCTCATTTTTCTACTTAATAACTTACAGCTATTTTGATATTCTTTTCCGACATCTTGTAATCTCAATATTCTCCCTCCTTTAAAATAAAAAAGTCCCAAGATAACCATTTTAAAAAATGTTTATCTTGGGACGCTTGGTCCGCTACTTGATTTCTATGTAATTCATCTGTTTACATTTCTTACATCTTATTTTTAATTTACCTTTTAACTCTCCTAATGTTTTCCCACAGTTTTTACATTTTACTTCTTTCATCCTGTGTCCCCCTTCTAATCTTATATTTAACGTTACTTATATTATTTTTAATTGATATTGAGCTTGATAATTATTAATTCTATTTACTGCAGTTTCATAATAATTTTTATCTAATTCAAACCCTGTATATTTTCTATTAGTATTTATAGCTGCTACTGCAGTAGATCCACTCCCCATACAATTATCTAATACTATTTCATTTTCATTTGTATATGTCTTTATTAAATATTCAAGTAAAGCAACAGGTTTTTGAGTAGGGTGAAGATTACAAGTTTGCTTATCCGAACTAAATACTAGAATATCTCTTGGGTATCTATCCGTTTCCCCACCCCCATTAATTTCTTTAGATAATTTTCCATATAACTCCGACTTATTTTGAGTTGATATATATTTTGTATAGTTATTTATAGGTTTATGTCCGTAAGTCTTTTGAGGGTTATATGTTGGTGCTTTTTTATAAAAAATTAATATATTTTCATGAGCTTTTAATGGTGCTTTATTTACATTTAAGTGACCTGTAGCCTGTGTCTTTTCCCATATCCATTCATACCTAAGTAATTTTAAGTTGCTACACCCAAGTATCTTGTCAAACGGAGTTTGTGCAAACAATACTATTGCTCCGTTATCTTTTATTATCCTTTCATACTGATCCCAAAGCTTATCCAATGGTATTATAGAATCCCATTTACACCTCGTTGTGCCATAAGGTAAATCACATAGAATCATATCTACACTGCAGTCTTTTATTAACTTCATTCCTTCCAGGCAATCCATATTATAGATTTTATTTAATTCCACTATTTTCTCACCTTCTATCTATTACTTTTAGCTTTTTCTAATAACTCATCTATTTCAGCAGTTAAACAGCCTTCCTCTAAATTTTCTTTTATATACTCATTAGCAACTCCCAAAAGTTCTATGTATTCACGATTCTGCGACATTAAGCTATGTTCCTTAGATAGTAAGTCTATATAAGCTTTTTTTATATCTGCTATGTGTTTTAATAGTATGTCATTTTCCATTTTACGTTCAGCATTTTCTTCTTTTAATCTCTTTTCTTTATCTTCAAGTCTACACAATTCTTTATCTAGTACGTCAAAGGTATTTACTTTCTTTACTATTTCCTCTGCATTTTCTCTATTATCCTTAATTTCTAATATATTTTCGTCTGCATCTAATATCATGTTATTTCCAAAAATATTCATAAGTTTTAATGGTAATTTCATTTTTACCCCTCCATTACTTTTGATATTTCTTTGTTTATATCCGCTCTAATATTCCTTGCATCTTCAATTAAAAGACATTTATTACATCCTACATTTTCATCTTCCTCTTTGCATTTACAAGGTATATTCTTTAATTCTAAAATAGCATTTTTAAGATATATGCTTGCATTAACTCTCTTTTTTCTTGCTTCATGGTGTTTTAGAAATATATTCAAGTAAATATACATAAATAAAGAAAACCCGATAATTAAATAACCTAATATTTCACTAATCAGTTTCAATTTATCTAACACATTCTTACTTCTTTCTCATCTTCATCAAACATATACGCACCATTTATTTTAAATCCTTCCGAATCTCTCACTGTTAAATCCTCTCCATAATCATTCGCCAACTGTTGCAGTTCTTCTATTAATTCATTTATTTTCATGTGATTATCCCTCCATGTATTTTATTATTAACGACTATACTCGAGTTCCAATAGTCATACCATCGCAAAATTCTTCAAAACCTTCATACTCATTATTTTCAAGACTTTCAAGGAATGCATTACTTATGCAGAGCATCAGCAAATTTTTATCTTCTTCCGATACATGTTTTTGAAAATCTATGTCTATATGTAACTTTCCATTATCGTTTATAACTGCATATGCTTTTTTGATATGCTCGGACATTTCTTTTGGTAACTTTAACTCTTTTCTGTTTAAACTTATATTTTTAATTTCTAATAAAAGATTTTCGCCATTATATATTTCATCACTTTCTCCATCTTTTAAGTCCAATATTTGCTCTATTACATGTTTTATTTCATATTGTTCCATAATTCCGTTTAACTGTTCTCTAATCCACTCTTTAATGCTTTCCTGCTCTTGTAGAGTTTGTTTCTCTCCTTCAAACAATTCTCCAGTGAATACATTTACTATTATCATTAAATTCCCCTCCTACCAATGCTTATTAAGTGTTTTATAATACTCAAATAGTCCGTTCTTTATAAGTCTTTTCTTAGCTTTTAAAATTGTATCTATGCATCTATCTAGTGCATCTGCAACTCCTCTCGTACCGTCATTATCTACATATTTACAAATGTACTCTAATTCTTCCTCACTAAGTTTTTTAACTCCTAACTTCCCCATAATATCCTCCTAAAAATATAGATGGAATCTTATTTTAGTCCTGTCCGTCTTGATTTGAACTAAGTTCATGCCCTAGTTCTTTCAATTTATCTTTTACTTCTTCTATTCCTCTACTTCCTAAATTCCTAACTTTTTTTAGGTCTAACTCACTTCTTTCAGTAATTTTAGACACAGTATCTAATCCAGCTCTACATAGGCAATTATATGTTCTTACACTAAAATTCAATTTATCAATATGCATAGTCAACCCCCCAGTTTCGCAAATATCTTAATCCCCTGCGTTTAACAAGCTTCTAATCTTCTCTTTTGAGCTGCAACTACTAACTCATCTAGCTTTTCACTTAACTTAACTGTTTTTTTATGTGTAGCTCCATATTTCAAACAAGATTGTGCTACTATCTCTCTATACATTTCTATCTCTGTATTTTTAATTACTTTACCAGCTTCTTTTTTAACTGCTTCATCATTAGTAATTTTCATAGCCTTCTCCATAATTCCCCTTACTGTTAGTTGCTTTAACATGCTTATTCCCCCCAATTCTTTATTTAATAAGATTCTTCAAATTATGTATTTTAATAGCTTCCCACTTCTTGCTTTTTTCTTGATTTACTACATCTGTCATTTCGTCTAATTGTCTTAACATTATTCTTACATCTTCCATTTCTTCCTCGATATTATGTTGTTTACCCCTTAGATATTTTGTGATTGCTTTTTGCAACTCGCTTAATTCTTCTATTGCTACTATTAGCTGGGCATCCGTTCCAAATTTTTCAACAGCCTGTTTATATATATTCATATTTCCCTCCTTTTATCTAGAATGGAATATCATCATCATCATCTAATGCCTGAAATCCTCCTGTATCTAAGCCTACAGGTTCAAAAGATTTTTCATCATTTTTCCAATCTACTATTTCTATACCGCCATACATATCAGCTTGAATGTAATTTCTTTCTTTCCAATCATCGTTTTCATCTTTCCAAGTATCCCTATGGTATGATCCTTTAATGTTTATTCTTTGCCCTTTATAAAGTAAATTTATTAACTTTTCAGCACCTTTTGAAAGCTGTTCGACACGTAAAAAATCGGTAACTTCTTTATCATCTTTTTTGTATCCTCTCCCTTTTGCTACTGTTAAAATAAGCTTAGGTGTCCCATTTGGAAGAAACTTTAATTCCGGATCTCTTGCTATCCTTGCATTAGTTAGTACAGTACAATTCATATAATCCCCACCTTTTTTTACAAAATTATTATTTTTTTTAAATCTTTAACATTCAAAAGTTCTAGTGCTATATCTATACTTTCTTGTATCCCACACCCAAGTTTTTCTCTTACCTTTTCAGCTT
>NZ_BDQY01000026.1 GCF_002724055.1 Tepidibacter mesophilus | reverse complement strand
AAGAACTATTTTTTAGCAAGTTGTTGAAAATACAGCAAATCAAGAAAAATCTATCTCGCATTCCATACCTATGTAGATATATTAATATAGAAGATTTAGCAAGTTAGATTTTCTTGTAAAGTGGTGTAAATAAAATACAAGCACTTCAAATTGTTTGCCAAAGACCTAAAGAGCTTACAAGAGATTCTTTAAAATCATTAAGACTTGAGCTGAATAAACATGGTTTTTCAGAAACACAGCTTAATAGTGCTTATAAAAACATGACTAATGAAGATATAACAGCAGATATAATCAGCTTTATTAGACAACAAGCAATAGGAAGTTCATTAATTGACCATGAAGAAAGAATCAAAAAAGCTATGAAGAAAGTCAGAAATCTTCAAACTTGGACTAAAGTCCAAAAACAATGGCTAGATAAAATTGAAAAGCAGCTTTTAAAAGAATGTATAATAGATAAAGAATCTTTTAATAGTGGAGCATTTAAAAAGAATGGTGGATATGATAGAATTGATAAGTATTTTGAAGGAAAACTAGATGAAGTAATAGAGGTTATAAATGACAACTTATATGATGAGAGGGGACTAGCATAATAATGAATAATCAAGAAATAGTAACTAAACTATGGAACTTATGTAATGTACTAAGAGATGATGGAATTACATATCACCAATATGTAACTGAACTTACTTATATATTATTCTTAAAAATGGCAAAAGAAACAGGAGTTGAGGGTAATATTCCAGAGGAATATAGATGGGATAATCTTGTAGAAAAAGAAGGAGCAGAGCTTAGAAGTTTTTATAGAAGGCTGCTTCTTGATCTTGGAGAAAAAGGCAATGGCAGAGTAAAGCAAATATATGCAGATGCCAATACTAACATAGAAGAACCTAAGAACCTTGAGAAAATTATTAAATCTATAGATTCACTAGATTGGTATAGTGCAAGAGAAGAAGGACTTGGTAATTTATACGAGGGACTTTTAGAGAAAAATGCAGGTGAGAAAAAATCAGGAGCAGGACAGTATTTTACACCAAGACCGTTAATAAATGTAATAGTACAGCTAACAGATCCAAAACCAGGAGAAAGATGCAACGACCCTGCTTCAGGAACTTTTGGATTTATGATAGCAGCAGACCAATATATAAAAGAGAAAACGGATGATTTGTTTGATTTAAGTGAAGAAGAACAAGACTTTCAAATAAAAGAAGCTTTTTCAGGATGTGAACTAGTACATGAAACTCACAGACTAGCACTTATGAATGCAATGCTTCATGATATAGAAGGAAATATATATTTAGGAGATTCATTATCTAACCTTGGAAAACAAATGAAAGGTTATGACGTAGTTATGACTAACCCTCCTTTTGGAACTAAAAAAGGTGGAGAAAGACCGACTAGAGATGACTTAACATATCTTTCATCAAATAAACAACTTAACTTCCTTCAGCATATTTATAGATCGCTTAAAAAAGATGGAAAAGCAAGAGCAGCAGTAGTTCTTCCAGATAACGTATTGTTCCAAGATGGTGATGGACAAAAGATAAGAGAAGACTTAATGAATAAGTGCAACCTTCATACTATACTTAGACTTCCAACAGGAATATTCTATGCTCAAGGGGTAAAAACTAACGTATTGTTTTTTACTAGAGGTACTACTGAAAAAGAGAATACTAAAGAAGTATGGTTCTATGATTTAAGAACTAATATGCCATCTTTCGGTAAGAGAACTCCATTTACAGAAAAACATTTTGAAGAGTTCATAAAAGCATATAATGCTGAAGAGAGAAGCAAAGTAGAAGATGAAAGATTAAGTGTATTTACAAGAGAAGAAATAAAAGAAAAAGGAGATACACTGGATTTAGGACTTATAAAGGATGAATCTTTAACTAGTTATGAAGACTTACCAGATCCTATAGAAAGTGCAGAAGAAGCAGTAGCAAAACTAGAAGAAGCAACAGACCTTCTTTTAAGTATTATAAAAGAGCTTAAAAGCTTAGAAGGAGGAAACTAGATGCCTAAGAAGAAAAAGACATTAGAGGAGTTACTAGAAGAAGCTTTAGTGCCAGAGGATGAAGTGCCATATAAAGTTCCTGAGAATTGGGTGTTTACAAATTTAGGTACTTTAATTTCAGTATCATCAGGTAAAGGTCTACCTAAATCTAAGATGAATTCAGAAGGTAGTGTACCTGTTTATGGTGGAAATGGAATAACTGGTGTTCATGATACGTATAACATAGAAGAAGAAAAGATTATTATCGGAAGAGTAGGAGCTAACTGTGGAAATGTTCATATAACCAATACAAAAGCGTGGGTTACGGATAATGCATTTATTGTAAGTTATCCAGATGAAAAATTAAATAAAATGTATTTATATAGATTGTTAAATAAAATTAATCTAGGTCAATATAGCAAATCTTCAGCACAACCTGTTATATCTGGACAAAAAATATATCCTGTATCACTACCCCTTCCTCCGCTTTCAGAGCAAAAGAGAATAGTTGAAAAAATAGAATCTTTATTTTCTAAACTAGACAAATCAAAAGCACTTATTGAAGAAGCTAGAGAAGATTTTAAAAATAGAAAATCATCAATACTTGCAAAAGCTTTTAGAGGAGAGTTAACTAAAAAGTGGAGAGAAGAAAATACTGGTGTTGAATGTGCAGAGACGTTATTAAAAAGAATAGAAGAAGAAAGAGAGAAGTTAAATAGTAAGAAAAAGAAAACTAATGATAGTGACAATATAGAGTCACCTTATGAGATTCCAGAAAAATGGAAGTGGGTAAAAATTGGAGATATAACAGATGTAGTTAGTGGAGGTACTCCAAAAACTTCATGTAAAGAATACTATGAAAATGGTAATATATCATGGATTACACCGGCTGATTTGTCTAATTACCAAGAAAAATATATACATTATGGGAAGAGAAATATAACAGAATTAGGATTAAATAAAAGTTCAGCCAAATTATTAAAAAAAGATACATTACTCTTATCTTCAAGGGCTCCTATAGGATATGTAGTTATTGCAGGAAAAGAATTATGTACAAATCAAGGATTTAAAAGTTTTGAGCCAACTAAAGCAATGTATCATATATATGGGTATTGGTATTTAAAATTTTCAACTGGTTTAATTGAATCATATGCAAGTGGAACGACATTCAAAGAAATATCAGCAAAAAAAGCAAGAATTATTCCTGTTCCTCTTCCGCCGATTGAAGAACAAATACAAATAGTAAAAATACTAGATAAACTTCTAGAAGAAGAATCTAAAATAGAAGAATTAACACAGATTGAAAACCAAATAGAACTTATTAAAAAATCAATACTTGCAAAAGCTTTTAGAGGAGAACTTGGAACTAATGATCCAAGTGAAGAAAGTGCATTAGAGTTATTAAAAGATATATTAAAAGAAAAGTTGTAGAATAAAAACAATCCAAAGTTTAAGAACTACATCTACAAAATGAAGGGGATTAAAATGTTAGTGAATGATTTAAATATTTTTGTATAAAACTCGTATTACAGCTTATTGAAGATACGTTAAGAAAGTTCGTTGTCTGACCGTAGGGAGTTTAGAACTTTTAGTATATTCAATAAGATGTAATGCTTAGTTTTATTAAAATATTTAACACATTCACGTTATTTTAATCCTCTTTATTTTGGATTAACCACCTAAGTTTCTTAGAGGTTTTTGAAAAATGAGAATATGCGAATTTTGGTGAAGTTTTCCTATAAAAAATTATAAAAATGAATGTTGACAAAATTACTTGGGTATAATATACTGAAATCAGAATTCATAGTTAAACACTAGGGATTAAAAGAGGTGATATAGTGAAACTATCAACTAAAGGAAGATATGGATTAAAGGCCATGTTTGAACTTGCTTTAAATCAAGATAATGGACCAGTTCCACTTAAACATATAGCACAAAATCAAAATTTATCAGAACAGTACTTAGAACAAATATTTGCAAAGCTTAGAAAAGCTGGGCTTATAAACAGTATAAGAGGAGCACAAGGAGGATACTTATTAGCTAGAGAAGCTAGTGATATAACTGTAGGAAATATAATAAGAATATTAGACGGTCCTATAGCTCCATCAGATTGTGTTCTTGAAAATGAAACAGAATGCAAAAGGTCGGGACATTGTGTGACTCAAGTTGTATGGGAAAAGATTAAAGAAAGTGTAGACAGTGTTATAGACTCGATTACATTACAAAATATGATAGATGATCATAAAAAACAAAAATAAAGATGAAATGAAGTAGAGGAGGGTGTCAAAATGGAAAAAAGAAGAGTTTATATGGATTATGCAGCTACAACACCTATGAAGAAAGAAGTTCTTGAGGCTATGCTGCCTTACTATAATGATTTATTTGGGAATGCATCTAGTGTACATGCTTTTGGAAGAGAAGTTAAGGGATGTCTAGATGAAGCAAGAGATCAAGTAGCTAAACTTATAAATGCAGAGTCTTCAGAGATTTATTTTACTGGTGGTGGATCTGAATCAGATAACTGGGCAATTAAAGGAGCTGCATTTGCTAATAAAGAAAAAGGAAATCATATTATAACTACTAAGATAGAGCATCATGCTGTACTTCATACTTGTGAATACTTAGAAAAACATCATGGATTTGAAATAACTTATCTTGATGTTGATTCTGAAGGACTAATAGATTTACAAGAACTTAAAAATAGTATTACAGACAAAACTATACTTATATCAATTATGTTTGCTAATAATGAAATAGGAACAATTCAACCTATAAAAGAAATAGGACAAATAGCTAAAGAAAAAGGAGTATTATTCCATACTGATGGAGTTCAAGCTCTAGGAAACTTGCATATAGATGTTAAAGATTTAAATGTAGATTTAATGGCTATGTCAGCTCATAAAATATATGGGCCAAAAGGTGTAGGAGCTTTATATATAAGAAAAGGTGTGAAACTACATTCTATAATTCATGGTGGAGCTCAAGAAAAAAGAAGAAGAGCTGGAACTGAAAATATGGCTGGGATAGTAGGTTTTGGTAAGGCAGCTGAACTTGCAAGAGTTAATTTAGATGAAAATATAAATAAATTAACTGAACTTAAAGAAAAACTTATAAAAGGTGTTTTAGAAAAAATACCTTATACAAGAGTCAATGGAAGTTTAAAGCATAGATTACCTGGAAATACAAGCTTTTGTTTTGAATTTATAGAAGGGGAATCACTTTTATTAAGTCTTGATATGATGGGAATAGCAGGATCTAGTGGATCAGCTTGTACATCAGGATCATTAGACCCATCTCATGTATTAATGGCTATAGGTCTTACACATGAGATAGCACATGGATCTTTAAGGTTATCGTTAGGATACAAAAATACAGAGGAAGATATAGATTATGTATTAGAAACTCTTCCGAAAATAGTAGATAAATTAAGACAGATGTCACCATTATATGAAAAGATAGTTAAGGGAGGAAACTAATAATGTATTCAGAAAAAGTAATGGATCACTTTATGAACCCTAGAAATGTTGGGGAAATAGAAAATGCAGATGGTATAGGAGAAGTTGGAAATGCTAAATGTGGAGATATAATGAAAATCTACTTAAAAGTAGAAGATGATATTATAAAAGATGTTAAGTTTAAAACATTTGGATGCGGTTCTGCAATAGCAACTTCAAGTATGGCTACAGAAATGGTGATAGGAAAAAGTCTTCAAGAAGCTTTAACTCTTACAAACAAAGCAGTTGCTGAAGCTTTAGATGGACTTCCGCCAGTTAAGATGCACTGTTCAGTTCTAGCAGAACAAGCTATAAAGTCAGCTATAATAGACTATGCTAATAAAAATAATGTTCATGTAGAAGGACTTGAAGATGTAGAAATAGAGGATGACCATGATCATCACCATGATATAGAGGAAGAAGAATAAAAAATTACCCGGGAAAATTCTCGGGTTTAATTTTTTTTAAAATATTATATAATAATAGTTGTATAATTACATAATAAAAATAAAAAATAAGAATAATTTAGTCTAAAAAATTAATCATAAGAATAGATAGAGGTGGTCTTTTTGAAAAAAAGAGTAATGATAGGAATGAGTGGTGGAGTAGACAGTTCTGTCGCAGCATATTTACTAAAAGAGCAAGGGTATGATGTCATAGGAGTAACTATGAAGCTTTGGCAGGATGAAGATGAGGAAATAATGGAAAGAGAAGGTGGTTGTTGTTCTTTATCCGCTGTTGAAGATGCTAGAAGAGTTGCAAATAAAATAGGTATTCCTTTTTATGTTATGAACTTTAAACAAGTTTTTAAAGATAAAGTAATAGATTATTTCATAGATGAGTATTCCAAGGGAAGAACACCTAATCCTTGTATAGCTTGTAACAAATATATTAAATCGGGTGAGTTTTTTGAAAAAGCTAAACAGTTGGATTGTGATTATATAGCTACTGGACATTATGCTAAGATAGAACATGATAAAGAATCGGGTAGATATTTACTTAAAAAATCCATAACTGATGCAAAAGATCAAACGTATGCTCTATATAATATGACTCAACATGAGCTTGAGCATACTCTATTTCCGCTTGGATATTATACAAAAGATAAAATAAGAGAGATAGCAGCTGAAGTTGGACTTATAGTTGCAAATAAGCCTGACAGTCAGGAAATATGCTTCGTAAAGGATAATGATTATGCAGGATATGTAAAGCGTCATACGAATAAACAAATAAAAGAAGGATACTTTATAGATAAAGAAGGAAACATACTGGGAAAACATAAGGGAATAATACACTATACTATAGGTCAAAGAAAAGGACTTGGCATAGCTCTTGGAAAGCCTATGTTTGTAGTTGATATATTACCAAAGAAAAATGCAGTAGTTTTAGGAGACCATGATGATGTATTTAGTCAAGGATTAATAGCTACTGATGTAAATTTTATACCTTTTGATGATATAGAAGAACCTATTAAAGTTCAAGCTAAAGTTAGATATTCTGGTAAACCGGAAAATGCTACGGTTTATAAAGAAGGAAAAGATAAAATAAAAATATTATTTGATAAAAAGCAAAGAGCTATAACTGCTGGTCAATCTGTAGTTATGTATGATGGAGATATTGTCATAGGTGGAGCCATAATAGAAAAAAGAATATAAATCGAAACTTAATTCAGATGGAGTTTTTACCCCATTTGAATTTTTAGCTGAGCTAATCCAGAAACTGTTAAGTTCTTAACTACAGCCTTAAAGAGGATGGAGTTTTAGAACTTTTAGATTTCGGATAAATATGAAAATTTTACTCAGTATATATTTTTCTCCTTTGTAAAAAATAGTTTTAGAAAGGGGTGAATAATATTGAAGAATAATAATAGTGTTATGACAAATCCTATGGTTATAGGCGGAGTTATAGGAGCAGCAGCTTCTATGTATGCAGTGTCTAGAATGAATATGGGACAAAGAAGAAGAATGTATAGAACAGGAAGAAATGTTGCTAAAGTTGCAAATAATGTAATGAATAGAATGGATAGAGGTTTCTTTTAATTATTGACATAATTTGATTTTGAATATAAAATTTAATTATGTAAAAATTCATATTTAAATACTGTGAAGAGAATTAGTAGATTGATTGATTCTTATAGAGAGGAAACCCTAGGCTGGAAGGTTTCTAGATAAATCTATCGAAGCTGTCTCGGAGTAGCGTTTTTGAAACAATTAAGTAGAAAACGTCGGATGTGACTCCGTTAAAACTAAGGCTTTATCCTGAGACTGCTTTGCAGTTGAAGTAGGGTGGTACCGCGAAATCAATCCTCGCCCCTATGTTCTATCATAGAGGCGAGGATTTTATTTTTGAGCAACGGAGTACGTTGGGACTCGTTGGCAACATGAGCAATGCGTTAGTATAAAGTGAATTTTTGTACATAATTATGAATATAAACTTAGGAGGAATAAGAATGAAAAAATTAGGATTAAATGAAATAAGAAGTAGATTCTTAGATTTTTTTGAAACAAAAGATCATTTAGCAAAAGGAAGCTTTCCATTAGTTCCACAAAATGATAATAGCTTACTTCTTATAAACGCTGGAATGGCTCCACTTAAACCGTATTTTATGGGAAAAGAAATACCGCCTAATAAAAGAATGGCTACTTGTCAAAAGTGTATAAGAACTGGAGATATAGAAAATGTAGGTAAGACAGCAAGACATGGTACTTTCTTTGAAATGTTAGGTAATTTTTCTTTTGCAGACTATTTCAAAAGAGAATCTATAAAGTGGGGTTGGGAGTTTATAACAGAAAATTTAGAAATACCTAAAGATAAGGTATGGGTTTCTGTATATGAAAATGATGATGATGCTTATGATATATGGAGTAAGGAAATGGGATTTCCAGAAGAAAGAATGGTTAGACTTGGTAAGGATGATAATTTCTGGGAGATAGGAACTGGACCTTGTGGACCATGTTCAGAACTATACTATGATAGAGGCGAAACTTATGGATGTGATAATCCTGATTGTAAACCAGGATGTGACTGTGATAGATATATAGAGTTTTGGAATCACGTATTTACACAATTTGATAAGGATGAGCAAGGAAATTATAATGAACTTGCAAGCAAAAATATAGATACAGGTATGGGTCTTGAAAGAATGGCTTGTATAATGCAGGGTGTAGATAACATATTTGAAGTTGACACTATAAAATATATATTAGATTCAGTAGTTAAATTATCTAGTGTTGAGTATGGAAAGGATAATAAAACAGATATATCTATAAGAATAATAACTGATCACATAAGAGCAACATCTTTCTTAATAGCAGATGGAGTATTACCTTCTAATGAAGGAAGAGGATATGTTCTTAGAAGACTTTTAAGAAGAGCTGCAAGACATGGCAAGTTACTTGGTATAAAAGGAGCATTTTTATATGAATTAATGGATAAGGTTGTAGATATAAGTGGAGATGCTTATCCTGAACTTGTTGAAAAGAAAGATTATGTTAAAAAGGTACTTAAAATAGAGGAAGAAAGATTTGAAGAAACTATAGATCAAGGTATAGAAATATTAAAGTCGTATATAGATGAACTAAAAGAAAACAATGAAAAAGTTTTATCTGGAGAAAATGCATTTAAATTATATGATACTTATGGATTCCCAATAGATTTAACTAAGGAAATACTTGAAGAGGAAAATCTTGAGGTTGATGAAACGTCTTTTGAACAAGAGATGCAAAAGCAAAGAGAAAGAGCTAGAAATGCAAGACAAAATGGAGAGTCAGATGGTTGGAAAGAAGATGTGTTCTCAAAGCTTGATAATGATATAAGAAGTGAGTTCGTAGGTTATACATCTTTAGACAACGAGTGTATAGTTAAAGCTATGGTAAAAGGAAACGAAATAGTAACTGAGGCTCATAATGGGGAGAGTGTAACTATAATACTTGATAAGACTCCTTTTTATGCAGAAAGTGGAGGTCAAGCAGGAGATAAAGGTATATTATCAAATGATAACTTTGAAGGGGATGTATTAGATACTAAAAAAGGTATAAATAATAGGATACACCATGAGGTTATAATAAAATCAGGAAGTTTGAAGTTAAATGATAAGGTGTGTGCTTTAGTAGAAAAGAAGATAAGAATGAATAGTGCTAGAAATCACTCTGCAACTCATATTCTTCATAAAGCATTAAAAGAAGTTTTAGGAGATCATATACAACAAGCGGGATCACTTGTAACTGCTGAAAGGCTTAGATTTGACTTCACTCATTTTGAATCAATTTCAAGTGAAGAACTTTCAAAGATAGAATTAATAGTGAATAGTCAAATTATGAACTCGTTAGATATTAGTGCAACTGAAATGTCTATAGCTGATGCTAAGAATATGGGAGCTACAGCTTTATTTGGAGAAAAATATGGAGATGTTGTAAGGGTTGTTTCTATGGGTGAGTACTCTGTTGAACTTTGTGGAGGAACTCATTTAACTAATACTTCTCAAATAGGAATGTTTAAAATACTTTCAGAGTCAGGGGTAGCATCAGGAGTTAGAAGAATTGAAGCTATAACTGGAATGAGTGTTTATGAATATTTAAACAAGAAGGAAACTGTTATAAATGAAGTATGTGCTACCTTAAAGGTTAAAGAAGATAACATTATAAATAAAGCTAAGTCTATTGTAGAAGAACTTAAGGATTCTAATAAGGAATTAGACTCTATAAAGAATAAATTAGCCATGGCTTCAGTTGATGATGCAATAACTAGAAAAGAAATCAATGGTGTAAATTTAATAACAGCAAAGTTTGAAGATATGGATATGAATGCTTTAAGAAATATGGGGGATAATCTAAAAGATAAATTTGGATCATGTGTCGTAGTAATCGCAAATAAAGCTGATGATAAGGTTAACTTTATAGTTACTGCTACAAAAGATGTGGTTCAAAGAGGAGTTCACTCTGGTAATATAATAAGAGAGGTTGCTAAGGCTGCTGGTGGAAATGGAGGAGGAAGACCTGACATGGCACAAGCTGGAGGTAAGGATTCTTCTAAAATAACAGAGGCTTTAATGAAAGCTAAAGAAGTATTAGAAAATCAAATTAAGTAATAATAGAACAGGAGCGAACTAATGCTCCTGTTTTATGTTATAATAGGATATTATGTAATAAAAATATACAAAAGAGGTGTTAATTATGGAAAATATGGACTATACTATGAAATTTGAGGCATCGAAAGAAGATAACCTAAGTGTTGATCAAATAATAGAAAGTGTTTATGCTGCTTTAGTTGAGAAAGGATATAATCCTATAAATCAATTAATCGGTTATTTATTATCTGGAGACCCTACATATATAACTAGTTACAATAATGCAAGAAGCTTAGTTAAAAAATATGAAAGAGATGAGATATTAGAGGAAGTTTTAAAAAAATATCTAGAAGGAAAGTAGGTAGACGAATTTGAAAAAGAAGTTTTTAGTATTATTTTTGCTAATAGTTGTACTAATTAATTCTGCACCCGACATGAGTTTTGCAAATGAAAAAGGAAAAGTCATATTAATAAATATAAATAGAACTAGTATAACTGATTTTGAAAATATAGAATATCTAAATAATAAAATGAATGAAACTGGATATGTAGGACTTATGAATATAAAAGGCTCAAATGGAACTTCAGATATAAGGTCCTATGCAAGTATAGGTGCAGGAACTAGAGCTTATATAAATCCGTTAGACATAGACTTTAGAACTTTAAATGAAAATAACAAAGAGATATACCTTAGAAGAACTGGTATAAATCCTGGATATATAAATAATTTAGATGTTAACAAAACTAATGTGTCTAATGAAAAAGGAGAATACGGAGCATTTTTAGGTGCTATTGGATATGAATTTAATAATAAGAATCTGGATTTAGCTATTTTGGGAAATGCAGATACTGATGAAGAAAAAAATAGAGAGATAGCTCTTATAGGAATGGACCAAAATGGACAGATTGAAAATGGAAATATAGAGGATATTAATATTAAAGATCAAACTATGCCGTTTGGAATAAGAACAGACTATGATAAGTTAAAAGAAGAAACACAAAAGTATTATGATGAAAATAATCTGCTCATTGTAGAACTTGGAGATACATATAGGTTAGATATGTATAAAGAAAATTTAAATGAAGCTTCTTATGAAAAAATAAAAAGAGAAATATATTCTAATATAAGTGATTATTTAGAAAAAGTATTCGAAATATCAAATAAAGACGATAGAATATATATTATTAGTGCTTATCCTGAAAAGCAAGACTATATAGATGGATACAGTTTATCTCCTATAGTTTTATTTGATGGAGAGGGAAAAGGATTAATAACATCTGGGACAACTAGAAGAAAAGGTGTTTTATCAAATTTAGATATATCTGCTGATATATTCGATTACTTTGGAATAAAGTCAGATGTTATAGTTGGAAAAACTATACAGAAAATTTCATATGATAATAATATGGAATTTTTATCAAAAGATTATGATAAAATAGTATCTAATATGAAAATAAGAATACCTGTACTTTATACTTATGCCGCATTTGAGATGATAATGTGGATAATAATGCTTGTAGCAATATTCTTTAGGCATAAGACTCCTAAAAATACATTTAGAGTTTTGTGTGCTATATTGAAATTCACAATATCTATACCATTTGTATTATTGATAGCGCCTTTACTTAATTATTCAACTAAAGGATCCATAATAACTTGTATAATAGGGCTACTAATAATTGTTTACTTTATAGTATATAAATTTGTAAAAGATGATTTGAGCAAACTTATACTTCTTAGTGCATTAGTTGCTGGGGGTGTATTAATAGATGGTGCTACAGGTCAGAATATGATAAAAAGCTCATTACTTGGTTATGATCCTATAATTGGAGCTAGATACTATGGTATAGGAAATGAATATATGGGAGTTTTGATAGGTTCTTTAATATTCTCAGTTGTAGGTATGCTGCAAAAAAATATAATAAATAAAAAAGTAGCATCTCTAATACTTCTTGCATCAATAGTAATACTAGGACATCCTAAAATGGGAGCTAATGTAGGTGGAACTATAACAGCAGTATTTTCATTCTTATATTTGATAATGACGCTTTATGATATAAAAGTAGATTTAAAGAAGATGATTTTTATAGGAGTTGCTGTAGTCGGGGTAGTATCTACTATGGCAATAATAGATATATACTTTATAAAAAGTCAATCTCATTTAGCAGGAGCTATAAAGAAAATAACATCTGGAGGACCTTTTGTAATACTTCAGATAATAACGAGAAAAATTGCAATGAATATGAAGTTAATAGGAGTATCTATATGGAGTAAGGTTTTAATATTAGGACTTTTAATAGTAATTGTACTATTTCAAAAACCTGTTGGAATACTTAAAAAAGTATGCGATAAATATTCATATCTTGCAAAAGGATGGACTAGTATTATAGTTGCAAGTATAATTGGATTTTTAGTTAACGATTCTGGTGTAGTTGCAGCTGCGACTAGCATAGCTTATGTTATAATACCTGTACTTGTCTTACTTACAAAAGAACTAGATACATCAAAATGATTTTAAGTCCCTGTTAATCAGGGACTTATTTTAAGGTGAAATTTACGATAAGGATGGTGAAAACCTTGGAGTACAATATATTAGGCAAAAGCGGATTTAAAGTTTCTAAAATGTGCTTTGGAGCTTTAACCATAGGACCACTTCAACGAAATTTTAATGCAGAAGATGGAGCAAAAGTTATAATTGAGGCCTTTGAAAGAGGTGTTAATTTTATAGATACAGCAGAACTTTATGGTACATATAAACATATAAATGAAGCATTTAAAAGTTATCAAAGGGATACGATAATACTAATGACTAAATCATATTCTTATTCTAAAAAAACAGCCGAGGAAAGTCTGAAAAAAGCAATGAAAGAGATGAATACTGATTATATAGATGGATTCTTGCTTCATGAACAAGAAAGCGAACACACATTAAGGGGACATTGGGAGGCTATGGAATATTTCATCAAAATGAAGGAAAAAGGATATATAAGATCTGTTGGAATATCTACTCATACAGTATCAGCAGTAAAAGCTGCTTCAAAAATTGATGAAATAGATATTATTCATCCAATAGTCAATAAATCAGGGATTGGCATACACGATGGAAGTATAGAAGATATGATAGATGCTATAAAAGAAGCAAAAAAAAATAATATAGGCATATACGCTATGAAACCTCTTGGGGGAGGAAACCTAATACACTCCTATGATGAATCATTGGATTTTGCACTTAATTTAGATATACTAGATTCAATAGCCATAGGAATGCAATCAAAAGAAGAAGTAATAGCTAATATTTTCAAATTTGATGGAAAAGATATACCTCAAAATATAAAAGATAAGTTAAACAATAAAAAAAGAGAACTTAAAATAGCTAATTGGTGTGAAAGATGTGGTGCTTGTGTATCAAAATGTCAGCACAGAGCATTATCTATAATAGATGATAAGGTAGTTATAGATAAAAATAAATGTGTACTATGCGGATATTGTTCAAAATACTGTAAAGACTTTTGTATAAAGATAATTTAGGAGGAATTTATGAAAAGAATAATGGGGCTTGATGTAGGTAATAAAACAATAGGTGTAGCGGTTAGTGATTTGATGGGACTCACAGCCCAAGGGATTACAACGATAAGAAGAAAAGGTATAAAAACAGATTTGATAGAGCTAGATAGAATAATAAAAGAAAAAGAAGTTACAGAAATAGTTGTAGGTCTTCCTAAGAATATGAACGGAACACTTGGACCTCAAAGTGAGAAGGTTGTTAAATTTACTGAAAAATTAAAGACTATAACTGATCTTGAAATAAAGTTTTGGGATGAAAGACTTACAACTGTTGCGGCTGAAAGATCATTAATTGAAGCTGATGTGAGTAGACAAAAAAGAAAAAAAGTAATAGATATGCTAGCTGCTGTACTTATTTTACAAGGATATCTAGATATGACAAGAAATATATAATATTGCTATATTAAATTTTAGGACTTTGGTATATAATAATAGTAAATATAAAAATTTAATGAGGTGACTTTAATGGAAGAAAATATAGTAACATTAGTAGATGAAGATGGATTAGAGATTCAATTTGAAGTTATAATGACTTTAGAAGCTCAAGATAATGAATATGCAATACTTATGCCGTTAGAAGAGAATGATGATGAAGAAGCATACATATTCAGAATGGAAGAAGAAGTAGATGGAGAATATGCTATTGTTCCTATAGAAGATGATGAAGAGTATGAAAACGTAGTAGCTGTATATCATACTTTAATGGAAGAAGAAGGATTAGAATAATATGATTTTTAAAATTCATACTAGAAATAGTATGAATTTTTTTTTGCACAAAATACAACGTTGACATTCATTATCATATGAAATATAATGTATTTATGAAATGAGAACTGTTTTAAATTAAGTGTGGGAGGAATTGCAATGACTTTAGATAAAATAGATAGAGGACAAAAAATAGAAATATTAGAAATACCAAATGAAAAAATTAGAGTACAGGCTATAAGACTAGGTCTTTATGAAGGAGCTAATTTAATTTGCTCTCAGAAGGTATTTGCAGGACCAATAGTTTTAAAAAATAGATTTCAAGAAATAGCTATAGGACGAAAATTAGCCAAAACCATAAAAGTAAAAGCAGTATAGGAGGAAATTAAATGTCTACATGTCATACTTATAATCCAAGCGTAACTATAAAAAATAGTGATATAAAATTAGTCTTAGCAGGTAATCCAAATGTAGGTAAGTCTGTGTTTTTCAATTACTTAACGGGTATTTATGTTGATGTATCGAATTTCCCAGGCACTACTGTAGATATAAGTTCTGGAAGGTTTGAAAATTATGTTGTAATGGATACTCCGGGAGTTTACGGAATATCTTCGTTCAATGATGAGGAAAGAGTAGCAAGAGATGTAATTCTTTATGCAGATATAATATTAAATGTTGTAGATGCTCTTCATTTAGAAAGAGACTTATTTTTAACTCAACAATTAATAGACACAGGAAAACCTGTGATAGTAGCTCTTAACATGATGGATGATATAAAGCGGAATGGAATAGAGATAGATATAGATAAGTTGTCAAAAGAATTAGGTGTTAAAGTAATACCTACAAGTGCTATAAAAGGTCAGGGACTTAAAGAGGTAAGAAATAGCTTAAATGAAGCTAGAGTAGGTAATATAATAGATATAGTAAAAGAAAAAACTAGTGAGATAAAAGAGATAGCAGATTTTGACTCAGAAAGACTATTGATACTTGAAGAAGATGAGAATTTATTAAAAAGACATGAAGTAAGTGATTCTCCTAGTTTAAGAGAGGATATATATAATCAAAGAAGAACTAGGATAGATTTTATTATATCTAGTATAATAGAACAAACTAATGAGGGCGCATCTTTTAGAACTAAACTAGGAAGATGGATGGTTGAACCTTTAACCGGAATACCGATATTACTTTTAACATTGTATATGATATACCAATCTGTAGGTGTATTTATTGCCCAAACTGTTGTTGGTGTAACTGAAGAGATCATAATGGGACAATATTATTACAATATTATAATGAATACTGTTGGAAAATTAGTATCAGATACTTCCTTTATAGGACACTTATTAATAGGAGAGTTTGGCGTTTTAACTATGGCTCCTATATATCTATTAGGACTTTTACTACCACTTGTTGTAGGTTTTTATTTCTTCTTATCTATATTAGAAGATACAGGGTATCTTCCAAGGATAGCGACATTAGTAGATAGAATGCTAACTTTTATAGGCCTTAATGGTAGAGCTATAATACCTATAATACTAGGATTTGGTTGTGTAACAATGGCAACTGTAACGACAAGAATATTAGGATCTAAAAGAGAAAGATTTATTGCTACTATGCTTTTGGGTCTTGCAATACCATGTTCAGCTCAATTAGGAGTTATAGCAGGTCTTATAGCTTCTTTGGGAACTAAATATACATTTATTTATATAATTACAATAGTACTTGTATTTGGTATTGTAGGAGTTTTATTAAATAAATTTATGAATGGTGAATCTACTGATTTGTTGATAGATTTACCACCACTTAGAATGCCTAAAGTTTCAAATGTTATGAAAAAAACATATTTAAAATCTAAAATGTTTATAATAGAAGCAGGACCTTTATTTGTATTAGGGGCTGTTATAATAACTGTTCTTCAGGATACAGGAGCTTTAGATGGTATAATAGATTTATGTGCTCCTATAACACAAGGTTTCTTAAAGCTTGATCCAAGGGTTGCTCAAACTTTTATAATGGGTATTATAAGAAGAGATTTTGGAGCAGCTGGACTGACAGATTTAGCATCTCAAGGAGTTTTAAATTCACCACAGCTGTTAGTGTCTTTAGTAGTTATAACTTTGTTTGTTCCTTGTATAGCTGCTATTATGGTTATATTTAAGGAAAGAAGCTGGAAGGAATCTGCTGCTATATGGATAGGAAGTTTTGTTATATCTTTCTTAGTTGGAGGAATATTAGCACAGTTTATATTATAATAATAAAATATATAAAGAAATTCTTGAGCATAACAACTCAAGAATTTTTTTAAATAAATATAAGGGTGGAAAATTTCAACTTGTAGAAAGGTGGAGTTGTGATGGAGATTAAATGTCCAACATGTGGGTATAATATAAAGGATAGTAAAAATATAAAATGCCCAAGATGCAATGCTAGTTTGGCTGATTTTTTTAAGTGTAGTGGAGTTTGTAAAAAGTGTAATCTAAAGAAAGAATGTAAAAAATAATATTTAATAATTTCAATTGAAAAAATATCAATTGATAAAGCTTGACATAACCATAAAATATGGATAAAATATTAAATGAAAAGAATTATTATTTGAAAATGTAGGTGATTATATGGAAAATTATATAGAGGTAGTGAAACTTAAATTAAAAGAAGAAGGTTATAAATTAACTCCGCAGAGAAGATCTATAGTTGACATAATGATAAAAAATGAAGGAAAACATTTGAATAGTGAAGAAATATATGATTTAGTTAAGGTAGCGTGTCCAGAGATTGGACTTGCAACGGTGTATAGAACTCTTCAGTTATTAGATGATATTGGAGCTGTATCTAAGCTTAATTTAGATGATGGGTGTTGTAGATATGAGATCAGCTCAGATGATGAATCACATAATCACCACCATCTTATATGCAAAAAGTGCAATAAAATAATAGAAGTTGAAGAGGATTTACTAGAGACTTTAGAAGAACAAATAGAAAAAAATTACGGATTTAAGATATTTGATCACGATGTTAAGTTTTTTGGGATGTGTAATAGCTGTAAATAAACCCCGTGGCATTCGCCATGGGGTTTTTAAAAATCAAAGTTTATATTTAAATGTACATATGACTACCAAAAAATATACGAACGTATAAATCAATTCAAATATATTTCCAGATAAGCTACCCACTTTAAATGGTGCTAGAGAAATTTTTTTATTAGATATTGGATAAAATATAGGTATTCCCATTTTAGTAAATATATCACCTAATAATATATGTGAAGCATAGCTAATTGAACTAAATAGTGCAAGTTGTGGACAGTTTATTAATGATTCTATTTCCTTTAATAAAAAATATAAAAGTATAATACCGATTAAACTATGAGTAAAGCCTCTATGTTTTAGCCATGGGGTGACTCCTATAAATATAGACAATGAAATAAAAGCAAATGGAGTTTTTATATAATACAAAGATAAGCATAGTATGAATGCTAAGGCTGAAAATAAGGATTTTCGAAGTGTAGTATGTTTTAATTTATTTTCTATAAATATTATCAATATAAAGCTTAATATAAAATTAAAAGTTAGATTTTTATTTATGTATATTAATATAAAAAAAGTAATCATATTAATCAAGTAAAGCGTATATCTGTAAATAGCTTTAGAAAATGAACTTTTTATTAATAAATTAGAAACTGTAGAATGAGATTCATCTATGTCTGGAAGTAAGGAACAAAATGACGAAATCATGAATGTTAATGGAGAAAGTGGTTTGTCGATTAATATCGAAGTTTCGACAACTGTCAATACTCCTATTGCAAAGTGACTTACGCCTCTCATGGGTAACCTCCTTAGTTTGAATAAGATTTAATTTGAGAATATCAAAATAAAATAAATTTGTCAAAAAATTATTCTATTAAATATATATAGATGTATGATAAAATGTATAAGTACTATGGTAATAGTTGGACGTTTTTTATTATTACCTATTTAAAAAAATGAACGGGTAAAACGGACAATTTAAATATAAAAGGAGATGATTTTATTGATGAGAAAAACGAACAAGTTAAAAATAATTCCTCTGGGAGGGTTAAGTGAGATAGGAAAAAATATGACTGCTATTGATTATAAGGATGAAATAATAGTTATAGATTGCGGTCTTAGTTTTCCTGAAGATGAAATGTTAGGTATAGATATAGTTATACCTGATATTAGTTATCTTTTAAAGAACAAAGATAGAGTTAAGGGTATATTCTTAACTCATGGACATGAAGATCATATAGGTGCTCTTCCTTATGTATTAAAAAAATTAAATGTACCTGTATATGGCACAAAGTTAACTATAGGACTTGTAGATGTGAAATTAAAAGAGCATAGACTTAATAATGTAAGTCTTAATATAGTTAAGCCTAAAGATATAATAAAAACTGATTTAATGGAAGTTGAATTTATAAAAGCTACTCATAGTATACCGGATGCATGCTCAATAGCTATTCATACAGAATTAGGTGTGATATTCCATACAGGAGATTTTAAAATAGATTATACTCCTATTGATGGAGATGTTATGGATTTTCATAGAATAGCAGAACTTGGGAAAAAAGGAGTTTTAGTTATGTTGGCGGACTCAACTAATGCTGAAAGATCGGGTTCTACAATGTCAGAGAGAACAGTGGGTTCATCTCTTGATGATATATTTAAAGGAGCTAAGAAAAGAATAATAGTTGCAACTTTTGCTTCTAATATACATAGAGTACAGCAAATAATTAACTCTGCTTATAAGTATAATAAAAAAGTAGCTGTATCTGGAAGATCTATGGTAAATGTAGTAAATGTAGCTAAGGAATTAGGATATTTAACTCTGCCAGAAGATATATTGATAGATCTTAATGAAATGAAAAATTACGAGCACAATGAATTAGTTATAATAACTACAGGATCTCAAGGAGAACCTATGTCAGCTCTTTCTAGAATGGCAGCATCAGAGCATAAAAAGATGGAAATTGAAAAAGGAGACTTAGTAATAATCTCTGCTCATGCTATACCTGGAAATGAAAAAACAGTTTCAAGAGTTATAAATCAGTTGTTTGAAAAAGGAGCAGAGGTTATATATGATGATTTAGCTGATATACACGTTTCAGGACATGCTTGCAAAGAAGAATTAAAACTTATGCATAGATTAGTTAATCCTAAATACTTTATACCTGTTCATGGGGAATATAGACACTTAAAACAACATGCTGAACTTGCAAAATCATTAGGAATGCCAAGTGAAAATATATTTACAATTAACACAGGATCTGTTGTTGAATTTGGCAAAAGCCATGCAAGACTTGCAGGATATGTTCCTTCTGGAAATATACTTGTAGATGGACTTGGTGTTGGAGATGTTGGAAATATAGTTTTAAGAGATAGAAAACACTTATCAGAAGATGGACTTATGGTTGTTGTCGTAACTATATCAAAAGAAAATGGAAAAGTTATAGCAGGACCTGATATAATTTCAAGAGGTTTTGTATATGTTAGAGAATCAGAAGATTTAATAGAAAAAGCAAAGGTTGTAGTAAGAGAAGCTTTAATTCAATGTGAAACTAAGCAAATAAGAGAATGGGCATATTTAAAAAATACTATAAAAGATGAACTTAAAAATTATTTATATGAAAAAACTAAGAGAAATCCTATGATACTACCTATAATTATGGAAGTTTAATAAATAATTACAAAAAGATGCAATTAATGTTAATTGCATCTTTTTTTATGCTTTTTTTACCAAATCTCAAACTGTATAATAAACCTTTTAAAGTGTCAAAATATAACTAAAATGAGATGAGGTGAAAAGAATGAAAAAAAAGTTAAGTTTAGCTTTAATTATGCTAATAATCATATCCTCATTTACTTCGTTTGCAAATGAAGATATGAATTTAACTTCAAAATCTGCTATATTGATAGATGCGAATAGCGGAACTATTCTATATGAAAAAAATTCCCATGAGAAACTACCTCCAGCTAGTGTTACAAAGATAATGAGTATGCTACTTACTATGGAAGCTTTAAGTGAAGGAAGAATAAAATTAGATGATAAAGTTACTATAAGTGAAAAAGCATCCAGTATGGGAGGTAGTCAATTATTTCTAGAACCTGGAGAGATTAAAACAGTTGATGAATTACTTAAAGGTATAGCTGTTGCTTCTGCCAATGATGGATGTGTAGCCATGGCAGAGCACATCTATGGAAGTGAAGAAGCCTTCGTAAAAAAAATGAATGAAAAAGCACAAGAATTAGGTATGAAGGATACACATTTTGCAAATACTAACGGACTACCTGTAGAAGATCATTACACAAGTGCTTATGACATATCATTGATGTCAAAGGAGTTAATAAAGTACAAGGACATTCATAAATATTTAAAAATATGGATGGATGAAATTGTAGTTGGTAAAAAGCAAAAGAAAATAGGGCTTGTAAATACTAATAAGCTTGTAAGGTTTTATAAAGGTGCTAATGGTATAAAAACTGGGTTTACTAATGAAGCTAAGTTTTGCTTGTCTGCATCAGCAACTAGAGATGATTTGACACTAATAGCTGTAGTTTTAGGTGCCCCTTCATCTAAAGAACGATTTAACGAAGCATCATCTTTGCTAAATTACGGATTTGCTAACTATGAGACTATAAAAATATACGACCAAGGACAAGTAGTAAAAAAAGTAAAATTAGAAAAAGCAGATACTGATAATATAGAGCTTACATGTGAAGAACCTCTCTATTATCTAAACAAAAAAGGAGATAATAAAGATTTCAAAGAAAAAATAGTTATATATGAAAATTTAAAATTCCCTATTGAGAAAGGTCAAAAGATAGGAGAGGTTCAGATTTATAAAGATAAGAAAATTATTATGAAATCAAATTTAGTATCAAATAAAGATGTTAAAAAAGCTGGTTATATGAAAATGTTAAATAAAGTATTAAACTCAATATTAAAATAAAAATTAACGCATAGTTCATGTTGTCAACGAGTCCTAACTGGTTGTGTTGATCTTCAATAATCAATAGCATCTATAAGACGAAAATTATATGATTTTCTAATAAATAAAAAACAGTCTAAGTTTTACTTAGACTGTTCTTCTTTTTATCTATTAGGTGTTAATCTGTTGAATATATTTTGAAGTTCGTTATTAATATCGGTCATAGGCTTTCCAGATTGCATATCTTGTCCTAATCTTTGTAATTGGTCATATACATCATTATCTTGAGTTATAACTACTTTTGTTATATTGCTATCAGCATTTTTGGCAACAGATTCTATTTGATTTTTTAAAGATTCAGTTAAAGTTCCCTTAGGATCTACAGCAACAACACAAGTATCTCCATTCACTGCAACTGAAGAATCTTCAACTCCTTTTAAATCGTTACATTTGTTTCTGATTGTGTTATTTAAACCAGCATTTTTTATATTCATATTGTTTTGATAAGTATAATTTGGATTTTTAGTATTTCCTACATATCCTGTATATTGATTAGTGTTGTAATTTGGATTTCGAGTATCTCCTACATATCCTGTATATTGGTTAGGATTATAATTTGGAGAATTTGGATTTCCTAAATAACCTGTATATGGTACACCTCTGTAGTTATTTGCTGTATTAGGGTATGTTGATTGATAATTAGGTGATTTCATTCCTACATTTCGATCATTTATATTTCTAGCAGCTTGATCATTAGTACAACCTATCATAAACGTAGATAAGCCCAATACTGTTATTGTAGTATAAATTAATGGTTTTGAATTTTTTTTCATAAATACACCTCCTATCAATTAGTCTTTCTTTTTGTATGAATTTTATAACGTTAGATAATTAGCAAGATATGAAAAAAATTCAAAATTAATCAGAAAAGGTAAATGTTCTAGATATTCTCGTAAGTGAATTTATAACTACTGTTATTGTGAGTGTTGCTGGAAGTCTAGGAGATTTTGAAGTAAATATAGTATCAAAATCTATATTGTTTTTTATAAGTAGCGAAGTTAAAGCGTTGACTTGTGCTAATTGAATTTTATCTGAATTTAAAAAACATTTAAATGCTTCGCTTTCTAGTAGACATGATAGTTCACTGTAAAACTTTTTCATAAAAATCTCCTTTCTATGTAAGATATAAACAAAAGACATTCTTCTTTTTATAATATGAAATATATATATTTATGCCACTTGACTATAAAGTAAAACTTAATTGAGCTATATAATGAAATTTCTTTAAAAAAATAGGTGAGTTTGTTATAATAAGTAATATCGTAAGAATAAGAATGGAGAATGAGAAATATGATTGATTTTTTAATAACTCTTCCGGGCATATTAGTAGCCATATCTATACATGAATTTGGGCATGGATACGTAGCATATATGTTAGGAGATGATACAGCAAAAAAAAGTGGAAGACTTTCGTTAAATCCATTAAAACATATAGATCCTATAGGATTTTTAATGTTAGTTATTGCACGTTTTGGATGGGCAAAACCAGTTCCTATTAATTCTAATAACTTTAAGAATGAAAGATTTGGACTTTTTTTTGTTTCAATAGCTGGTGTTGTATGTAATATAATATTTGCGATATTATGTTTATATTTATATAAGTATGAAAAAACATATATAGATATGTATGCATTAAATAGCATAATTTTAAGTGCCATAAGTATAAATATTGGATTTGCAGTATTTAATTTATTACCTATACCTCCTTTAGATGGCTCCAAGATTTTACTATCTATTCTTCCTAATAAATTGCATTATTATTATTTTAAATACGAGCATATAGGAAGCATTATATTAGTAATACTAATGATTACTGATAATATAAGAATAGTAGTAAATCCTATATATATTGTTATAAAAAATTTGATAAATATTATAGTTTAAGGGGTTTGATATGGGATATAATGTAGCTTTAAATTTTTATGAAGGACCAATGGACCTGTTATATGATTTAATAGTAAAAAATAAAATAGATATATACGATATATCTATCTTTGAAATAACCAAGCAGTATTTAGAGCATTTAGATACAATGGGTAAAATGGATCTTGAGATAACTAGTGATTTTATAATAATGGCTTGTAGGCTTCTTGAAATTAAATCTAAATATTTGCTATATAAAAAGAATGAAGAAGAAGAAGATCCTAGAGCAGAGCTTATGCAGCAGCTTATAGAATATAAAAATTTTAAAAATGCATCAAATTATTTGAAGGATAGAATGTATTTAGGAGAAGGCGTTTTTTTTAGAAAAAAAGAAGAAATCTATATAGAAGAAAAAATGGATTTATCAAATTTAAATATAGATATGCTTATGAAATTTTTACCAAGTGTTGTGAAAGAAATAAGAAAAGAAAATACGAAAAACAGATTAGATACAATATATAAAAAGCCTACTATTTCAATAGAAGAAAAAATTTCTTATGTAAAAGATCAAGTAGAGAAAAAAGGCAGCTTATTATTTAAAGATTTGATAAAAACTTCAGATAAAGAAGAAATCATAGTTACTTTTCTATCTGTTCTTGAACTCATAAAAACAAAAAATGTAGTAGTAAAACAAGAGAACTACTTATCAGATATAATAGTTAAAAAGGTAGAGTGATTTTATGAATAACAAAAAGATAAAAAATATTATAGAATCTGTATTGTTCTCATATTCAGATCCTATAACGGTAAAGGAAATAAAAGAGGTAATAAATGAAGATATGAGCTTACGTGATATAGAAAATATATTAATAGAATTACAAAAAGAATATGAAGGCCAAAATAGAGGAATACAAATATATAAGGTTCAAAACAGGTATCAAATGGGAACAAATAAAGAGTATGAAGAATATGTACGAAAGTTATTTGAGCCTAAAAAGAAAAAAAGTCTAACACAAGCTACTCTTGAAACATTGACTATAATCGCTTATAAACAACCTATAACTAAGGTAGAAATAGAAGAAATAAGAGGCGTTAAGTGTGATAAGGCGATATCTACATTGGTTGAACACGATTTTATAAAAGAAGCTGGAAGACTTAATAAAATAGGTAAGCCTATAATATATAAAACTACTGAAGAGTTTTTAAAGTTGTTTGGACTTGATAAGATAGAAGACTTACCTCCTGTTCAAGAAGAAGAAAAACAAGAGTAAAATTTACATAATATGATAGGGTTGTTAATATTTACTACAAAAACCAAGCTTATATCATTGTAGTAAATGTTAATAACCCTTATTTTAAATAATTATATCTTTAAATCTCTGTTTTTATAAAATACATATGTACCTATTAATGATATTACAATAATCATAAATGAAAGTATTATAAAAACAGGATTAATACCCTTTCCTAAAATTATCAATTCAGCTTCAAAGTATTTAAAAGGAGTAAAATATTTTAGATTCTCAAGATTATCGTACATATTTGTTATCATATAAATAATAAAGGTTATAAGTAGTATTCCAGTTGAAATAGAAGAGGTATCCTTCGGATTTTTAAGTATAGAGGCTAATAGTGAACCTATGCACATGAATATCAGTTGCAGACAAAACATACCTAACATTAACATTAATACATTTGCTAATATTGCATCGTTTTCATTAAAATAGTTTACAGCAGCTAATGATGCAATTAATGTAACTATATTTAAAATTATGATATTTAAAAGACATGCTAATAGCTTTGTAGTTACAACTTTACTTCTTGAAATCGGTTTTACAAGCAAAAACTCTGAAGTTTTATCGATTTCTTCTTTTGAGATAGTATAGGATCCTATCATAACAGCGTGTACAGCAGCAATTAATATAAGATATAAGAAAAGAACACCATAAAAGCCAATAAACGTTGACAAATCAAATTTACTTATACCCAGTATATTTAATAAAGATTTAGGGTATATATCTATTATATCTTTTATAGACTGACCTGATTCAGAAAATCCTGCAAATTTACCCATACCTCCACCAATCATTGCAATCATACCTATACACCATATTATAAGTGATTTCATATTAGACTTAATTTCTCTAACAAATATATTCATTAATTACGCCTCCTAGATTTTGAAATTAATAAACTAAACAGCATGAATATCTTTTTTTGAATAAATAACATAACTTGCTGTAATGGAAACTACAATAAAAGCTAAAGTCATAATAATAAAGGGTATTTCATAGTGACCATTTTCTATTATATAAGTAGGATTAAAATACTTAAAAGGAGTCACATATCTAGTCATATCATTAGCATCTGTTGAACTTAAAAAGCTTATAAAATAAAAAATAAATACAGTAGCAAGAGAAATAGAGAGTACTGATTTGATTTTAGGTAATACAACTGAGACAATAAGTCCTAATGACATAAATATTAGTTGAACGAATAGCAATGTTATAGAAATCATAAAAAATATTTTAAAACTGTAGTCTTCATTATTTACAAAAGAAATAATTATATTTGTAGCTATTATATAAATTATATTAGTAATTAATAAAGATACAACTATGGCCATTAGTTTATAAGTTAAAATTTTTGTTCTTGAAATAGGTTTTGTTAAAAGAAAGTCTGATGTTTTTTCACACACTTCTTTTGATATAATTGAAGTGCCCAAATTCATACCTTGAATTGCTCCAATCAAAACTATAAATGTAAAGGGAAAAGAATAGTATCCTAAAATATTATTAAAACTTTCTAAGGAAATTCCTACACCACTTCTTATTGATTCAGGAAAACCTTTTAATACATTTGTTAGTTTTTGAATATCTTTTGAAAAAGAAGGAAACATTGAAAAAAACATAATAGCTACAACAATTAATGATACTGTCCATATAATAGTAGACTTTCTATATGATTTTAATTCATGCAGAAATATATTCATTTTTTCTAATCCTCCTTTGAATAGTAATGCATAAAAATTTCTTCAAGATTAGGTTCGTCTATCCATATATTAGATATATTAACTGATGAGATTTTTTGAATAATGGAATTGATATTACCTTTAAATATAAAATTAACTGTATTTTCTTTTACATCTAACTTATTTACACCTGGTATATTAAATTGATTTTTATCTGGTTTTGATTGTGTTTCAATTTTGAACTTTTTATAATTGTTTTCTTTTAAAGTGCTAATTTTTTCTAGTTTTATTATTTTACCTTCTTTAATAATAGCAACACGATTGCACAGCTTTTGAACTTCACTTAAAATGTGAGAAGAGAAAAAAATTGTTGCACCTTTTTTGTTTGCTTCTTTTAACAAATCAAAAAAGTTTTGCTGCATAAGGGGGTCTAGTCCACTAGTAGGCTCATCAAGAATAATTAGCTTAGGTTCATGAAGCAGACATTGAATTATTCCAACCTTTTTTTTGTTTCCAAATGATAAATCGTCGATTTTTTTATTTAAATCAAGATTCATTACATCTGCTAAAGATTTTATTATTTTACTGCAATCCTTCCTATAAAAACTAGCCGAATACATCAAGAGATCAATAACCTTCATATTATTGTAATAAAAAACTTCAGAAGGTAGATAACCTATTTCTTTTCTTATTTCAGGACCATGCGTTACAACATTTTTGTTAAATATTTTAGCACTTCCACTAGTTGGATGTATTAGAGATAACAGTGTTCTAATGGTAGTTGATTTACCTGCGCCATTTGGGCCAATAAATCCAAAAATTTCTCCTTCTTTAACACTAAAATTTATATCAGCAATACCTCTTGATTTTCCATAACTTTTAGTTAGATTATTTGTTTCAATAACATTCATTTTTAAAACATCTCCTTAAAAATATTAAGCACTGTCTAAAGCGAGAAAACTTAATGTTATTGTTTACAAATAAATGTATATTATTCTTACTTTGGAGGAAATTTGAAGAAAGTAATTAGAGGAATTAATTATATAAAAAAATCGCATTATGCTATAGCATGATGCGATTTTTTTAAAATGATGGTGGAGTGGAAACCCATAGTATAGAAGCGTTTTTATTTGTATTATTAACAATATAATGCTCTTTGTCTGGAGTAAAGTAGAAACTTTCTCCTTTTTTTATTTTAAACTTCTTATTACCTATATGAATTATTACAGAACCTTTTACTATATAACCGAATTCTTGTCCTTGATGAGGTCTATCTATTACAGTTTTACCTCCTGGTTCTATATCTACCAAGATAGGTTCCATTTCATTTTTTTGAGAATTTGGAATAAGCCAATGTATTGTATACTTCAATTCCTCGTTAACAGATTCATAGATATCATCTTTTTTGTAAACAATCTTTTCTTCTACTACCTCATTAAAAAATGCCTTTAAATCCGTTCCTAAGGCTTCTAGAATATCCATTAATGTTGCTATGGATGGAGAAGTTAAGTCTCTTTCGATTTTAGATATAAAACCTTTAGTAAGATCACATCTTTGAGCTAATTCCTCTTGTGTTAATTGATTTAATATTCTCAATCTATTGATTTTTGCTCCGATTTTCAAAATAATCACTCCTAATAAGTAAGGGAAAAATGTTTTATGAATGGATTATGAATGCATGCCACTTTATAAGTATAATACATAATGAATAATATAGCTATATTAGATAATGAGAAAAATATATTATTTAATATAGGTAAAATTTCACGTCCAAGTATTAAATATACAGCAAAATAAAAAAAAGTCAATAGATTACATAAAAAAAAGTATGTATTTTACTTTTTAGGAAACAATATATATATGAAAATTATTATTTATATATTTTTATTTTTGATATTTTTAGGAATAATTATATTAAGTTCTAATATGAAAATAAGAATACAATTAATTAAAAATGGACAAAATGATGAAATAGCATTTAGAATAAAAGGTTTATTTGGAATCATAAAGTATGAAAAAAAATACTCTTTTTTTGATTTATCTCTTAATAAAAAAGGAGTAAATTTGGAAGCAGAAAAAGATACTTCTACGAAAGGAGATTTAATTAATAGTTTTAAAGAAAATTTAAATAATAAAGAAATACTGAAAAATTTCGAAAATTTTAAAAAAACACTTGAATATCTTTTCAAAAAAGCTGATGTAAAAAAAATAAAAATAGATACATATATATCTAATGAAAATGTATTTTTAAGTATATTTTTATTTAACTTTGTAAATATAATGTACAAATATATATACGATAAGGTAAATAGTGATCATTTAAAACTAAATATAAAACCAGGATTTAATGAAAATATATTTAAGATATATATAATAACAGATTTTAATTTAAGAATCATAAATTTTATAAAACTTTTAAAGAACTACAAAACTTTCAAAATAAATAAAGGTGGTGCATAATAATGTCAGAACAACAACATCCAATTGAAGCTTTAATGAAAACTACTATGGAAAATATGAAAGAGATGATTGATGTTAATACTATAGTTGGAAATCCAGTTGAAACATCAAATGGTTCAGTTTTAATACCTATATCAAAAGTTTCGTTTGGATTTGCATCTGGAGGAGGAGAATATAATAAGGGAAGTGGACCAGAAGAAGATTCAAATGATGCATATCCATTTGCCGGAGGGACTGGAGCAGGTGTGACTGTTCAACCTGTAGCATTTATGGTAGTAGAAAAAGATGAGACAAAGCTTATGTATGTAGATCAAAATGCAAATATGTTAGATAATATACTCAATAAAACACCTAAGCTTATGGAAAATATACAAAGTATGTTTTCAGGAAAAGAAAATAGTAAAAATAAATCTAAAAAAGAAGATGAAAATAAGCAAGCAAATGAAGGTTCTAAAAATAATAAAGAAGAAAATTAAAGCTGAAGGCAAAAACTTGCCTTCAGCTTTTCCTATTTGTAACCAAAACAAGCAAATTTAAATAAATTATATTAATGAGTATAGTTTGAACTGAATTAATGTAGAGTTTAAGAAATGTTATTTATATTGTATGAAAGGGGGATTGTTATGGGTAACAAAGTATGTGTTGATGCAGGGAGTGAATATTGCCCTTGTCACTTAGCTAAAAGTGGAGATTGTATAAGTTGTTCTTTACTATCGGGCAAAGATTTGTGTGAGTGTGATTTAAAAGGAATATGTATATACCAAAACTTCAAGAAAAATAACGAAAAAATAATTAAATCTAGAGAAGGTATATTATGCAAGGTATTAAAAAATCAAGAAATAAAAACTAATATATACTTGCTTAGTATAAGTATACCAAAATGGCTAGCATATGAATTGATACATCCAGGATCATATATACTTTTAAAAGATAGAAAGAGAGAAGATGATATGTTTAATAGTCCTATTTCTGTAATGAATATAGACTTGAAAAATCATGTACTAGAGATAGTTATAGAAAGTTTGGGACCTAAGACAAAAGATTTATTAAATAGTGATACAGTATATATAAAAGGACCATATACTAATGGTATATTTGGAATTAAGTATTTCAAACAATTAAAAAGCAAAAAAGTATTGATTTTAACAAAGGGACTCTCAAATGTAACATTGATAAATGCGGTTAATAATCTTTTGAAAAATAATAATGAAGTAAAAGTATTTTTTGATAATTCTGGTAAAAAAATTGAAGAGGTGGAAAGCAAACTAAAAGAATTAGAGGTGGATTTAAAGTATTTCGATTTTAAAAACAATGAAAATCGAATAAAAGAAGAATTAAAAAAAGGTGTAGATATGGTTTTTAGTGCAGGATCTAATAGATTCAATAAAAACATTATGAATATAGTCGATAGTGTAGACGATACAATAAACTTATCTATAACTAATAATAATTTGATTTGCTGTGGAGAGGGCGTATGCGGTGCTTGTATTGTAAATATAAAAGATGAAAAAATAAAAACTTGCAAGACTCAAATAGAGCCAAGAGTATATCTAAAGGAGGCTTTGAAATGAGAAAAGTTGTAGTCATAGGTGGAGGTTGGGCTGGATGTGCTGCTGCTATTAGCGCTAAAAAGGCAGGAGCTGAAGTTATTTTAATAGAAAGAACGGATATGTTGCTTGGTCTTGGAAATGTGGGCGGTATTATGAGAAATAATGGAAGATATACAGCTGCAGAAGAAAATATACTTTTAGGTGGCAGAGAACTATTTGAACTTACTGATGAATATTCAAGACATAAGAATATTGATTTTCCAGGACATAATCATGCAAGTCTATATGATGTAACTTTGATAGAAAGTGCCGTTACAAATAAATTAATTGATATGGGAATAAATATAATTTTTAGAACAAGGGTTATAGATGCATATGTTGAAAATAAAACTATTAAATATATAAAACTAGATAATGATACTAATATTACGGCAGATTCATTTGTAGAAACTACAGGATCAACAGGTCCTATGGGAAATTGTTTGAAGTATGGTAATGGGTGTTCTATGTGTGTTTTAAGATGTCCTTCGTTTGGAGGAAGAGTTAGTATTACTAAAAAATGTGGTATAGAAGACATAATTGGAAAAAGAAAAGATGGAACCTATGGTGCTTTTAGTGGATCTATAAAGCTTAATAAAGAATCTTTAAGCGATGAAATAAGAGAAGAACTAAACAAAAATGGAGTTTGTATAATACCACTTCCTAAGGAAGAAATTAATGAAGAAAAATTAGACATAAAAGTATGTCAACAATATGCATTAGACGCATTTGCTAAAAATATAGTTTTACTTGATACAGGTCATGCAAAATTGATGGCTCCTTTTTATCCTCTAGATAAGCTTAGAAGAATAAAAGGATTTGAAAATGCAAAATTTGAAGATCCGTATTCAGCAGGTATAGGAAACTCTATAAGATATTTATCTATTGCTCCAAGAGATAATAACTTAAAAGTTATAGGTCTTAATAATTTATTTGTTGCGGGGGAAAAAAGTGGCCTTTATGTGGGTCATACAGAAGCTATTTGCACAGGATATTTAGCTGGTCATAATAGTGTTAGAAACATGATAGGAATTCCTCTTTTACAGCTTCCTATAAATACAGTTATTGGGGATATAGTGTCTTATGCAAATGAAATGATGCATAAAGAAGGTGGAGATAAACTTAGATTTACATTTGCAGGATCTATATTTTTTGAAAGAATGAAGGAAAGAAATTTATATACAACCAATCCAGATGTATTATATGAAAGGATTAAGAAGGTTGGGCTTTTGAATATATATGAGGAGAGATTGATTTGAAGAAATTGAAGCTGTGGCATTTATTAGGTGCCATGGCTTTTTTTAATTAAAGATTTAGCACCTGCTGGAATTCAGGTCTACTTATGTTACCTCCAGAAAAGCCTTCATCTTTATAGATTATGAATTCAGTAATATTTAGGTGCTTTTCTCCATAGTCTTTATACATTTGTACGTGGTTTGCAATAGATTCACTTTTACCAGTAAAAATGAATCATTCAGTGAGTGGCAGATAAAGAATATTCATAGACTTATTAAAATCAATAGACGATGAATATGCAGGAGTATATAGAAATCAAAAGGTAATTATTTCAGGAGTACAACATGAACCACCAGAATCAATGCTTATTAAAGAAGAGATGGAAAAAACTAATAAATTGGTACAATAATGAATTCCAAGCACTGCATCCAATAGAAAGAGCAGCACTTCTTCATGTTATATTCGTAGGGATACTAAATCACATACAACAAATCAAAATGATAATTTTATAGGGTTAGTAGTTGAAGAAGTAAATAGAACTTTAGATTTGTATTTAAGACTTATATAAAAAGTATGAATAAAAAATATTGAAACGGTTCATAATATAATTAAGATACTAATACATTAGATAAAATCATAAATTACAAAAGATAATTTAATTGATTAACACCCGACAAATAATTTGATAAAATTATTTGGGAGGCAAATCTATGGATTGTATTTTAGTATCTCTATTCATTTTATTTATACATATTTATTATTTAGATATTAATATTGATGTAAAAGTTAATATTTATAATCTACAAAATAATAAATACAGTAGGATAAAATGGATACTTTCAGCTTTATTTAAATCTATGATAAGAACTTTCTTAGATTGGTTTTAGATAAAGCTTTAAAAGGCAATCTCTTTATAGGGATTGTCTTTTTTAATGCTCATAAAAGTATAAATAGATAATTGAGAGTTATTCTATAGTTAAGATAATAATCTTAAAATATATGAGAATAATATATGAACAAGAGATAAGTAATTAAAAAAATTATAAGTAGTATACAAAAAGAACATGAATATAAAAAAAGGTTGAAATATACTTTATATATATGCTATATAGTGATAAAATTATACATATTATGTAATTATTATATAGAATATGACTAAAAAGGAGTAAAGACTATGGGACAATTTGATAAAAATAAAAAATTAGAGTTTATATTAAATGATATTAACAGTATTCGTTCTGTATTAGAGGAGTATCAGGAACTTTTAAAATCAGATCAAGTTGTTGAAGATGAGGTTTATCAGATAGAATTTGTTAAAAAAGTTGAGGATACTATTGAACCATTACAAAAAATGGATGGTTGCTTTGAACAACTAGATAAGCTTAGTATTTGGGGTGAAAGCCATCTGAATTTTGATACAATGGATTTTGATGGAAATGCATCAGAAACGATTTTATTTTCTCACGCTTTAAAGTTTCCAGAACTTAAAGAGGATGTTATATCTACAGCCAAAGAAATTGTATCGTATTCTAGACGTCATAATGATACTTGTAATATGTGGGTAGATGATTTGTGTGTGTTTGGTATTGAAGCATTATATTTACTGGCATTTAATATTCCTGCATATGCTTACTTTAGTAAAACAAATGAATAATATTATGAATTGAAATCTGCCATGCTTTGTATAAATAATGTGGCAGATTTTATTATTAGGAGGAGTTATAGTGGTTGTAGGTTGCATAAAATTAGATATATTCTTATGGGATGAATAAAGTGACAGTAATGAACATAAAGACCTAAGATAAATAAAACTTAAGTTACAAAAAATGTTAAATATGTATACGATTAGAATGGAATGTGGTATAGTTAAGTTGTTTTAATAATTCATATAAAAGGAGATGAAAGTAATGAAATTCAAATCAAAAAAAATTATATTTATAATTACAGCTTTATTATGTGCAACTTTATTGTTTGGATGTTCAAGTGCTAGTACAAAAGCTCCAACTAAAGAGTATACAAACAAACTGAATACTTTTAAAATTTCTGTTGCAGGAGATTGGACTACTGATTATTCTGACAATGAGAATGGTATAACTTTAGATAATGAAGATAGAACTTTAACTTTTATGATACAAAAGTTTCCTAAAGAATTTCCTAACATGCAACAATTCAAGACGCTTGATGATTTTATTCCATTCTATGAAAAAATGGCAATATCAAGTATATTACAAATGGGTGAAGTTTCTAAGCTAGAAAAAGTTGATATTGATTGGGCTACAGATGCTAAAGCATATGAGATTGTGGCAAGCCAAGATGATATGGTGTCTAAGGCATACATTACATACATACAAACTGAAAAAGGATTTTATTCTGCAACTATTACAGGTGTGGAAAAACTATATGATAAGAATATAGAGACATTAAAAGAAGCAATAAAAACTATAGAAGAAATTAAATAAGTTAGTACTTTATATAAAAATAAACAATTAAGGACTATAAATGATTAAAACAGTAGCTAGGCAAAGCTACTGTTTTTTGTAGAGAAAATAGGAAAGAATATAGGATTGTTACATATTATATTAAAATAAAAGTGTAACTAAACATAAATCATATGAAATAAAAGATTTTAATCGCATTTTAAATGCAACTTTGATACGATAAAGAATAATATCTCATTGTAATCATGTTTGGGAAAAGTAGTGAACGAATGAAAAGTAAATTATTATCTGAAATTGCATATAAAATGATATAATCAGGTAAAAAATTAGATGCTATTAATAAAAGCATTAGAATATGAAAAAGTTCCCATCCTTGAAAAGGTAGTAAAGTTCCAAGTATATAGTGGTATAAAATATAAAATTGGAAAAGAGCACTATAGAGGATATAGGATAGATATGTTTTTTTACAACGAATTTAAAGATAAGTATGAATTAATGTATTTTACAAAAAAAGGATGAAATTCAATCGTGAACATAGTCCAGGTACTATATATTGCAAAAATAAAAAGGTTTTAAATAATTTATATAAAAAAGATATGGAAGCATGTGCTTAGCTATATGAAGTTTTTTAAAAGGGAGAGGGTATTATGTTAGAAATTAAAAAAATTAATTTTGGTTCATTTATTAAACTATGTGCACTTATTTCATTTTCATGGGGTATAGTATTTGGATTATTATTATTTATATCAAGCATTTTTGGAGGAAATGTTTATTGTAATTTTGGAAGTATTCATATTACAGGGATTACAGCTGGAATAATTAACATGTTTTTATTTCCTATGATAATAACTATAGGAGGTATTTTCTTTTCAGTAATTATCTATCTCCCATTTAAATTCATAAATACTTATCTATTAAAAGGAATAAAATTAAGAGGTATTTTTAATGTTATTGAAGAAGACAAGGACTTGGAGTAGGTTAACCCAATTAATAATTTAAGGTAAGAATTTATTCGTAAACGTAAAGAAATATACGGATATATATTTTAAATTTCCTTTGCTATAATCATAGGAGAACGTAAGGAGGTCTTAGTTATGGCAAAGGAAACAACTAAAATTAATTGGTAGAATATCATTAGTCTATATGTAAGAACTTCTTCAAAATTACAAAATATCTTACTAGCACTAATGTATTGGTCAGATACTTTGCCTGAGGAATTGCAAATGAAAAAGAAGAAATAAATTTTAAAAATCCAGTATACTAATTTTTCTAGTTAGTTATACTGGATTTTTTATTTTAAGACAGTAAATGTTTGAAGGATACCTAATTGCAGAGCAAAGTTTGAATACAAAAAAACTGACAACCGTTAGGTGTCAGTTAAGATGGTCTAATTATAGGTTATTTTTTAGACCCCTAATGTATTTTTCAACTATCGTCATCTTGTTCCTCCATAAATTTTGGTTGCATTGATTTTAGCGAGTCTCTTAATTTAAAAGAGCTTTTTCTCTCAAATTTTTAAACTCGGTTTTTATGGATTCATCTTCTGCTTGAGGATTTAAGCTTTTTTGCCATGCAACGTAATATAACATTATTTTATCTTCATATTTTATCCAATCGTCTTGATTGATTTTTAAAAATACACTCATTCCTACTTTTGCTTGCTGTTCTTGCGTGACTTCTTCTACATTTTTTGTTTCAATGATTTCAATAATTTCTTCAGACAAGGCGACTCCATTTTCTGCATTGTTCCACGCACCTTGCACACCAATAAAAACGCCACCTGCTACAAGAATCAAAGATACAAGTAAAAGCAAAAAGCCTGTTTTTAAATTTCCTTTTTTAAAATAAAGATACCCAAATAATATCCAAATTGCTACAATAAATACTACTGTACCTATAACGGCTAATATAGTTCCGAAATTTTCCATATTTTACTCCTTAATTTATACGTTATCTTTGAATCCATTCAATTAAAACTTTTATTCCTGCTATTATTCCACTGACTTTATTAACTCCAAAAACATCTGACAATGAACCTAAATAAAAATAATAAATGCCAAAATCAACTATCGTATTTTCTCATAAGCAAAGCTCTCCTTTGTATAAAGTATAAAACCACCCCATAGAATAAATTTGGGGCCCCACAGTTTTACAAATATTTTCAGTAGTGGTTATTTTTATATATATTCTACCATAATAAAATCATTACTTCAAACCAATTAAATATGAAGGTTAGGTTTTATAATAAAACTAGGTAATACCACATACTCATAAAGCTAAGGCTTTGGTTATCAAATTCATTGCCGCCATTCGATAAAAAATAGTATACTAATCCTACTTACGTATCTAAGGAGGCAAAGGTATGCAATGGCAAAAGCAAAAGTCCTAAAAAATATAAAGACTCTGAAGAACAGTATGCAGCAAATAATCAATAAGATATTTGAAATTATTTCAAAAGAAGAAATAGAAAAAACCTCAACAGATGTTGGCTTTGTCTGACTCGTTAGAAGATATAAATTTACGATATCTAATGGAGGAGTTTATAAGCAAATCTTTGATTCATGGAGTGTAAATGATCATATTTTCTATAAGCCATGGGATGTTAGAACTGAAAAGTAATATGAAGAGGATGGAGTGAGTAAATCAAATTGTGCTAAATGATATTTTAGAAAATAATTATATTAAAAATAACAAAACTCTAAATTATACAAGCATGTGTAATAAAAACAGTAGCCAACCAAAGCTACTGTTTTTCATTGCACAAATAAACAATATATAATCATTCCACATTATGGTAATATATATCTAGATAAGAAATATAATTTATATTAATTTATCTGAGGCATCAAAATTATTGTGTTTGTTTAAAGTTAGATAATAATAAGCAATGTTATTGAATCTTATGACTTAGAATTCCTGGATTGGGTGCATAATATACCATTAATAAATGAAATTTTTATTTTTATAATTCTAGTGAAGTATAAATCAATTGAAAGAAATAATATGTATAAAAATATAATTATAGCAACACTTATGGGTATAACTATATTTGCATTTATAATGACTACGTTTATGCGTTTCTTGACATATACAACAGATCACGTTGTCCATAAGAATGGGAAAACAATAGTTATAACTGTAGAAGATGCTTGGTTACATACATATGTTAGATTTTATAAAAGAAAGTTTTTTATTTTAAAGAAACAAATACCTGGGGGAGGAACTTTTGAAGGATCCTACGATCCATTTGAAAGAGGAGAAATTAGATACTAAATTATATGTTTAGGGGGATTTTCATGTCATCATGGGAAATGAATTTGATGTTAATAATGTTTATGTGGCCAGTTATTCTTTTTATGGTAGTATATATACATCACTACATGAAATTTAAGTTAGGAAATGGAGAAGAAAAAGAATTTGAAGTTTTGCCTAAACAGTATGCAGTTATATTAGAAAGCAATATTGGAGAGTTAACTTTTAAAGGAGATAAATATCTTGGGATTATATTGAGTTTAACATTTAATACTGAGAATAGAAGAACTTTTCATAATAGAACTTATGAAAAATGTATCTTTAACAATTTGTATAATCACAGCAATAGTAAAAATGTTTAAGGAGTGTATATTATAATGAAGAAAATATTATTAATCTCAGTATGTGTTGTTTTACTCTTTACGGGTGTAATATATGCAAAGGATATTAATGAAATAAGCTTAAATGGTGAAGTTATGACATTTCTTGTTGAGCCAATTAACGAAAAGGGAACAACCCTTGTTCCCATGAGGACCATTTTTGAAGCATTAGGAGCAACGGTAGTGTGGAATAGCGAAAATAAATCTGTATCTGCTATAAAAGATAATATTAATGTGTGGTTGCAGCTAGATAGTCGTATAGCAAAAATTAACAATGAAGAAATTACTTTAGCAGTTGCTCCTAAAGTTGTAAATGGAACAACTTTATTTCCTATAAAATTTGTTACTGAAACGTTTGCTGGAAATATAGAGTGGGATGCTGAAAATAAAAGAATTATCATAACAACATCTGAAATTAAAAAAATGATCTGGCCTGTACCAAGTTGTAATAGGATCAGTGCGTATTTTGGAAGGTTATATTATGAACCAAGAATCAAGGGTAAAAAAATATATTCAGGTATAGCTATACCTGCTAAAGAAGGAAGTGAAATTGTTGCTTCGGCAGATGGTAAGGTAATGATATCTAAAGAAGTTGGAGGGTATGGCAATGTAGTCTTTATTGATCATGGAGAAGGAATTGTTACAATATATGCACACTGTAGTGAACTGCTTGTAGAAGAGGGCAGTCAAGTAAAAAAGGGGGATAAAATAGCAAAAACAGGATTTACTGGTAGAGCAACAGGACCTTGTCTACATTTTGAAGTTAGAGTGAATGGAAAGTATGTGAATCCACAAAAATATGTAAAACCAATTGAAAAAAGTATAAACGGAGAATATAACTTAAAAATATCAGATGCAAAAGAAAAATTAAATTTATTATGTCAACAAATAAATAGTGAGTCAAATTCAAAAAATATTGAGCAAGTGTTAACTAACTTTACAAAAAGTATTGAAGATAAATCAATAGACGCTATATATTTTGCAAAAGAAACAGGAGGAATATATTTAGAATCATATAACGAATTACCAGATGATTATGATGCTAGAGAAAGAACTTGGTACAGACAAGCTAAGGAAGAAGGAGAGTATACTTCAGAAATATATATAGATATAGAGAATGGTGATAAAGTTATTACCATGACACACGGTATTTATGAAAATGGAAAATTCATAGGTGTAGTTGGATTCGATATGGTTTTAGATAAGGGTAAATAATATTTAATGAAGAATATAAGTATTATTATTTGATTAATTTTTTATGTAGCTTCAAAGATTTTGATTTGAAAAAGAAGATAGAATGATTTCTATCTTCTTTTTCTATATATCCCAATAAATCTTGAATAAAAGAATTTGAACTTTTAGTATCATTCATAAAAAAGACTCCTTTATATAGAAAATATTTTAGAATTAATTTACCATTTTAATTTTTTGACTCTATATATTTTTCTAAGGCTCTGAAAATTATATACATAAGTTGACAAGTGATTTTCCATAACATTAAAGAAAAATAAAAAGCTACTAAAGAACAAATAAATCCAAATGCAATATTGGGTTTAGCGTTATCAGTAAACCATACTGGGGTTTCAGATGAAACACTAACCATAATAGGATTAGCTATTGCAATAAACTTCCCAATAAAAAAACTAGGGACTATTAAGAAGAAAATTCCTGTATGGAATAGTTTTTCAAAAAGGTTAAGTGCGGTATCTGGCTTAAATTTTAAAAATTCGTTATTCATATTAAGTCTCCTTTACATAAAATTCATAACCAAATAATACCATTGATAAAAAGAATTATCAATAGAGGCATTGAATATGGGAGTTTTGCGTGAATTGGTTGAGATTATTCAAAAGAGGATTGAAGAGGAAAATCATAGGACATGGCTTGATGTGATGGAGGAAGTGAAGAATGATTTAAAATCTAACCATACCATATATTTAAAGAAATAGTTTAAATAACAATATAGTTTTAAAACCAGGTAAAGAAAAAAGAAATTACCATTAAGCAATTTCTTTAATACCTAAAGGATCTTCCCCATATTGGTTAGGTCCGTTAGTACCTTTTTTAAATAATATTATAAATTTCAAATAGACGTCATAAATAGGAATTAATAATAACAATATATGAATTCCAGAGCGATTTAAATCATGTAATCTTTGAACAATAAGACAGATATAAAATATCAAATAAGTTATAACTAATAAACTAATAAAAATGAAAACAAAAACATTTCCATCATCAAAAGGAATTGAATTCATGGTTAAATTTATTAATGAACAAATAATAAAAGCTATAAAATTATAATGAATATATTTAGATCGATTTATACGACCTTCAGAAGTAAATAGATTTTTCATTACTTCACCACCTTAATTTGTTATATTTATACAAATGCTGAATAATTATAACAAATTAAGTAATGAATATAAATAATTGATATTGATAAAATTAGAATTAATCTGGGGGTTGAATATATGAAAGACGATATAAAGGAATTTTTAGCTTGGGTAGATTTAAAGAAAAACCTAGTTATAGATGATGTAAATATAATTAATAAGATCACAGGAGAAGTACTTGAAGTTGAAGGATTAGAAGTGGAAATTAAGCCAGGGAAATTTGAAATTAAGTTTTAGAATAAGAGTATTAGAAGTTATTAGAAGATAAAGAGATTACAAATTAATGCAATCTCTTAGATTGCCTATTCTACAAAGGTATTTTTCACTCGTTTAGATTTTATTAAATATGGTGCCCAAATTGATAATGAAATTATAGATATAAGTAGTTGATTATATAAATTCTTTAACTCATATTCACCTATTAATGGAATTTGTTTGCATAAAATTATATCAATCACGTGGGAAGCTATCAAAAATATAAATGTACTTATCCATGCTTTGGGAAAATGTTTAGACTTTTTAAAAAATAAAAGTAAAACTCCTAATGAAAGAATTATCATAATAATGTTTGCTGCAAGCTCAAAAATAATAGTTGATTTGAGTAATGCATGATAATTTGGACTGCTAGGGGAAGTTATTAGAGACCAATTATTTTTCGAAAAGCAACTTTTAAAGATAGTATAAGTTGAATATATTAATTTTGGAGGGTTTCATACTATACCAATTCCAAGAAGTATCAACCAACCTCCTAATCCTTTGCATTCTACTTTTTTAACACTATCTGTTTCATTATTATTAGTAGACATGTAAATTACCTCCTTTTACTATTAAACATATTTTTCCATTACAATATTATATCGGTTACTTTATGTAAATGTTAAACATTTATGTAAAATATTAAAAAATGTGGTGTTATATAAATACAATTCAAGAATTAGGTATGTGAGATTTTGAGAGATACAAGCTATAAAAAGAATTATAAAATGGCCGACAAAGGAAAGCTTTTTGAAGAAGAGATAATAAAATCAAATGAAGATTATAAAAACAGAGGGATAGCTTTGATACAAAAGATTAGTACGCCATGGTAAGTAAAAAGACAAGGAAAGAAAACTGCCTTTTATTTATGTTAATGTTTAATGAATTGAATATGATTAGTAAAAGGAAAAAAATCCTTTTGTGTAGAATTATATATATAGAAGGGAGAGGGTAGAGATGGAACAATGGACAACTGATAGAATTACTAATGTATTGGAGGATGTAGTTAATAAACTTAGCTTATTATCTTATGATGATAATGAGCTAGATTCTATCATTAAAAAATTAGAGGATACGGCTAAAAGCTTACGTAAAGTTGAGAATGATTAGAATGAATCGAGGGTAGATTAGTCTGAACATTGAACTAATTAAATAAACAAATCAAGCAAACCCTAAAAAAAGTTCGTATGTTAAATCGAAGGAGGCGAAAAGTTAGTATAAAACTTATAACTTTAATAATTAGCATTGTAGCCTTTGTAATTGCAGTATCAGCATATAATAGATTTAAGAAGGGGTAATCAAGTGGCTAAAGCTAAAAAATCCAACAAGTAACTCCAGATTTTAAAGAAATTACATATAAAATGTTTGAGTATCTAGGAATGAGTCAAGCACACTTCTTTGAAAAAATAAAGGTGGTCATTTTATTTTAGATACATCTTTTTTTATGCAATCAATTTCAATCTAAAAAGGTAGCTTTTAATTAAGAGCTACCCCTTTTATATAGAAATATCATTTTCAACTTTAATAATCATCATATTATTATTAATGTATATATTTATAATCCCTGTATCATATTTTTCTCTTAATTCTTCAGCTAACTTATCTTCTAATTCCCTTATAGTTTTACATTCGTATTTAATTAGAGTTTCTTTAATATTGTATTTTTTATAAAATAGTATTTTTTTCATCTTAAAATCCTCTCCTTGTTAATATAAAATTAGGTACAAAAATAAACATATGAATTAGAAATACAAAATATAATTTACTAATATTTGTATTTAAATATATTCATAAAAACTTAAACTCAGTATAATATATGTTATAAGTAGGGTTTTGACTCTAATTATTTTCTAAATATAATCTTAAAGTTAATGAATTAATAATTTTAAAAAGTCAATACTCCTATGTATAACAATTATAGGAGGATTTTTTATGGGAGAAAGAAATATAGGAGCAGATTATATAATGTTTAATGGAATATCTGAAATGATAGATAGTATTAATAATATAAATGAAGAACAGTTAAATCAATTAGAGAGTTTAGCAAATTATTACACAAAAAACTATGGACACCGAGGAGAGTATTTATTAAGAAAACTAAGTATGATAAAAAATAATCTATATTAAATAGGGTTAGAGTTACTAGTTTATTAGTTTATTCAAATTAAAAGGTAGCTTTAAAGCTACCCTTTAAACATATCTCCTAAAACCTTTTCAATCTCATTATTTCCTAAAACCCATTCTGTTTTTATCTGTATTTCTTTATAATCTTCAATATCAGATTGTATATCTTTCTTTTCTTCAATAGATAGATAGTTAGAACTATACTTTAGGTGATTTTCCAATCTATCAATTGAAAAGTCTAAAGAATTTATAATTATTTGAAGCTGGTCATTAGTATACATACAAAACCCTCATGGATCAATTTTATATTTTGATTATTGCAATTAATAGAAAAAAATATAATAAAAAATTTATATATTTAAAGGACTAATGTTCTGATGTAATAAAAAATATATACATAAATGAAAATACACTACCTATAGTATAAGTAGTGTATTTTTGATGTTGATATAAAGATTCCTTGCACAGAAAATATTTATATCTTAAAGGGTATAATTAGACAGAAAAACTCAAAATCCTTTAAAGGATTTTGAAATTTTACAAATAATTAACAAAAGTATACTAAGTTCAAGATTAAAATATTTTGTTTCCTACATAATAGAAGATATCTTCATATTCATAGTTTTTATCTATTCATCTATTTCACTGAAAAAATGAATGAGTTTGTAGTACATTTTTCTACTTATAATTGTATTCTGTTTTTCCAAGCTATATAAGTATTTTCAGAGAAATCTAATATTTTACAAGCTTCATAAATTTTAAACTTATTTTTTTCTCTCCACTTCTTTAGAATATTTCCATAATCCTTTATAATAAATTTATAATAACTATCACAAAGAACTTCTTTTTCTAAAATAGTGACAAGATTAATTAGAACCTTTTTTGACGGATATGCATTATTAAGTTCATAGTGTATTACACCACAACAGGAAATGCTTATTAAATCACCCAATTCTTTAGCTTTTGATTTTTATTCATTCTAAGCTTTTTAATACGTTCACCAATAGTATCTGAGCTTAGAAGTTTCTATTGCTCAGGTTTTAATATAAAGCTAGTATTTTTTGTAATGGCCGCAATACTGAGAAGTATGCTCATGCAAGTCTATATGATGTAACTTTGATAGAAAATGCCGTTACAAATAAATTAATTGATATGGGAATAAAGATAATTTTTAGAACCAGGGTTATAGATGTACAGTATTGCATAGGTACTGTATTTTTATTGTCCTATATCTAGATCCATAGAGCATGGCCCAGTACCAGCATCTGTGTTCTGTACTGGACCTTATTACAACATTTTTCATATACAGTCTGTGTTAGATCTAAAGAGATCAAGAAGTACATCTGGAAGAATACATGAAATCATTTCTAATAAAAAATCAACCATAAAATCGCCTCCTAACTGTATTATATAGTTAGGGAGGATAAAGTAAACCTGCAATTATCAAAAATATGAATTAAATAGATTTTGTGTAGCAATATTCTTAAAATGCGTACTAATTTATAATAATTAAATTGCATACTACATTAATTACATGTAGTTTATGGAAACTATAATGAATTAAGTCACAATTAGCGAATACTACGATAATTATAGGATTCCTATATAGTTATGTAAAGAAAATATATAATAGGGTAGTGCAGTATTATTTGTTCGATTAAAAGGGGGAATTTATATAATTAATAATAAAATAGTCTTAGTTTTGTTTGCTTTGATAATCTTACTGACAACAGGTTGCTCAAATAAGGTAGTAATTCATCATAATTATATTTTTAGAGGAGAAAGTGAAAATTGGATAGGGGAGCTCAAAATAAGTGCAACCCAAATCTTTACTGAAATAGATAAAAAATAGACTATGATTTTAAATCAGAAGATATATTTACTCTTACCTATAAAGGAAAAATTGAAGATTTATTAGAAGCACAGGAATTACAATATTCCTATGAAACTCTTCACGGAAGAGGAAGCGGAAATATTGGAAAACCATATAAAAAGGAAATTATTCATAGCTCAAGTAGTAGAGGTGATTTGATAATATCGAAAGATGAAATCATTAAAGTAACTGTTGAGGTTGATGGTAAAGTTGAAAAATTTGAACTTATTAACACAGACAACTAATTAATCAAAACAGTAGCAAATCAAAGCTACTGTTTATTCTTGCACAAATAGAAAGTAAATATAAAATTCTATATTAATTCATAATTGCAAAATAAAACGTACTTAATTGTAGGCTTAAAAATTATAGATACTAGGTAAGGTTAACTTGACATTGAAATTAAATCATGGTATATTTTGGATGTAAGGTTAACGTTACAGGAGGGGGAGTTTATGAAAAATCGATTAAAGGAATTGCGTGAATCTCTTGAATTAACCCAAGAACAATTAGGAGAGCTTGTAGGGGTATCAAGGCAAGCAATTAATTCTATTGAAACAGAGAAGTTCGAACCTTCAATATGGTTGGCTTATGATATTTCCAAAATATTTCATTGCTCTATAGAGGAGGTTTTTATTTTTGAAGAAAGTAAAAGAAAATCAAGAGCACAGAAAAGTAGAGGTGGAATTTAAATGGCAATAAGACAAATTAGGCTCTTTGATGATGAAATATTAAGAAAAAAGAGCAAAGTAGTTAAAGTAGTAGATGATAGAATAAGACAAATACTAAATGATATGGCTGATACTATGTATAATACAGAAAATGGTGGAGGATTAGCAGCTCCACAAATAGGTATATTAAAGAGATTGGTTGTAATAGATATGGGCAGGGTCTAATAAAGTTAGTTAATCCAAGTATAGTTAGTCAGGAAGGAAGTCAGAAAGTCATAGAAGGATCTTTAAGTATTCCAAATACATTTGGCAAGTTAAAAAGACCTGCAAAGGTAACGGTGAAAGCCTTAAATGAAAATGGTGAGGAAATTATATTAACAGGAACAGGAGATTTAGTAAAATGTTTCTGTCATGAAATAGATCATTTAGAAGGTACCCTTTTTACTGATTTAGTTAGTGAATATATATAGAAGCATCAATTAATCAAAACAGTAGTCAACCAAAGCTACTGTTTTATATTGCACAAATATACAATGCATAGAAATACATGGTAAGATATAGAGAGAATGATATACATATAGAGAAATAAATAAGATAAAGAAATCTATCATTGTAAAGCATTTTATAACAGGCTAAGTTTTTTCTATGTTGCTATAATTAAAGCGAAAGGATGGTGCTGAATGAACTGGATTGAGAATATGAATAATGCACTAGAATATATTGAAGAAAATATTGATAATAGTATTACGTCTGATGATATTGCTAAGGTTGCTTATTCATCTAAATTTCATTTTATGAGAATGTTTAATATGTTAACAGGTATGACATTAGGTGAATATATTAGGCAAAGAAGATTGTCTCTTGCAGCTAAGGATATAATGTCAAGTAATAAGAAAATAATAGACATTGCATATAAATATGGATATGAAACACCAGAAGCATTCACAAAAGCTTTTAAAAAATTGCACAGCATTTCGCCATCAGAAGCAAGAAAAAAAGGAGAAAATTTAAAAGCTATTCCTCCAATATCCTTTCAAATAACAGTTAAAGGAGAGAAAAGAATGAATTACAAGATTGCAAAAAAGGAAGAATTTAAAATTGTGGGGATTTCAAAGCGTGTAACGACTAAGAATCATGAAAATTTTAAGATAATACCAAGACTTTGGGATGAAGTTGCTAAAAATGGAATACTTGAAAAAATGAAGAAAAATGCAAGTGAGCTAGGAATTTTGGGAGTTTGCCATGGTTATGATAAAGAACAAGAAGAATTTAATTATATGATAGCAACAGAAGGAGAACATATTGAAGGTTTAGATAATTATGAAGTTGTTAATGTATCTAGTTGTGAATGGGCTATATTTGAAAGTATTGGACCAATGCCAGATGCAATCCAAAAGATTTGGCATAAAGTTTTTGCAGAATGGTTTCCAGCAACTAGATATGAACATGCAGATGCTCCTGAAATTGAAGTATATTTACCAGGGAATCCAAATGCAGAGGACTATAAATGTCAAGTTTGGGTACCTGTAGTTGAGAAAACGCAGAAATAATTATTCATAACTTAAAATTATATTTTCTTTTATATACTAGTAACACCACTTTACAAGTAATTGAATAAATTCAATTCAAAAAATAACATAACTGAGCCTTAAATTGTTAATAATCTTTAGTGACAAAACCAAAAATAACAAATAAGGAGCTCAGTTATATTATGATTATT
>NZ_BDQY01000025.1 GCF_002724055.1 Tepidibacter mesophilus | reverse complement strand
GGCTAATTATGAACTATATTAAAATCAAACTATCAATTATTCGTGTAGACTAGATAGTCTATTTCTTGTGCCTAAAAACATAACTTAAAAATAATTGTAAAAACTATTGACTATAACTAGCTGGTCTATATTTAATCTTATACATTTTATTTTAGGCTTTTTTAAAAACTTTTATACATGTTTTCTTAGCTTAATTAAATTTTGCTTATACACTCTTTTATTTTTCAATAACTCAGTATACTAGAATAATACAGGTTAAATAAGGATAATCTAGGATTAGTATTATTTATTATAGGAGGTTTCATTTATGAATATAAAAAATATTTGTTTCGTGATTTTTATATGACTACTCTATAATAGCTACAGCTCTTATAGGCGCTCCATCAGCATTAAGTGTTTTTAAAGGCAAAACTGCTAATGTAAAGAATTCATCTTCTACTTTCTCTAAATTGGTAAGATTCTCTATTATAATCAAATTATTCTTCATTAATATTTTATGAACTTCAAATAAAGTAGATTTCATATCGTCTATAGATATAGCATCTATTCCTACTCCTTTTAAGTTTAATTTAACTAACCACTCAGCTACATCTACACTTATAGATGGAAACCCTTCAAAATACTCTTCTTTTCCCCAAAACTTACTCCACCCAGTTTTAATTATCACAAAATCGCATTCAACTATTTTATTTTCATATTGCACTATATCCTGTAACTGTATCTGTTTTTTATCATTAAATTCCAGAATAATAGCTTTACCTACAAAATGATTTGCATCCATTCTATCTAATGTAACTCCATCTTTTAGCATATGTGCAGGAGCATCCATATGTGTTCCAGTATGTGAGTACATAGTAATCTTCATTTCACAAAAACTATCTCGTTCGATAGTATTTGCCTTTTCAAAAACAGGTGCCTCAGTACCCGGAAAAACAGGCATATTTGGATGAATTACATGAGTTAAATCTACAACTTTCATAAAGTCTCCCCCTTTTCAATTTAATGAATACACTTGAATATGTGTATGATTTTTTCTACATGTTTTCTATATACATTATATGATTACACTTTTTTCTATTATTTTGATTTTCTAAACAAGAGCAAAACGTCCTATTAATATCAACGGCATAAAAGCATCCATCATCTACTACTTTGTATATACCGTCCCCTAAATTAAATGCGGCTATATTTAGATTATCTTTGCTTATTCTCTTATTATCAGATGTATTTATTGTAACATTTTTTTTATTTAGTCCTTCTTTTGATAATTTATCTGCCATGGCATTTTCATTTCTAGGCACCCATTTTATATTTAAATCATGAAATTTATCCATAAGGCTAATCGCTTCATCTCTAAGAAGTCTTAAATGTTCTTTTTTACATTTCCACTGTCCTGTAACTTGCTTTATTATAAGATCTGAATCTCCATATACATTAATCTCCTCTTTAATTAAACCTAATTCTATTAAATCCTTCATACATTCTATCAAGGCTTTGTACTCAGCTGTATTGTTAGTACCTTTTCCTCCATACAAAGAAACTTCCTTTAAATATAAACTATATTTTGTATCATAAATAGCGTACCCTAATCCTGTGTCAGCTTCCTTATTTCCATTATCATTACAAGCACCATCAAAATTACATTTAATCAATAACAACACTTCCCTTTCATATAACTTATTTTCATGTTCATTATAGCATTAAATATAGCTAATTATAATAAAAAACATTCATTATAATTTATTCGAATTAAGTATTACTCGCATTTCTTTATTTTTTTTACAGATTCTTAAAATATATAAACAGAACTAAACCAATTTAACCGAAACTTTAATATTTTTAAAATGTAATAATTCGTGTTTTTCATAAAAAATCTCGAGTTTTTAATTTTGATTCACTGTAAATAGTTCGTTTTTTGTAATATTCTTGTTTTTTATAACTTAAATTGATATCATATAGAGAGTATAACTTTTACATGTAAGGAGTGTTTTAATTGCATAAAAATTTGAAAATACATAATAAATCAGATAAACCAGATAATATAGTTTTAAAAGAAAACTCAATAATAGAAAATTGTATTGAAATTGAAAATCAACTTCCTAAATTTATGAAAGATTTCTTTGTATATCTTAAAAGCGCAGTCGTTTCATCAACTCGATCAGCCTATTTAGAAGATATTTTGTTCTTCTGCAAGTATTTAATAAATGAATCGGATTTAACATTGTCAAGCAACTGCAAAGACATAAGCATTGAAGAATTTAACAATATTAAAGCAAGAGATATTAATTTATTTTTAGGAGATTATTGTTCAAGATATTATAAAAAAACAAACAAAAACACTTTAGTATTTGAAAACAATAATAGATCTTTAGCTAGAAAAAAATCTTCATTGTCTTCTTTGTTTAAATTTTTATATAGAAACGAACAAGTAAACCAAAATATTACAGATGGTTTTAACCCTATAAAACTTCCAAAACCTCAGCCTGATGCTATTAAAAGACTCGAAATTGATGAAGTTGCAAAAATGATAGATACAGTCGAATCAGGAGAAGGTTTGACCGAAAGAGAAAGAATCTATTGGAAAAAAACAAAACTTAGAGATAAGGCTATATTGATATTATTTGTTACGTATGGGTTAAGACTTAGTGAACTTAGAGAACTCAATATTTCTTCGTTTAACTTTGGTAGGGGTGAGTTTAAAATTTACAGAAAAAGAGGAAAGGAAGCTCTAATGCCCCTTAATAAAACTTGCGAGTCAGTTGTTTTAGATTATATGAAAAATGAAAGAACAAATTCTGATTATCTTGAAGACAAGAATAAAGATGCACTTTTTTTATCTCTTCAAAATAAGAGAATGACGTTAAAGTCAATAAGAGAATTAGTTATAAAATATACGTCAATAGCTATGAATATACCTCGTAGTAATGGATATAGTCCTCATAAGTTAAGAGCTACATCCGCAACATCATTAATACAGTACGGATTTTCGATATATGATGTTCAAAATTTACTAGACCACGACAATGTAACTACAACTCAACTTTATGCAGCGCATAAGAAAAATGTAAAACGGGAAATTGTTAAAAATTTCGAATGGTTAGAAGATAAAAAAGAGTAGAAGCTAATTTAGCTTCTACTCTTTTTTATAAATAGGAATTAATAGTTGATCTCCAGGATGTATATTTGCACTTTCTAAATTATTAACCTCTCTTATCATATATATATAATCTCTTATATCCTCTTTTTCAGGTATATTTTCTTTTGCTATATTCCAAAGAGTATCCCCTTGCATTACATTAACAGTTTCATACTCTACTACACTCTCATATTTTTTGAAACCTGAAAATCCACTCAGTAAACTTATTGTAGAAAATAATATTATTATGTAAACCAAATTCTTTTTCATAAATAAAATCCTCCCTTTTTATCGACTAAGAACATTTGTTCTGTTTAAAGTATATCAGAACAAATGTTCTTAGTCAATAAAAAAAGAACGAATGTTTGTTTTTTATTTCATTTAATGTTATAATATAATTATAATATTACGATGGGAGGATATTCAGAATGTATTCAAATTTAACTGATAAACAAATCGAAATTTTAAACTTTTTAAAACTACAAATTAATAAAAAGGGTTATCCACCATCTGTTAGAGAAATATGTAGTGCAGTAAATTTAAAATCCACATCTACAGTCCACTCTCACCTAAGTAAATTAGAAGAAAAAGGATATATTAGAAAAGATAAGACAAAGCCAAGAGCAATAGAAATTTTAGATTCAAACGATGATAGTCTCTTTAGTCGAAAAGAGACCATAGACATTCCTTTAGTGGGAAGCGTTACCGCTGGAGCTCCTATATTAGCTACAGAAAACATAGAAGAATTCATTCCTCTTCCTTCTAGTTTAATAGATGCAAATAACACTTTTATGCTCAAAATAAAAGGAGATAGCATGATTAATGCTGGTATATTAGATGGAGATTATATTATAGTAAACAAACAAAACACTGCTAGAAACGGAGAAATAGTAGTTGTTTTAACTGAAGATAACGAATCCACAGTAAAAAGATTTTTCAAAGAAAAAAATAGAATTAGACTTCAACCAGAAAATCCATATATGGAACCTATGTATTTTAATGATGTTAAAATATTAGGTACATTAAAAGGAGTTTTTAGAGTTATAAAATAAAGGCCTACAGTTTATTTTACTGTAGGCCTTTATTTTAAGTTTTTAGCTAAAATAAATTTTTCTTATATGCGATATATAAATCTTTAAGTAACTTTATCTTTTCATTCATTTCTACTTGAAGAGTAGATACTAAATCATAGTTTTGATTATCTATTGCATCTCTTATTCTTGTAAATAAAGATTTTTCATCTGTTTTATCTTTCATTAAATAGCATCTTAATGTGTGTATTTTTTGCCAGTTAACTATATCTAAATCTGTTACATCTTCAAAATGTGCTTTTTTACAAGATCTTACTATTTCCATGTTGTCACATATTATTCTATCTTTTAATTCATTCAACCATTGGTTTATAATAGATTCTTTAAATGAATTAATTGTTTCTTCTGTAAAAACATTATTATATGTTAATGCTTTTTTCTTTTCTTCATGTATTTCTAGATTTTTTGCATTTTCCCAAACTGTTTTAGGCGGAATACCAAACAAATTATTTCTCTCTTCTTCTGTATAGAATTCAAAAACATCTTCTTCACTTCTATACTCTCTATGTGTTTCTAAATATCCAGCTATTTCACCTGATTTTTTAGAAAATTCATTTTCAAGTTCTTTGGATGTTTTGTTATTTTCTAATGCATACTTTATTCCATCAAGCATAACTTGATAAGATGCTGCTATTATTATATAAGTGTTTGACATAGGGTTTGGAGCTCTCAATTCAAATCTTGTAGACATTGGATTTTCTAAATCTCTTATCAAACCAACCAATATAGATCTATTTCTAGATGGTACATCTACACTTTTTCCAAGTGATGAAACTATACAGATAGGAGCTTCGAATCCAGGTTTTAATCTATTTAAAGCATCATTTGAAGATGTTACAAAAGGGTTAAGTAATTCGTAATTTTTTAAAATTCCCATTAATGCTCCAAACCCAATAGGACTTGCGTATTCAGCCGTCATATCAGATGGAGAAAACAAATTCACTATTTTTCCATTGTGCAGCTTTGCAGCTACACCTAAATGTGTATGTTCACCACTTCCTGCTACTCCTTCTATCGGTTTTGCAGCAAATGTAACTTCTAATCCATAATTTTTGAATACATCATTTACTAAATTTCTTATTATTAGTTCATTGTCAGCAGCTTGAATTGCATCACTATATTTCCAGTCTATTTCAAGTTGTTCCATAACATGATTAGATTTTCCTCTTGAATTTATAGCGGAAGTTATCCCTCCTACTTCTTTATGTCCCATTTCTGGATTAACTCCGTATTTTTCCATTAGATATATACTTTTTTCTAATGCAGTTCTAACTGTACCTTGAGTTCTCTTCCAGTATTGTTCTTTCAAGTTTTGTGATGTAGAAAGTTTCTCTTCGTCAGCTTTATCTTCAGGTGTGTTAACCCAAAATTCAAGTTCCGTAGCTGAGGTTAGCAGAATTTCTTTTATTTCATTACTATTTTCAATTCCAACAGAGTTTAACACATAGCTATTTTTACAAACTAATTTAAGCATCTCTTTCTTAAAATTGTCTATAGACTTTCTAAGTATAGATCTTGAACACACTTTCTTTCCGTTATGCACTAAAAATGAAGGTATTCTCAAAGTACCAACAGGAAGAAGTGTTTTATCATCTGAATTTTGAAAATTATAGTCAACAAACCAATCCACATCCCTATCTGGGATTATTTCAACTTTAGCATCATTTAAAGTAGCTATATTATCGAGAACAACACTTGATCCATCTGTTTGGATTCCTGTTTTGATAAATTTATCTATATCTTCTAAAAAAACGCTACTTGGTATTTTTTCATCAGTATCATTTCCTCTTAAGTCTATACCCACCAATGATACAAATTCAATCTCTGGATGATTTTCTAAAATTTCCTTAACTTCTTTAGCTGAGTGCTTATCTTTTGGTATAAAATATACAAGTTTACTTAAAGTATCTTTTTTTAACTCCTTCAACATGAATAAAACCCTCCCTTATAAGTGTCTCTTTGTCATTAATAGCGAATTTTACGCTAATTAACTTACATAGAGAAATAATTCAGCAATAAAGTACGTATCTTAACGTATTAATTTTATGTTTTTGTACATATTGTTAATAAAGCATTTTCATTAATATTGAAATTATATTACACATCTCATCCTTTGTAAAGCGAATAAATTAATAAATTTTTAAAATATATTAATGTTATAAATATTTTTACTCTTTCTTTTAAATCTATAATTCATTATAAGAAATCCTTACTTATTATTCTCAATAAAAAAAGGCATTATCAATTTTAAATTGATAATGCCTTTTTTTTATAATCCTACACTAAGCACTAGTCTTTCTTTTTTCTTTTTCCTGATTTTCAAAGTCTAGTAAACTTCCTTTTGTAATATTTAATAGATAAACAAGAGCAATTATATTAGGAATAACCATAAGGCCATTAACAGTATCTGCTAATTGCCAAACAACAGGTACTTCTAGTAATGTTCCAAGTATCAATACTATAACTATGAATAATTTATAAAATTTAACTCCTTTTATACCAATTAAATACTTAACGTTTAGTTCTCCATAAAAATACCATCCTATTATAGTTGAGAATGCAAAGAAAAATAAAGAGACTGCTATAAACACACCACCAAAACTCCCAAATCCGTTTACAAAAGCTTGTTGAGTCAATTCAATTCCTGTAGTAGTTCCATCTAATGCTCCAGTTGTAAGTATAACCAAAGCTGTTAAAGTTAATATTATGAATGTATCTATAAAAACCCCTACTATAGATACCAAACCCTGCTCTACAGGATGATTAACTTTTGCAACAGCGTGTGCATGCGGAGACGATCCCATACCTGCCTCGTTTGAAAACAGACCTCTAGCAACTCCGTATCTCATAGCTTCTTTCATACCAACACCTATCAACCCCCCAGTAGCTGCTCTTGGATTAAAAGCTCCTAAAAAAATCATTTTAAATGCAGGCATAATATTAGATGCATTAATTCCTATTATTATTAAACTACCTATTATAAACAGTAAAGCCATTATAGGAACCAGTTTTTCTGTAACAGATGCTATACGACCTATGCCCCCAGAAACAACTAGAAAAGTTATAGCGGCAATTATAATACCTACAACTATTCCTGGAATATGAAATGCCAATTCAAAAGCTCCTGCTATTGAATTGGATTGTATCATACCTCCTGTTAAACCAGCTGATAATATCATTGCTATTGCAAAGAAAGATGCTAAGAACTTACTATTAAGACCTTTATCTATATAGTATGCTGGGCCTCCACAGATTTGACCATCTACCTTAGTTTTATATTTTTGAGAAATAACAGCTTCACTAAAACTAGTTCCAAATCCAAAAAATGCACTTAACCACATCCAAAATATAGCTCCTGGACCTCCTGAAGCAATAGCAGTTGCCGCTCCTGCTAAGTTGCCTGTTCCAACTTGTCCTGCTATTGCTGTTGCTAAAGCTTGAAAAGATGACATTCCATCTTCATCTGCTTTATTTCCTTTTAATGATATTCCTCCAAATGTATGCTTAAATGCTTTTTTGAACATTCTTATTTGAACAAACCTGAATGAAAATGTAAACAATATACTAGCTCCACATAATACGAATACTAATAATTTCCCCCATAAAATATCATTGATTCCTTTTATTATTGCTAATAAATCCATCTTGACTCCTCCTTGAAATTTTGATAAATAATATTTATGTAAAAATAATTATTTATGTACTTATTTGACATAATATAACTTTCCCCTCTTATTTTTTCTATATTTTGCAAAGTTGCGCAATTGTAAAAATTACAAATTTTCCAAAAAAGCCTACGAAACAAAGTCATAAAAATACCAACTCCTATATAGAAGTTGGTATTTTTATGACTTTGTTTTTTATCATTTCAGTTAAAGCTTTTAAAGAACCAAATTTGGAATGAGTGTAAGTTAATCCTCCTTGAAAATATACATTATAAGGTGGTTTTATAGGGGCATCGGCACTAAGTTCTATAGATGAACCTTGAACAAAAGCTCCAGCTGCCATTATTACATCGCTATCATAACCAGGCATAGGCCATGGCTCTGGACTTGCAAAAGAATCAACAGGAGCTGCATACTGAATACCTTTACAAAATGATATTATTTGTTCTGCATTATCGAATTTGATTATTTGTATTATGTCACTCCTAATATCATCCGACTTAGGTAGAACTTCAAATCCTAATTCTTGAAATAATTTAGAACAAAATATAGCACCCATCAAAGCCTGTCCTACAGTATGGGGAGCTAAAAACAAGCCTTGTAACACACTTCTAGTAGTTCCAAAGGTTAATCCACATTCCTTTCCTATACCAGGCGATGTGAGCCTATACGATATTAACTCAACTACTTCTTTCTTTCCAACTATATACCCACCTGTTAAAGCTAATCCTCCACCGGGATTTTTTATTAAGGACCCAGCCATTATATCAGCACCAACATCAGTAGGTTCTCTCATTTCTAAAAATTCACCATAGCAATTATCTACCATAACAATAATATCTTCTCTTACAGATTTAACTGTTTTTATTATTTTCTCTATATCATCTATAGTCAGAGATTTTCTCCAACTATAGCCTTTTGATCTTTGTATTAGAACTAGCTTAGTTCTATCATTTATATTTTTTCCTATATTAACATAATCCGGCTCTCCATTGTCCAAAAAATCTACTTGTTTGTAAGTTACTCCAAACTCTTTTAAAGACCCTCTTGAATTTCTAATTCCTATAACCTCTTCTAATGTATCATAAGGTTTTCCTGTTGCTGATAATATTTCATCTCCTGGTCTTACTATGCCACTTATGCAAAGTGATAAAGCATGAGTTCCGTTAACTATTATAGGTCTAACTATGGCATCTTCTGTATTAAATACATAAGAGTAGATTTCCTCTACTTTTTCTCTTCCAGCATCATTATATCCATAACCCGTAGTCCAATTAAAATGATTATCTCCAAGTTTAGCTTTTTGCATAGACTTTAATACTTTATATTGATTATATTCACTTATCTCATTTATTTCTTTAAACCTATGCTGTATTTTATCTTCTATATTTTCGCTTAATTTTACGACAGATTTATCTATATCATAAAAATCAAACAACATATCTTTGGTTTGTTCAAGCACTATATACCACCCGTTTCTTAAGTTATTTTTGACATTAGAATTTTATCATAAAGAAATAACATATTCAATTTTTTCACAAAATAATATATAATAATACATATAACTTCGCATAAGATATGTTATGCGAAGTTATATGTATTATTAAGGGGGGTTATGATGAAATACACGACAGATGATTTAATTAGCAGTTTAAAACTCAGACGACAGTTGTTTCCTATAAGTAATTATCCAATAGAGTTTAAAGAAGCTTTTGAAGTATTTATAGATGCTTTAATTTCAGCTCAAAAATCAATAAATACCATACAAGCCTATTACTTCGATTTAAAGACGTTTTTTGAATTTTTAATGTTAAACTATGAGGATATAGAATATCTTTCCGATATACGCCCTCTATCGCTTACCCGTTTTTATACATATTTGCAAACAGAAAGAAAAAATTCATACAAATCTATAATCAGAAAAAAAATGGTTCTAAATGTATTTTTTAAATATTTAATAGAACAAGGAATAATATTAGAACGTCAAAATCCAATAAAAAAAGAAGAGGTTATAAAAAGTAATATCTCAAACAAAAAATCTCCACCTATTTTTTTAGAAACGTATGAAATAAAAAAAATATTCGATTTTATAAAAAACTCACGCTCTAATAAATTTTATAAGTTAAGAAATCTAAGCATAATATCATTGATGCTTTATAGCGGTCTAAGAGTGTCCGAAATTATAAGTATAAACTTAAAGGACATAGAATATGTACTTAATCACGAAATTTTATCAATTGTAGGAAAAGGGAGTAAAGAAAGAAAAATCCCAATATTAAAAGATGAAATTTTAAACGGAAGTTTAAATCCTCTATATCAATACTACATAGAAAGATTAAAGCTAAACATTGATACAGATGCACTTTTTATATCGACTAAAAAAACTAGACTTACAGCGAGAGCTATTCAAATGCTTATGAAAAAATACTCAACGCATATTGATTTAAATAAAACCGTAACACCTCATAAATTGCGACATACATTCGCCACTCATTTAATAAAGAACGGAGCTGATATACGAAAGGTACAAGAATTACTTGGTCATTCATCTATATCAACTACTCAAATTTATACGCATATACAAATAGACGATTTGAAAGAGACGTTAAAAGAATATAAGCTCGATTTGAATTCTTTAATAAAATAAAAAATACATCTAAGCTAAGCTTAGATGTATTTTTTATTTTATTATTTCTTAATATTATTGTTAGAGTTAATTAAATTTATATTAGTATTAGGTATTATCGTAGAAACAGCATGCTTATAAATCATTTGCTGCTTACCTTCATTTTCTAAAATTATTATATAACTATCAAATCCTTTTACTTTACCCTTTAACTGAACTCCATTCACCAAAAATATCGTTATAGCTATTTTTTCTTTTCTAGCTTGATTCAAAAATAAATCCTGTAGATTCAATGTGTTATTTTTCAAAGCTACCCCTCCTAATTATGTATATTTTATAATATTCTATAAATTTCTTAATTTTCCTTCTATATAAGATAAAATTAATGATTTTGCCTCATCTTGACTCGAAAAATTATCTAAATCTATCCATTTTGCGAAATCATACCTTTTAAACCACGTTATTTGCCTTTTTGCATATCTTCTACTATCTCTTTTTATTAACTCAATAGCATCTTCTACAGAATACTCTTGTTTCACAGCTTTAATTATTTCTTTATATCCTATAGCTTGCATAGAAGTCATTTTTTCATCGTAACCCATTTCTAAGAGTTTGTTTACTTCCTTCAAAAGACCTTGATCCATCATAATATCAACTCTTTTATTTATTCTTTCATAGAGATACTCTCTATCTCTATTTAATATTATAAGAATAGGATAATAATCTTCATTAAATTTTACATCATTTTTAAAATCACCTATTTTTTCCTTACCTTCTAAGCAAACTTCAATAGCTCTAATAACTCGCTTTACATTATTAGGGTGTATTCTTTTTGCACTCTTTTCATCAAGTTTTTTTAATTTATTATGAAGGTATTCAACTCCATATTTATCTGCTTCTTTTCGGAGTTCATCCCTAAGCTTTGTATTTCCTCTAGATTTAGTAAAATCCATTTCATATATTAAAGAGTTTATATAAAGACCCGTTCCACCTGCTATTATAGGCATTTTCCCATTTTTGTATATCTCATCAATATATTTTTGAGCTCTTTTTTGAAAATCAACTACAGAAAACTCAACATTAGGTTCAACTTCATCTATCAAATAATGTTTTACACCACACATCTCTTCCTCTGTTATTTTAGCAGTTCCTATATCCATATATTTATATATTTGCATAGAATCAGCCGAAATTATTTCTCCATTAAGCTCTTTTGCTAAATTTATAGATAAATCTGTTTTTCCAACAGCAGTAGGTCCTGCTATAAATACTACAGGTATTCTCCCCATATCTCAATCACCTTTCTAATCTTAAATAATCCTCTTAAACATTTTCTCAATTTCTTTTTTTGTCATCTCTACTATAATAGGTCTGCCGTGAGGACAAGTATATGAATTATTGCATCTCTTTAGCTTTTCTATAAGAGTATTTATTTCTATATTTTCAATTCTATCGTTCGCCTTAATAGCACTTTTACAAGCCATAGATGCTATTTGTTCTTTTTTGAAATCATAATTATTAAACAACTTGTCTATATTATCTATTATATCTAATATAAAATTTTCAGATTCAGGTAATCCAAATACATTCGGTACAGATCTAACTATAATAGAATTATCTCCAAATAATTCAACTTCAAAACCAAATTTCATAAATATATCTAATTTATCTTCTATAATAAGCATATCTTTATTACACAACTCCATAATCATTGGTTTTAATAAAATTTGACTAGATATGTTTTCGGTTTTGAATTTAGTTAAATATTCTTCGTATACAACTCTTTCATGAGCAGCATGCTGATCAATTAAAAATATAGATTCTTTAGATTGACATATAATATAAGTATTAAAGATAGTTCCTACTATATTTAAATCTTTAAGTTTTTCACCTTTATACTCGTTATATATTTCTTCATTAGATTCTTTAACTTTTTCTACATCAAATTCTACATCAAAATTTATAGTTTCTTTTGTATTACTTTTTGAAAAATGATTATTTTCTTTTTCGATTAATTCTTTTTTATAATTAACTTCGCATATATTGGTTTTAAAATCCACGTTATCTTCTTCAAATGTATTATTACTTAGATTCACCTTATGCAAACTACTATCCAAATCACTCATATATGACTTTTCTAACTCACTATCTATATTTTTATGTTTTGCACTACTATCAATGTTTTTGTGTTTGACACTATCTATTTTAATTTGAGTTTCATTTTGATTAACTTTCATTAAGTCTATTTTTTCTTTATTAATATCTATTATTAAATCATCTATGGATATTATATTTTCTGTGTCTTCTTTTTTAATTTCTTGATTATTCGGAACATATTTAGGTATCAAATTTGTACCAAGCAAAAGTTCATTAATCTTAATTTTTATCAAATTAAATATTCTTTGATCATCTTCAAATTTAATTTCCAGTTTATTAGGATGCACATTTACGTCTATCTTTTGAGCATCTATTGATAAATTCAAAAAACATATAGAATGCTTATTTATAGGAAGTATACCTTTATAAGCTTCATAAATAGCAGCTAATATCAGTTTACTTTTTACATAGCGACCATTTATATATATATGCTGCAGAGTTTTATTGTTTCTATATATAGTGTTGTTCCCTATATATCCCTTCAATTTTAAAAAATCAGTCTCAATTTCTATACTTTTTAAATTATCAGAAATATTTTTACCATAAATAGATCTTACAGTGTTTTTAAGATTACTATCACCAGGACTAGTTAACATAATTCTATTATTGTTAATATATTTAAATTGAATATCAGGATTTCCTATACAAAGCTTGTTTATCATATCTGTTATATTTATATTTTCACTCGTAGATGACTTTAAGAACTTTTTTCTAGCGGGAGTGTTAAAGAATAAGTCCTTAACTATAATAGTTGTTCCTATAGAAGTCCCTATAGGTTCTTTATTTTTTATAACTCCGCCTTCTATACAGACCTTAACTCCTACCGTATCTTCTATTGTTCTAGTTATAAGTTCAACTCTGGCAATTGAAGCAATACTAGCCAAAGCTTCTCCTCTAAACCCCAGGGAATCAAGTGAATAAAGATCATCTATTTCAGATATTTTACTTGTAGCATGTCTTAAAAATGATTTTTCAACTTGACTCTTAGGTATTCCATGACCATTATCTGTAATCCTTATTAATTCCTTACCACCATTTGATATTTCTACTGTTATTTTAGAAGATCCTGCATCTATTGAATTTTCAACCAACTCTTTAACTACGGAAGAAGGTCTTTCAACAACCTCTCCCGCAGCTATCTTATTTATTGTATATTCGTCTAGAAGATTTATTTCTTTAATCAATTAGCATCATCTCCGATTAATTTAGCCTTATTTTGAAGATTATATAAAGCATTCATAGCATCAATAGGTGTCATCCCCACTATATTTAAAGATAATATCTCTTTTAATATAGTTTCCTTTTTTAAAATTCCAAAACTAATTTGCTCATTTGAATCATCTTTTTTATTCTCAACTCTATATTCGTCATTCGTCATAGCACTTTCTTTAACTTGCAGTGAAGAATTTTTTGCATTTCCTCCACTACTTTCTAATTGTGCCAATATTTCATTAGCTCTATTTATAACAGCATCAGGTAGTTCTGCAAGCTTTGCAACATGTATTCCATAACTTTGATCTGCTCCACCCTTTATTATTTTTCTTAAAAAAATTATATCCTCACCTTGTTCTTCTACAGCTACACAATAGTTTTTAATACCAGATAACTTTTCTTCAAGTTCTGTTAATTCGTGGTAGTGAGTAGCAAATAACGTTTTACACCCTATTTTTTCATTAATATACTCTACTATAGACCAAGCTAAACTAAGACCATCAAATGTACTGGTTCCCCTACCAATTTCATCAAGTATTACTAAACTGTTTTTCGTTGCATTTTTTAAAATATGAGAAACTTCAGACATCTCTACCATGAAAGTACTTTGTCCTTGTGATAAATCGTCACTAGCTCCAACTCTTGTGAATATCCTATCTACAATAGGTACATCAGCTTTTTGTGCAGGAACAAAAGATCCTATATGTGCTAGTAACGTTATTAATGATACTTGTCTCATATATGTTGATTTTCCAGCCATATTAGGTCCTGTAATTATACCAATTTTACTATCTGAAGTATTCAGTTCAGTGTCATTCGGAACAAAATTTTCTTCTCCTATTATATTCTCAACAACAGGGTGTCTTCCATTTATTATACAAAGTTTATCCTCACTAGTTATATTAGGCTTGCAGTAATTATTTTGATAAGCAACCTTACCTAATGAATTTATAACATCTATAAATGCTATCGTTTTAGCAACCTGTTGAATTCTATTTATATTTCTATACAATCTGTTTCTGACTTGTACAAATATACTATATTCAAGATCTTTTATTTTATCTTTTGCATTTAGAATTTGTTCTTCAATCATTTTTAATTCTTCAGTTATGAATCTTTCTGCATTACTAAGTGTTTGTTTTCTTATATAGTAATTCGGTATTTCAAATTGCTTTAAGTTAGCTTTAGTTATTTCTATATAATATCCAAACACTTTGTTAAAGCCTATTTTCAAAGATTTTATACCTGTTTTACTTCTTTCTTTATCTTCTATTTCACGTATAACAGCTGCACCATTTTTTGTTAAATCTCTTAATCTGTCTATATCTTCATCATAACTAGACTTTATTATATTTCCATCTTTTAAAGTCAACGATGGTTCCTCCATTATAGATTCATCTATCAACTTATAGATATCAACTAAATCATCTATATCATTCACTAATTTTTTAATATGTTTAGTATCAGATTCTCGTAGTAATTCTTTTATGTCTGGTATCTTTTTAATTGATTCTTTAAGATTTATAAGTTCTTTAGGATTTATTTTCTCAAAAGCGAGTTTTCCACATAATCTTTCTATATCGTATATGTTTTTTAATTCTTCATGAAGGTCTTCCCTCAAAGAAAAATCATCTTTTATTTCTTCTATTAAATCAAGTCTTTCTTGTATTCTTTCTTTATTAATAAGAGGTTGCTCTATCCATTTTCTTAAAAGCCTTCCTCCCATGGCAGTATTAGTTTTATCCAACACATGAAGTAAGGATCCTTTTTTTTGTTTGCTTCTTATTGTTCGTGTAAGCTCTAAATTAAGTCTTGTGAACATATCAATAGACATAAAATCATTAGAATTATAAATAGAAATAGTACTTATATTAGAAGATATTTGTTTTTGTGTTGAAAAAATGTAATTTAAGAGACCTATTAAACTAAATTTCATATGAATATCCTCGTTTAAATTAAGTTCATTTATATAATCTCTAGAAAAGTATTTTTCTAGAATATTATCATCATCACTGTAGTATATAGATGAATCATTATTTAAATAAGAATTATTAAGTGTACATATTGTCTGTAACTGTTCATTTTCTATATTAGAATATATAACTTCTTTAGGTTGAATTTTAGCAATTTCTTCAATTAAATTCGCTTCATCTATGATAGTTGCATAAAAATCACCAGTGGTTATATCTACATAAGATATACCTATTTTCTTATCTTCCTTATATATAGATAATAAATAGTTATTTTTTTTATTATCTAGTAAATTTTCTTCCATTACAGTTCCCGGGCTTACAACCCTTATAACATCTCTCTTTACTAACCCCTTTGCAGCAGATGCATCTTCTATTTGTTCACATATAGCTACCTTATATCCATTTTCAATTAATTTCGATATATATGAACTAGATGAATGAAAAGGTACCCCGCACATAGGCGCCCTTTCTTCAAGACCACAGCTTTTCCCAGTCAATGCTATTTCTAGTACTCTTGATGCAACTATTGCATCCTCGAAAAACATTTCATAAAAATCTCCAAGCCTGAAAAAAAGTATACTATCTTTATAGTTTTCCTTTATTTGAAAGTATTGTTTCATCATAGGTGTTAATTTATCCAAATATTCTCCCTCCAATCATTAGAAGAATAGCACTCAAATTTGAGTGCTATTCTTTGATAAGTATTCCATTTAAAGAAAATCTTCTAACATCTACTATTTTTATATTAACTAATTGTCCTATAAGTTCATTTGATCCTTCAAAGTTCACAAGCTTATTATGTCTAGTTCTACCTGAAAGTTTCGAACTATCATTCTTGCTTTCTCCCTCAACTAAAACTTCTACAATTTCCCCTTTATACTTCATATTTTTTTCTTTAGCTATCTTATTAACCTCTGCTAACAATCTATCAAAGCGATCATGTTTTATATCATCAGGAATTTGATTTTCCATATCAGCTGCTGGAGTTCCTTTTCTAATTGAATATATAAATGTAAATGCAGAATCATACTCTACTTTTTTTACTATATCCAATGTATCTAAGAAATCTTGCTCCGTTTCCCCTGGAAACCCTATCATTATATCAGTAGATAAAGTTATTCCAGGTATTTCTTTCTTTATCTTATTTACCAAAGCTAGGTAATCTTCCTTAGTATATTTTCTATTCATTTCCTTTAAAACTTTAGTACTACCAGATTGTATAGGTAGATGTAGATATTCACATACCTTATCACATTCTTTCATAGCATATATTAAATCGTCAGATAAATCTTTAGGATGAGATGTCATAAACCTTATTCTTTCTATTCCGTCTATCTTATTAAGTTCTCTTAAAAGATTTGAAAAAGAAAAAGGAGTTTCAAATGTATTACCATATGAATTTACATTTTGACCTAATAATGTTATTTCTTTAGTTCCATTTTGTGCAAGGTCCTTAACTTCTTCTATTATATCTTCTGAATTTCTACTTCTTTCACGCCCTCTAGTGTACGGCACTATACAGTAAGTACAAAAATTATTGCACCCATATGCTATATTTACAAATGCTTTTAATTCATATTTTCTATTACTTTTTAATCCTTCAACAACCTCTCCATCTACATCCCAAACATCTACAAGTATTTGGTCGCTTTCTAACGATTCAGAAAAAAGTTGTGCGAATTTATATAAATTATGTGTTCCAAAAACCAAATTCACATGCTTAAATTTCTTCTTTATTTCTTCAACTACATGAGGCTGTTGCATCATACAACCACAAACAGCAATCACAAGATTTGGATTCTTTTCTTTTAAAACTTTTAAGTGTCCTAAATTACCGTATACTTTAAGTTCAGCATTTTCCCTAACTGCACAAGTATTATATATTATAAGATCTGCCTCTTCAGTTTTATCAGTTTTATCATATCCCATTTCATTTAACATGGCATCCAGCTTTTCTGAATCATGTTCATTCATTTGACAACCGTACGTTACGGTAAGATGTTTTTTTCTCTTTCCAGTAATTTCAAAATATCTATCATTTTGAGATTTTATAACCTCTATATATTTATCCTGTTCTCTTATTTTTTCTATAGGAACATGTACTTGTTTTCTTTTACCCAAAATAATTCCTCCTTAACCACTTCAAAGCTTCTTATATTTGTCTTTTTTGATTCAAATTTTATTATATCAAAATTAGATAAAAAAAAGAAGGATTTAAGAAGAAACTATAACTTATTACTTTTTTCTTAGTACTAGTACATCTTAATATATAGATGTCTTTTAAAAGGATGGAGGTGTAATAGCAAATATAACATTCGCATCCTTATCATATGGATTCTCCCACTTATGCTTCATATGCGGAAGTATTTTTATACTATCACCTTCATTCAATGTAATTATTTCATCATTCAAATGAATATTTACTTTTCCATTTATAACATATGCGACCTCTTCACCTTCGTGAGCCATAGTTTCATTGGATGATTGGGAATTCGTAGTTAATGTTATTAAAGCCAACTCAATAGCTCCATTCAAATTTGGTGATAATAGCTCATATGAAAGATTATTGTTTTGAGGAAATATCATTTTTTTTCGCTTATCCGATCTTACTATTAGCTGATTCGTGTCTACTCTTGTAATAAAAAATGTGAACATCGGTATATCTAGTGATTTTGAAATAATTTTAAGAGTATTTATAGATGGATTAGCAGTTCCCTTTTCAATTTGGCTCAATAAAGAAGGTGTTACACCAGCCATTTTAGCTAATTGAGTAACAGTCATATTCTTTAGGTTTCTATATTCAGATATTTTTTTACCAACATTTATGTCATTCATTCGATTCTCCTTTTCTTACTATATCTTCCGTTTTAATAATGTAAATTATATCACAATTTATAATTCAAAGCATTGACTACAGTAAATCTTATTGTTAAAATATTAAATACAATTTAATAATATTAAATTGTATTTAATATACCTAAAACTTTATAATAGAGAGGGGAACAAAAATGAATATTTATGAATTGCAAACACCTAGTTTTTTACTAAATTTAGATATTTTAGAAACAAATTTGAAAAAAGTTCAAAGACTTTGTAGTGAAAACAATAAAGAACTTTGGCCTATGAGTAAAACCCATAAAAGTTCATATATAGCAAAGCTTCAAAAAGAATATGGAGCGAAAGGGTTTTTAGTTGGAACAATCGATGAAGCAGAAGTCTTTGTTAGTGCTGGACTAGATAATATTTGTTTAGCGTATCCTATAGTTTCTAGAGCAAATATCAGAAGAGTTATTGATTTAGCCAAAAAAGCTAGAATAATTTTAAGTTTTGATGGAGAAGATGGTGCAAAACTTTTTAATGATGAATTAGAAAAGGAAAACCTAACTATTGAATACCTAATTATAATCAATTGTGGATTAAATAGATTAGGTGTACTTCCTAACGATTCATCAACCCTAGCTAAAAAAATATCTAATTATTCTAATTTAAAATTAATTGGAATTAGTACTCATCCAGGTCAAGTTTATAGTGTATTATCAGGTAACGAAATTTGTAAAGTATCTAAGCAAGAAAGCCAATCATTAAAAATAGCTAAAGACAATCTAATTAGTAATTCTTTTAATATAGCCATGGTAGCAACAGGTAGTACACCTACATTCTTTGATGCTGTAGCTGATCCAAATATAGATATTTTAAGACCCGGAAACTATCCATTCTATGACAATATTCAACTTTCATTGAACGTATGTCAAGAAAAAGAATGTTCCTTAACAGTTTTAGCTACGATAATTTCTAAACCTAAAGACGATTTATTTATAATAGATGTCGGAAGTAAATGTTTAGGTTTAGATAAAGGAGCTCATGCAAGTAATCTTATAAATGGATTTGGTAAGATTAAAGGTCATGATGAATTAGAAGTCATAAGTTTATCAGAAGAGGTAGGAAAAATAAAAATATGTTCAAATACCAATTTGAAAATCGGAGATAAAGTACAGATAATACCTAATCATTCCTGCTCCTGTGCCAATATGACTGATTATATAATTGGATTTAGAAACGATATTGTTGAAAAAATAATTAATATTGATGTTAGAGGAAATTCTATAAAGCCCAATTTAATATAATGATTATTTTAAAATCTAAATAATATATACTCTAAATATATAGGAAAAATCCTCCCTTCATCTTTATATATAAAGTCGTAGGTAAGGATTTTTTCTATTTAAGTATTCATTTAAAATCAAGTATAAATTTTTATATATTGGAAATTCTATCTAATATAATATATAAATAAGGAGATTGGTTTAAATGATTATAATACTAGTTAGAACTTTAATCCTGTATATGTTTGTACTTATAAGTGTACGTATTATGGGTAAAGGAGAGTTGTCAGAAATGCAACCTTTCGAGTTAGTTGTTACATTAATGATGGCTGAACTTGCAGCACTTCCTATGGAAGATACTAAACTTCCTTTAATCAATGGAGTTATAGCTATCTTTACTATACTATTTGTTCAACTCACCATATCATTTATAAATTTGAAAAGCGAAAAAGCGAGAGGGCTTATATGTGGAAAGCCTAGCATACTAATAAACAAAGGTATTATAAATGAGAAAGAACTTAAGCGACTTAGAATTAATATGAATGATTTAATAGAGCAACTTAGAATAAAAGACTATCCTATAATAAAAGATGTTGAATATGCTGTATTAGAAACAAGCGGAGATTTAAGTATAATTCCAAAGCCAAATAAAAGGGCTGCTACAGTCGAAGATATTAACACCACTCCCGTATATGAGGGCCTACCTACATCTCTAATAATAGACGGTAAGATAAATTACGGAAATTTGAAATATCTTAGCCTAGATGAATCCTGGCTAAAAAACATATTAAAACAAAACAATATATCTACTATAGAAGAGGTGTTTTTTTGTAGTATAGATGAAAGTAATGATGTTTTTGTACAAAAAAAGTTAAATAAAGGAGATATTTAAATGAAGCCTTTTATTTTATCTATAGTAGCTACTATTATAATAATTTTCTCTTGGAATTATATATACAACCATTATGTAGATGATTACTGTATAGAATCTATAAAATCCCTAGAATCCATATCTAATTATATAGATAAAAGTCATTGGGAAAATGCTAACAATGAAATTTTAAAATTGGAGAAGAGTTGGGATAATATGAGAAAGACTTGGAGTATATTTCTAGATCATCATGAAATTGATAATATTGATATTGCCATGGCAAAGCTTGTAAAAAATATCGAAATTAAAAATATATATTCATCTTATGAGCAATTACAATCGCTTAAAGAATTTTTTAAAATAGTATCTGAAAATGAAAAATTAACACTTACAAATATATTGTAATATTTAGACTTATTAAAAATAAAAGGATATAAAAAAGATATTCATAATATCTTTTTTATATCCTTTTTATTTTCATATAATCAACTGTTCATGAATGGAATTTTTATAATAAGAATATATTTTCTTCTTCACACTTCTCTATCATTTCTTTTGGCCAAATAGAAGCTTGTACTTCTCCTATATGAGCCTTTCTTAAGAAGAACATACAGATTCTAGACTGTCCTATTCCACCACCGATTGTCAATGGTAACTTATCCTCTAGTAGCATCTTGTGGAATTCAAATTCTTTTCTTGATTCACATCCAGCTAGAGAAAGTTGTTTTTCTAAAGCTTTCTTATCTACTCTTATTCCCATTGAAGAAAGTTCAAATTCTCTCTCTAGCACAGGGTTCCAAAATATTATATCTCCATTTAATTCCCAATCATCATAATCTGGTGCTCTTCCATCGTGTTTTTCTCCTGATTTTAATAGATCACCTATTTTCATTATAAATACAGCGCCTTTTTCTTTTGCGATTGCAGCTTCTCTTTCTTTTGAAGTAAATCCTGGATATTTATCTTCTAATTCTTGTGATGTAATAAAGAAAATTTCTTCAGGAAGAATTTTTTCTATATCATATAATTCATACATACGTTGTTCTGTTTCTTTAAAAACGCCGAATATAGTATTGACTATATTTTTTAGATACATCTCACTTCTATCTTCTTTTGTTATAATTTTTTCCCAATCCCATTGATCTACATAAATTGAATGTAAGTTATCTAAATCTTCATCTCTTCTTATAGCATTCATATCTGTATATAGTCCTTCATGTACATCAAATTTGTATCTAGCTAAAGCCATTCTCTTCCATTTAGCTAGAGAGTGTACTATTTCTGCTTCTGAATTATTGTCTCCTTTAACATCAAATGATACTGGTCTTTCTACACCATTTAAGTTATCATTAAGACCTGATTCAGGCTTTACAAATAAAGGTGCTGACACTCTAGTTAAATTTAATCTACTTGATAAGTTTATTTGGAAAAAATCTTTTATTTGTTTTATTGCCATCTCTGTTTCTTTAAGTCCCAATTTCGGCTCATATCCTGTAGGTATTACTAATCTTTCTAGCATAATGTGTATTCCTCCTAATATTATTTAATTTATTTTTTAGTAGTTATAAAGTTATAATTCATTATTTTATTTAAACATGGCCATGTTTTTTTGTAATAAAAAAACCTTTCATCTCTATATAAATATAGAGACGAAAGGTTTAACTTCCGCGGTACCACTCTAATTAGCTGTAAGCTCTCTTTAACAAGTACAGAGTATAACTCGATACTGTCTAACTATAACGGTTTAGATCCGTCTAAGCCTACTCTCATACGATTTCAGTTAGAAACTCAGAGATGTTCTTCGCTATATTTTTTATATCGATCTCTCACCACCATCGATTCGCTGAAATAAAACTAATATAGTTACTCTTCTCTTCATAGTCTTTAAATCAATTGTTTATCTTTAAAATGTATTATATATTTGTTGTTCAGAATTGTCAATATAATAATATTTTTTTATATATAGACTTTATTATATTTAGGAATATCTCTAAATATAGTTTCATATACTAAAATAAATGTAATTATATTTATTAAAAGGAGGACAAACGTATGCGAAAGATACTTACTGTTTTATCCATTTCGATGTTACTATTTAACCTATTAGGATTCGCATCCTATAATACACAAGAATATGTATCCACAGGTTACTATAATGGAATGATAGACGATAATTCTATAGAAATTGAATCAAATAATGAAGTATTAGTATTGAGATTAATGCCTAAGTTAAAACCATATTTTATTGAAAATATATTAAATGAAAATGAATATGTAGAATTTAAATATTATAAAAATGAATACAATCAGTTTATTTTACAATATATAAATTTCGAAATAAATCCTTAGTTTAAAATCCATATTTAAAAATATTAAATAAGCCTTAGGGATATAATGTCTAAGGCTTAAATTTATTACGAAGTGATTTCAGTTAACGTTAAAACAATTATGTAAACTATTTATTTTTACTAAATAATCTATTAAATTTCATTGGTTTATCTTTAGGTTCTTCTTTTTGAATTAAAAGTTCAATTTTAGAGTTAAGTTCATATATCATATTCATCAATCTTTTATTTTCCGACCTTAATTGATTATTCTCAAGTTTTATTAAATCTACTAGTCTATCTATTTGTTTATCTACTTTATCATCTAAGGAACTTTTAAAATCATTTAACAATATATGATTATTATTTTGAAATAAATCATTTGTAAAATTTTTTATATATTTTTCAAAATTCTGCATCATATTATTTTGAGCTTCCAAAGAAATGTAACTATCATTTGCTATAGAATCTTTTATTGCAGTTTTGAAACTTTCATTATATTTATTAGTATTACCTAATGAAATCTCATTTTTATTCTTTTTTATATTTTTTAAGTTTAATATTTCTTGAAACTTGTTAATATCTTCAACAGAGTATTTTCTATGCCCTTTTTCATTTCTTTGAATATGTATATTATATTTTTCTTCATATTTTCTAAGTGTAGACTGAGAAATATTCATTATTCTAGCTGCTTGTTTAGTAGTATATAAACTATTATTAAGATTATTATAATTTATATTAGTTGAATCAATAGTCATTTTTACCTCCTATACTGATGTGATAGCTTAAAATCATACTATAAAACTGTATATTAAAAGTGCATATATTGTCAAGATAAACAATATATGCACTTTTATTTTATTTAAGCTTTCCAGTTTTTCCATTAGGAAGCATATTATCATTAGGAGAATATCCCTTTTCTTTATTAAATTTTCTTCGTTTACACTCTTTCTTTTTCTTACCTTTACAGTATATTTCTATTAAATCATTATATAAGCCTGTATTTTCATACTTTTTTATAAAACCACAGTGTTTAAATCTAGAGCATTTTTTCATTTAATACACCTTCTTACTTTTTGATATAGTATATGGTATCAAAAAGTATAGTGTGATTAATCAATAATCATCAACTCTATTTTTTATTCTCCAAATGCATCTTGCATTTTTTTATAAATATATCTATATTTTTATTTTCTTCTTTTATTTTTTCTTCACACATATTTCCTCGACCTAATCTATCACAAGTTCCAAACAAGGCTAATTCCTCAAAAGTTGTGTCAGATAACATTTCTTCTATTTTTGCAAAAGGTAAATCTTTAACTACAAATAATAATTGCATATGCCATTTTACAAGAATACATACTTCATCAATAAATTTCTTATCATCTGTAAATTCGAATAAAAATTCTCTTGCAAGTTTTGCTCCTATAGAATCATGGTTATATGATGTTATCTTCTTTTTACTTACTTTAGTTGTAGATGGCTTACCTATATCATGAAGTAGTGCTGCCCACATAAACACTCTAGGGCTTTTACTTAATCTTTTTTTATCTGCAGCAACATCAAGTACCATCATAGTATGATTCCATACACTTCCTTCAGGATGGTATTTTTCAGACTGCGGAGTATTTTCTAGTTTCTTTAACATTGAAAACGGATATTCGTCTAACGTATTTTCATTTTTAATTTTATTAAAATATATTGAAGGCTTACTATCATTTAATAAATGATTATCCCACTCTTTGAATATTTCTATTTTACAATTCATGAAAAACCTCCTAAAAAAATACTTTATTTAATATTATCCCATACCAATATAATAATATTTATTTGTATGGGAAATTCCGAAAATTGGTTTAGATATTTTTTACATAAATATTCCAGAATATATTTTTAAAAATAGGTTATTATAATAATACAACGAGAAATTAATAAATAACTACATAAATTGCAGAGATGTATAAATCTATATGATTTTAACCACTCATGTATAGTAGTTTAATTATTAACTTCTTGTTTAATATAAAAGAAAGCTTAGAATTTATTCTAAGCTTTCTTATTATGTTTATTTAGTATAATCATAATTTGATATGTATTTATCTAAATTTCTTTGAAATTCAAATTTATTAATCATATAATCAAGTTCTTTATTAATCATGTCTATTCTAGCATTTTCTATATCCATCTTGCTCAATCTACCACATTTAAAAAAATTATATTTATTTTGAAAAATAGTCTTGGAGTTTTTTAAAATTTGTTCATTACTGTTTAACTTTTCTTTACATAAAATAAGTTGAGAATATTCATTCTCTAATTCATTTTTTATTGAAATTTCTTTTTCTTGATACAATTCTTTATAATTATTTAAAGTTCTTTCTTCCTCTTGGTATATATATGTATTTGGAGTATATTTAATTTTGATATTATTCAAATTTAGATTCTGTATTTCATAACTATTCTTTAAATTTACATAATCATATCTATTCTTTAAAACCATATCTATGATATTTTCAGGTTTTTTTATACTTTCAATACTAAAATTTTCATCTATATCATCTAATACAACAACATATCTTTTATTAATTTCATGTCCTATTGATTGATTTAAGGTATTATATAAATTATCTAATTCAATCCTTTTAGTTGCTGATAATGTGACCATTTCATCATATTTATTTTTGCTGTTTTTTAAATCAATATCCGAAATTTTACCAAGATTATTTTTCAACTCCGATATTTTTAGTTGCTTATACTCATATTCTATATTAATTTTTGCTACTTCTAGTTCTTTTTGCTTAATTAAAATATCTTGAAATAAGTGAAGTACTTTTCTTTTTATTTGTTTTTCATCTTCTTTTAATTTTATTTCATTACTTTCTATTTTCATATCAACTTCTTTACTTTTATCCCCAGATTCATATTTGTAATCTTCCAGTGTAGCATCCCATTCCGAATTTGATTTTCTGTTCTTTGCCTGCTTTTCTTGTCTTATTGTTTTTGAACGTTCATCATGCAATGCATCCAAGCTTCTATTGTCTTCTTTTAATATATTTGAGTTTAATATAGCTTCACTTTGTGCTCTTTCTAAAGTCAATATATTATTTTGAATATCGTCTGCAAATGATTTAAATGATATTATTGAATTAAAAAGCGTAAATAGTGCAACTATTATAAATAAAAATATATATCTGTTTTTTTTCATATTAACCTCCTATCAATTCATAATTTACTCATATCTAAGTGCTTCTATAGGGTCAAGTTTAGCTGCTTTATTAGCAGGATATAATCCGAAGAATATTCCAACAATAGCAGAAAACGAAACACTTATTACTATATATTTAATAGGTACACTAGGATTTACTTTCAAGATTAATGCTGCTATATTAGATACTCCAAGACCTAACGTAACACCTATTAATCCGCCTAGTCCTGATATTATCATTGACTCTACTAAAAACTGAAGCAATATATCTTTTCTTTTAGCGCCTAAAGCCTTTCTTATCCCTATTTCTCTAGTTCTTTCAGTTACAGAAACCAACATTATATTCATAACACCAATCCCACCAACTAATAAAGATATAGCAGCCACCGCTCCTATTCCTAGAGATATCTTACTTAATACATTATCAACTATATTCATTTCACTTTTTGCAGATTTTACATCATATAAATTTTTCTTGATTTTTATTCTAGATAAATATTTTGAAATTTTATCACATGTTAAATCAATATCAACTTTCTTAGATAACTGAGCTTGAGCTGAGTAATATAAACCATCATTTTGTATAATACTTACAGGAGCATAAAGTATAGTTTGATCTTCTTTATTAAATTTATCAAATACGGAAGGAGGATCTTCATATACCCCTACTATAACAAAACGTTGCCCAGAATCTCCACTTTCTATCTTTATAGTTTCTCCAACTACATTTTCTCTATTAAATAATTTAAGAGCAAGTTTTTTATTTATAACAGCTACATATCGCCTTCCTTTGATATCCTCTTTATTTAGAAATCTTCCATTTGTAATATTTACTTTTCCTATAGCTTTATAGTCTTCATTTGTTCCCTGTATATCTACATTCGCAAACGATTTATTTTTCTTTGCTTTTCCTGATCCCCAAGTAATAGGAGATATATATTCAATTTCTTTTGAAAATGCATTCTTTATTTTTTCAAGTTCATTATCGTTTAAAAAATCAGTATTTCTTACCTCATCACCCCAATTCAAACGAATATTTATTCTATGAGTTCCAAATCCCTCAAATTCTTTACCTATACTTGCTTTACCAATCTCCCCTAGAGTCATTATTGTAATAACAGAACTAATACCTATTATTATCCCTAGCATTGTCAAAAAAGACCTCATCTTATTTGCTCTTAGACTGGATATAGCTAGCTTAAAATTTTCTAAAAAAAACAAAGTATTAACCTCCAATCTAAAATCTATAATCTATTTTCGACAAGTTCATCCTTTATTAAAACCCCATCTTTAAAAGCTACTATTCGTTTGCAATGTTGTGCAATCTCTGGTTCATGTGTTACAAGTATTATTGTTACACCTTCATCATTCAACTTCTTAAAAATTTCCATTACCTCATCCCCTGATTTTGAGTCAAGATTTCCAGTTGGCTCATCTGCTAAAATCAAAGGAGGTTCATTGGCTAATGCTCTAGCTATTGCAACTCTTTGCCTTTGTCCTCCAGATAACTCATTAGGCATATGATGTATTCTATCTTTCAATCCAACTTTTTCTAAAATATTAATTGCTTTTTTCTTTCTATCATTCTGATTTTTTCTGGCATATAAAAGTGGTAATTCTACATTTTTAAGTGAGGATGTTCTTGGAATAAGATTAAATGATTGAAATACAAATCCTATTTTTAAATTTCTTATATCTGATAATTCTTCTTCATTTCTATCTTGTATAGGTATTCCATCTAGCAGATACTCTCCAGCAGTTGGTTTATCAAGACAGCCTAAAATATTCATAAAAGTAGATTTACCAGATCCAGAAGAACCCATTATTGCTACAAATTCGCCTTCTTTTATATTAAGAGATACATTTTTTAAAGCGGGAACTTTTATATCTCCATTTTGATATACTTTTTCTAGATTTTTAACCTCTATCATTTTTATACCTTCTTTCTAACTACTTCATAGTAGAAACCTTCATCCCATCTATGAAAGTTTCATTAGGATTAAGCGCCACTTTATCACCTGGTTTTATATTCTTTGAAATAACTTGTACTTCTAATTCACTCTGTATTCCTAATTCAACGGGAATCTCCTTTAATAATTCATTCTTTACTAAAAATATGCATTTAGTTTTATCTGGTTTTTCGTAGATTGCTTCATAAGGAAGAACTAATGTATCTTTTTGTTTCTCTGTCTCTATTTTAGATTCAATTACAAGGCCAGGTCTTAATCCTTCTATATTTCCAAGTAAATCCACCTCTACGGGGATTATTATTTGCTTTCCTGAAGAAGATCCTTCTTTTACTCGTGCTGTTGGATAAATATTGGTTATTTTTCCTTTAAAAGTAGAATTAGGAAGAGATTCTGTAGTTAAATTTATTTCTTGTCCTTTATGTAATTTGCTTATATCAAATTCATTTATATCGAATGTTGCCTTTAAAGTTTTCAAATCTTCTATGACAAATATCCCTCCAGCACCTTTAGGAATTGATCCTATTTTTGCATCAATAGCTGTAACAGTTCCATCTATTGGACTTTTTATTGTTGATTTACTTAAATCATCTATTTTTTGTTTCAAATTCAATTTTTTAAGTTCCAATGATTTTGCATCTGAATCGTTATTCTTTTCTCTTATGGCTTTATTTAAATCTGCTTTTATTTTGTCTAAATTGTTTTGAGATTTTTTATATGTATTATAATCAGAATCAAGTTCATCTTTACTAATACTTCCTAATTCATATAATGATTTAGAACTTTCATATTTATTTTGAGCGATTTCAAAATCCATAGTTTGATTTTCTATATCTTTTTGCAAAGATAAAATTTGTTCTTCACTATTTTTTTCTTTATATTGAGCTTCTTGAATTTCAAATTCAAGTTTTGCTGATTCAATATCTTGATTTAATTGTTTCATATCAAAGGTTGCTAACCTATCTCCTTTTTTTACTTGGTCTCCTTCTTTTACGAATATATTATCTACTATATATGTAAGGTCTGAAGATATTTCTGATTTTACCTTACTTTTCAACTCTCCTTTAACATATATATTAGAGCTTATATCACTTTTTATTATATCTGTCGTTCTTACTGACATAACATCACTTGACCCCGATGTTTTAAAATTAAATACTATAAATAATAAAATAACTAAACTGATTGATATACCTATTATTTTCTTTTTTTTTGCCATTAAATTTACCTCCTACTTTACTTTGATTATATGGAATTAATTGTAATTTTTTCTTTACATTATGATTATAACATTTTAATATTTTTTTTTGCTTAAAATTTTCTTAAATTTTTCTTAAATTTTGTAGTATTTGTAAAAAAAATAGGAGAACAACACATAATGTGTTGTTCTCCTATTTTTCTACTTCACTATCATCTATTAATTCTATGATTTCAGTAGTATTGTTTTTACTATCTCTCTTGTTTCTATTTTTTTTCTTTTTACTTGGTTTTGACTCATTATTAATTTCTTCATTAAGGTACTCTATATTGTCGTTATCTTCTCTTACTTCATTATGTTTTTTTTCATCAGAACTTTCACGTTTTGGTTTTTTCACTTTTTTGCTAACTTTTATTTCTTTTTTACTGTTATCATTAGTTTTAGTTTTTTGTTTATTCTTTTTGAAAGCTTTAAATAAACTCATAATTTACCTCCTTTATTATTAAGTACATATTATTTTATGTTTTATCTTGTTTTGTTGTTACATTAAAATTTAAATATTTCCTTTTATTTTCTACTAGGAATAATATATTTTAAAAAATGCCATTTGAATTAATTCAAATGGCATTTTTTAAAATATATTATTCTGTACTTGATTTTTCTGGGTACATGTCCATAATGCATGATCTATTCCTCTTGATATAAAATCAGACATTTTCATTATTAATTGTAATCTTGTATTCTGTAAAACCATAAATTCCATAAAACCTGCTACATTTACTATCCCTAGTATATTTATATCTCCTACAGAAGGTAATTTTTTATTTACTCCTGCTCCGGGTCTTAATGCTCCATTAGAAACTTTAATACATCCAATTCTATCCGATGCCCCTAAGCATGCATCTATCGCTATTATAAATGGATTTTCATAATTTTTATTTATATATTCAATTGTATCGTCTAAATTTTTTGCATGTACAGGTTCTTCTAATGTTCCATGTATATATATTTCTTTATATTTATTTATTTTATTTTGAAGTTTATAACCAATTAATGGTCCTAAAGAATCTCCAGTACACCTGTCCGTCCCTATGCACAATATAATTATTTCTTTATGATCTTCTTTGTAATTTTCTTTAATATAACTTTTAAGTATATTTGGGAAATGTATGTAAGCATTATTATCTTTTATATTTATTTCATTCAATTATATTCACCTACCTTTTCTTACAATACAAGTTTTTCCTAAATATACACAAAAAATTCATCTATATTTTATATAGATGAATTTTTTCAATAAATATTTTATTCATTATTTATTAAATTATCGTCTTCTTCTACTTTTAAAAATTTACTAAAATCAACTTCAGATATTATCATTCCTAACAATATTAAAAATGCTCCTATTCCTGTTTTTACAGTGATAATTTCAGAGTATAAGAAATATCCAAACATAGCTGCAAATACAGGTTCTGCTGAATAAATTAGAGCTGTGTGATTTGAAGTTGTAAACTTTTGTGCCACACTTTGTATTATAAATGCACCTGAGGTACATATTATGCTTAATATAATTATATTGACCCAAACATCACTGCTAGATGGCAAGTTGGGACTTTCCATTGTAACGGATGTCATAATACTTAAAAAAGCAACAACTCCAAATTGGATAACCGCTAATGCTATAGATTCACATTCCCAAGTATATTTTCCTACAAATATTATGTATATAGCGAATATAATAGCGCATACCAATGTATATATATCCCCAATATTAATTCTTGTGATGTTTTCATTTAAAGTAAGCATAGCAAGACCTATCAGTGCAAGAACTGCACTTACTAATGACTTTTTTTGTGGAAACTGCTTAATCATAAATCCCGCTAGTATAGGTACCATTATAACATTTGATCCAGTTATAAAAGCAGATTTTGAAGCTGTTGTATAGTTAAGTCCAACTGTTTGAAATGCATAATGTGCATAAAGTATAATGCCTAATACTAATCCATATTTCATAGTCTTCTTATCTGTTTTAATCATATTCTTAAAAAATATACAACTAGATATTATGAATGCTATTAAAAATCTTATAGCTAAAAAGTTGTATGTTTCCAATTCAGATAATGAATTTTTTGTCAATATGAAAGAAGCTCCCCACCCTATAGTTACACATAGTAAAGCTAGGTCAGCTTTTAATTGTCTACTCATTATACACTCCCCCTTATTACTTTATTCATACTTTTATATAATTAAACTTTAAACAATAAATACCTTCAAAATATACTTATATATATTCACTTTCTATTCTATTATTCCTTGAAATATTTTATTTTGCATAGTAAAATATATTCTACACTATATAAATATAAAGGATGTGCACTAATTTGAATTGGTTTGATAAAAGGTATCATTCACTTAATTTTGAACTCAGAAAAATATTTAATGAAAAAATCTTCAAATTATCACTCGATGGTGGATTTACTTGCCCTAATAGGGATGGGAAAATAGGTTTTAATGGATGTATATTTTGTAGCGATACTGGATCTGGAGAATATGCTTCGAATAGAGTTTTAACTATTGATAAACAGATAAAAGAGCAAATAAATCTACTAAGTAATAAATGGCCTAACGGAAAGTATATCGCCTATTTTCAAAATTTCACTAACACTTATGCTGATGTTGATGTATTAAGAAAAAAATATGAATCAGCTATTAATTGCGATGATATAGTTGGTATTGCAATAGCGACAAGACCGGATTGCTTAGATGATGATGTTATACAATTACTAAGTGACTTAAGTAAAAAAACATATCTTTGGATTGAACTGGGACTTCAAACTGTACATAATCAGAGTGCTGAGTTTTTAAGAAGAGGATATCCTTTTTCTTTATTCGAAGAAAAAGTAAAAACACTAAGGTCTTATAATATAAATGTTGTAACTCATTTGATATTAGGTATTCCAAATGAAACAAAAGAAATGATTTTCGAATCAATTTCAAAAATTTCTCGAATGGACATTCAAGGAGTAAAGTTGCATCTACTTCATATAATAAAGGGAACTGATCTTGAAAGATACTATAATTCAACTAAATTTAATCTATTAGAAAAAGATGAGTATATAAATTTAGTTTGTGATATTTTAGAAAGGCTAAATCCTAATATAACAATTCACAGATTGACAGGAGATGGATCCAAAGATACATTGATCGGTCCATGGTGGAGTCTTGATAAGAGAAGCATTTTAAATGGCATAGATAAAGAACTTTCAATTAGAAATTCATATCAAGGCAAATATTATTTACTATAAATAATATTTGCCTAATAAAATATAAATATACCTTTTATAAACTACATATAGTCTATAAATTCATTTGTTAACATTACATTACTCCCATTATGTCTGTATCATATTTTTTGCAAAATCTATAGATGTATCATCTTTTACTATTTTATCTAAGGTGGATATTAAATCGTTTTTTTCTTTTTCATCTATATTTATATTATTTAGTATTTTATCCTTGATTTTTAATATTTGATTATTTTTAGACTTTATAACTTCATCATATTTAACTTCCATTTGGGACCAGTTTTTGTTTAATAGATTTATCAAAGATGCCATTTCATCAGAACTTCCAGCAATTCTATTGAACAAAAGCAGATTTAATGCTAAAACTTCTGGTATTTCTTTATGGCTATATCTAAGCTTATGATCTATTTCTCCATACCCTTCTTCAAATATAGTTCTAACTTGAATTTCTGCAATAACTTTTTGATTTGTTGGAAAAAATTCAATCAAATAGTGAACTGAGCGATATCCTGATTTTCTAGAATGAATTTCAATACCTAATTCTTTAAATTTTTGAGTATCGTCTCCATCTCTTACATTTGCTGTTATTTCTATTACATCCCATGTTTTCATTATAAACTTATGTATTTCTTCCCAGTCTTCTTTAAATATATGTATTGCTCTAATTCCTATTAAATCTGTTATTTCTTCTTTGTAATTATCTACTGAAAAACAGAAGTTTTCTCCATATTTATTTTTTCTACTAGGAATCTTTCTTATTATTTTTTCTATGAGTCTATCTGGATCTTTTACCCTAGACTTAACAGAGTGTATATTTTTATGAGTTCTAAAAATCGTAGCTATAAAATCTGCTTGACTTTCATAACTTTTTTTATATTCATTAAAGTCATTATATATATCATTTATAACTTTCCAATCTACATCAGTATTTTTAATTTTGTCTGCTAAATGGTATTTCACTAAAAATTCTTCTTTATTTATTGTCATTTACTTTCTCCTTTTTGTAATTTATTATCTTTAGATTTTTAAATTCAATATATTTTTATATGACTCAATTTTTATAATCTATCTATATTTTCTCTAAACTCTTTCTTTATTATTAAAAAACTCTCCATATCATTTAAAAATTGAAAAAGCATAGCTCTGTTTTCAAATTCCTCTCGGTCTTTAGGAAGTGGCATTTCTTTAAAAATCATCCTTAACTTATTTAATTCCTCTATTAAGCTCTCAGCTGTATTGTCCTCATAAAGTAGATTAGCTACACGTTGCGTAAAATCAGATATAATTATGGCTTGATCATAAGTCATAAAAAAACGTTGAAAATGTTCCCTCATACGCTTTATAGTTTCATACTGTTTTACTCTCATTTCCATATAATGTACGTAATAAATTTCATCTTGAAATACATAATTATTGAAATTGATATAAGATAATTTTAACGCTCTTTGTAATCTATTTTCCAAATCATTAAATAATACATCCGATTCAAATTCAATAGTATGGTCCTTTAATGCGATAGACATCTTATGTAATATTTCTTTCATTTTTTCTTCAATATATATTTTATCGCTTCTTATTTTATTTTCTATGCTAGGCATATAAAGATTTAATATTAATGCTACAAATGCACCTATTATCATAAGATACAATTCATTTCTTAGCCAAAAAATTTCTACAGATTTTTCTACAAGCAAGTGTGTTACCAGCACTGAACTTACTACTATTCCCTCTCCCATATTAAATTTTACTGCAAGTGGAATAAATATTACTAAAAATATAGCGAAACTTATCTCACTATATCCAAACAAATTGAATGTTATGTAAGCTATAAATAAAGCCAATATACATGCACAAATCCTTTGCAAAGCTATTTCAACAGATTTTCTTTTAGTACTTTGGATACTTAAAATAGTTATTATTCCGGCAGACACGGCGTATTCAATACCTAGATTTTTTGATATAATTATCGAAATAGCTGCACCTATAGCTGTTTTTAATGTTCTATACCCTATAAATTTCATATAAACTCCTTTTTTCTATTTTATTTATATATTTAAATTCTTTATTATTTTATCATAAATATAAAACCTCCTAAAATAGATTTTATGACGGTTTTTTATCACTGCATGTAATTTAAAAAATTTATAGTTTGTATGGATGAATCAAATATATACTATTTAAGAGGTATAATTACTTTCCCAACTTGTAATTCATAATATAATTTAATTTTTTTATTAAGAAAACTACTTTGCTATTATATATTTATTTGTATATTTTGTTTAGTATAAATAAAAAACATAATTCAAATAATAATAAATACCTATTTATAAAAGAAAGTGCTATTATCAAATAAGTTTACATTTTATAATATCTATAATGAATGAATATGTTCTAATATCTATACTAACTATATAAACTCAGGTTGAGATTATATTGTGCGAAAGGTGATTTAATGAGAAAAAGAAGATATTTCCAAAAACACTATAAATATAATGAATTTAATAATACTTATTTAATTAAAGTGTCTCTTGATGATTATGATGATGTATATGATGATTGGGACCCCTCACCTTTTAAGAAAAGGGATATTGAAGACGAATTTAATGACTTTATAGTAAACTCGTCAGAAGATATACCCTTAAATTTTAATATCCAAATTGATCTTTATTTACCTGAATCTAAAAAAGATCCGAAAAAAGAAGTAGCTTTATTATCAGCTTACAAAAATTATTATAGTTACGCAATAGAAAGACTTGTAAAATCCAAATCCAATCTTCATAAAAAAACTTTATCGTATTTATTTCTCTCTATTTTATTTCTTAGTATGGGTTATTTTTTTATTAGAGATACACAAAACGTATTTCTTAATGTTTTGCACGAAGGAATCTATATAGGTGGATGGGTATTTTTATGGGAATTCTTTACTAATATTTTTATAACTACAAGAGAAGTACAAGCTGAATATAATCTATATAAAAGGTTATATCAGTCTGAAGTTAAATTTATTTATCACGACTAATATAATTAGTTGTAATAAATAATCAATGCAATAATTATATTCTAACACTATACAATACTATTTTGATGCACACAAAAAATTAAAGCTGGGATATTTCCCAGCTTATATAGAAACCGCCACTTCTTTTTTTATATTTTCAAATTTAGAAAACCACTGTTCTCTTTCTTTTCTTAATTTATTGGCTATTACTTCGTATTCTTCTTCGCTATAATAATTTCTTGGATTATATTTTTTAATATCTATTCCATCTACATACTTTGGTACTAGATATCCCCATTCTTTATCTAATTCCCATTTAACATTGTCTTTTGCTATTTCCTTCATTATAGTAGTTGAAACTTTAATAGTTATTTTTTCCCCTTTAAATTCTTCTTTAGCTCCAATAGCACCTGTATTTAGTATAAAGCACTCTATATCTGGATTTCTTTTTAATATTTGATACAATCTATGTCCTTCATCTTCCTCAGGCCCTATTATAAAAGGATTAGTACCTACACATCTTTTTGATTTCCCTGCTTTTGTAGGATCTCCAGCAGAGGTTTCTATTGACTCTCCAAGCATAAATGCGTTAACAGCTTGTGAAATCTCTAATTTCATAACAGGTGGAACTATATCATTCCTTCTTGTGATAAATATAATTTTATTTGCTTTTTCAATATCTATACTATCATCTGTATTCGATATTTCTTCTCGTAAAACTACTCCTCTTCCATTAGCTGTAAGAGTTGTATCATTAAAATCTACTTTTCCATCCCCAGCTACTTTTACATTTTCAAATATAGAATTTTTACTTATAGCTGCTTTATATAGAACTTTTTGCCCTTCATCAAGACCTTCAGTCTTTATAAAAAATCCATTTTCACTTCCTGCACAATATCCATTTTCGTCCATGAATATAACATCATCTTGTCTGACAATAGCTTTTTCATCTCCAGTAAGACCGTGATCATGTATTGTAAGAGTAGTTTTCCCTGTTCCACTTAATCCAAACATTATAAATCCTACATCTTTTAAGTTTTCATTTTTATCTATTACTCTTAATACTTTACTCCCTGCATGTAACCCAAGTCCACCCATTTTTTTTACTTTATACATAGCTTTTCTTAAAAAAGACTTTTTAGCTTCACCAAAATAATCACTACCTAATATATAAGTAATTCCTTCTTCTGGATATACTATCATAATTTTTTCTGGCCATTCAGGAACATATATACTTATTAAATCTGGATTTTCTACATCTACAGGATCAAACAAAGTATTGTTCCACATATAAGCTATTCTACTATATTCCTTCGTTATGTAAAGTTTACAATTAAAAGAAAACTCATCATAAATTCCCATTTTTCTATCTACTCTAATTACTTCTTTATTGTTTAAATAATTCTTAACTTCATTAACAATTTTATCTGCTTTATCTCTACTAATCCCCTGTTGCTCTACTCCTAATGGTATATCATCTACAACATAAGTATTCTTTGCACTTCTATTTCTCACTTTAGTAACATAACATGGACTATTAAATTCTGTTGTAATCTCCATATCTATACTCATGTCTCTCAATTCTTTAACATTAGGATTTATTATTAAGTTTTTAAATAGTTTATCATTTATTAAGTATGTCACTTTTACCCCTCCAGTAACCTATATGTTATATTATTGTTAATTACAGTATAAAGTATAGCATATTTTTTTAATTTGTATATCATTTTTGTAAAGAAAAAAATAAAATAAAGTAAGTTGTTCTATATATTTTTTTAAATAAAATATATTCTAAAATTACTTATATAAATTAAGTTGTTCTATGTAAAAAAGATTCTATTTCCTTTATATTTTAATGGAATTAAATAAGTACTATATTATACTTTTACAATAAATAAGAAGTTATTTATTAAATTAAATATATTTACTCAGAATATGGATAAACTAAAAGTAATATATTTAATATTGGAGGAATTAATATTGAATAAGGAAATTATTTCTGATAAACAAGGGATTGCTATTATAGTTATCTTCATAGCAGGAACTTCATCTATCATGCCGCTTGCACTTCAAGCTGAACAGAATGTATGGTTAGCTATTCTTTTATCTATGATAATGGCTTTAATTATGTCACTTATATTAATCAAACTACATATTATATTTTCAGGCAAAAATTTATTTGACATTTGTGAAATTTGTTTAGGCAAATTTTTTGGCAAAATACTCATAGCAATATTTAGTTTATATACTTTTAATGAGGGAGTTGAAGTTCTAGTAAATAATAGCCAATTCATTACTGATACTGGGCTTCCTGAAACTCCTGATATTATAATTAGAATATTTTTTTTAATTTTATGTATTTGGTCTGCAAAAGAGGGAATTGAATTAATTGGAAGGTGGTCAAGCTTATTTTTTGTTCCATTTGTTTTTTTCTCATTTATTTCATTCATACTATTAATGCCTAGAATGGATATAAATAATATGCTCCCTATATTAGATATAAATTTTAAACCTGTATTTAAGGCAGCATTTGCATCATTTTCATTCCCTTTTGGTGAAATAGTAATGCTTTCAATGATTTTTTCAGACTTTAAAAATGAAAAATCATACTATAAAATATACTTTTTAGGTTTATTAATAGGAGGAATTTGTACTTTAATTCTTTCTTTGTCCACTATTTTAGTTTTAGGACCAATTGAGCCTTTAAACGAAAACTATTCTGCCTACAGTACAATAGCAAAAATAGATATAAGAGATTTTATTCAGAGACTAGAAATAATGTCATCACTTATATTTGTGATTGGTTCTTTTCTTAAATTCAGTGTTCTTATACTTGCCAGTTGTATGGGTTTTAGTAAAATTTTCAAGATTAAAGACTATCGTCATATTATAGTTCCTATTTGTCTTCTTACTCTAAATTTTTCTTTTATATCATTTAAAAATAGAATGGATTTAATTCAATGGAATTATATAGCCTTTTCTTATTATATATTCCCTCTTGAAGTTATTTTTCCTATTATGTTATTAATTACTTCAAAACTAAAAAATAAATTAATTAAACTCCCTTGATTTATCTGAAAAAAGTTAATCATATAAAATCAAACTAGAAGGATTTAACCCTTCTAGTTTGATTTTTTTCTTTATATTGCGAATAGTCATCCCGTTCCCCTAATTTTTTAAATTATAGTAGTATATTTCTTGGTACAAAAGTGCAAATCTAAAAATAAGATTTTTTATCTAACTATTGGGTAATATACTTTAGTTCTAATAAGATTGCTTTTTTAGGATACATAACTAATATATTAATATTGTTAAATAGTTAAACTCATTACATATATATTCTTATACATGACTCATTAATTGTACGAGCTTAACTTGTACAATTGTAATATCTAGTTTAGTCATCATATTTTAATCTAAACTCCATGTAATATGTTAGGGTTTGTATATATACTACTCAAAATATTCTTTGCTATTTTTGTAATTTCTATTTTATACAAATCTATTACTCTATTCATTTCAGCCTTATCCTTATCTGCTTTATAACGATAAACCATATCTTCAATTAAGCTGTCATAACCAACCAATTCAATGGGTATAAAATCATATCCTTTCTCAAATGAACGTAAGCTTGCTAAAACAGCACAACCTGTTACTACATCATATCTTCCTTCAATCATAGCCTCCAGAATCCATATCAGTTTCTCGTTATTTATACCAATTTTAGACTCGCTATAAAAATTTTCGATTAAATCTTCTAAATCATCTTTTACAAAGATTCCATTAAAAAATACTGACAACAATTTAGAATACTTATCTTCTCCTAATACTTCTAACAATTCTTCTGTTTCATAAATCCATTTTTGAAATTCTTGTATAGTAATCTCGCCTTCACTAAAACTAAAAAACTGATTTGTAATCTTCTCCGTATATGTAAACATCATAACTCTCCTAAATTAATTTGTAATATTTCTATATTTATCAAATCTATGTATAACTCCAAATTCAGCTAATATTCTAAGTACTTTAGTATAATAAATAAGTATATAATACGTATTTTAGTATTTCATCTAACATATTTAGATGTTCTATCATTCTACCCTCTCTTCTAGAATAATAAAAAACCTATTTTAACATAATAGTGCTAAATACTAATAATTGAATAAAAGGTTCTTTAAATATTAGTTTAATCCTGACTCTGTATAAATGTATTAAGACAGTTTTCATATTGATTTCGTGAAAACTCAAGCAAAGGAATATTTTCAAACCATTCGATATCTTTTCCAATATAAGTTGGAAATCCTGTTCTATCTATACCCATCCTCTTCCACTGTACTAAAGTGTTAATATATTCTACCTCGCATACAACTACTATACAAGAAAAATCTAAATCATCTGAACATACAAGAATAGGTAATATAGTTGTTTCACATTCACATAAGCTTGTCTTTCTCCATACATACTCCTGTTCTTTTAAGTCTAAAAGTCAGCCTAGCCAAGTAGGAATTAAATTTAAGAAGTCATTATTACGAAGTATATTTACAATCCATTTATCCAGTCTTATCCCATCCACGAATATCATTAAATATTCATCGTCCACACACTCTGTTGTAATTATTTTTGCTTGAATTGAATTCAACAACCTCACCTCTCATACAGCAAATTTAAATCATCTTATGTATCCATTTATCTCTATAGAATTCTTAATTTTATTTGCACTCATAATTCTATTGGATTATCCAGTAAGAAGCTCATACATTATGTAGCTATATTTTTTAACCTCCACGCTTTTTATACCTTTATATAGTCTTTAATAAATAATTTCTAATTTATATGATAGCACTATAAATCCACCTCAAGCACAAAATAGTTTACTCATATATTTTCCCCATATATAGTATCTGGGCACATCTTTTCCATGCATTATCTGGCTTATCATAGAATTCCAATCCAGATTTTGATATTTCTCCCCACTCATGTGCTGCTTCCAAGAATATTTCAATTGTTTCGTTTTGCCATTCATCATTTACTTTTTTATTGACAAAATCTATTCTATCCTTACTTAAAGCTTTAATAAAAAGTAAAAATGAATCTTCATCTTTAACCTCATTAACCATCTCAAATAATGATTTTCTACCCATAAAAACTTAGTCTCCTTAACTTCTTATTCTATATAAATCTATCTAATATCCTGCATTTCTATATAATTAGATCTATCTCTTCTATTAGTCTATCGTATATTCTTTTCTTAGATTTTAATATCTCTTCATCCTTTATTTTTTTTAATATACAAATAATTTCTTCTCTACTGGGTGGATTAATAATTTTATATTTACCTTTTATATTTAAAGACGTCCATGAATTAGCCATATATTCTAATGCATTTAAAACTACCAATCTATATCTACCCCCTAGATATAACCATTCTTTTATATCTTCCCAAGTAGGTTGTGAACAAGCATATAACTCATACCATTGATCTTTTGTAGTAGAATTTGAAATGTAATTTTTTATCCAATTAATTACTCTATTCTCTTTAAAATAACATAAATGACGCTTCGCTTCATAATCTTTTATTTTATCATTGAACATACCTTCAACATATGCTATAACCCTAGATAATCCTTCATCTCGAGGTAAACATCTAGAAGTAAGATACGACCTAAACACCGAATCGATTTCATTATCATTTTCCCAAAGATATCTTACCCAATCAGCAGCACAAAGCCCTAATGCTTCTCCAATAATTTTATACAAAATTTCTTTTTGACAATCGTCTACTATTTTTAATCTTTCTAATACTTTTTTAAATAATAAATTTTCATCATAACCTTTAAGAACTTTAATTTCTTTCTCTTTTATTTGTCCATGAAATTCTATATATTTAATTAGGCTTTCTAAATCATTTCTTCCTTCATCAAAACAAATATCAGAAAAAGTATTAAACCAATTTTTCCATCTATTTGATTCTGAACTATTTGAATTCAATCCTTTCTCATCTAAAAAAGGTTCCATTTGCCATATTTCAGTTCCTATTCCATATAACTCAGTAACTTTCTCAAGATATGTAATAAAAGAATCAGCAATAAAAAATATTTCATCTTCTTCATGACTCCAATATACAATACTTTGTTCTTTATCTTGTTCCATATCAAAAGCTAATATATCTCCGTTCCCTACTTGATAAAATTGAAGCTTATTTTTTAATTCACATTTTTCTCCATCATATGATTCAAGTTCTTTGGCCAAAGGATTTAAATCTTCAATCCATTCTAAACTCCAACAAATTTCACCAGAAAATATTTCTCTAAATTCATTAGGTAGATTTGCATCTTCAGGAAGATACCAATTAAATTCTACGTGTCTTGAAAAGTTCAATAGAATTTCTTTAAAAGAAATAGGTAAAGAGAATCCAAGAATTTTCTCTTTATTTTCTATTTCTTCTTTTGTTGCTGGTGGTTGGATTACAAGTTCTCTTGCCTCTCCTCCAAATACTTTAACCTTATCTAATATTTGCTCCCATTTATAAACTAAAACTTTATAATTATAAACACTCATATTTTTCAACCTCCACGTATACATGAAAATATAGTTATTATAAAGCTTTAACCCATCAAAAATTATTCTTTATAATAACTTTAAATCTATAATTTATTTTAATTATGTCATACTCTATAACTTACACATTATATTTCATAACGGGCTTATCATTTATTATATAACATTTTCCATATATTGTAGTACTATCTAAAGATGCATTTAAATTAAAGTTTAATTTCTTTTATTTATAAAATACAAAAAAGAAGGTGCCTTTAAGTCTCCTTCCTCAATAAGCAGATAGTTATTTTCTAAATGTAAAATGCATTCTTGTTGGGGTGTGCCCCATTTTTGGTACAAGCATAACTTGTCTATTTTTTTACATATTCTTTCAATTGAATATACTGAGCTACTTTATAGCAGAAACATAATACACTCTTCTATTGTATATTTATCTCCTTTAGAATTTTAGAAAATAAAACCTCTCAATGGACTATTTATTGTGTCTACTTAATTGGGTTCAGTCTATATTCTAAAACAGCATTTGTTTTAAGTTCTTTTGAATAGTTTTTCCAAGTCTTAGATTCTTTTAATCCAAGAACACCATATTTTTTATATAAATATATCCAATGTCTCAAAGTCCCATCCACAACTCCGTATCTATGAGATATATCCGACGTAGATAAAGCTCCACTATTATATTCTTGAATAATATTATATTTTTCATTAGCTGAATACCTTGACCTTTTAGACATAAAAAATGCTCCCCTTTATGGAGGGACGCCGAGATACGTATAAAAACTGGTAACTTTATGGTAAAATTTTACATAGTTATCAGTTTTATTATTTTTAAATGCAAATTCTATTTAGAATAAACCCTTTAATAATACACAGTCGAAAAAAAGCCGCTAATTATAACGACTTTTCATACTTCTCTACTATTGTATAACAAGTTGGTTATATAAATAGTGTTCTCTTCTGCGTAGATTATAATGCTTTATTATATGCTACTTTGCCTAGTGAATTTTTGTTAACTTGCATTTTATTAAATATACTTCATCATTCTTTTTTATGTCATCTTGAATTAATTTCTTTTCCTGATTAATTGGAATACCGAGTGAAGCATTTTTACCATGTGCAGATGCTAAAAGCAATATCTCATTATTTTGTGAAATTTTCATTTCTTTTAACGCAGTTATTACTCCTTTAAACTTAAAACTTTCATTTTTATATCCGCTTATTCTGATAAAATTGTTATGATTATCTCCACTTAAAATACAGTTTAATGCATTTGAATATTTCTCTATATTTAACAAAATATATCCATCGGAGCTTTTCTGGCCTATTACAAAAGTTTGAGGTGGTTCTAAAATTTCCAGTTTATTATCAAGTTGTCCATTTTTATAATACTCTGACCAACATTCAAATTGATACGTTGAACTAGGTTCTAAATTATTAATCTTAAAAATATAACTATGGTCTACTCCTTCTGATTTTAGTAAAAGATTTTCTCTATCTGTATATGTAAGTTGCTCAATTGAAGTTACATTTTCTTTATTTTTCTCATATCCATATGTAAAAATAATTAATATAAATAGGATAAAAATTATTGGCTTTTTTTTCATTTCATCACTCCCTTTAATATCCTAACTAATACACTATATATTACTATTTGTTTTAATTTTACCTTATCATCTATAGCTGTAATAATTTTATCCATATCGTTAGTATTTAACCTTTATATTTTTGTATGTAATTTTATATGTGAAAAGAGAATGTTTTAACATCCTCTTTCATACTAATACGCAGGTAATTATTTTTTTAATGTAAAACGTATTCTTATTGAAGTGTGCCCCATTAATAGTACAAGCATAGTTTGTCCATTCTTTTATATGCAATAACTATAATTTCTTTAATTTATTTTATGAACTGTTTAAGACAAAAGCCCTAATATGTTTGATAGATTTTCAATACTTACAACTAAAAACCAAGGTTATACGAACTATCATTATAATTCAATATTTGATTTACATTTATCAGTTACTCCTATATCATTTAACTCATTTAATACAACTTCAAACAAATCGAATAATCCTTTAAGCATATTAATGTCTTTTATAACTCCTGGTACGCTAAAATATAGTTCATCTACATTTTGAGGAAAATAGGTTCCAAAAACACCTTCATCATCTTTTATTTCTAATAGTATTTTAGGTTGACTCTTAATTAAACTTCTAATTCTATCATTTGAAAACAATTCAATTATTTTATTCTCTTCATTTCCTTTTATTATAAACTCTTCATCAAAGTCTTTATATCCTATGTTAATATCTTGAATACCAAAGCATTTACCTATTTCACTAAATATTCCAGCTCTATAAATCTTAAATTTGAAATTATTTTCATTAACAAATGGTGCTCGTATTCTAGTATATGTGGTACTTGTTTTTCCGTTTGATACAGCATATGTATCTAATGTTATATTCCAATTATTAATATTAAATTCAACTTTTGAATTCTTCAGAAAGCCTCCGATTATAAACTTTGCTTTAATCTCATTACTAAATTCTTCCCATATTTCATCTTTACTTGGTCCAAACAATCCCATTTTTTTCTCTCCTATTTATATATTTTTTATTTACTTTCTAATGAATTTAATCTATTATATTTTTCATAAAAACATGAGTGTTTTGTCCAATATTATCATCAAATGTTTCTTCTATATAATCCCATCCTAATTTCTTATAATAATCAACAGCTTTTTCAGTTCTTAAATATAATTGTTTATAGCCTCTATTTTTTGCTATTTTTATTATTTCATCAACAAGAATTTTTCCAATTCCTCTATTTCTAAATTCTTTATTAACAATAAGAGAAGCTAACCATGGCTCTAAATCAGGTCTATTTTTTAAATCATTATCAAATAAAGAAACGGTTCCTAAACACAAATTCCCCTCTAAAACTATAAGCGTTACAGGAATATCATATTTGTTTCTCTCTTTAATCCTATTAAGTACCATATCAAATGTTACTTCAGGTCTTATACTTTTTACAAACGCCTCAAATATCCATTTTGCTACTATTTCTGTATATTGAGGATAGTCACATAAGTAAACTATATCCATTAGAATTATCCCTCCTGTATTTTTTATTATTAAAAATTTAGTTTTAAACATTCTATATTTCCAAATGTTTTCTTAAAATATCTTTATTTTCCAATTTTATTTTTTCTTTTGTTATTAATTTTGTTATATAATTTATATTATTTTTTATTAAATCATTATTTGTAATATCGCCATGGCTCTGTACGATAATATCTGCGTTTATTTTCAAATACAATTCTAAAGTCTCTTTATATTTATCTAATTCACTCCAGCACATAAAACACGGTATAGGATCATCAACATTATCTCCTACAAACAATACATTATCTTTATGATCATAGCAAGATGCTGAATCTTCTGAATGTCCAGGTGTATAAAAGAATTCAATTCCTTCTTCTTTGAATGCAATTTTCTCTGTAAATGTAGTATTGGGTAAAACAATTTCTATCTTATTTTTTGCAAATTGTTGTGCGTGATTAATTAAGTCTTCTTCTCCATATTTGGCTATATGCTCTCTACACAATTCATGAGATATTATTTTAAAATCTTTAAATGCACTATTTCCCCATATATGATCCCAATGACTGTGAGAATTAAATATTATATATTCTTTTTTTCCAAAATTGTCTTCAAGGTATTTTTTAATTTTCTTTATATAGTATGTTCCCAGATAAGTATCACATATAAAAAAGTGTCTATCTCCATTAATAGCATATACATTAGTCACACAATCATAGTCTGAACTTTTAAGTTCAAAAAAAGTAAAAAGAATTCCTCTTTCACCGACTCTTATAATTTTCATATTATTCCTCCTCCTTTCTAGATTTCTATTACAGTTTAAATATATATATTATTTTGTTTATCTATGTAATCTATTTTTCATCCTAATATACAAAACTATTTATAATCATAATTGCATTCTTCTTGAGTTTATATTTCAATCTTTTTAATAGAAATCTAGCAACCTTTTTATTATACAATATTTTCCACAAAGTTAGTGCTAATATAAGTTGTTATTTTCTATATTCAATAATCAAATCTACCTTTGCATATTTTTATAAATAATCCCAAATAAAAAAGAGAATGATTTATCATCCTCTTCTATTTAATACGCAGATACTTATAATATAAAACGCATTCTTCTTGAGGTGTCCCCCATTAATAGTACAAGCATAACTTGTCCATTTTTTTCTAATAAATCTATGCTCAAATCAATTTTCTATATTCTACCACAAACGAAATCCATCATATTTGTTTTCATTCAATCAATTATAATTACCTTATAAGACTTCCTCAGAATTCACAAATTCAATACGTGTAGATACAGCACGAAGAGCAATAAGATGAATATGCTCATTAACAGTAGTACAGCAATCTGGTAATATCTTCACGCTATATTTTTCCGCTGATTTTGATATAGCTGTATGTGTAACACAATTTTGTGTCATCATCCCACACACAAGAAGTTCCTCCACTCCAAATTCTGATAAAACCTCATCTAAATTTGTTTTATAAAAGCTATCTGCATAGCTTTTTATAACAACATTTCCATTAGGCGTAGCTTTTAAAATTCTAGGATGAACATCAACACCCTCCGTCCCTTCGTTAAAGAATGGAGCAATACCTTGACTGATATCAGCAATATGCTGAATAATAATTACAGGAACATTGTTGCTTTCTGCCTTAAATATAGCTTTTTCAATATTATCTAAAGTTTTTTCAGTATTCCACAAAGGAAATTTTCCATCCGGGAAATAATCATTTTGTAAATCAATAACTAAAAGTGCTTTTTTCATTTAACATATCCTCCTCAAATTATATAATTTCTCATAATATTTCATTTGCTAATTTTCGTATCATTGACTTTATACTAACATCATAATTATACTCCGTAAATTACCCACTTTTTCGTATGTATGTTTGTAGCAATAGTATTCTTGAACTTAAATCTAAACTATTTATATTAAAAGAAAAAACATCGAAACCTTAACTTAATTAGTATCAATGTTTTCATTACATTCATTTAAATATTCTTTTCCAACTTCCTGCATGATTTCTAAAGCCTTTATAATTTTTTGCCCTCTATTGTTCGTTAAAAAATATTCTACTTTTAAAGGATATCCTTGGAACGTTTTTTTATCTACTAATCCAAATTTTTTTAACTCCTTTAATTGTTCCAATAACATTTTTTGGCTTATCCCTTTAATATCTCGCTCTAATTGAGATAAGGATGCCTTACCATGATATTTTAGTTGCCAAAGAATAACAGTCTTCCATTTGCCTTTAAGGATATCATGAGTAATTTCTAAAGGACACGTGCATTCACTTCTAATTTTCAATTTTAACACTCCTATACATATTAGGGTTTTTAATACAAATCTTATCTTTATCTTTTTAATGTCCTAACATATCAAATTGATTGTCATTAATATAATAATATCAAATTTGTAGTATTAATTATAGAACAACAGATGTTGATATACAGATTTTCTGTTACTTTTTTGATATAACTTTTACAAGGATTATTAAAACATTTCTATCAATCATAAGATATTTAAATGTATATACAAAAACTAAATTGACAAATCACAATACTTTATTCACACTAAAAAATCACATATCATAACTTAAACATGTGATTTTCTATTTTACTTTCTCTTTTTCTTCTTTAAAAGTCAATATGATCTAAGTATTTTAATTGTACAAATCGTCCACCTAATACTCTATTATGATGATTTATAATTTCATATGCTTTTAAATCTTCTGAATCAAAAGTAGAATGTGCATCCTTTACTAAAGTATTTTTATACCCCATACTAAAAGCTCTTCGGCAAGTTGTATCTAAACAAAATTCTGTTTGCATTCCTACTATAACTAATTCATCTATGCCTTTTTTCTGTAAAGTTTCATGAAGACTCGTTTGATGAAATGAATCCCATGTGTGTTTCTCTATTACTAATTCTCCTTCTATAGGAGCAATCTTGGGATGAATCTCCCACGTTTTTGTTCCCTTCTTATATTCTCCTCTATCTTCTGTGTGTTGTATAAATATTATAGGCGTTTTTGTTTTTCTTGCCTTTCTCAATAATGTATAAATATTATTTAGTACTCCTTCCTCTTCATGCAGTTTATTATTTTCATCACAGAACATTGCAAATTGTGCATCAACTATTAAAAGTGCCGTTTTTTTATTCATTACACTCTCCTCCTATTTATTGAATAATTATATTTTTATAATACAGTTAATAACAATGGATAATATGAATTATGACTACCATAAAACGTTTATTGCTTTAACCAAAACGAAGAATTTTTCAACAACAGCAAAGTGATAAATTATTAGAATTTTTAGTAGATGAAATTATAGGAGTATGTAATTAAATGTGTGTAAACTTCATATTTAAGTTTAGATTTTAAATTTTAAAATAGCGATTTAAAGGTATATAGGGGTTTTGTTTTTCTATGAAAAACTAGCCCTTTTCAATATCATTTCC
>NZ_BDQY01000024.1 GCF_002724055.1 Tepidibacter mesophilus | reverse complement strand
AAGAACTATTTTTTAGCAAGTTGTTGAAAATACAGCAAATCAAGAAAAATCTATCTCGCATTCCATACCTATGTAGATATATTAATATAGAAGATTTAGCAAGTTAGATTTTCTTGTAAAGTGGTGTTGAAATCCTTTAATATCAAAAATAAAAAAGCAAGTAAGATATTAAATTATATCTACTTGCTTTTTATAAATATACTAATTTTCACTCTGCACCTAATGCCTTAAATACAGCATCTTCTGGGCTTTGGTAAAAAGATGTTTGAAATTTAGCAAATAATTCAGGTGGTACTGTTGGTATATCTACAGCTGATGCCATAGGAAGTAGTATTTTTTTAGCTCCTGCATCAAAGCATACTTGAAGTACATTTGCTAATTCTTCTACTTTATTTACAGTTCCACCAATACTCATTGATCCTAAAATAACCATTTGACTTTGAATAGATCTATTCATTGATCCTGAACATAATGCTATAAATGCAGATAAAGACAATTCACTTGTAAGTCCTATTCCATGAATATCTTGTATATGCATCATAAAATCCTTTGTCTTAACACTTATAGTTCCACTTATATTTTTACTATTTGCCTTAAAATAATTGAATGCTGTAGTAATACTTTCTTTTGCATCTCTATCAGAAGCAAGACCTGTTCTTTCAAATTTACCTGAACCATTTACTACTTCTGTTTCAACTTTATAAGCTCCAATCATTCCTGATTTTCCTCTAGCAACAGTATATATATGGCCAGATTTATTCATACCTTCAGGAATTATCTTAGATCCTCCTTGTTCTGGTACAGAAACAAAGTTTTCTTCTAAATTTTCATTATCTATATAAGAGAATTGAACATCATAAAATTCCATTCCACCAATCTTTTTAAGCTGCTCTTTAACTCTTCTTCTTCCAATCAAAGCGTATTTTAATATTTCTTCTATGTCTTCTTTTGTAAATTCTCCATTTGGATAAATTAATTTTACAAGTCCTGATACAGTTTTTCTAACAGCTATTACATCTCTTTGATTTAAGTTATTTCCTAACTTAAAGTATTTATCTATAGAATCTGAAAATGATCTTTTTCTCATTTCTCTAAAAAATTCTGCTATATAGTCTGTAATAAATCCATATTCATTAGTAAAAAATTCTGGCCTAAACTTAGGAATCTCCCATCCTGGAATATAATAATGCATTCTATCAAAGAAAGCACTATCATAAGCCATGGCAGCTGGAAATGGATCAAATAAATGAGATGTCTTTAATAATACATCTACACTTTGATTTATATTTCCAACAAACACCATAGAAGCTGAAGCATTCTTTTCTTCTCTTCCTCTTGCAAAAGATCCTGATGCCATATAATCTTTCATAATTTGAATTCCATCTTTATCTTTAAAAGTAATACCAGCAACTTCATCAAATGCTACTGTATCCCACATACCAACAAGTCCAATTTTTTTACTAGACATATTATAAAATAGGTTCGCAACAGTAGTTTGTCCACCTGAAACAAGTATTGAATTTGGAGAAATTTCTTTATATATATGAGATTTACCTGTTCCTCTTGGACCAAGCTCACACATATTATAGTTATTCTCAACTAGAGGAATAATACGAGCAAGTAAATGCCACTTTACATTTTCATCAATATTTGCTGGTTCCATACCAACAGATTTTAATAAAACATTTATCCATTCATCTTTAGTAAAACTCTTTCTTCCATTGAAAATTTCTTCTAAATCTAGATTAGGCATTTGTATAGGAGTTAAGCTTGATATATTAAAAGGGCTTACATCTTTTACTTCTTCATCAAAATAGTAATCCATCTTTAATATACACCATATTCCACCAGCTAATAGTTTTTCATAATCCTTTACATGATGAGGTGCTATTTCTACACCTTTTAAACCTAAGTTAGAAAACTCAGCTTCGTATATATCCTTTTTTTCATTAAGTTTTACATTTATTTTATCTATTACTGTATATTGACCCAATTCTCTAATCTTAGATTTTATTTTTTCTGCTTCATCGGGTCTTACAAAATTATCAGCAAGAATATTTTTTACTTTTTCTACTCCCTCATTAATGCTATCCGCATCATCTGTTGCACAATACATTCCAAGTAAGTATTCTAAAACATATACAGGGACATTTGCTCCTTCTTTTATTTTTTTAGTTAAATCTTTACGAACAACTCTTCCCGCAAAAAAATTATTAAGTTTTTCATTTAAACTCATCTCTATATCTATACCTTCCACAATCTCACCTACTTCTCATATTAAAAACCAAAATCATTAGTAATTATTAAGTCAATTATAAATGGAATTTTTTCATATATTTTTTCTACTGTTTCATTTTCATCTTCAAGTATTAAATAATATTTTTTAGTTTTATTATAAGGAATATCTTTTAAAGTAAACTTTTCTTTGAATGTACGCTCATTTGGATCAGATGACCTACTATCAGCTATAATAATATTCTCATTTGAAATTCTATTTCCTTCTTCATCAACAAAATAAGCTTTTAAGTTTAAAGATAGCTTTTTATCTTCTACTTTCTCTGTTTGGAAAAACTCTAAACGTGTAATTCTATTAGTAATCTTTCTTGATATATTTGTAAGTTTTACTTCAACCTTCTTAGCTTTAAACTTATCATCTCTCATATTCTTAAATTTAACAACTGGTATTATAATTTCTTGTAAAGATGTACCCCCGTGTACATAATTAGCTCCTGTACCTTGTACTTTAAATCTATTTTCTCCTCTTGGAACAATTGCTTTTACACCGCTATTTTCACCTAATATATAATCCATAGAGATACTTAGTGTGCCATAAATATTTTCACTATCTTTAGTTAATATAAATCTTTTATTTTCATGTATAGAATTTATTTTTTCTTTAGGTATTTTATCACTTTCATTAAGCTCTGATTTTCTATATATAAAGCCATGGTCAGCTGTTATATAAATATTAGTTGCACTTACATTGTTAACTAGGTTTTTAATAATATTATTTAGATCTTCAAAAGTTTTCTGGGCAGCATCAAAAACTTCATCTTCAGTTGAGCCATGGTCTCCTCTAGCATCTATTTTATTATGATAAATATAAACTAGCTTTTTACCTTCAAATAACTCTTTATATCCATCTCTTTTCATATCTTTTATATCATCATATTGAACTGCAATTGATTCCTTACAATAACTTAAAAGAATTTTTTGTCTATTTTCTGTTCCTTGAGTATTTATTTTATCTACGTAAATATCACCTTTATCATTTATCTCAATTTCTTTATTAGGAAGCAAACTTGCCATGCCAAGCTTTGTATAAGAAGGAATTACCCCCTGCATAAAACTAATTTCTGTAGTTCCTCTTCTTTGTGTACTTAAAATATCACTAAACTCTTTTGCAGCTTCATATCTAAATGCATCTGAAATTATTACAAATACTCTTTCATCCTTATTTATATGCTTTGATATAAATCTGTTATAAAAATCCCTTTGTGATATTAATCCTCTTACATTCCAATCATTTATAAGTTCATCTTCTATCATTCTAGACCACTTAATTGATAATTCATCTAAATACCAATGTGCATATGTATGCTCTACTTTTTCAGATAAACTAATAAAATTATCCTTGTTATCTATTTGATTATAAGCTGTATAGAACTTTCTATAAAACATATCTAATAAATAATAATTAGTAGTATAGTTTTCTATCATTTCATAAGCATTACTACCCTTAATAGTTTTCTCTAGCTCTTTTTCCATACGAAGAATTTCCATGGCATAATATATAGCTTCATATTCTTCTTCGAAATCTTTAAACCAACGAGTAGCTTTTCTATGATTTATTATTTTTCTATATTTTTCAAACTCTCCTACATTTTCAAGAAGATTTTCTATTAATTTTGAAATTATTTCTTCATCAAATATTTTGAATGTATCACAATCAATATAACTTTCTATGTCCAGCTTATTTAAATATTCTTTTATATTAAGTTTTGACTGAATATCATATGATATTTTATCAAAATACTCTTTATCAGTTGCATTGTTCATAAAATGACTCATAAACACTATAGAATTTGCTTCATTTTTAGATATATACTTTTCCCAAGTGCTTGGAATTTTAACTTCTAAATTATAGTTTAGATTAGTTATCATAAACATAATTATAAGATTTTCTAAAGTTTTTTCTTCTAATGTATATCCATATTTATTTTCAGCTAGTTTCCAAACTGAATTTAAATCCCCATGCTTCTCTATATTTTTCAAATATCTATTTTCTTCATTTAATTCTTCTTTAATTAAAGTCTTAACTATTAATTCAAAATCAATTATAGGTAGTTTGCATAAGGCACAAAGAATTGCCATATCTATTTTCTCTTCTGTATAATCTTCTATATTATAAGAAGCAAACTTTTTATATCTTTCTTTATTATTAAAAAACTTCATATACTTTTTAAATACATCTTTAAGAGAAAAGTCTTTAACTCCTAGATTTCTCATTATAACTGTAGTTTTATCTGTAGAAAATTCACTGCTGTATTTTAGTATATCAAGTAAGAAGTTTTCTCTTGGTGATGGCTTTGGTATTGATGAATATATAAGATAATTTGAAGTAGTATCAACTTTTTCAAGTTGATACTTTATAAAAAAGCTGTTATTGTCATTAAGCTTTAGCATTTTTGCATTATCTAAATTTATTTCATCTATTTCCTCTATAAATTCACCATCTTCATCATACCAAAACACTATATTTCTCTTTTTTCCATCAGATAATTCTTTATTTAAATTTTCATTTAGTACTTTTTGTATTTCATTTAGTTCCATTACTTCACCTGCTTCATTAGAATAAAATTTCTCCGTCCCCATTATCATTAAGATAAATCTTTCCATATACCGCATTAGAATTTAGAAAATCAAACTTAACAATTCCATCTTCCCATTGTTTTATCAATCTCATATTTTCTACATTTTTTAAAATAACAGAATTTTCATTTTTAATGTTTGATATTTTTTCTTCTCTAAATGCACTATAAAATTCTATATTCTCAAAACTTTCAATACCTAGTAATCCCGAAATAGCAAGAACATTTGAAACTGCACCTTTAAATTGTTTCAATGATTTTGATAGTGTTCTAATATTTATAGTTTTCTTAAATTCTATTATCTTAACTTTCCATAATCCTTTATCATTTCTTTGAAGTATAATAGCATCCGCACATTTTCTATCCTTTAGATATTCAAATATATACTTATCTGCATTCAAGAAAGCAACAGTATAATCACTTACTTTACATTTAAGTTTTGATTTTCCACTTTTTTCTTTTTCTTCAATTATAAATTCGTCTGAAGATACAACCACCTTATTGCTTAAATTCAACAAATTCAATCTATCATCAAAATTTAGATTAATCATCTTCCCCTTCCTCCAAAGTCATTACTTCATTAGTAAGTTTGTAAATAACTTCATTAAAAGTTGGAGATGGAAAACCAGTTTCGCTTCCTTGCAATTCAATTACTTTTGTTTTATCATTTTCAATATCGAATTCATAAACTCTTATATCATCAACATCTAAGCATTCATTTTCAGTGAATCCAAATTCTTTTAACAATTCCTCTTTATTATTATGAGCATTTAATTTTATTAGATTATTTATTTGTTGAAAAAATGTATCACTATGAGTAGTAAGCCAAACATTAGTGCCTTGATTTATAAGCATTGCTACTACCCTGGCCATAATAATTTGTGCTTTTAAATGCAAATGTGCCTCAGGCTCTTCTATAACTAGTGTCTTAAAATAGCTATTAGCATCACTTAAAAATAATATTAACGGCGTTACTTCTGTTACAAGTGATGAGGTTAAATATAAAGGTAAGTTATCATTTAAATTACTTGGCTTATAATAAATATTCTTTACTGGTGATTCATCCTTTACGATTCTACCTTTAATTAATTCTTTTTCAATAAATTTTACAGCATCAAGATATTCTTTATTTGCATCTACATCTAAATTTACAAACCTATTTAAAAAATTAATAATAGGTGTTGTGAATTTGCTTCTATCACTTTTTTCATTCCCAAAACTACTTCTTACACTTTCTTTAAGCAAAGTTTTATAAGTTAACATAAATCCTGTTCTTGATGCTGGTAAAAATAATGGCTCTTCTACATTAGTTGCAAGTTTCTTATAATCACTAAATAATACGTAGTAACATAGATTAGCCAATATTATATTTTTGTCTTTTTCTACCAAATCAAATATACTCATTTGTCCTTTATTGTATATTCCTTCTAAATGATCTAGATTAACCTTAAAATCTTCGCCCTCAATTAATCTTAAATTTATATTTCCTATTTCTACATATTTATTAAAAATATTTTCACTTAAATCTTCTTTATTTTTATCAAGAATTTCATTAAACCAAGATACTATCATTTGCTTAACATGGTTATCTATAAGCACATCTTTTCTATTATCTAATGAATGTAACCACTTCTCACATTGTTTATATGAAAAAAAGTCAACATCATTACCATCAATTAATAATGTATAACTTTTATTAATCAGTCCCCATAATAAACTCATAAGATAACTTTTACCACTATTATTATCACCTAAAAAAATCATCAAAGGACTTACTTCGATTTCAGCCTTTTGTATTTTACCAAAATCTTCAACATAAAGACTCCATCTTTGCTTCACGTTATCCCTTCTTTCTTATAATAACTTCTAACTCATAATTAGATAGAGTTAGAAGTTATTAATATTTTTACTTATATCTTAGCTAATAAATTAGCTACCTGCTTAGATATCTTCTTAATAGATTATCTTAAAAATTATTATTCAATAGCATAACATGCCCATGAATCTCTTATCTCATCTGCCTCAATAATAATTTTTTCCTTCAATCCGCATTCATCTTCAATTAATCCATCTAAACTTTCATCTGGATATATCTCCAGATCATTTAATTTGCGGATTACTCTCTCCATTGCTACTTCTTCTTCGCTAAAGAATTCACTTCCTCTTATCCTAATAAATCTCCATCCTAACCTCTCTAGAATTGCCTGTCTATTCATATCTTCTTCTAATTTATCTTCTCCATGCCATTGTTCACCATCACATTCAATTGCTACTTTACTATCTTTATAAATTGCCACCATATCTATTCTAAATGAACCAACTTCCCATTGTGGCACTATTTTATATCCTCTTTCGATAAGATATTTCATTACTCTTTTTTCAAACTCAGATTCGGCTTTAATCACATTCTTTTCAAACTCTACTTGTCTTGATTTGTAATTTTTACAGTAATCAATCAATTCTTTTCTAATATCTTTAAGTTTTAAATCATTTTCCGAATCTACAGAGTGAATAAGCCACAGTTGATCTTTCGCACGGCTAACTGCAACATTATATCGTTTTTTATACAAATTATCAGTTCCATATGAAGTTAATCTCATAGGCCCTATACCTTCATTTGCATCAACCATTGATAAGAAAATGATATCTCTCTCATCGCCTTGAAAGTTGGCTGGATTTCCACACAAGATATTTCTATTGCTATACTCAATTGGGTCCATCTTACTTTGCAGCAACCTATCTATCAATGTAGCTTGTTTTTCTCCTTTTAAAGTTATTACTCCAAAGGTTTTACCGTTATATTCTTCATTTTGACAACAAGCTAATATCAATGATACTATGGCTTCAACCTCTTTTTGATTAGTTTTATTTATAACCGTGGCATCCGATATTCTGTATGTTATAATTGCTGGTTTTGTTTTAACCTCACTAGTTTCCCTCAGAGCCTTTATTTGTCCATTATAAGATAGTATATTTGAATACTCTATAATTTCTGGTACACATCTAAAATGTTCCTTTAGCCTAACTGGTTGATATCCTGATGCTTGTGCTAAATCATATATTGAAAATTTACCAGAGTATAAAAAATGATTTGGCATGTCATATAAGTATTCTTTTGTTAGTCTTTCTATATCCTCTGTCTTTTCTCCAATAGCCAATGGACTTACTTGTTCATTATCACCAACTATAATTACTTGTTTAGCTAAATATAAAGCAACTAATGCCATAACATCAGCTTGACTTGCTTCATCAATAATAACTACATCAAACTTATTCTCCTTAGGATTAAAGTTCTCTACAACTTTATTTAATGGCATTATCCAAACTGGAACTGCACTCTGACACTGTGGCATAAGTTTTCTTGCTTCTGCTTTTAATCTTTCAGCATTCTTTCCTTTTCCTGCTCCTATCTTTCTTATTAATTGTCTCCATCCTTCAATTGCTTGTACCTGTTTTTTATTATTATTGAATTCACCCAACTTGCATAGCCATGCTTTATTAAATGCTAACTCTGCTGTATTACTTTTTAATACTTTTTCTAATTCTAATATTCTTTGCTGTAGTTCATCTATAGACATTCTATTTCTATATTTAATTTCTTCTACAAATTGACAATATAGCCAAGCTTCTTTAACATTATTTGGTACATTTCCTTTTGCAAACTCACCTTGTCTTCCTTTTATTTGTTCTGCCCAAGCAGGTGCACTTGCCTCCAGTTTATTTAATAGTTCTCTTCTTCTTTCAATATCTTTACCTAATTCCTTTATTGCTTTTATTGACTCATAGCACTCCTTATATAAAGCTACGTCTTCTTTCATTACAGCTGTTTGTAATTCATTAATTATCTCGCTATTTTGATTTTTAGAATATTCATTAACAATACTTTCTATTTTCTTTTTATTATCGTTTATTTCATTATATTGCACTCTATATATTTGAGCCTCTATAATATCTATTAGATTTTTTCCCAACTCTAACTTTATATATTTAAGGTTGCTGAATTTGTCACTTGAAAGGTCTGGTTTGTTTTTTAGTTTTTCTAAGTTTATACCAAAAGCTTTTAAATCCTTTATTATTGGGTTCCATATTTCTTCATACCAATTTATATTATCTTCAATTATTGAACAGTACTTTTTACATGTTAATTCAAAATTTTCACCCATATTCTCAGCTGCTTCTGCTCCTAAAGTTGCAATTTGTCTATTCCATCTATTTTTCAACTTTTCCCTTGCTATCATTAATTCATGATAACTATTTAATGCTTTAAATTCATTTATATCAGTTGGTATATGGCCATTTACTCTACAAGCATTTATGAAATTCTTTAATGCTTTATTAAAAAATAAATTTATTTTTGTTATCTTTCCTCCATTTTCAAGCTTTTCAATTATTGATTTTAATGATAACTTTATGTCAGTCTTCGGATCTACTCCTACAAATTCTGGATTATAATTTAGTATACTTTCTGAACAATCAAGATATAATTTATATGTTTCCTGTATTTCATTTATTAATGAAATCCAATTATTTTTCAAAACTTCTTCTTTAGCAGACTCAATTGTTTCTAATGTCCATGGCATATCTATATCTATATTTGCTAGCGCTTTAATTATTCTATTATTAATTGAATCTAAATTAGCTATTGAATTTTTTTCTTTTCGCTCACTATCCCAATATTCTAGACCACTTGATAATTTTTCACTACTAAATGTGTTCTTTTTGCTTATTATTTCATTAAATTCAATTGGTGTTATTAGTTCATTTAAATTAGGTAATTGGCTGTCATATTCTTTTTCCTCTTCTAAGCTAACCTTAATATTACTAGTATATAATTCACTAATTTCTTCTTCACTCAATGACAAACTTTTCCCTAAGCTTATAGGAGTAGGCATCCAATTTGCATCATTTTTATACTTGTTAATATACTTTGCTGCATCAATTGGTTTATACTCTTCTCCACCAATAATTATTGGTCTATATTCATTAGTCCTTGCATTTTTCAAATCTATTTTTAGCTTATTTAATTTATCTATGTGTTCTTTCCTTTGTTTTTCTAATATCTCAATTTTTTCTTCTAAATAACTTGGTTCTAGTCTAGCCCTATTTTCATTAATAACATCTAGACTTTTTTCCATTTCACGTCTACTTTCAGTAGTCGAAAGTAGGCTTAAGCATAGTGATTGTAGATCTTCAACTACTTTTTCCTTTAATACTGATAACGCTTTTTCACTATAACTTGTAACTAATATACTCTTACCTTGAGATAATAGATGCCCCACCATATTAGCTATTGTATGAGTTTTTCCTGTGCCTGGAGGTCCTTGAACTAAAACTGCTCCATTTCGCTCTAAGTGCTTTGCTACTGCTAATTGCTCTGCATTAGCTGGTTTTGTTAATAATACATTTTCATCTATTCCATTAGCACTTAAAAAATTATTTTTCTGATCATTGCTTACCTCTTCTTGCGAATTATCATATTCAATACCTGCTATATCCCTTAAAAATCCTGGTATTTCTTCTGCATTACTCAAATCTTCTATTATTGAATCTATAGCTACTCCAAATCCTAGATTTCTTTTTCTAACAAATAATACAGGTCTTCTATAAATTTGAGGATAACTATTTGCTCCTTCATATTGTTGTATTGACTCTAAAAATTTTCCATCTGATGCTAGAGCATGAGAAAGTCTATTTAAAAATGAATTACTTTCTGCAAGTTCATATGGTGTAAATTGACTAGTATCAAATTCCTCATATATGCTTAATAATAGCTCATAATTCAACTCTGTAATATTGCTAAATAAGCTCTTATATAGCTCTGGACCTCTGTCTTCTGATACATTAACCTTAAACTGTGGTATATTAGCATCAAATTCTAAATTTACAGCTTGAAGTAATATTGGATGATTTATTTTTTTATTTCCTAAATAACTTAAAATTCCATCTCCTAAAACCAGTTCCACAGCCTCTGCTTCTTTTTTTAACAGTGAATAAAGTGAATATAAACCATTAAATATTACGTCCGCTTCTCTTGCCTTGCTTTCTTCCTCAACCCACTTTTCTCTTAATTTTTCCCATTTATCAAGAGATACTACTCTATTTTTATCATCTTCAAAATTTATTGTTACTAATTTTTCTATTTTTTTATTAGTATCATCTATTTCGTATTCAATTTTTTCTATTTTTTTCTTCACTACAACTTCTTTACTTATATTGTGCCACTCTTTTTCTAACCAATCTTTAATTTCTTCTGGCGGAGTTGGGCATTCTGTTAACTTCGGTTTATCAATACTAAATAAAGTATCACTATCGTTTTGAAAATTATATATATTGTTTGTTATACTTTCATGTTCTGGAATACTATCCATCCATTTTATCCACTGCTGGTTATTTATATCTGATATTATCGGATTTTTTATATCATTAAATCCTTTTAAAAATTCAAATAGCTTAATAAGCTTCTCTTTCTGCAAATTATCTGTCATCTACCTTACTCCTTCTATCCCTTTTTACTTAATTCTAAATTTCTTCTAATTTTTTAAAACTTTCTTGGACTGATTTATATTTTTCCCAAGATATATTTCTTAACATGTTATCAATAGTTGTAAATACCTTATCTGGATACATAACAGCAAGGGTAGTAGATAACTCGCCTTTTACTCTTAATCTTTCTGTATTCAAATATTTAGTTAAATTAAAATCATTAATGAAAGATTTACATCTATTGATTAACACTTTTTCTTCATCCCCTAGCTCACTTATTGCATCAAGTAAAAATGTTTCTAATGCTCCTTTTTTATCAAAAGGAATAATTAAAGTTAAACATTTTACACTCATTTCATCATCAAATTCATTCTTATATATTCCATCTATCCATTCATTATTTTTAAGATTTAAAAAGCATTCTTTATCAGAAAAACTCTTATCTAAATCATTTGAAATATCCTCATCATTTTCAAAATTATCTCTATCTCTTAAAATAATAATTTTGTTAAAAACATCTTCTTCATTAGCTATTTTATTAATATCAATAATTTTTGAAATAGCATAATCAAAATTATCTTTTCCACCTACTGCCCAAATTGATAATAAATCATCATTTAACTTATACCAATTAACTTCTTCTGTATCTTTATTTCTAACAGGAATATTTAATTTTTTCTTATTATCCCTATGATAGTTCCACCCTTTTACTTTTCCTAGATAATAGCTTAAAATTATAGCGTCTGTTTTTCCCTCACAAAGTAAAATACTTCTCATCATCTCAACTCCAGATTATATTCTTCTCTGCTTTTGTAAACTTCGAAGCCATCTAATATTCTTACTTTTATATCTGAATTTTCATTTTTCTTTAGAGTAATAACTCTTAAAGATTCTTTTAAACTATCGCTATCATCTATACTTTCAATAATTGCATCTACAACTTCTATACTGTGTGAAGTCATAAATACTTGAACATTAAACTTTTTACATACTTTTATAAACCATCTAAATATTTCTACCAAAGCACTATAATGAATTCCTGTTTCGACTTCATCTATTAATAGTACTCCATCTTTAGCTTGAACCACAGCTGATGCCATTAGTAATACTTTTCTAAGTCCGTCTCCATAAGTAGATAATGGCATTAACCCCTTATATTGGTTCTGAATATATGTAACTATTTTTTCTTTTTCTCCTATCATTTCAAGCCCTATGATATCTTTATCAAAAACTCTTATTATATTTATTAGTTCTTCTTTATTACCAGATTTTATAACATTATTAGTTAAATCTTTTAGCATATAATCAAAAGATGAAATATGAACTATATTAGTAGTCTTAAAGCTATCTTTAGGATTTATTTTTAAAGCTTTAGTATTTTCATCTATAGATATTTTTTTATCTTTATTATTAAATTTTAAAATTCCTTCAAATGCAGTTGTTACATAATGCGGATCTTCCAATACTTCAACTTCTTCTCCAAAAATTCTAAAATCTATTTTTTTATTTTTTATCAATGCATTTATATCAATTTTCATTTCTTGATTATCATTGTTTTTATTGAATGTATTAATAAAACTTGAATAATAACTTAACTTACTACTTCCAAAAGTATCTCTTTTGGAAGTAGCTTTTATATAATTTCCTATTTCACTAGGATATTCTAATACACTAATAGCTTCTAATATAGAAGTTTTACCACTGTTGTTTTTTCCAAGAAGTATATTAATATTTGCTAAGTTTTCAAGTTTCAAATTTTGTATACCTCTAAAAGAATTAATATTTAACTTTTGAATGTGAGTCAACTTTTTCACCTCTAATATTTTTAGATTTTGGCTAATAAATTAGCTTTTTTATCTTTCTTATTTTCTCCTTGAGAAATCACTATCTCTTGGAATTTAGCATAATTCACATTAACTCCATCATCTAAATCTATTTCTGCTTTCTGATCTGCAACATGTGCAATAACCTCATCATATGCTACACACTCAATCATTTGCTTACTTATCTTATCTTTCTTTTTCTTAGCAGCACTTTTTTCTCTAGCTGAAACCTCTGAATCTATAGTAATATCTAGTCTATTCATTTCTGAATCGTATTTCTTTTGAAGTTCATGTAGATAATCCGTTCTTACTCTTGCAACAGTTGATGAATCATATCTGTGCATATATACAAGTGCCTTAAATCCATCTTGCTTACCACTATCAAACATCCAATATATAGGCTTTTTCTTATATGTTTTTAAATGGTCTTTATAGAAATCTTTTAAGAAGTATCTTCTTATAGCTTGTCTTGATGTTTCACTTGATTTCTTATTTAGTTTATCTGCTATATAATCAAGATTTTCCTCTATTGTTTCTTCTCCAAATGTTATTTTTACAAACTCTATAAATCTACCAACTATATCATCCTCAAAGTACGAATCATCTGTTATAGGTATTACATTATCTTCATCTACTTTAAATGTTTCGTATCTATCTTTATCAAACTCTCCACCAGCAAATACAAGTCCTTCTTCATCAAGTGAATATCTTCCGAACATACATCCTACTACGTAAGATATAAATGACTTTATATCCCTTACTTCATCTGCTTTATTTATTGTTACATCTTTATCTTCAACTTCTGGAGTAAGTTCTTCTTGAAGTCCGTATATGTCAATGAATATTCTGTTTAGTTCTTCTTCGTTATGTTTTAATTGTTTAAATTGATTATCTGCAAATTCTGACCAATTATTAAATGATTGTTCTATTGTATTTGCACCTTGCTTGTATGTAAGTAGTGGATGCTTTTTAAAATCCCATGATGTTTCAAATGAATCCCAGTCTTCTTTAGATAAATTTATACACTTTGCTCCTATGCAGTCGATATTTTCTTTTATATTTTCATTTACTATTGTTGGTATATTTCCTACTGCTCCAACTGTAAAACTCAATGTAGGTGCTAATACTTTTAAAAATTCCATAGAAACTTTTGAATTTAATAAACTTATAAAATAGTATATATTTTTATCAGAAGGGAATATCGATCTTCCCATACTATTAAATGTGAATCCTTTTCCAAAATATCTACAACTAAAATTTCCTGAGCTTATTCCTGCATATGTTATCCCTGAATTAAAAAAATAATCTAAATTTCTTAAACTAGATCTTAATTTACCTTTATCATCTCTAAAATTTCTAATTTCATATCCATCATTCATCCAATCTACTACATAATCGTTGTTTCCATACCATTTTCTATAACTTCCACCTTTATTATGCGGAAACCATCTATATCCATTTACTTCACTTTCTTTCCTACTATTAGTATTATAACCAATCTTTTTTATTGATACCTCATGCCATATTTTTAAGAATCTATCATTATTTCCTGTATTTATGCCTTCTTTCACAGGACTTTCATCTATTAATTTTTTACAATCTATAAACTTTTTTATCATAGCATCAGATAGTGTGTACGCATATACATAATCAGGCATATATTTAAAATTTTTCTGATTATATATATATTGAATTTTAGTTGGTAAATTTATTTTTATTTCATTTTCTTCTCTATCTTCATTAATAATACTTTTAGAAGTATCTACTTGGTAATTATTAAAATCAAACTTAAAATATATATTTTTCTTTGAATATAAAAATATTTGTTCTATATCATTCATATCAATATATTGGAAAGTTCTATTAAATAATTTGAAATATCTACCTTTATAATTATTTTCAACCTTATTTCTTAATGTAAATGCCGAAGATCCAAAATCTATACCAAATATTCCTCTTCCCATATGTAGCATACTTTGAATTGATGTATTTTTTACAACATATTCCCTTAATATTTTAAACGAATTAGAATTTAACCATGTAGGTTGAGTTATCAAAGATAAAAATCCATTTTTAGAGGTATATTCTTTTGCTACTTTAATAAATACTGAAAATAAATCTATATCATATTTTTTATATTTTTTATCAGCAAAACTTGCTAATTTATTCGACATACCTTTTTTTCCCATATACGGCGGATTCATTATACAAATATTATATTTTTCACTCATTATTCTTCCCTGCTTTATAAGAGCAGGTAACTTTTCAATTATCTCATTCTTATAACCTGTTTCAAATAAATTTTCATTATAACTTTCTCTTATCTCCTCAAGCCTATTAGCAATACCATCAAAATTAACCTTCTCCACATTAAGTATTGACCCATATTCCTTAGCATCTTCAAATACATCTACAAGATATGTAGTATCTTCTTTTAACTTTTCATTATTATTTGCAAAGTAATTTATAGCTTCTTTTGATATTCCATTACTTTCACTAATTGAGCAAATATTTAAATCTATACATTTCCTAAATATTCTTCTGTTCTTACTTCTGGCTTTCATCATTAATGCAAAGTATGCAAGTTGCCCTGCTCTATCGTCTATATCAAGTCCATATAAGTTTTTCTCAAGTATTAAAGCTGGTATTTCTCTTTCACTGTATCCCGCACTTGAGTAAATATCATAAAGTACATCAAAAGCATAAACTAATATATGACCACTTCCCATGGCAGGGTCAAGTACCTTTATATCCTCAGGGCTTAAATCTTTATTTATTATTTTTTCTAACTGTTCCTTAACTTCTGGCTCTTGCTCTGCTTCTTCTAAGTAGTATTTCCAGCTTTCTTTAAGTTCTTCATTTGGATGAGATTCTAGCCATAGTCTTCCCAGTGAGTTTTCAACCATATATTTTACTATCCATTTTGGTGTAAATAGTTGAGTTGCTGCTGGTATATTTTCTTTAGTTATCTTTTTATTTTTCTTAAGTCCTGCAAATACTTCATCTTTCTTTTCTGATATATAGTATTGATATAGCCAGCCTATTATCTCAACTTCTTCTTTGAAATCATCTTCTTCTATACCGTCTACTAAATCTCTTATTATTGAGTTTTCTGCTAGTAGGTTATCAGGAAGTAAAAGTTCAGTATAGTCTGCTATTTCTTCAAACATATAAGGCATTATTTTACCTAGTTCATTGCACTGTTTAACTAATAAATATCTGTATAAATCATGGGTTTCATTGTTATCTAAAAGTCTATATATTATTTCTTTATCTACATCTAAGTCTATATTTTCAGCTTCAGTTATAATGTCGGGTTCAGTTTTGTTATCCTCTATTGAGGATAACACTCTGACACCACTTGGAAGGTATTCATTTACTTCCATAAATCTAAGGGCAATGAATCTATTAAACCAAGTATAAGAGACTTCTTCTATTACTTGCTCTATTCCCTTTTCACTTATTATTCTTATAAGTTGTTCTCTCTGCTTTATCTCATGCTTTTTGAATATTTTGCTGTTTTCTCTATCTTTAACTCTAAATCCACCTTCAAATGTTTCTATTTCTTTTGTTTCTTCTTTAGTTATTCCCAGTTCATAAGCTTTTTGTGTTATATTATCTATTAGCTTTGTTCTTGCATTTATTGCAAAGTTTTTGATAGCTGACTTATTCATAATTTTACCCCCTGATGTTATATAAGTTTAACTATTGTATCTTCTTTTAATTCATCTTCTAGTTTTCTTCTTATTTCATTAAGTAAATTATCTATATCTTGTTTGCTTTCTATGCTCTTTGCTCCATGTAATATATTAGACATACTGACATTTACAGTCTTCTTGATTTTAGGTATATATGGTTTTTCACCATCTTTTGCTTCTATTTCTTTCTTTTGATTTTCTTGTTTTTGGTTTAATAATTTTTCTTGAATTTTTTGATTAATTCTATCAAAGCATCTTATCTTTAATCTATCAGATTCTTCTTTCATTGCTATGGCTTCATAGAAGTTATTAGCTGAGTCTAATCTATTTAATAAATCTTCAAATTGATTTTTAAATTGATTATAAAGTTCCTCTTTTAAATCATATAATTCCAGTTCACCAATTACTTTCTTATAATCGCTTTCAATTACATTTTTTACTGGTTTACACTCTTCTTCTAAAAGATCTGTAAATTTCTCTACAAATTCATTTATTAAATCTGGTAGTTTTTGAATTTCATTATATGGTTTCTTAGAATTTGCTATTTTATCTATTTTGTTTACTATTTCTATAGTTTCATTATCTAAAACGTAAGTTTTATTTTTTGAATAAATACTCAATTGATGAAGAGCTTTATCAAATTGATTTTTTTGATTTTCAAAAAATTTCTTTATATCGTATACACTTTCTTCATAATCTAAAAAATCATCTTGAAGTTCATATAATTCTTCATAAAACTCTTTTACATCTTTTATTTTTATAACTTTTTCAAATATCTCTTTTCCTTTTTCTAAAATATCTTTTCCTGGATACTTTTTGTCATTTTTGTACTCTCCTAATAATTCTTTAATGCTATCTGATTTTTCATAAAGCTCATTATAGCAAAGTTCTTTAAATCTATTCATAAGTCCATCTTCATCACTTGGAACTGCTGCATGATTAAATACTTCTTTAGCCAAAGTTTTAGCATTATTTATATATTTTACTGGAGTTTTTATTCTCTTTTTAATCACTAATCTATCTACATAATCTCTCTTAGTAACGTATCTAACTATATCTTTATCCGATGTAGTTAAATATTCATGATTAAGAACTAGCTGTATTTCTTGTTCTTTAAATAATGTTAATACGATTCCTGCTATATCTAAATCTCTCCATCCATAAGGAGCTCTAGAATATAAAGTAGTTATAGATTTTATACTCATCGGAATATTTCTTTCTGTATTTCTATGAACATATTTATTTACATCATCTATTGCTAATTTATTTTTTCTATCATCTGTTAATGCTAATTGGATTTTATTTTCTGCTAATAGTTCATGTAATTGCCTTTCATTTTCTATAAAATCTGTCATATAGTGAAGCTTATTATACATATTTTCAATAAGATTTTTAAATCCATCATTTATCCTATCTGCTGGATTTTTAGATTTTATATCTAGTTTTTGAGAATTAACAAATATATCTCCATCTTTTAAAGCTTGTATAATAAGTGTCGTTACTCTTTCTTTTCTTTCTGTTATTTCTCTTTGCTTTCTTATTTTTATTTCTTCATTTTTATTTGATGATGTTGAAGCTTTTTGGCGTAAATATGTTTCTATTTTTAATATTTGTTCCATCTCTTCTAAATACGATGTGTCCATAGGAAGTTTAACTATTAAGTTGTTTTCTCTTGATGACATCATTTTTAGTTCTTGCTCTGTAAGTTCTACCCCTGTATCGTAGTAAGGTGTTATTATTTTCAGACCTATTTCATGATTTTGAGAAAGCATTGGTCTATCATCAATTATTTTATTAAAGTCAAAAATATATCTTGAATTATATTTATATTTCTTATCACTGTATATTCCACTAAATATCTCTTCTCCAATTTTTAAAATTGTTTCTCCTATATCTACTTGTATATGTTGAATTTCTTTATTTACATCTTGTTCTTCATTAGTTAAGAATATATATTCTTCTCCATTTTTCTGTATTAGAGTCTCTTTTAATAATCTTCTTAAAGATCCCTCTATATTCTTTTTAAGATCTATTTTATCATCATCAATATTTGAAACCATTAAGGTTGCTATATTCTCTATATTTGAATGTATTTCCTTAACATACCTAATTAAAAATAGTGTTTTTAAAACTTTCATATCAAAGTCATTTAAGTTATCATTATCCTCTGCATGAATCATTACTGTTCTAATATTAGAATCTAAGAAAGCTTCTATTGTTTCATAAAAAGCTGAAAAAGGTATTAATGTTCCTACTTCTTTATCTACATATCTTGTTGCTGATTCTTGGAATGCACTCAGAAGTGATCTTTCTCCTTCTGATAAATGTTTTCCACTTGCTCCATGTAGTCTTATACCAGTAAACACCGATTGAAGCAAGTTAAATTGGTATGGTATAAATGGATAAACCTCTATAAAATCTTGCTCTGATTTATATGTTTTCATCTCAGCTGCATCTGTTGAAAATGTGATTAAGTTTTTAAGTATCGCTTCTTTATCTTGATAAACGAGTCTTAATGTTTCTTTTGCAGGAGGATTTTTAAGAAGTATACGCTTTTTAATTACTTCATCTACATTTGCACTTGATAAATTTAGTCTTGTATTAAATCTACCTTGAATTTTAGAGAAGTCATTTCCTTTTACTTTAGTTATAGAATCTATATCTTGTTGTGATGTAACTAAAACCCATGCTTTACCTCCACAGTGAGTTCCTAGATCCTCTATAACAGTTTGAAGATTTAGCATTAATCCTACATCATCTCCTATGTACTGACCAATTTCATCTACCAAGAATACTACATGATGGTTTTTGCCTTTAGATTCTATGTATTCTTTAACTTTTTGTGCAAATTTTTCAACACTTAAAGAGTAGTTTTCTTCAGCCTTGTTGTACCAGTTCCTTGCAGCTTCTTCACTCATTTTAGTAGTTTGTGATAAAGCTTCAATTATATTGTCTTCTTCAAAATAAAAGTCTTCTCTAGATTCTTCCCATTCACTTCCTGATAACTCTTTAAATTTAGACTTAAAAGTTTCATAGCTATTATCTTTAATCATTTGTCTTTCAAGATCTGCAAGCCACGGCATAGAACCACAAAGTCCCTGCATTTCATTAAATACCTTCATAAATACTTTAACGATAGCATCTTTATTAGATTTTGAATCTGAATCAGATTTTGAATCTATATTAAATAGCACAACGTCAGTAGTAATGTCCCCCACCATTTTCATATCAGCAACTACCATAGGATCTTTAATTTTGTCATCAAAATATGATATTGCCTTATTTCCTTTAACTTCTTTGTTTTCTAGAAGGTATGATAGGATTTTTAAAAAATGAGATTTACCACTTCCAAAGAATCCTGAAATCCATACCCCCATTTTATCTGTATAATCATGTACCCCTTTTTTATAAGCTTCAAAAAACTCACTAAAGTGCTTTGAAAGTTCTCTTGTAACTACATACTCTTCTAACTCTTGATATACATTTGTATCATCTTCTTGTCCTACTTTTATAACCCCTTTGATATCCCTTGTGATGTCTTTGTCAAACATTTTCTTAAGCTGCATATTTTTCTCCTCCCAATTTTGATTATTATATCTATCCGAAAGCTAAAAGTTCTAAAACTCCATCCTCTTAAGTTTGGAGTTAAGAACTTAACAGCTTCTGGATTAGCTCAACTAGAAATTCAGTTGGAGTAAAAACTCCATCTGAATTAAGTTTCGCTTTATATAAGTTTGAATGCTCTATAGTAGTTATCATCTTTTATTTCATCAAATAATTGAAGTTCTAATCCATCATAAGTACCTGGAAAAAACATAATAAGAGGTACGTAATCTACAACTGAATGTAACGTATTTAAGATAGTATGAGAACGAATTATAGGCCATGCTTTTCCTATCCCTGTTAAAAATACAATATCGTCTTTTTCTACTCTTTGCCTAATATGATCTACTATTAAATCATTATTTTGAGTAAGTCTTAGAGTCTTCTTTATAGCATCTATTGCCTTTTGCGTACTTTTCTTTTCTTCCATTTCTATTGTCTTTTGTAAATATCCCTTTTCTTGTAATATTTCAATTATAATTTCATACAAGTCAAATTCTTTTATTTTGATTTCTGAGTTTTCATTATTTATCTTTTGTTTTAAAAATTGTATATGCTCTCTTACTAGTATTTCATCTTTTGGATTGTAATCAAAAATATAAAATCCAATTTCATTTCCAAGACCTTTATTTTCTCTAAAACTTGTATCCATTAATTTAGGTAAAATCAGATCTAATCTTTGATAAATATTTTTTTTCATTTATATCTCTCCTAACATAGCATTTAAAAATGCAGTGTCACCTTTTTCTTTTAAATGCTCTATTACTTCTATCTCCATAATAGGAGGTATTATTTCAATGTTTTTATTGTTTTTCTTTGCAAATCCTGCTTCTATCAAAATTCTCTTATATACTTGTTTTAGTTTGTAAAATGTATATTCTTTCCACGATGCAATTTTATCATTTTGCTGAGCTTTCTTTTGAAAAAATATATCCAAATCTTTGTCTTCTATTATAAAGTATCTTAGTATATATTTATCTTTATATACATCATTCATAAATTCAAAAAATAGCCTGTCTGTTTTAAGTATAGAATATAGTGCTAATTGTTTACTTGTTTGTAAGTTTCCATTTGCAATTTTTTCAATTGAAAATTCATCTAAAGCTTTAATTCTTTTTGCAGCAGTTGAAGCAATTTCTTTTTTTCTACTTTCAGAATTAACCATAAAGATATTTTCTTCAATTGATTTTTGTTTTAATTCTTTTTCTTGTACCCCTTGTAACACAAGTTTACAAGCTATTTTTAACTCATTATACAGAAAAGACATTGATTTAATTGTAGAAGTATATTTATCCATTTTTAAAATCCTCCATTTTTTTCGGTCCACTTTTTTATGTCATAATTTGATTATATCACAAGTTTAAGATTTTATTCTAAACAAAAAAAATTACTGGATAATGATATCCAGTAATTTTTTCGTTGCTAACAATTCCATTCTAATTCAGGTGTTCTTTTTCTAAACTCATTTAATTTATCTAACTTCTCTATAAACCATTCTTCTATTTCTTCAAATTGATTATCGCTAGCTATAAAATTAGAAAGTGGTTCTTCAAACCATGCATCACTTCTATTATCTTCTATATCAATATATTCAAAAAAATCCTCATTTTTTTCTATGTATTTCTTAAACTCATCATATTTGCTATTATTTTTCATGCAATATACACTTACAACTAAGTATGGTATTATTTTTCCGTCACATTCTGAAAGACTGATACCTAAACATACTTCTGAATATCCTTCTCCAAATGCGTTATCTCTCCATAACCAACAGCCATTAGTATCTTTAATTTGTTTTATAGTCGAACTATGATTTAATTTTCCAAAACCATCTGAAAATATACTTCTTAAATTATCAAAACACTCATTTATTTTTGAAAAAGTAGCATTAAGATTAGCTAAAACTATTAAATCTTGAAAATTAAAATTTCCTGCAGTAACCATATCCTCACCCCTTAAAAATTCTAAAAATTCTCTAATCATTTTATTATTTTCGTATTTTTTTAAAACTCTATATACATTAACCCATCTAAACTGTTTAAAATTAATGTCTATTATATCTTTCTTATCATAATATTTAGTACAATATCTTAGATATATATCTTTATTTTTTTCTTTTTGTATATTATTTAAAACCTTACTATATCTTTCTAATTGTCTTTCTCCTTCTGATGAATTGACTTTATTTTCAAGAAAACAAATTGTATCTTGATTTTCAATTACAATATCTACTATAAAATCAGTGTCATCTTTTAGGTTAAATCTTCTTTGAGATTCAATTTGAAAATTATCTCCTGGAATTTCTAATATATTTTTTGCAAAATCTCTAAATATTTCTTTATTAGCTTCAATTAATCCAACTAGAATTTCTGTTGCATAATCTTCCAATGGAGTCTTTCCTGAATCTATATTTTTCTATATAGCCTTAATAGTCTGCTGTAAATACTACTCATAATTTCATCTCCCCAGATCTAACCTTTCGTATATTTAATGTATCTTATTTACTCACTTTTGCAATATTCATTCATAGTAGCTACTTCCTCCTTAGTTTGTTCTGAAGTAAAATTATTACTATATTTATTAAATAATATTTCTAGTTCTTTAATGTAATTATTTCCACTGTCTACTTGCACTGAAGTAGTTCACTGTTTTGAATATATAGATTTTCTATTTATACAGTTTTTCCATTTAAAATATTGCAAATATAATCTCCATATTTTTCTACTTTCTTTTCTCCGAAACCTTTAATTTTAAATAATTCTATTTTATTTTTAGGTTTAGCTTTAATAAGTAAATCTAATTCTTGGTTATTAAAAACCATATACGCTTTTATTCCTTCTTCTCTAGAAGTTTTTAATCTGTATTCCTTTAATGCTATATACATATTTTCATCCAATGAATTTTTTATTATTTCATTTTTTCCCTGTTGATATAAATCAAAGTCTATATCCGATAATTTATATTTAGACATATAATCAATTTTTAATGATTTGTTATTTTTTACCAAAAAATCTGATATCTCAAACATATACTTTTCAAGAATATTTTTTTCATTATCTTTATTATTTAATTCTTTTTTCAAAATATTTATTATCTGATCATATTTATATATACTATTTTGAATATATTTTGAACACTTACTTTTATTTAATATTGTTTTTGGATTAGCAATAATAACGGCAGATTTAACTGGTAAAGTTTTTATTATTCCATTTTTAGTTAAAATTTCTTTAAGTATATTGACATGGCGTTCATTTTGAGATATTGGACTATACATGCCCTCTTTCTTAATTGTTTTTCCATAACTATTTTTTATTATTCTAATAAAATCACCCTCAGCAGTAATTTCAATATCCCCTGTAAGTTTTTTTGTTTCAAGTACCAATATGAATTTATTAGTAATAATAATAAAATCAAATTGAGCAACATAATCTCCATATTCAAGTCTTATATCATGTAAGCATATCATTGGAATAAATGAATTTTTTAATTCGTAATAAACATTGTTTTCACCATCTAACCCATATTTTAATAGAGTTATATCTCTATCTATAAATTCCTTTTTATTAGAAATAACTTTTTGTGAAAGTTCAATTAAATCATTGATTTGAGCATTATTCTTATCGAATTCTTTTAAAAATATCGGCTGATTTATTGTTCTCTTCTTAAATATAGAAAGTAAAGCATCTTGTACTAAAGACATAACAGTTCTCCCCTTTATATTATTTTCTATTACAATTATAGTTTAAATAACTATAATTTAACATAAAATAATATTTTTTTACATATTTATTTAAATAATGTATTCTATCTTCCAAATGTGAATATTTTGCAAAATCAACTTTTAGATTACTCTTTGTTTTCATTATATGCATACCAAAAAATGACGCTTATTAAAATGTTAGCTACTGGTTTTTAATATTTTTCTATAAAACTTAGATTGCGGCGTTGTAATATCCGTTAAGAAACTTCTTTTGTCTGAACAGAGCGAGTTTAAGAAGTTTTAGGATATTGTATAAGACACAATCTTTAGTTTTATAAAAATATTATTACAGTAGCGGTATTTTAATAAGCGTCATTTCGGCTTAAGCACTATACAATTTTCTAATTCTTTTTTCTAAGAAGTACAACTGTTTCCATGTGAGGCGTGTTAGGGAACATATCCATTCCTTGAACCTGAACTATTCCATATCCACCTTCTTCAAATCCAACCAAATCCTTAACCAAAGTCTTAGGATTACAAGATATATAAAGAATCTCTTTAGAGTTAAATCCTATTATATCCTTTAAAGCATTCTTATGAATACCTGGTCTTGGTGGATCAACGATAATTAAATCTGGCTTTGCCTTTATAGACTTAACCTTTTGAGCTACATCACCTGCTATAAACTCACAATTAGTTATATTGTTTATTCTAGCATTTTCCTTAGCAGCTTCTACTGCTTCTTCAACAATCTCTATACCTATAACTTTCTTAGCACTCTTTGATACCATTTGAGCTATAGTTCCAGTTCCACTATATAAGTCAAATACAACCTTATCTTTTTGATCTCCTATAAATTCAGAAGCTATTTGATAAAGTCTTTCCGCACCCTTAGTATTAGTTTGGAAGAATGAGAATGGAGATATCTTAAACTTAAGTCCAAGCAACTCTTCATATATATAGTCTCTTCCATGAAGTACATTCAACTTATCACACTGAACTGCATCTGCAAGTCCATCATTTTCTGTGTGAAGTATACTTACCATTTCGCCATTAGTACCAAGATTTAATAACATATCCTTGTACTCAGTCATATCAAAATCAGCTTGAGTAGAAGTAACTATATTAACCATTATCTCATTAGTATTAAGTCCTTTTCTAACAACTAGATTTCTAAGATAACCTGTATGAGGCATAGTCTTATAATATGCAAGTCCTTTATCTGCAAAGTAATCTACGGTACTCTTAAGTATCTTTCTATAATCCTCATCTATTAACATACAAGTATCAACAGTTATTATATCCATTGCTCTTCCCTTTTTATGAAAACCAAGAGTCAAAGGACCATCCTTCTCCTCATCACCAAAAGTATACTCCATCTTATTTCTATACTCACGATTTTGAGGACTGCCCTCAACACCTAAAAACTTAAATCCAACAAAATTTTCTTCAGAGAATAAATCAAGTATTTGACCTTCCTTTATCTCAATTTGCTCTTCATAAGGAACAGAAAGCATTGAACATCCACCACAAAATCCGAAATGATCACAAGTATCACAAGTTTCCATATCAGACTTTTCTATTAATCCAAGAGACTTTCCTTCTATCTTATTCTTTCTAACCTTCTTTATTAAAACCTTAAGAGTCTGTCCAGTAATACCACCCTTAACATCAACTCTTTCACCTTCTATAAATCCATATGAATTTCCACCAAAATCCATCCCATCTATCTTAAGCTCTACTATATCTCTTTTTTTCACACTTAACCTCCACCGTACAATATTTTAAAACTATAATAATCATATATCTAAAAATATTCATATCAAAATATATTTACACGAACGATATTTTTATATGAATATTTTTGCTCACAACCAACTATAAAGTAATTTAAGAAACTAGGAATTATTAAAGTTTCGAACGACTTTTAAATATTTATTCTAACCTTGTTATGTTTTTATAAATTAGAATAAAATTTAAGTTAAGAGAGAAAATTTAATAATTTTTAGTTTCTTTATAAAGGATATAATATTAATTACTCTTTATTTTAAAAGTTCTTTAAAATCCTTAATATTTTTCTTTCCTTTAGAATCCAAATAATCTATAAAACTCTCCAATGAGTTATTCACAACAAGTTCATCTGGAATTCCAGCTTCCTCAAATACTTCCCTAACATGATCAAAGTTTCCTATTTGGAATGCTATATGAGTATCTGTTCCTGCAACTAATTTAACATTCATCTCCTTAGCCATCTTAATTATTTTAATACAGTTTTCCCTACTTCCCGGTCTACTCTTTCCAAATGAACTGTTATTTATCTCTATTAATACATTGTTATCTTTTGCAGCTTGTAAAACTCTCTTTGCGTCTATATCAAATGATGGATTTCCAGGATGTCCTATTATATCTACATACTTGTTTTCCATAGCTTTAATAAGTGCATTAGTGTTCTCTTCCTTAGTTCCAGGCTTTATACAAACATCATGAAGACTTGCCAATACTAAATCAAGCTCTGGCAAAAATTCTTCATCCATATCTAACTTTCCATTATAGTCTATAATATTAGCTTCAACCCCTCTTAACACAAATACACCATCTATAACTCTAGGTATAACCTTTTGATTAGCTATATGATATACATGTGGTCCACCTGGCATTGCTGGTGCATGATCTGTTAAAGCAAACATCTTAAGACCTACATTTTTAGCCTCTCTTGCTAAGTCATGAACAGTACTGTATGCATGTCCACTAGCAATTGTATGACAATGTGTATCAAATTCAAACTTCATTTTATCAACTCCTATTTTGTCTCTAATAATTCTAGTTCTTCTTTAGTTAACTCTCTATATTCTCCAAGTTCTAATTTTTCATCTAATTTTAATTTACCCATTTGTATTCTCTTTAAATATACTACTTTTTTGTCTACACTTTCAAACATTCTCTTAACTTGATGAAATTTTCCTTCATGTATAGTTAAGTTTATCTCAGATATATCACCGCTTTTTAATATTTCAAGCTCTCCTGGTAAAGTCTTATATCCATCATCTAATACTACACCTTCTTTAAATGCTTCAATATCTTCATTCGTTACTACTCCATCAACTTTTGCAAAATACGTTTTGGGAACGTGTTTCTTAGGAGACAATAATCTATGAGATAACTTTCCATCGTTAGTAATTACTAAAAGACCCTCTGTATCCTTATCAAGTCTTCCAACAGGGAAAGGATCGAATGCTATATGCTCCAGATCTAATAAATCAATAACCGTTTGATCATATTTATCAGTTGTTGCTGAAATACAACCTGCTGGCTTATTCATGATTAAATATATAAATTCTCTATAATTGATTTTTTCTCCATCAAATAATATCTCATCATTTTCTGGATCTACTTGAGTTGAATTCTTTTTTACAATCTCTCCATTAACAACAACCAAACCTTTTTTGCAAGCTATATTAATCTCAGTTCTACTTCCATATCCTATATTAGATAACACCTTGTCTATTCTCATTTTTTTAGCCATAATATCCTCCTAAATCCATCTCCAGGATTTTTCATATCCGTTTTTTAATGTTCCTTTATTTAATTTTCCAAATCCAAGTGGGTATCCGTTTACACATACCAGGTTTAATCCATTTTCACCCTCTGTAAATATTGTTTCTCGCTTTAGATACTTTATAACATTTGGATCATTTGAATCTAAATTTATTACTCTTTTAAAATCTTCTTTTTTAAGTGCCATACAAAGTGCCTGTGATGGCTTAAATCTATTTTTAATTACTTTACCAAGTAAAAGACCGGTTCTAACTGCCTTTAAGTTCTTAGTTTCTATCATATCCTTTGGAGCTAAATATAGATTATCATTTATAGTTATAAAGTTCCCATCTAAAGTCGTGTTCATGTTTTCTTTTTCAAATTCTTGAAAGCACTCTGGCTTTTTCTTATTTTTTAAACTTTTGTACTCTTTTGTTTCCCCGTCTACCTTTTGTAAAAGAGCTAAAAAATGCCCTTCTCCATTTAATTTATGAGGCCATAGTCTTGCAACTCCTTCAAGTCCTAAACCTTCAGAAATTCCGCCGATTTTTTCTATATTAAGTAACTCAAAGTTATCTTTTTTATCTAAAAATTCTTGTATCATATTCTCATTCTCATCTTTATTGAATGTACAAGTAGAGTATACTAACTTTCCTCCAACCTTTAACATCTTAGCCGCTTCATCTAATATTTCTCTTTGCACATTAGGATATATACTTATATCGTCTTTTTCCCAACTCTTTATAAGTTTTTCATCTTTTCTAAACATACCCTCACCAGAACAAGGTGCATCTACTAAAACTCTGTCAAAAAATCCTTCAAAGTTATTACAAAGTCTATTTGGCGAGTCATTAGTAACTAATACATTAGATACTCCATACATCTCTATATTCTTTACAAGAGGTTTTACTCTACTTGAACTTATATCATTAGTTACAAGAATTCCTTCACCTTGAAGTCTTGATGCTATTTGAATACTCTTACCACCAGGAGCAGCACATAAATCCAGTACCTTATGTCCTTTTTGAACATCTAAGAATTCAACAGGAGACATAGCTGATGGTTCTTGTATATAGTAAAGTCCTGCATTGTAAAAAGGTGATTTGGCAGGTCTTATATCTTCTTCATAGTAAAATCCATCACTACTCCAAGGAATTTTACTCAAATTAAAAGGAGAAATGTTCAAAAACTCATCAACTGAAATTTTAAGTGTATTTATTCTAAATCCGTAATATCTTTTTTCATCGTAGCTTTTTAAAAAAGCATCAAATTCATCATTTAATATATCTTTCATGTTATCTAAAAATTCAACTGGTAATTTCATATATCTTCTCCTAAAAATGCTCACCGTTTTCATAGTATTTTGCTTTATCAAATGTAGTAAAAGCTAAATCTAAGCTTTCAATGTTAAGACCTTCTCTTATACTATCAGTTATAATCTTAGCTACCTTATCTTGAGTATCTTGTCCTCTATCAAACCAAGCAACCTCTATAAATGGATATACTTCTTCTATTTGTCCATTTCTTATGGCTACTGATTGAATACACTCTATCTCAAAATAATCTCTTGGGCACTTAACAATATTAACTAATTCATCTATCATTTTTTCACTTATTTTACAAACCTCATTGGCTTCAATTCCTCTTATTTTAATTTGTGGCATATTTTTTCCTCCTATATTCTCTTCTCTATCATTATTGTCAAATATTATTATACTTTTTATTCTTGATGATTACAATATAACCGCCCTTTATGTGGGTTTAAAATGCTTTTTTCAAATATATTTTTTATTTTTATATTTTAAAATATAAAAATAAAAAATTTTATATTTCATATTTTATAATTTTGGATTATAATATTGGGTATAAAGAGAATAATACATATATATTGTTTTCTATTAAATTTATTTAAATTCAAAATTATGGAGGTTACTTTATGTTAGTTTCAGCAAAAGAAATGTTAGTTAAAGCTAGAGAAGGTAAATATGCAGTAGGTCAATTCAATATCAATAACTTAGAATGGACTAAGGCGATTTTATTAACTGCTCAAGAAAACAACTCACCAGTTATACTTGGCGTATCTGAAGGTGCAGGTAAGTATATGGGTGGATTTAAAACTGTAGTTGGAATGACTAATGGTTTAATAGAAGAGTTAAATATCACTGTTCCTGTTGCACTTCACTTAGACCATGGTAGTTATGATGGAGCTTTAAAAGCTATGGAAGCTGGTTTCTCTTCTATAATGTTTGATGGATCTCACTACGAAATAAAAGAAAATATAGCTAAAACTAAAGGAATAATAGATATAGCTCATAATAGAGGTCTTTCAGTTGAAGCTGAAGTTGGTTCTATCGGTGGCGAAGAAGACGGTGTTGTAGGTGCTGGTGAAATAGCTGATGCTTCAGAATGTAAGTCAATAGCTGAATTAGGTGTTGATATGTTAGCAGCTGGTATTGGTAATATTCACGGTCAATATCCAGAAAACTGGGCTGGACTTAACTTTGAAGCTTTAGCTAATATTCAAGATGCTACAGGAAATATGCCACTTGTACTTCACGGTGGAACTGGTATACCTGAAGATATGATACAAAAGGCTATCTCTTTAGGAGTTGCTAAAATCAACGTTAATACAGAATGTCAATTATCATTCGCAGCAGCTACTCGTAAGTACATCGAAGCTGGTAAAGACTTAGAAGGTAAAGGATTTGACCCTCGTAAAATATTGGGGCCTGGATTTGAAGCTATAAAAAATACTGTTAAAGAAAAAATGGAGTTATTCGGATCTGTAAACAAAGCTTAATTAACATATAACAAGGGTAAGAATTTCATAATTATATCAAGAGCATAGAATTTATTTTCTATGCTCTTTTACTTTTCCTAATTTAAGTGTATAATGTTTAGTTGTAATTAAAATTCCGTATGAAATGAGTTCTAAATTTGAATTCATTCTTTATAACGCGAATTAAAATTATATAAATCAAGAAATTATAAAAAAGTCTTTCTTTGAAAGATTCTAAATGAATATAATTTCCTATTCGTTATAAAATTTTAATTTTATTAATATTTTTAATAGCAGAACTACATTTTCAACTATTTTAAGCAACGGAGTCCATAGGATTCGTTGGAGACATGAGTCAATGCGTAGCATTAGACGAATTTTTTAACTACATATATTATTTTTAACTACATATATTAAAGGAGGAATTTTATTATGCCATTAGTTACTACTAAGGAAATGTTCAAACTTGCTTATGAGGGAAATTTCGCTATAGGTGCATTCAATGTTAATAACATGGAGATAGTTCAGGGAATAATTGCTGCTGCAAAAGAGGAAAACGCTCCCGTGATTCTTCAAGCTTCTGCTGGGGCTAGAAAATACGCTAATTCTATATACTTAAAGAAATTAGTTGAAGCTGCTATTGAAGAAAGTGAACTTCCAATTGCTCTTCACCTTGATCATGGTGATAGTTTTGAGGTTTGTAAACAATGTATAGATGATGGATTCTCATCTGTTATGATAGATGGATCTCACCTTCCATTTGAAGAAAATATAGCTCTTGTTAAAAAAGTTGTGGACTATGCTCATGAAAGAGGAGTTGTGGTTGAAGCTGAGCTTGGAAAATTAGCTGGTGTTGAAGATGATGTTAATGTAAGTGCTGAAGATGCTACTTATACAGATCCTGCTCAAGCTGTTGAATTTGTTGAAAGAACAGGTGTTGATTCACTTGCTATAGCTATAGGTACTAGCCATGGTGCTTACAAGTTCAAAGGTGATGCTAAGCTTGATTTTGAAAGACTTGATAAAATAACAAAATTACTTCCTAACTTCCCATTAGTTCTTCATGGTGCTTCTTCTGTTCCTCAGGAATATGTTGAAATGTGCAATGAATTCGGAGGAAATATCCCAGGAGCTAAAGGTGTTCCAGAAGAAATGCTAAGAGAAGCTGCTAAATACGGTGTATGTAAAATAAACGTAGATACAGACCTTAGACTTGCTCTGACTTCAGCTGTTAGAAAAGTATTAGCTGAAAACCCAGCTGAGTTTGACCCAAGAAAATACTTAGCACCAGGTAGAGATGCAATCAAGAAGATAGTACAACATAAGATAAAAGACGTATTCGGTGCTTCTGGCGCTGCTTTAAAATTAAAATAAATTGTGAGGGTGTCTATTTAGACACCCTTTTGATATTTATTAAGAAATTATATAGTTTTTAATACATTGATAGTATTTACAAAAGAACTACAATATCAACTATTTTGAGCAACGGCGCCCGTAGGACTCGTTGGCGACATGAGCCATGCGTTAGCATGAAGCGAATTTTATTTTGTATTTATATAAACAATTCTTTCATCATCAGGTTTTTGTATAGAAAGATTTTTTAATGCATCTTCATTTATTATTATTTCCATTTTTTCTCCTGTTTTCATAGGCATCTTAGAAATATCTTCTCCTTTTAGAACTTCAACTGCCATTTTTCCTGATTCATATCCTAGTTCATAATAATCAATACCACAAGTTGCTAGAGCTCCTAATTCCACTGAGCCTTTTTCAGATGCAATAATTGGTATATTTTTTTCTTGAGTTTTTTGAACTATAATTGGCATTGAAGATACTACTAATTGATCTGTTGGTGCATATAATACATCTACTTTACTAACCAAACTACTTATAGCAGTATTCACTTCATTCGTACTAGTAACCCCTACTTCAACAACAGCGTACCCGTATTCTTTACAATATTTTTTCAATTCATTTACTTGAATTTCAGAATTCACTTCGCTCGTATTATATATAACTCCTATTTTTTTAGCATCTGGAACTAAAGTTTTTACTAATTCTAACTGTTTATTTACAGAAATATAATCACTTGTTCCAGATATATTTGTGTTTGGTTGTTCTAAAGATTCAACAAGCCCCGCCGAAACTGGATCTGTTACAGCGCTAATTACTATCGGTATATCTTTAGTTGAATTATAAGCTGCTTGTGCTGAAGGTGTTGATATAGCAAAAACTAAGTCCTTGTTTTGAGATACGAAATTTTTAGCAATAGTCTGCGTTGTAGATATATCTCCTTGAGCATTTTGAAAATCTATATCTATATTTTCTCCATCCTTGTATCCATTGTCTTCAAGTGCTTTAATAAATCCTTCTTTATTTTCGTCAAGAGCACTGTATTCTACTATTTGAGTGATACCTATTTTAATCTTTTCATCATTTTTTGTTACGCATCCAGTTAATACACTAACTCCCACTAACCCCATTAAAATCATGTTCTTTACTAATTTTGTTGTTTTCATAAAAATACCTCCTACTATAATTTATACTTATATATAAAGCTATAACTTTGTTTTGTAAATAACCCTGTTAGAATAGATATACTTGCAACTATTTTTGAGCAACGAGCCCGTAGGACTCGTTGGCGACATGAGTTATGCGATAGCATAAAGCGAATTTTTATACTGTATACTCAAATTTTTTGAGTATATCTTCAACCGTTAATCTCTTTTTCATTTCTTCATTTGCGTCTAGTATTATTTCTCCTTTATGTAGCATAATTAATCTATTTCCATATTTGAGTGCATGACTTAGATTGTGTGTTACCATCAATGTTGTTATATTTTTTTCTTTTACAATCTTATTTGTTAATTTCATAATCTCATTAGATGTTTTAGGATCTAAAGCTGCGGTATGTTCATCTAAAAGAAGAAGTTTTGGATTATTTACACAAGACATAATAAGGGAAAGTGATTGCCTTTGTCCTCCTGATAAGTACCTAGCTTCTATGTCTAAATACCTCTTTAAATCAAGTGATATATCCTTTAACAGGTATTCCAATTTCTGATTTTCATACCTAAGACATTTTTTGAAGTTTAGTAAGTCTCCTTTGTTTAAAGCAAGAGATAAATTTTCTCTAACTGTCATTGAAGGGCATGTTCCCATCGATGGATTTTGAAAAACCCTACTTATAATTTTAGTTTTTTCATGTTCTTGTAGTGATGTTAAATTTGTATCTTCTAAAAAAATTTCTCCTGAAGTTTCTTTTAAAACACCTGATATGATATTTAATAAGGTCGATTTTCCTGTTCCATTACTACCTATAATACTTACAAAATCTCCTTTATTTATTTCTAGTGAAAGATTTTCAAATAATTTCTTATCTTGCCCATATGGATTTTGAAAGCTTTTGGATAGTTTGTTAATTTTTAGCATATATACCCCTCCTCAAAATAGATATTTTTTGTTTTAACATAGGATTTTTAAAATCACCTAAGGATAAGAATAAAATTATTATAAAAGAAGTAATAAGCTTTAAATCTGTTGAAGTTAATCCTGCATTTAAAGCTATATAAATAACAAGCTGATACAAGATAGTCCCTAAAATAACTATGTTTGTTTCCTTGATTTTAAATATTTTACTTATAAAGGATTTTCCTATAATAATACAAGCAATTCCTAAAACAAGAGTTCCCATCCCCATAGATACATCTGAAAAGCCTTGATACTGAGCCATAATACATCCTGAAAAACTAACCAATCCATTTGATATCATTAGTCCTAGAATCTTAATTTTCCCAACTTCTATACCAAGTGATTGAACCATTTGAGAATTATCTCCAACAGCCTTTAATGTATATCCAAGTCCCGTTTTTAAAAATAAGTCTAATGAAATTTTACATATACATATAATTACCAAAGAAATTACTATCGAAGAAAAACCTGATTTAAATATGTTATTCATGTTAAATAAAGCAACATTCGCCTTACCCATAATTCTTAAATTAACTGAATACAAAATTCCCATTACTAATATTCCTGACAGCAGATTTGAAATTCTCAATTTAACGTTCAAAATTCCAGTTAAAAAACCTGCTATTAAACCTCCAACAATTGCAAATATACATCCTGTAATAGGTGAAAAACCATTTTTCAAAGATACAGCTATAATTGCTCCTCCTAATGAGAAACTTCCATCCACAGACATGTCTGGAAAATCTAATATTTTATAACTTATATACACCCCCAATACCATAATTCCTAAAATTAAACTTTGCGTAACTACTCCAACTAATGCATCCATATACATTCTCCTCTCATCAATTAACTTATATAAAAAAAGCCCCACGGAATTTTCCATGCGGCTTTATATAATAATAGATATAAAAAAGCCGCATAGATTACCTATGCGGCTTTTATTCATATATTAAAGAATGAATAATTTTTCAAATTTAATAGCCAACATAGATACAAACCCTAAATGTTTAATCGATTTCGTTTTCGTACGAATTCGGGGCTTGCATCTATGTTTTTATTTCAAACTAGACACAAACCCTATCTAAATTTGCTATTAAAAAAGAAGCTATTTTTTATATTTAATAAATTATTCATTCTTCATCTCTCCTCAAATATTTTTTCTAAAATTTATTTAACATTGATTGTATATTCAAATAAACTATTTGTCAATATTTTTTTTAAAATTAATTGAAATGAAAAACAAGAAAATACTATCATCTCCCTAATTCAAATCCCAAAAAATTTCTATTATCTAGTCTAACTTTATGCCCCTTATCACTAGTTAATATAAGTTCTTGAACCGTTCCACCTCCAGATGCATTTTCCAAATTTTTATCCCAAGTAACATTATAATTATCTAAACTTAATAAAAATGATTTAGTCTCATTACCTTCTAACTCAAACACTGCTAGCTCTCCATCAAAAGTATAAAAACTAATATACTCTATTCCATCTTCTCTATCAAAAGAACTATCAATACTCAAATAAAAAGTCTTTTTTTCATCACTATAATTAGTTAGTTCAAATTCAGCCGTAAATTTAACAAACTTATTATTTTCTAATCTATAATCCATACTGCTATTCGCAGGATTATATCCTATTGCTAATAATCCAGAAGAATTTTTCTTTATATTTTTTGCAGTCATTCCTACAATTGAGTAAAATATAATAATTAATGCTACAAAAATCAAAAACACACTTCTTATTCTAATATTCAACCCATCTATAGCATACTTTCCTACTAAATGTAAAAATATCATAAAAAGAATTCCAAAGTATATTATCGTTAGATGGTTACCACTATAATCACCAGTCCACGCCCTTAATCCAACAAATTCTAATATATAATCTCCTAAAGCATGAGTATACGGAGTTGTAAGCATCATATAAAAAGTAATTGACATTAAAAATATCAAAATTCCAGCTTTTATCTTATTATTCATCCCACCACCACCTTCCTAGTAACTAATTACACAATCAAATATATATTACTATAAAACAACAAGTTATTTCAATTAATTTCCATATTACCGAAACATAATTAAGTTCTCACCCTCAAAACTCATTTAGAATAGTTATACTTGCTTTAGCATATGGCGATGTAAAATTGAAGATGATAATAATAGTATATTTAAAACTTTCTATGACAATGTTAGTGAATACTTTTAGATATTTTGACTACTATAACTTAGATTTTATCGTTTAATAATCCGTCAAAAAATTTATGTGTTTGACCGTAGGGAGTTCATAAATTTTAGGATTATTAATAAGGTAAAAACTTAGTTGTATTCAAAATATTGTTGTATTCACGGTATTTTCATAGAAAGTTTTTGATAACCCACAAAACCCAAATAAAAAATAGGCATCTCATAAGAGATACCTATTTTCTAGTTGAAATACTTTGAAGAACCTTTTAATTGTCTTTTTGAAACTATTCTAGCTAGATCAACTAACTTTGCAGTTTCTATATTTTTAAATGAAATACAGATTACAAACTTAACATCTGTAAAAGTTTCATCTAAATCATAAATTTCATATTTGCATTTTATATCTTCATATTTGTATTCTTCTTGAAGATCATCTGCTACATCATCACATATTTCTTTTAAATACATTTTTATATCTTCAAACAAAACTTGTAAATATTCTTCTTGATCTACATCGTATTGTTCATACTCTTCTTCTTCTAAAAATTCAAATTTAAAAACAGATTTATCTAATTTACAATCAAATACCATAATATCTTTTTGGTTTATAGAATCTGATATATCCTTTACATATCCAAAGTCAGCCTTTACAGTCAAAATTTCTTCTACTGATTCACTTTTAACCGTTTTTGAACCTTGTTTATTTTCAAAAGTTATCTCTATCAAAATTTCCCCCTCCTATACAGTGAAACTTAATTCAGATGGATTTTTTTCAACTCCAAAAGCTATGCAATTCTATCTTAGCTTTTGGATAACGACATTGTATCTATTATATTTTCTATTTCATTCCAATTCATAACTCTTGTTACATTTTCTAACTTTATATCCTTGTTATAATTTGCATCCATTAGAAGTACCTGTATTCCGGACTTGGCCAAGTCTTCAGTATTTTGAGGATTATCTTCTATGAATAAATCACAGTCTAATTCTCTAGCCTTATCCACCTTGTAATATCCGCCTAGATAATATACCTTTATTTTAGGGAAATTATTGACCCTCATCCATTCCTCTGTTACATCCTTTAATCCTTCATTTCTAGCCGTTACAAAATACAAATTATGCTTTTTATTAAGCTCGTGTATAATCTCACTCGATGAATCTAGTGGATTTGCACTAAGATGTATATCATAACCTTTATGAGTATAAAATTCAAGTATTTCTTCAAGAGTTGTATCATATAAATCTTCTAATTTACACGTATTCATATCTTCTTCTTTTAAATCTTTATTAAAATGATCATTAAAATATTCAATAAAATAATATGGATCAGTAACTGTTCCGTCTATATCTATACAAATGTTTAATTTTTTCATCTATTACCTCCGTAAAACAAACCTCTAAATAAGCCACTTATTATATTATTGTATATTTTTATATAAAAATCAAGTAAAACAAAGACTCTTATTATTTTTTAATATTAGACTTGACCTTATTCATTTTATCAATACAACTATGAACCAATTTATCCGATAATTTCAAACTATCTTTTATTTTAATTATATACTTTGGATTCTTATTGTCTAAAAACTCTATACCGTAATCCATGGCCTTTTTTCTTATATAAAAGGCCTTTTGTATATCTAACTTTGCATCCTCTAGAAGCTTTGTATTCTCTTCATCTTTAAACTCAGGAACTTCCAACTCTTTATACATTAATTCTACTTGTTCACATTTTTGCCTGCTATTTTGAGCTTCTTCCAATAACTCATCCATATTAGCTTTACCCTTTTGTAATTTTTTTAAAACTCCATAACAGTTTCTAAGTGGAACAAGACCTTGTTTCTCTATATCTTGTATTTCTTTTTTAAAATCATTAAACATTTTTATTTCATCAGTTTCCTTTTTATTGTCTTCATCAACATTATTCAAACTATTCTTAACATCTACTTGATCTTTATTTAAATTCTTACCATATGTTTTATTAGAATTTATAACCTGCAAATGCGAATTGTCATCCAGAACTTCTTCTTGCAAATTTTCTTCATTAGAATTTATCTGATTATCTACTTTTTGTTTGAACACAATCTTTTGTTCCTTATTTTTTTCATAGTCTATTTTCTTATTGGTATTATTTATACTTATCATATTTCTTATTTTATTATTTTCGTATTTAATAGCCTGGATGCTCTCATCCATATCTCTATTCATTACAAAAATGGACAATAACGTCAGTACATACATTAGTGTAAACATATATTTATTTTTATTTTTATATGTTAGAATTATAACTATAGGAAATAAGTATATTATAAATAATAAAATTTTATTCATAAAATTTCACCTCTTAATATTTTTTCAATATTACTATATTATTGTTTGATAGATGAAATTTTATACACTTCGAGGAGGTCTTATTATGAATGTTTCGCCTATATTCCAAATATTAAGTATGATTTTTTTAATATTTATTGTCTACTTCTTTGTAACTAGGATATTTAAGTTGCCTATAAAGGTATATTCTTATTTAGAGAATATGGACAAAAAAGAGTGTAATAAAAACTTTTTACCAAAAAAATAGATATTTCAAATAATTGCTTCACTTGTATTTATTTGTATTTTTAGATATAATATTTTAGTTTTCATCTATATATAAATTACAAGGGAGGTTTTTAGTTGAACAATAATAACAAACTTGGTTATTTAGCTGTTATTTTAAGTAATATAATCGTAGGACTTTCTTTTTTATTTACAAAAAAAGCTGTGACCATTACTGATCCTATAACTACTTTATTTTTAAGATTCTTTATATCTTTTATAGTTATAACATTGACCATTGTATTTAAAATAGTTAATGTTAATTTGAAAGATAAGAATATAAAAAAACTTGTTTTTATGTCTATATTTTTCCCAAGTGGATTTTTCTTATTTCAAAGCTTTGGACTTAAATATGCATCATCGTCTGAGGCTGGGATTATAAGTGCTTTAACACCAGCTATAATATTAATTTTTAGTATTATATTTTTAAAAGAGAAAACTAATATAAAGCAAGCATTATCTATTATTCTTTCAATACTTGGTGTTATATATATATTCTCAATGAAAGGTATGTCTTTAAACTTAAATAATTTATTAGGAATAGTTCTAATTTTTATTTCTTGCATATGTTTTTCTACATTCAGCATATTATCAAGAAAATTCTCACAGGAATTTACACCAGTTGAAATATGCTTTTTTATGCAGTTATTTGGATTTATCGTATTTTTAATTATGTTCATTTCAAATGGTAGCAGTTTCAACAATGCAGTATCATTATTTAAAAATATATCATTTATAGGGCCAATACTTTATTTATCCATTTTGTCTACCCTTGTAAGTGCTATTCTTAATAACTACTCTTTGTCTAAAATAGAAGCTTCAAAGGTAGGCGTATTCTTCAATATATCTACAATAGTATCAATATCAGCTGGTGCATTAATACTTAATGAAAAAATATTTTATTACCATATAATCGGATGTGTACTTATAATAATAGGAATATTTGGAGCAAATTACTTTTCTCCTAAAATAGAAAATAAAAAAGCAACAGAACAAAAAAAAGAAGCTAATTAGCTTCTTTTTTAGTTAGTGCACCAATTTACTTAAAACGTTCTTAACATATTCCTTAGCTCCAAAGAGCGACATATCTCTATAGTTCCCACACTGTATTTCATTAACAGCTGGGATTTCATCAGCCTCTAGTACTTTCTTAAGGCTATTTATAAGCGCTCTTAAAACAGTTTCTTCTTCTATATCCCCTACTAATATAAGATAAAATCCTGTTCTGCATCCCATAGGAGATAAGTCTACTACATCATTCAATTCTTCCCTTATAAATCCAGCCATCAGATGCTCTATAGCATGAAGAGATGCAGTTGGTATAGCCTCTTTATTAGGTTGAGTAAATCTTAAATCAAACTTGCTTATTATATCCCCCTTAGGAGTTTGAATTCTTCCACACTTTCTTACAAATGGAGCTGTGACTTTAGTGTGGTCCATTGTAAAGCTTTCAACTACGATATTTTTCATATTAGATCCCCCTTTATTTTTTACAAGCCCATGTTCTACAGCTTGAGCATGTATTTATACCCTTGCATATGTCGTTCTTATATCCAGTTGGATAATCTCTTTCTCTTATTTGATGTGCCCAACCTATAATTGCTGTTACTGATTTTATAGGTTGTAATAAAAAGTTCGAGCTTACATCTATATCTTTATGAGTTTCTAAAATATCTAATATATTTTTTTGATATGTTAAATCCCAATCTCCATATCCTGGACTAAATCTTAAAGATGAATGAACTCCTCTTAAAAGATTTTTGCTTATCAAATAATTATGGAATTTATCTATTAATATCTCAACTGCATGTGAGCCTAAAATATCTGCTATAGAGCTTTGACTAAACTTTGATTCAAGATATTTTTTTTGTGTATACTTAGGTAGCTCATCCCCTATACTAAGAGCTATTAATGTTACCTTATGGCATCCTAAAAGACCTTTTGATAGATAAGCACTATCTATATCTATTTCATCTAGTATTACCTTATCCTTTTCTATGCTTTTTATCTTCATATCTTTATAATAAATACAGGGCTTTATATATTTTTTAAGCTTTAATACTTCATCTTCTAATCCTCTTAGTTCATCTATGCTTTGGCGTATACTGTCCATTTCTTTATCTATATTAAAATTATATAAAACATTTACATCCATAAAATTTCTCCATATATCATATTAATGAATCTACAAGTTTAACAGCACCAACTGCATCCTCACTGTATCCATTCGCACCTGATTTCTTTGCGAATTCTTCTGTAACTACTGCACCTCCAGCTATTATTTTAATATCGGGAAGTTCCTTTCTTATATAATCTATAGTTGTAGTTATTTCACCCATAGTAGTTGTCATAAGGGCGCTTAAAGATACTATATCTGCATTTTCTTCTTTAGCTGCATTTAAGAACTTATCAGCAGGCACATTCTTTCCTAAATCAATTACCTTATATCCATGTGATCTTAACATAACACTTACCATGTTTTTTCCTATATCATGTACATCTCCTTTGACAGTTCCTATCACTATAGTTGCCTTACTTTTAAGCTCAAAACTTAATGTATTCTTTATAATATCAAATATCTTTTCAACTATTTCTGCACTAAGCATCAGTTGTGGAAGAAAGTACTCCTTGTTTTCAAATTTCTGACCTACTATATCTAGTGCCTTTATCAACCCTTCATCTATTATCTCGGATTTATCTATTTTTTCATCTAATAGTTTTTTAGCTATATCTAATGCCTTATATGACCCGTTTACTATACATTTTTTAAGTTGATCAACTGATATAATGTCATTTAATTCACCTATTTCAGTTTTTATAATACTTTTTTCACTGTTTAAATTTATATAATTAATTGCATTCTCATCTCTATTCGATAAAACAGATGCTGCTTGATAAGAATTCATAATATTTTCATCTAATGGGTTAAGTATTGCAAGGTCTAATCCATTTGAAATAGCCATAGACAAGAATGAACTATTTAATTTACTTCTACTTGGAAGCCCAAAAGATATATTGCTGACACCTAAAACTATGTTTACATCTAATTCTTCCTTTATAATTTTTATACTCTTTAAAGTCTCCATAGCTGCGTTGCTATCTGTAGATACACTTATACACAATGGATCTATGTATATGTCTTTTTTAGGTATATTATATTCAATGCATCTATTGACTATTTTCTTAGCTATTTCAAGTCTTTCTTTTGCGCTATTTGGTATCCCCTTTTCATCAAGAGTAAGACCTATAACCCCTGCTCCATATCTTTTGACTATAGGAAGTATAGATTCAAGACTTTTTTCTTCTCCATTAACAGAGTTTACTATAGCTTTTCCATGATAATTTCTTAAACCTTCCTCTAAAACATCTTTATCTGTTGAATCTATAGATAAAGGTGCATTTACATTCTTTTGAATCAGATTTATGAGATTTTTCATAACATCTGCTTCATCAATTCCATCAACACCAACATTTACATCTATCACATGTGCTTTATTTGAAACTTGAATTTGTGCTTCTTCTTGAGCTATTAAAAAATCTCCATCTTTTATTTTTTGAGATAGTTTTTTATTGGCTGTAGGATTTATTCTCTCTCCTATTATTTTTGGAAGATAATTCTTGCCTACCTTTACTATTTCCTCTCTACTTGCAAGTATTGATACTTCCTCTAAATCTCTTTCTATAAGTTTAAAATTTTTAATTTTTTCTTTTAAAAACTTAGTATGCTCAGGAGTTGACCCGCAGCATGACCCAAATATGTTAACTCCTATTTCAAAATAAGGTTCAATTTTTTGTATAAAATTTTCTCCATTTAGTGGATAATGTATACTTCCATCTTTGATAATTGGAAGACCTGCATTTGGTTGAACTATAACAGGTAAATAGGTTGTTTTACATATTTTTTTAGTAACTTCCAGTAACTCCTCTGGTCCTCCCGAGCAGTTTACTCCAACAGCACTAGCACCTAAAGATTCTAATACTATAGCTGCCGATTCGGGGCTAACCCCTGTTAATGTTCTATCTCCTTCATAAGTTAGTGTACATATAACAGGTATATTACATACATCCTTTGCTGCTAAAAGAGCTGCTCTTATCTCTCCTAAATCATTGAATGTTTCAAGAAGTATAAAGTCTGGATTTTTACTTGCCAAAGCGTTTATTTGTTCTTTAAATATTTCATATATATCATCAAAACTATTGTTTCCTATAGGTTCTACGAATTTTCCCGTAGGTCCAACAGATGCAGCTACATATTTGTTGTATTTGTCAGCTATTTTTCTAGCTATCTCTACTGCTTTTGAGTTAATCTCATACACTCTATCTTCAAGGCTATACTCTTTAAGTTTTACACTACTTCCTCCAAATGTATTAGTAGTTATAACATCTGCCCCTGCCTTCAAATATTTTTCATGTATTTTAATAACCTTATCTGGATAATCTACATTCATAAGCTCAGGACAGCTACCTGGCTTTAATCCGTTTTCCTGTAGCATAGTTCCCATGGCACCGTCAAACACCAATAATTCTTCTAATATATTATTCATATCTATCACCCCTGTAATAATTCTAAAGTTAAATCATAATCCTTCATAGGGAATATATGGACCCCTTTTGATATACTCTTTATATTCAAGTATGTCTCTTTTAATATATTTAAAGTCTCTTTTTTCCCATCTTTATCAAGTCTATCTATAAGTTTATCAGGAACATCTATCCCTGGAACATTGTTGTTTAGATACTTTGCAAATTTGACAGACTTTAAAGGCATAAGCCCGTATAATATTGGAACATCTATATGTTCAACTTTTTTTGTGAATTTATCTAGTTTTTTAATATCAAATACAGGCTGAGTTTGGAAGAAGTTTACTCCACTTTCTATCTTTTGATAAAACTTATCTATCTCTTTTTCTAAATCATCACTACATGGATTTACTACTCCGCCAATGAAAAAATCAGTTTTTTCTTCTAATTTATTTCCACTAAAATCAAATCCACCGTTTAACTTAGATACAACTTGAGTAAGACCTATAGAGTCAGTATCGAATACACCAGTTGCATTTTTATGATCTCCAATTTCTGGTTTATCTCCTGTTAATGTTAATATATTTTTAACTCCTAAAGCATTTGCACCGAGTAGTTCTGATTGTATAGATAAAATATTTCTATCCCTACATGCAAAGTGAAATATAGCTTCAATATCAAGCTTACTTTGTACTATACTCCCTAAAGCTATAGGGCTCATTCTCATATTCGCCATAGGGTTATCTGGTATATTAACTCCATCTATTAAATGAGCTAACTTTTGTATCCTATCTATCTCTGATTCTGAACTACCGGACTTTGGTGGTTCTATCTCTATAGTGGTTACAAATTCATTTTGTTTGATTTTTTCCCTTAATTTTTTCATGTTAATCCTCCCTATCTTATTAAGATCAAAGAGATAAGAATCCTAAATAAAAAAACCTCTTTCGACTGAAAGAGGTTACAATTCATAGAAAGCTTATCTTTCAGCTAATTAGCTGCTGGATTTAGCACCGATGCACATTTGTGCCGGTTGCCGAGATTTCACTGGGCCAGTTCCCTCAATCTCTCTTGATAAGAGTTTATTTTGTTTTTTTACATACTATATCATCTTCAAATATATGTCAAGCTTTTTTAGAATTTATTATAATTTCTAATATCTTATCTAGATGCTTTTTCATCTTAATTATATTACTCTTATTCTACTTCCTAATTCATCTTGAAGGTAGTACAATCTTTCTGGATTATCTGGTATCAATACATAAAAAAAGAACCTTAAAAGAATATATAAATATACTCTTTAAGGCTCTATACTTTATATTTTTTTATATTTTGATATACATGTTATTTTATATATTATTTTTCTAAATTCTATCTTGGAAATCTAGACATCAATAATCTGGCATCCAAATGTATCTTCCAGACCTATTTATGTAACCCAATTCTCCATCTAAATATAACTTAGCAACACCATTTTCAAAATCTTGTACTTCTTCAAATTCTATATTTTTTATAATATTTCCTTTTTCATCTATAAATCCCCACATTAGATTACCGTCTTCAAGTGCAACAGCAGCTCTTCCTTCAACAAAATCTCTAGCTTCATCAAATTTAGCTTCAATGACTATATCACCATTTCTGTTAATATATCCATATTTATCATTAATTTTTACTAATGCTAATCCATCTGAAAAATAGCTGGCATTTTCAAACTTAGGTTCAATTATAAATTCACCCTTTCTATCAATATATCCCCATTTTCCATTTACTTTAACATTAGCCATACCTTCAATAAAAGTTCCTGCAAAATCAAAAATAGGTTCAATAACCATCTTCTCATCTTTATCCATATATCCTTGCTTACCATTTATAGTAACAATAGCTAAGCCATCTTGAAATACATCAATATATTCATATTTAGGCTGTATTACTATATTTCCATTTGTATCTATAAGTCCCCATCTGCCATCTAAGCTTACGGGAGCTAAACCTTCTATGAAAGGAAATATTCTTTCATCGTATTTGAGTTCAATTACCATATTTCCTTTTGTATCTATGCATCCCCACTTACCTTTAACTTTTACAGATGATAATCCACTAGAAAATGGAGCTAATTCATCAAATTGCGGTTCTACTATTATATTACCTTTTGTATCTATATATCCCCATTTATCTCCTAATTTTATATCTGCAAATCCATACATAAATGATCTCGTTTCATCAAAATATGATTTAATAACTAAATTGCTGTACTTATCAATATATCCAAATTTTCCTTCTAATGTTTCTATACGTGCTAATCCATCTGAAAATTTTTCTGCATATTCAAATTGAGGCTTTATTACAATATTTCCATTTTTATCAATGAATCCCCATTTCTTATTTTTCCTAACAGGAAATAAATCATCATCTGATAAAACTGCTATTTCTTCCTTTGTAAGCATTCTCTTTTCTGTATTCTTAGTTGCATCATAATAGAATGTATATGCAAATCCTCCTAGAAAACCTATTATAACTACACAAATAAATATTTTTTCTAAAATGTCATTCTTTTTATCCTTTACAAGCATTCAATCACTCCTTGTTTTAAAGAACTACTTTTTCTTTTTTCTAGACTTTTTGTATGCATCAATTCCTATTTGTATAGAAGCTGCATCATTAACTTCGCTTCTGCTTCACTTAAATATAGTTCTTATGATACATCATATTGATATCCTGTGTATCCAAATGTATTATCTGATTCTTGCTAGTTTTGAGCAAACTTTTTAAATGATAGTGGTCTTCCAAATTCATCGTAGTTATAGTGTGCTGATGTTTTTCCATCTTCTCCTATTACTCTTATTGTACTTCCTAATTAATCTTGAAGGTAGTACAATCTTTCTGAATCATCTTATAAATTTGTTTCTCTTTCATCTGGAATCCATCCATTTTTGTTATCTTCAGTTTTGGTGCAAAATCACAAATTGTAAAAAATACACATCAAATTTAATATTTACTTATTCCTTAACTCTCATAATTTTATTTATGAATTCAATTTCAGAAAGGGCACATTGAATTTTTTCAACCTGCCCTTTCCTAATTATATTCATTGGTTTGATTCCACATATAAGTTTTTCTACTGTTTCAAAACTATTAAATCCTAACAGTTAACTCTCTATAGCTTAATGCATATTTTAAATACCATTAATTTCCTGATTCAAATTAATGCTTCTTTAAAATTTCGTCTATTGTAATTTCTCTATCTTCTACTAAATCATAGAATCCTATGTGCACATCTTCTTCATATAACCAGCACAAATCTGTTCCGTATGGTGCATCAAAAATCTCTAAGACTACAGGAGAAAGTTTATAAATAGATTCTGCACTTAAAACCACAAAATTACTGCTATTATTAACATATTCATCATCATCGTTCATAGAATATAGATTCCAACCATTTAATTGTGGTATTGAACTTTTTTCACGAAAAGAATATCTAATGGGTACGCCTGACACAATATTTTTAGATACTACGAATCCACCATAATCATTATTATTTATTTCCATTTTCAAACTCCTTTATTATTCTCATAACATCATTTCGCCAAGAATATTCATTAGCATAATCTACACAAGATTTTTCAAAAATATCTTTATGATTATAGTCTGAACCTTGCTCAAGTAAATACTGATAAATTGACTTAATATCTTGAGTAGCTAGTTTTGTTATAATTATAGCATACTTTAGTGGAATCGCATTATACTTATCCGCTCTATTAACATCAATACCATTTTCAACTAACAAATTTGTAACTTCCAACATATATTCACTAGAAGGTCTCAGTACATTGAAATAAAAGATATGTAATGCATTTCTCTTATCTTTTTTATCTGTAAAATTAATGTCAATACCCTCTGGAATTAAAAACTTTATTATTTTAATTTTTTCATTTGGATTCTTATCATTAGCTATTGCAAGACTTAACAAATTCAATCCCAAACTATCACTTACAGCATTAATATTTCCAGTATAAAATTTTATAAACTCTTCATATGTTCCATCCCTTACAGCATCAAAAGCATTTGTGATTTTCAAAATATCTTCTCCTTTTCATTCACTTTTACATTTTAGATATTTCAAGACAGCTATTTCCCCTAACGTCTGAAATCGTGTGGGGAAGAATCCATTAGAATATAAAAAAGAAGTCTTAAGAGAGTATATAATACTTCTTAAGGCTCTATAATGTGCTGTATTAAGTTATAGTAGTGTATCTCTACTTACTTTATTTATTGTAGTTTTACTTAGGACTCTTTCACCTCATTTTTTCTTTAAAAGAATTGTGGTGCGTATTTACGATAGCTAGGTTGAAATTGTTTATAATTTGATAGACACCTATACAAAAAAAGGACGGCTATCATAAAATAACCGCCATGGTTTCTATCGGTGCTTTAAATAAATTCAACTTAATTTGTGATACAATTTTCTGTCTTCTATCATTATATTATTGACTCAAATGCACACCAAACATATATACAAAATAAAAGAATGAGTAGATAGAAAAGACTATTAAGTTAGCTAATATATAGTTTAATTCTTTTCCTACCTTGTTAATAAGTTTTATGGTATTTATTTCTTAACTTACCATTATATGATCTATATCCATTCTATTCTTTAAGTACATACCATATAAAACTAAGCTTATTAATAAATTCAGTGTAGAACTAATTAACATAATCTTATCTGTTTGATCAAAAAAAGCCCCGTCAGCTATAGAGTACATACTATCTATCATATACTCTATATTGATAAAAATTATAAATATCTGTATGTTTAATCGGCTAAGTATATTATTGCTAAAGTTCAAAACGTTCACTCCTTATGTACCTATATTAACCTTACTATTAATATCAATATATACATATATGCTGTAAGACTTATTAAATAAAACAGCACCTCCAACCAGTTGCTTCTTCTATATTTCATATAGCTTACAATAAAATTTTCATTTATCTGATCTACTAACATATTCTTTAGATATTTATTTACTCCCTTATATAGTTGTATAAATTCATAAATATATGTAATATAAACTCCTATACCTAGCATTAAAATAGTATATCTAGTAAATTTATCTAATTCGGGAATTTTAACATCAATATCAAAAGCCATTGCAGGTAATATTATTATAGTAACATTTAGAAATACACTAAACAATATAATTAATATTACTAATGCTTTGTTTTTAATTTTAGTTATTTCTCGATATAATGTCTTATCTTCCATATTAACCTCCATTCTTTATTCTTTTACAGTTCCCCACTAAAATATGGAATTATATCAAACAAGTAATGTCCCGCTGAAGCTTTACTTAGCTTATTGTTATCGTTTGGTACATAATTATATGTCGGTCCATGATCTGAATCATCTAAAAGTTTTCCAGTTTTTTTGTTGTAAATAGCTTCCCTACCATCTGAATGGATATACGGTTTTGGTGCAAAATTATAATTTGTAAAAAATGCCTATCAAATTTAATATTTCCTTATGCCTTAACTCTCATAATTTTATTTATGAATTCAACTTGTTTTTTCTGTTGAACCCTAATTCAATGACCCTTTCTTTGAATTTTGCTACATCCTCAAAATCAAGTGCTGAATACACCTGTGGCAATTCTGCCATAATCTTCGCTTCAACGGCTTTCTTAAAGCTATCAACTGCACTTTTTATTTGATATGGTACATAATTGTCCCCCTTATCCTCCTGTCTCTTTTCTCTTTGCCTCTCCCCACAAATCTGCTCCAAGGCTTCCTGATATACATCTGAACATAACATCCCTCGTAACAGCTGATTCTTCGTTCTTTCAGATACATTCTTTACCTCTTTCATCTTACTTCGATACGCATGAAGGACTTCTGAAAGTATAATGTATCCGTTCATCCTTAGTTCATCGTAAATGAAATAGGTATTGTTATGTTTCCTTTCAACCCTTAGAATCTTCTTGTCCTCCAATTCCTTGATGTGATTCTGTACTGTGATATGGGATGCCCCACAATTAAATGCCAAATCCTCAATAGATGGGTATGCATGGTTCTTATTCCCCATATAAGCAATAATGTCAAACAATATGAACTTGGCGGGAAGACTGATGTTGATACACCGAAGTAACTTGTGGGGTATCTGAACAAAATATTCATGGAACAGTTTCGTATACTCGTCCTCCGCCAGTTTTTTCATCACTTCTGTTGCTCCTTGTTTTGTAATCGCCAGTTGCTTTTCATTTGTCATGTCAATGACCTCCGTTTCGTTTATTGGAAAAAGCATCTCTTTGCCCTTTCACTCTCTAAGTCGTATATAAGTAATCTTTTGTTGCGAAATAATTTTTACTTAATAGCTAAATATTTTTATAGACCATGAGCGGGCGAGGATAAGGGAATTCCATCAAAGCATAGAGGTATCTAGGCATATCTATTATAAGGTGCTTATTCGGGGTATACAGTTATACCCCCAGATAATAAAAGTGGCTTAAAACGGCTTTAAACAAGCCTACCAGAGAAGAAAAAAGATGCTTTAACTATCTCGGTAAAATAGTCGAAGCATCATGTATTGGAGGTGTTTCTGGATAAGGGAAGTTGTTGTTCTTATCTCCTAATCTATAAGTCGTTTTGGTCTGCTATATTGTTGCGAAGATTTCCAAGATTTTATTCCCACTCGCCTGATTTAGAAATTTTACAGGTAGAAGCCAATGGATAAATGAATCAAAAAAAATACCCAGTCAGCAAGATAGTAACTGGATATTTTGATAAAATTTTCTGTGATATTTTCCGACTGAAAATGCATCGTTTTTTCAAGCCTTAACCCAGAACCAGTGGGCGGGAAATTTCAGAAAAATTTCTCACAGGTACTACAAGGGTTACCTCTTGTAGTAATAATGGTTTTGGTTTGTTAGGCACTGGGTTGGGTTGATTGCCCCTCTCATTAAAAATTTATATAGAATCTATTCTCCTCACAAACTATTGACCATTCACATTCATTAACATCATACTTCACTTGCTCAATAATCCATGAGTAATCTTCCTCTTCGTTATTATCGATATACAACGATATTGAATCATTGAACGTTATGCATAATTCACCATCAACAACAGAAGTATCAGATACTCTTGAATCTTCCGACCATCTTAATATCGACAGTATAAATGCTTGTACTGGTTCATCTTCTTCAACTGCTTTGGAAGTGTCAAACTGTTTCTTATAATCTCTCCATTCGACTTTAGACCCGACTCTCCATTCAGAAGTTATAACAAGCTTAAAATTACTTGGTAATTCTTTGTCTCCTATAAATCGCTTTTGACTTCTACTAAACATAAGGCTGAAGTTAGTATCAAACGAAAAGCCAACATATGTACTGTCTTTAAACAACTCGTTCAGTGCCTCTCTATAATTTTCTAATAACTTTGCCATATCATTCTCCTATTCTATTTCTCATTTGTACTGACCATGAATATGCCCAATGGCTTTTCTGTCTACTTTAGGAACTGCACCTGTAATTGGAGAGCCATTTGGATAAACATATTGTCTTGTTCCTGGTACGGTGTTAATCGTTCTAGGACCTTGATAAGCCCCGCCATCAACTCTACCTTCCATTACTCTTATCTCCATTGGTCCATTTGGTGTATCCATATGGAAAATCTGACCTGCTTCTGTGGTTTGACTTGTATTCCCCACCTTAACAGCTCCTACATCTGTTATACTATCTATCATCTCTGTTTGATTAGCATGAACAGCTGTTCCATTTTTTGAAACAATGAAGTCTGTCTGAATAACATCATCACCAGTTTTTACCGTACCCTTATTCAAATTGTAATAATTATAAGTGTTTTCCCATAATTTAACCAGTCCATATCCAGATATATATAAAGCCGTTGTATTAACTCCTCTATCTATTTGTGTTTCAATATACTCAGATTTTGTCCTAACTAATTGTGGGTTAGCTTCTAGAAATTCTTCAAATTTCATCATCTTTGGATTATTGTAATTAGCTTGTACGTATCTCGAATACTTATTTGTTGCTTCTAAATCAAATACATACCTGTTCTTAGTGGGTTGTGTATTACCTTCATTTACATTTAAGCCACAACTCCAATTTGAATTATTATTAGTTTTGTTATTTACAACTTCTTTAGTAACTTTATTTATAGTATTTACTTTTGGTTGATTTTTCTTATTAGTTTTTGTACTATTATTAGGTTTTGGTTTTGGTTTTGGTTTTGGTTTTGGTTTTGGTTTTGGTTTTGGTTTTGGTTTTGGTTTTGGTTTTGGTTTTGGTTTTGGTTTTGGTTTTGGTTTTGGTTTTGGTTTTGGTTTTGGTTTTTTAATTGTTTTTTTTACTGGCGCTTGCTTTGGTATAGATGATTTCTTTCCTGAGTTGAAATCTTTAACCATTTGTAATGTTTTTTCTCTATTTTTTGTACCTGTTGCTATTTTATTTTTGTTAATATATGGACTACTTCCTCTATCATGTCCACTAGGATCAATATAAACAATAGGGTTATTTTCACAATAAATATACAGATTTAAACTAGCTGGATTAACTATTGTTCCTTTATAGCTGTCTTTTGATATAAATCTTCCTATCTCTGGCATATAGTATCTTGCTTGTGCATAGTATAGTTCTGATGATACATCGTATTGATATCCTGTGTATCCAAATGTATTATCTGGTCCTGGCCAGTTTTGGTCAAACTTTTTAAATGATAGTGGTCTTCCAAATTCATCATAGTTATAGTGTGCTGATGTTTTTCCATCTTCTCCCATTACTCTTATTGTACTTCCTAATTCATCTTGAAGGTAGTACAATCTTTCTGGATCATCTGATAAATTTGTTTCTCTTTCATTTGGTATCCATCCATTATCGTGATCTTCAAGCATCCATATATCCATGCTTATTCTATCTAATCCATATGTGTATCTTTGGATTTCATAGTGATCTCCATACATAAAAAAAGAACCTTAAAAGAATATATAAATATACTCTTTAAGGTTCTATTCTTTATATTTTTTTATTTTTTGGTATATAAATATTGTTATCTATATTATTTTTCTAAACTTCACATTAAAAATCTAAAAACAATAAAATTATCCCCAATATCGTTTCAATCATAACCTTTATTCATGTATTTTCTTTTAGTCTTAACATTTTTTTACAACAAAATAAGTTTATCGATAAAAACTAGCACTAAATAAAATCTCAACAACTAATATAAAAATAGTTGCTAAAAAAGTACATATTTTATAAGTATTAATGAAAATCTTAGGCTTTTGAATTTTATTACAGTAAGATATTATCTTTAAACTAACTACTAAATAAAGTGTAGGTATGACAAATATGGTAAATATATTATATAATTCTATAGGTAAAATACCTATAATCAAAATTAAATATAAAACACTTAATAATATGTGAACTATTATAGGCAATACTATTTGAAAAATAACATTCTCCTCCTTTCATCAGTAAAGCGAAAAAATCTTTTTAAAAATACATTTCAAAGAATTTGACATAGTGTTTATATCATATACTAAATTAAAATGAATAAACACCATACAAAAATAATTTATAAACAAATTCATAATAATAGATACTATTTTAAGCAAACTTTATTTAGAATATTGTTCAGGAGTGCTTTGCCACCAATAATATGTTAGCATATCAAATAAATAATGACCCGCTTCGCTTTCTGATGCATTTATATAATTATATGTAGGTCCATAATCAGGATTATCTTTTAATGTCATACGAGAGTATCCTTTTAATACTTTTGATACTACTTTAACAGCTTTAATTTGCTTTTCTACATATATATAATTTGCTTTATAAATAGCTTCTCGTCCATCAGCATGAACATATTTTAGATTTCCCTCTAGTGAACCATGATATATAGCTTTATGGCTTGGTAGTTCTACAAACCCTTCTTTTTTTGCATCTTTTGGTGTCAATGGTAAAGTATAATCAGAATTTAATGTAACCCGTTCTTTATAATGAATATTATCTCGCCATTCACTATTGCTAATAAATTTATTCTTACTTTTGTCAAAATACATAAAATTATTTTCATTACTAAGAAAAGAATCTGATATTTTAACTGCATCTACTACTACATCTTTTTTCATTGGTAAATCATAACTATACCATTCTTTTGAATATACTTTTCCTGAACGTGTAGCTGAAAATGTATTTTTATTCAATTTAACATATATTTGGTCTCCATGACCACCTTTTACTTTTGTTCCAACTTGACCTGCTAACATCCATCTATTTATTATTTTTCCTGAATGGTTATATTCAGCAATTATAATACGATTATTTTCTACTGTCTTTTTATATTTATTTCCATTAGGTAACATATCTTTTTCAAAAGATATTGTATTAAAATAGCTATCTTGTAAACTAGTGCTTCCTGAAAGATATCCAAATCCAGAGCATCCATTCCAGCTTTTCTCTGCTTTTAATCCCAATGGATCAACGTACTTTAATGGGTTATTAAGCACATAAGGATATGGATTTAATGTATTCGGTTGATATAAATCCCCATTCCAGGGATCTTCTGATATAAATCTTCCTATCTCTGGCATATAGTATCTTGCTTGAGCATAGTATAGTTCTGATGATACATCGTATTGATATCCTGTGTATCCAAATGTATTATCTGGTCCTGGCCAGTTTTGGTCAAACTTTTTAAATGATAGTGGTCTTCCAAATTCATCATAGTTATAGTGTGCTGATGTTTTTCCATCTTCTCCTATTACTCTTATTGTACTTCCTAATTCATCTTGAAGGTAGTACAATCTTTCTGGATTATCTGATAAATTTGTTTCTCTTTCATTTGGTATCCATCCATTATCCTCATCTTCAAGCATCCACATATCCATGCTTATTCTATCTAATCCATATGTGTATCTTTGGATTTCATAGTGATCTCCATACATCATAAGTACATCATTATATTGTGATGTTATATCTACTACGAAGTTTTGTTCCATGTAGTCTCTTTTGTTTTGATGTCCCCAACCTGGATGTGGGTTACCACTATTTCCTGGATTTTCTTTATCATGTCCATATGCATTTCCATTGCCATTTCCTGGTTTATCTGGTCTATTTCCTCCACCTGGATGGTCTAAGCCTACTATTGTTTTTATTCTGTTGCCAAATCCATCGTAGAAATATCTTGTTTCATCATCATGCTTATTTGTAACTTTTACTAAAC
>NZ_BDQY01000023.1 GCF_002724055.1 Tepidibacter mesophilus | reverse complement strand
TGAAACATTTATGCAACACCACCTGTTATGTTTTTGTGTAGGAACTTAATTATAACAAGGTTTTGCATAAATGTTTTTTTGTTTTATTTTAATGGAAAATTATTGAAGTGTTTTTGCACTTTCATAGAATTTAAATAAAACAGCATAAGTATCATAAGCAAATAATAAAAAACCATGAAAGATATTCTAAATCTATTCATGGCTTTTGTTCGTATAACTATTTTACTTAATATGCTATTTCAAATAACCTAAATCTGAAATGTTATTTCCAAAAATAGAAGTTTCAATTATAAATTCTGGCATTCCCATATAACCAGCGGCTATTTCATATTCATCAAAAACTATTACAAGTTTACCCTTTTTATTTATATAAAAATTAGTATTGTCATCTATAGTTTTAAACTCTTCCACGAAGTATCCAGCATCTTCTTTTTCTATTTCTTCTTTCATTTTAGTTATAATTTCATTGTTTATAGTACTTATATAATCATAATTTTTATTAAATAAATCACTCATATTAAGTAACTTGCTATTTTTTAAATCTACATTATAAAAGTCAGCAGTTTCATATCCACTTGCTTTTATTTGAGTTGTAACAACTTTAAATGACAACATGTCATCACTCTTTGTAAGTGTTGTATAACTTTGATCTACTATCTCAGGCATCAGCTTTGAAAATCCTGAATTCTGAGATTGTTCTTTTATTTCCTCTGAGTTTTCAATAGCATTATCATATACAGCTATAGCACGTTCTTTTAAAATTCTGTTTATTTCGTCTTGAACATCATTATTTTCAAGTCCTTCAATAGAAGGTATTTCTATATTTATTTCTTTATACTTATCATACAGTGCTAATTTATCAATGGTTACAATTTTTACTATATCACCAAGTACTGGGACATCTAGTAAATTTGCTGCAAATGCATTATTTGCATTAACTAAACCTACAAAAATAGAACATATACAAGCTGCTGTTATAAAGCTTTTTCTAATTATTTTTTTAAGCCTACTTGATTTATTTATAGTTTTTTCGTTAAATTTATTTTTTATATTAGTTAAATTTTCATTTGTAAACTCAGGAAGTTCGTTTGCAATCATATCAAGATTTTCTTTCTCAAGCTCTGACATAAGGTTATCATATTTTTCCATAGTCTTCCTCCTAAAATTTATAATTTAATTTTTGTAAGCAAAGACTTTCTACTATAGTAAAGTCTATTACTCACTTCTTTGACTGTAATCTTTAATTTATCTGAAATTTCTCTAGGTTTTAATTGATAAAAATATCTAAGTATAAAAATTTCACTATCTAATTGCTTAAGATTTTTTGCAAATTCATAAATATCATTAACCATTTGCTTATTTACTAACGCTTCCTCTATGTCTTCAGTTTTTACTTTTAACTCTTCATCATATGGTAAAGTTGTAGTTTTATTTATCTTCCTTACTTTATCTATTGCTTTACTTTTTGTAATAATGCATAAGTATGATTTAATGCTTCCCCTTTGATGATTGTATTTTTCAGGATGCTCCCATAAATATGTAAAACTTTCTGCTACACAATCTTCTATATCTTCTCTACTTCCAACATTTTTAAGTACACCCGAGGCAATGATCCAAAGCAACTTACTATATTCATTAATTAGAAAATCATAAGTTTTAGGATTGCCACTATTTATACCTTGTTGCAATTTCTCATCTATCATCTAGTATATTACCTCCTCTTTGTATATTGATTATAATCGATTACATAAAACAATACGAATGAAAAAGTGTTTTGACTTAAAAATTTTAATATAGCTCAATATATATTAGAAACAATTTCTAAAAAAAATATATACTATATAATACAATAGATTATAATTACTTGAATAAGACGGATTCGAGGTGGTAATATGTATTCCAACAGAGCTTCAAATTATAAGATTACTATAAATACCAATAATCGTATACTTACTTTATTTAAAAACAATAAATGGTTTAAATCATATAGCATAGCTATAGGTAAGCCTTCTACTCCTACTCCAAAAGGTACATTCACAATAATAAACAAAGCTTATAAACCTGGAGGGCCTTTTGGCGAAAGATGGCTAGGTCTTAGCAAACCTCATTACGGTATACATGGTACAAACAACCCATTATCAATAGGAAAATCAATTTCAAATGGATGTATACGAATGTATAATAAGGATATTATAGAACTATATAATATTATTCCAATAGGAACAGTTGTTACTATTGTGTGAAATCCTATGAATGCTGTGTCATATAGATCAATATATATCTTATTTTTATTTATTCTTATTTTTATTTATATTTTAAAATAAGTTATTTAATGGATTCTCTATATATTTTGTTGACTTGGCATAATTTTTGCATATAAATTTATATAGAGAGGAGTGTTTTTATGGATAACATAGGAAGAGTTGTAAAAACAAAAGATAATTTTGCAAAACTAGAAATAAGAAGAGCAAGTGCATGTGGCGAAAAATGTTCTAGCTGTAAAGGTGGTTGTAGTACCACTGGAATATATGTAAATATAGAGAATACGCTAAACGCTAAATCTGGCGATTTTGTGAAGATAGAAACAGAAACAAAATCTATTATGCAAATAGCGTTTATAGTTTATCTATTCCCTTTATTTATGCTTATATTGGGTATTTTTTTTAGTTCTTTTATTTATAACCAATTTGATATACCATTTTCGTCAGAATTATTTAGTTTATCAGTTGGATTAATATTCATGGTTGTATCTGGTATAGTAATTAAAATTGTAGACTTAATCTATCAATCAAAAGGAATACTTAAATATACAATGATAAATAAGTTATAATTTAGAGTCTAGGGCATTCTTAAATTGAGTATGTATTTTAAATCATCTCCATTTAAACTAATAGCAGGAAGTAATTTTTTTGATAAAAAATATAAGTTGATATATGAAGGAGAATATAAATTTATCAAACTAAATATACAAGTTTATTACTATATTATAAAAGACCTAAAAGTTGTTTTATACTCTAAACAACTTCTAGGTCTTTTATTTATCAAATAATTTTTATTCATATCCCATAACTTGCAACATATTCTCCACTTTATCTAAATTTTCTTTATTAGTTTCTTCATAAATAGGTCTACACTTTTTTATTGTTTGCATGCCCGATAAAATTTTTGATGCAAATGCAAGACATGTTGCTTCTCCACATTTTTTACAATTTAGTTTTGGTAAATATTTATATACTTCTAAAGTACTAGGTTTTTCTCTCATTTCATATAAAGGTTCTATTTCATCTTTTCTTTTATATGTATTATTAACTAAATCTTTTACTAAATCCATTATCTCGTAGGCTTCCGATTCATTAACTGCTTTAGATACAGCTAAATTCATTCCATAAATTGTAATAATTCTAAATTCCTTTCTTATTGTTAAGCTTTGAATCTTCTTATTATATATAGCATCTTTTACAACAGTATTTATGTAAGGTAATATTTCTGAAATATCACTTGAAAATTTAGCCTTAAATCTTATTCTTGTAGAATCAGCTGTACAAGGTTGTATAAAATTCATTTTAACTTCTTTTAAATACAAATAATCTCCCCCCAATTTTAATCCCCTAATTTTGGTTATTTATTTTTTTAAGTGCATCTACTAATAAATCAATATCTTCTTTTTCATTAAAATATCCTATTCCAATTCTTGCCGTTCCTATTTTTTGTGTTCCTATTACATTATGAGCACTTGGTGCACAGTGAAGACCTGCTCTTATCATAATGTCATAATTTTGATCAAGCTCATAAGCTACTTCTTCTGCAGATTTATCTTTTAAATTAAATGTAATTACACTTACTATTTTTTCAATATCTTTTGGACCATAAATAGATATATCTTCTACTTCTTCTAATCTTTTAAGTGCATATGATAATACTTCTTTTTCTTTATTTAAAATTGTATCTATACCTGTTTCTTGTATAAACTTTATAGCTTCTAAGAGACCCACTATTCCACCAACATTAGGCGTTCCAGTTTCTAATCTATTTGGAAAATAATTTGGTTGATATTCATAAGATGAATCTCCACCTGTCCCTCCAGATTTCAGAGGACTTATATCTTTATCCAAATTTACAATAAGACCTCCAGTTCCCATAGGTCCAAGTAAACTTTTATGTCCTGTAAAAGCTAATAAATCAATATTATCTTTTTTTACGTCTATAGGATATACTCCTGCTGTTTGAGCTGCATCAACTAAAAAAGGAATTTTATATCTTCTAGCAATAAATCCAATTTCTCTTATTGGCTGTATTGTTCCAATTACATTAGAAGCATGTGTAAAAATAATCAGTGCTGTGTTTTCTTTTATGTATTTTTCAACATCATCTGGATTTGTATATCCGTATTCATCGCATGGCACCTTAGAAATACTTATTCCAATATCTCTTTCTAGAGTTTTAAGAGATCTCCATACTGCATTGTGTTCAAGAGAACTTGTAATTACATGATTTCCTTTTTTTAATATTCCTTTTATAGCTAAATTCAATGATTCTGTTACATTAGATGTGAAAATTACTTTTTTAAGGTCATCCTGCTTAAACAAAGAAGCAATACTTTTTCTTGTTTCATAAACTAATCTATCTGACTCCATAGCTTTTTCATAAGCTCCTCTTCCAGATGTTGCTCCAATATTGACCATAAAATTATATACTGCCTCTGATACCTGTATTGGCTTTGGAAAAGAAGTAGCTGCATTATCTAAATATATTCCCATATAAAATCCCCCTTTTGTCATTCCTAACTAATGACATTGCTTTCTTTTATTATACCTATTCAAACCCGTAGTTACTATAATTTTACAATCAAAAAATAAAAATGATAGAGAAAACTGAATCTCTACCTTTTTTATTTGATACAATTAATATATTTATGCTCTGCCCGTTCTTATAATTTCTGCAAATTCATTAGGTAAGACACTTTCTTCTATAGCTTTTGCTGTTTTTTCAAAGTCATAAGCAACTTGTACAATTTCTACATTTTCATTCTTTATATCTATTATCACATAGTTTGCATCTGGACTTCCTGTTTTAGACTTACCTACGCTTCCACTATTTACAAGCATTTTATCTCCATACATTTTATAATACGGTTTATGAGTATGTCCACATACTAAAATATCTTCATTGAATTCTTCCATAACTTCTTCAGCTTCTTTAGAATCCTCTTTTAAGTATTCATTTAACTTTCTTGGACTTCCATGAACGAATTTAATAGTCTTTCCTTCAAATGTCAAAGTCATCTCTTTTGGAAGGTTTGCTAAAAATTCTTTATTTTCTTCATTTGTATTTTCAATACTATACATAAGAGATTTTGTTGCATTTTCAGCATCCTTAGGATCTGGATAATCGCATCCACATATAAATCTTATATTACCTACTGCATCATCGTAATTTCCCATTACAGTTAATATATTTTCTCTTCTGATTAAATTTATAACTTCATTTGGAAATGTAGCATATCCTACTAAATCTCCAACACAAATTGTTAAATCTAAATTTTTTGCTTTTATATCATTTACTACTTTCTCTAATGCATAAATATTACTATGAACGTCTGCTATTACTGCTATTTTCATATTAATTCCCTCCATTTAGTCATTGCAATCTTTTTTTATTCCTTTACAAATACAATCATCTTTAGGTGATGCAAGTATGTTTATATAATTTATTGATTCTTTTATAACTTCTAAATTCAAAGAATATCTCATCCACTTTCCTTCTTTTCTTACATTTATTAAATCTGCCTTTTGTAAAATCTTCATATGATGCGAAATAGTCGGTTGAGTTAAGTTTAATCCTTCTATAATATCACAAGCACATAATTCTCCACATGAAAGCATATCTAAAATAAGGAGTCTATTTTTATCAGATAGAGCCTTGAATATTTCAACCATTTTGTCCATATTTTATTTAACCTCCATATATGTATTTAAATCTATATATGAAGTATATCCATATAAAATTTAATATGTCAATATCATTTATATATAGTAGTTCAATTAAAAGAATCCACTATAAGAAAAATCTCATCTTACTTATAGTGGATTTTTTATTTACATTAATAAATCTAATAATTTTTCACCCTTGATTTCTTCGTTGTTCCATTTAATAACTGCAAAATTACCTTTTGAAATTTCATTAACTTTATTAATCCAAGCAATTTCATTACTTGCTTTTGCTTTTAAAATTTCATTGGTTGTGTTTGTAGCTAATAAACTTGAATTAATTATCCACCACTTGCTATTTATTCCTGCTCGATTTAAGTCATCTTGTAATCTCATAGCTTCATATACTGGAGTTGCTTCAGCTAAAGCTACTATTATAACTTCTGTTTCTTTATCATTTCTCAACCTTGGTAAAAGTTTTTTAACTGATTCAGGAATATCTCCATGTGAACGCTCAATTTCCTTATGATAGCTTTGAGTTGAATCTAAAAGTAAAAGCGTATGTCCAGTTGGCGCTGTATCTATTACAACAACTTCATTTTCGCATCTATCAACTATCTGTGCAAAAGCTCTAAATATAGCTATTTCTTGAGTACAAGGAGATCTTAAATCTTCTTCTATATAAGCAAGATCCTCTTCTCCTATAGTTTCTCTTGCCTTACTTAATACTTCCTCTTTGTAATTATCAAGTTCTTTTTTCTCATTAATATGACTTAATGTAATTCCATAACTTTCATCAAGTACAAATTTCAAATGATCTGCCGGATCAGTAGTTGTAAGATGCACTTTTTTACCTTTTTTAGCAAGACCAAGTGCAATAGTAGCTGCTATAGTTGTTTTCCCAACACCACCTTTGCCCATTGTGAAAATAACCTTTTTATTAGAATTATATAGATTTTCAATAACATCCTTTAACTTAGGTATAACATCTATACTCAAAGTCTCATTACTATACTTAACATTATTTTCTTTCAAAAATAATCTTATATTTTCGATACCAGTAACATTATACGGTCTAAGTGGAATTTCAAATGTTTGTAATTCACTTAAATGTCTTGAAATATTTTGTAATGCACCTTGCTGTTTCTTAAAAATATTTGTAGATAACTCATCATCAAAATCTTTAAGTACACCATTTATTATAAGAATTTGATTGTTTATTTTTAAATCTAAAAGCTCTTTTGATGCTCTCTCTGCTTCCTTTAAAGGAGATTCTTCTGGACGAGAAACTAATATAAGAGTTGTTAAGTTTTTATTTGCTAAAATATCTACTGCGTTTTTATAAACCTCTTTTTTGCTCTCAAGCCCTGCTAATTGACCTAAGCATGATGCTCCATGCTTATTATCACTAATAAAATTGCTCCATGCTGATGGAAGTTGTAACATTCTAAGAGTATGACCTGTTGGTGCAGTATCAAATATAATATGGTCAAATTCTTCTTCTGCTTTTTTATCTGTTATAAAATTTGAAAATTCATTGAATGCTGCTATTTCAACTGTGCATGAACCTGAAAGTTGCTCCTCCATATTTTTTATTACTACATCAGGTAGCTTTCCTCTATACGGACCTACAACACTTTCTTTATATTCTTTTGCAGCTTCCTCTGGATCAAAATTTGCTACTACTAGATTCGGAACTTCTTTTATCTGAACACCTTTATTATTTAGATCAGTATTGAATGCATCCTGTAAGTTCGAAGCTGGATCTGTACTTATAAGCATAACTTTTTTACCTTGATCTGCTAAAGTTATGGCAGTAGCACAAGCTGTTGATGTTTTACCCACTCCGCCTTTTCCTGTGAAAAATAAATATTTAGTTAAATCTATTTTATTAGGATTAAAGTTAGTCATCTATATCGCTCCTTTATAATTAGCAACATCCATCTTTACAATTGCACCCATTAGATTTAGAAACTTTTAATACATCATTTGATACACCTAGTAATTTGTAAAATTCCTCAGTTTTAAGATATTCCTTAGTTTTCACTATTTTATCATCGACAATTGTTACTGGTAGAATATTTACACCTTCATTATTTAGTAATTCATTTATCATCTTATTATCTACAAATGCCTGTGGTTCACTTGCTAAATTATATCTTTCAACCACTATTCCATTGTTTTTTAAATTATTAATAACCGTTGATACTCTCAGTAATTCTGGATCTACTGAAGGTCCACAAACACCTGTTGAACAACACATTGCTGGATCAAATATAATCATTTTTTTCATAAAAACCACTCCTTTTTATTTTTTATTTACAAAACCAATGTTTGGTTTTATTAGCTGTTTTAACAAGAGCAAGCATTAAAGGAACCTCAACTAATACTCCAACTACGGTTGCAAGAGTTGCTCCAGATTGTAAACCAAATAAAGATATTGCAACAGCTACTGCCAATTCAAAAAAGTTACTTGCTCCAATCATTGCTCCAGGTGCCGCTATATCATGAGGTAATTCCCATGCTTTTGCCCAAAGATATGCGATAAAAAATATAAAAATCGTTTGAATTATAAGTGGTACAGCTATTAATCCAATATGAATTGGATTATTAATTATTACTTCACCTTGAAAAGAAAATATTATAATTAAAGTAAGTAACAACCCTATCATTGTTATATTGTCAAATTTTTTAAGAAATATATTTTCAAAGTACTCTATTCCTTTGTTCTTTATAATGTATTTCCTAGATAAATATCCACCAACCAAAGGAATAACTACAAATAAAATCACTGATAAAAATAATGTATCATACGGAACAACTACATCACTTACTCCAAGCAAGAATGCAACTATAGGTGTAAATGCAAATAGTAAAATAAGATCGTTTATAGCAACTTGAACTACTGTATAAGCAGGATCCCCTTTTGTTAAATGACTCCAAACGAATACCATAGCCGTACAAGGTGCTGCTCCTAAAAGTACTGCTCCAGCTAGATAATCAGATGCTAAGTTTGCTGGAATTAAATTTTTGAAAACTATTTTAAAGAAAAATGCTGCTATCAAATACATAGTAAATGGCTTTATTAACCAGTTTGTAACGCAAGTTACTGTTAGTCCTTTTGGTTTTTTAGTGGCATTTATAATACTTGAAAAATCAATTTTAAGCATCATAGGATAAATCATAATCCATATAAGTACAGCTACTGGAATTGAAACTTTTGCATATTCAAATTTACTTAATACTCTAGGAAAATCAGGAAAGATTTGACCTATACCGACCCCTACTATTATGCATATAGCTACCCATATCGTAAGATATCTTCCAAAAAAATCCAATCCTGTATTTTTTATATTTTTTTCTTTCATTTTAAAAATATCTCCTTTCTTTTATATAGATATATTTAAATATATCTATATACAGTATATGTGTATACACTTTAATGTGTCAATATTATCTTTTTTATATACATAATTTTATAGAAGATAAAAGAAAAATAGTCCTGTATTTGAAATACCGGACTATTAATTTCCACAGCAACCTCCATCACTTTGAATATTTTGATTCGCTGTTTCCTGTAATAATTTTAAATCCACATTATTTATATCATCTACTACAACTATTCTACCGCTTAGCATACCCATCCAGCATGAAAATTCAATTTCACCAATTTCATTTGGTGTGAATCTCAATTCATTTTTTCCTTCTTTAAGATCTATTTTTGAATCATTTCCTTGAATTATAATTGAATTATTACAATAGTTAATTTCCTCTCCATTTATAACCCATGTAACAGGTATATCTTTTTGTACAACTAAAATATTTGGATTATATCCACTAGAGTTTACATTCATCTGAATAACTTGATTATTATTATTTATATCTGCAACTTTAGCTTTATTTTCTGATTGAACACTACAAAAACCCGAGCCGCTAAATCCATTATTATAGTCTTCATTAGAATCGAATTCATTATTATCAACATTGCTTAAATCATCAACTACATACAATTTTGTTGTAATCATTCCCATCCAACAGCTTATAGTTATAGGTCCTTCTTTATCAGGTATAAATTCAATAGTACTATCTTTACTTAGATCTGCTTCTATTCCATATTTTGAAATTGTAATTGGATTATTGCATCCATTTAAACTTTCTACATTTAAATTTATTTTTACTGGTTCTCCTACTTTAACTACTTTAGAGTCTAGTATATATTGGCTATTATTAACAGTTAAATTAACTACTTGTTTTCCATTTTCTATTTTTGCTGTTTTCATATCTTTTGTTGAATTTTCAAATATAGGAACATCGAATGAAACTCCAGATAAAGCTAACCCTCTGTTTGCCATTATTATACCTAATACTATAACTAATATAGAACTAATTTTTAATATTTTTTTATTTAATCTAGCACCTAATATAGAAGTGATAGCTCCAAACCCAAGCATAAGAGGAACTGTCCCTAAACTAAATAAAAACATTGATAAAGCCCCTTTTACAAAACTTCCTGTTCCCAAAGCATACAGTTGCATTGTTTGAAGAGGTCCACATGGCATAAAACCATTAGCAACACCTATAAAAAAAGGTGTTATAGCATTATTTTTATTTATACTATTAGTTATAAATTTGGGCATTACTACTTTAAATTTAAAAAATCTAGGAATATAAATTATATTCAACATTTTTAAACCTAATAAAATCATAAATATTCCTGCAAAAATAGCAACAATACCTTTAAATTCACCTGAAGGTTCTATTATTTGTCCTAACCCGCCGACTATACCTCCAATTAAAGTATAAGAAATTACTCTTCCTATATTATAAAGTATAGAGGTTTTTACTTTATTATTTGAATTATTATTCACACTTTGAGAGAGAGCAATTCCTCCGCACATAGCAATACAGTGAATAGATGTTAAAATTCCAACTATAAAAATCAATCCATATCCCATTCCTTCATTTACTTCTGGAATATAATTAAATCCGATTGTATTTTTTATAATATAAAATGCACTAAAAATTAATATTAGTAACCCGAAAGTAGATTTGTTTGAACCATTCGGTTTTTCAACAACTTCATATCCTTCATTTTCAATTATTTGCTTTAAAGTTTTTTCACTTACTTTATTTTCATTATAACTTATTTCAACATTGGAGTTTTTGAATACTACATTAATATTACTAACTCCATCAACTTCTAACAAAGCATCTCTTATAATATTTTCACAGCTATTACAAACCATCCCATCTACATACAACTTAATTACTTTCATAACACCGCTCCTTCATTTTTCAACATCCTCACTATATTATTATATATTCATATGTTATTAAAATTTAATGTCTGGAATATACTATTAGCAATTTTCGTGCCAAACTCTGATTTTTTATTTATATAGTTTTAATCTTCGTAATGCTGAATTTTTAAATAATATTTCAATTAAATTGTTATAAATATTATTTAATATGTGTTATATGCCACACAAGATGTGTTCTTTAACGCAAAAATGAGAATCCTAATATTAGAATTCTCATTTTAGCTTATATTGTATTTTTCCATTCTATATATAAGAGTATGTCTTGTGACTCCTAAAAGTTTAGCTGCTTTTGTTTGATTATAATCACATATTTTTAAAGCTTGCAATATAAAACTTTTTTCTATTTCTTCTAAATTTATTCCACTTTGAGGTAATTTAAATTGAAATTCTCTATCACTCTCATATAGTATTTCTCTAGGTAAATCATCTTTATCTATCAATTTATTTTCACTCAATATAACTAATCTTTCAATTATATTTTCAAGTTCTCTTATATTTCCTTTGAAGCTATAATCAGTTAAAGTATTTATTGCTTCTACACTGATTTTCATACTATCTCTTCCCATTTCTTTAGAGTATTTTTCTAAAAAATACTGAACTAATAATTTAATGTCTTCCTTTCTTTCTCTTAATGCAGGTAATCGTATAGGTATAACATTTAATCTATAATACAAATCTTCTCTAAAAGTGCCTTCTTCAACCATTTTTTTTAAATCCTTATTTGTTGCAGCAATAATTCTAACATCTACATCAATCGTTTCGGTTCCACCTACTCTTTCTATCTCTTTTTCCTGCAATACTCTTAAGAGTTTTACTTGAACAGTTAGACTTAGTTCTCCTATTTCATCTAAAAAAATAGTTCCTTTATTTGCTCTTTCAAATCTTCCTAACTTTTTACTTACGGCTCCAGTAAAAGATCCTTTATCATGTCCGAATAACTCACTTTCAAGCAAATTTTCAGGAAGAGCACCACAATTTACTGTTATATAGGGTTTATCGCTTCTATCGCTGCTATAATGTACGGCACTTGCTATTAGTTCTTTTCCAGTTCCACTTTCTCCTGTTATTAATACCGTTGCATTAGTTTTTGAAACGCGTTCTACTACTTCCATTACTCTTTTCATATGAGGACTATCACCTATTATTGGTTTCCCTGTGATTTTTCTTATTTCTTCTTTAAAAAAATCTATTTGTTCCTTCATATCCCCAATTTCAAGTGCTTTTTTTATTTGAATTTTTAACTCATCTATATCGAATGGCTTTGAAATATAATCTAAAGCTCCAATTTTCATAGCTTCAACAGCAGATTCCATTGTGCCATGGGCTGTAATCATAATAACAGGTATTTTTGAGTTCGCATCCTTTATTTCTTTTAAAACTTCCATACCATCCATTTTAGGCATTTTAAAATCTATAAGTACAAGATCAGGTTCGTTCGATTTAAACTTTTCCAGTGCATCTAATCCATCTGATGCTGTAATAATTTTATATCCTTTACCTTTTAATGCTCTTTTTATTGCCCAAAGCATATTTTGCTCATCATCTGCAATTAGTATCTTTTTCAATTTTTTCATCTCCTTTCTCATGATTAGATGGAATATAAATATCTAGTTTCGTTCCTTTTCCGATTTCACTTTCTACATTTATATACCCCTTATGTTCTTCTATAATCCTATGAGTAATAGATAATCCAAGTCCTGTTCCTATATCTTTTGTGGTGTAAAAAGGCTCAAATATTTTTTCTAATTTATTCTTAGGTATACCAATTCCTTCATCTTCAAAAGATATCTTGACCCAATCCATTTGTATACATAAGCTAATATTGATATTTCCTCCACTGTGCATAGCATGTACAGAATTAAATATTATATTTACAAAAGCTTGCTTGAGTTTTTCTCCATCTATTAATATATTTTTATCTTCTTTACAAACATAGTTTATTCTCACATTTTGCTGCTTTGCATACTTATTAGTAATAAGTAATATATCATTTAGTAATTTATCAATACTTTGAATTTTTATTTGATATATACTTGGTTTTGCAAAATCTAGCAACCCCTTAATTACAGAATTGGCCCTATCAATCTCATGAATAATAATATCAATTCCTTCTTTTATTTCTTCTTGCTCTATGTTGTTATCTTTAATATCTTCATTGATTGTTTGAGATATGGTTTTTATAATACCTAATGGATTTCTAATTTCATGCGCTACTCCAGATGCTAACTCTCCTACAGCAGAAAGTTTATCTGCTCTTCTTACTTGTTTTTCAAGCTTTTTAATTTCTGATATATCTTCTATTATAAGTACTACTCCTTCTATGTTTCCTGTAGTATTTTTAAGAGGGTATGACAACAGTCTTACATCCAAAACATCTCCATTCTTACGCTTACATTTAGTTTCAATATTTAACATTTTTTTATTTTCTATAAGTAAATCTGTTAGTATTTTTTCAATTTTTTCATACTCGATAAATAAACTATCTAATTTTTTTTCTAAATAATGTTCATCTAAATTAAATAATTCTTGACCTTCCTTGTTTATAGATTTTATTCTCAAATCCCTATCTACTGCAATAAGTCCATTAGTTATGCTATTTAATATGTTTTGCGTATAATTTTCAAGATCTGTTATTTTTTTTATTTGAATTTTTAACATCAACTTTTTTTTGAAATCTGATTCTGCTAAAAAACCTGTTATGCTGCCTATAACAACAAACATTACAATTTCTAAAATCTGATTTAAACTAGCTATATTAATCTCCCTAAAGTAGATTAGCATATGAGGCGCATAAAATAAGAATACTGTTAACGAAGCAAAGATGCCTCCTCTTAACCTGAATTTATAGGCTGATACAATGATTGGAATATAATATAACCTTCTATAAAAATCATGTATATCCCATTTTGCAGATGTAGTAAAATAATGTAGTAATGTTATAATAACTATATTTAACCCAATAAAAATTAAATCTCTTTTGTTGTTTTCATTTACCATACTGTATCTCCTTGAAATTTATTATATAGTTGTATTTTACCAGCGAAACTCTTTATACACACATTTTCTATAATAGTGTAAACTCTGGTAAATTAATTTATTACCAGAGCATGTCTACTTATCTAATTTATTTTCACAATAAGGGCATACATTCCATGTTTCATGCACATTTGATTTACAAAAAGAGCATATCCTTTGTTCTTTCTTAAAATACATTATAAAAACTAATAATATAATTACTATTACTGAAAAATAATATAATCCCATATACCTTAACCCATGCATACCGCTGCCACACATACTACTACTATATGAAAAATTATTTTGATTATAATACAACGATATACATAGTATTATAATACATATAGCTATTCCTATTACAAAAGTTCTTTTTTTCATAGTCATCCCTTCCTAGTATATAATATATCTTATATTTAAAGCAATAATCATGCCATTTTTATAATTAAATTAAAAAAAATGCATATCAATGCATCTTTTATTTTAACTTAATTTTTATTGTTTAAAATCATAACTGAATCTTAATATATAAATCTATCTTTTTAAGGTTGACCACCCCATTAAATCATATGCAATTCAATATCCTAAATATGCTTCTATAAATTGTAACAACCCAAATGTTATAACAAGATTAGCTATCCACCCTGTTATTATTTTATTATATGCTAACCATATTGATACTAACCCTAATACTGTCCTTATAATTTTATCTATACTTCCTAAATTTTTTTTGAAATCTAATTTCAAATTTTTGCACCTCTTTATTTATTATTCTTTTTATTGATATAAGTTTTATTAAAGTTTTTTGGCAACATATATTTTTTTAAAACTATCTATAGTACAAAGATAAACATTTTTTACATCATCTATATTGTACATAGCAAGATTATTCATAAGCCAAGTTCTATCTACTCCTGATTTGACTAAATTTTCTTCAAATAGTTTTCCATCATTTATAATAACTAAAGGTAAATCTGTAGGTTTAGCAAATAATTTAACATCTATGGGAGTAACAGGTCTATGTGACTCTTTTTTTGTAACGCTAAAATGTCCATTTGGCTCTAAAATTACATACTTAACTTCTGAAATATCAAAAATATTTTTAATTCGTAATTCACTCAAAAGTAAATCAATATTTATAAAGTGTTTTTTCATATTTTTTTTTATTAATTTTCCATTATCTACTAAAATAACAGGTTTCCCATTAAAATATAAAGCTATTTTTCTATTTTTTAAAGATATATAATCCAATATAAAGTGCCATAAAAATAAAGTTAATAATGGTATAATTATATATGTAAATGAAATTTTTCCGTCTAATAGTGGAGCAACTGTAAGAGCACCTAATATCCATGCGAGTACAAAATCATATGCAGTTAGCTGATTTATAGTTCGTTTTGGTATATTTCTTCCTACTAAAAAAACTATAATGCCTACTATAAAAGCTCTTATAATAAATCCAACTAATGATATTTCTTTTATAACTCCAAAAATCTGTGGCATTAAATTCCCTCCTACATATTTATATATAACTTTTTATTTGGAGTTAAAATCCCTAAATAAACATCTTCTATATTGTTTATATTATTCAATTTAAGCTCATTTATAACCCAGTCATGATTAAGATTATTATTGGTAAGAATTTTCTGATCTACTTTTCCTTTATAAATTACAATTTCAGATAAACTGTCCGGAGGCGGCTCTATCCCCATATCTTTTTTAATTACAGGAAGAGTATTGTTATTTAATGCTATACTAAAGTCCCCCGTTGCTTCGAATATTAAATATTCTACTTTTTCAATATTAGAAGCATCTTTTTGTCTTAATATAGAAAATAAATTATCAATTGTCAACTTTGCTTTTAAAAGATTGTTCTTTATTACTTTTCCATTTTTTATTAATATAATTGGTTTTTGAGAAGTAATAGACGGTAATTTAAAATATAAATATGATATAAATAAATTAATCAAAGTATATATAATAATTATAGACATTGCATCTACTAATCTCGCTTTTGGGTTTACCATACGAGCGGCTGCAATATGACTAATTCCAGCTGCCATTAAAAAATTATATGGAGTTACTATTCCTGGTTGTCGAAACCCCATAATTTTAGCTGATCCAAACAACATAAAATATAAAATAGATGCTCTAATAAATAACTCTAATATACCAAATTTTTCTCCTTCAAAGAAAATAGTATGCATATCCATAAAATCACCTTTTGTATGAAATTTATTTAAAGATAAGCTTAATAAAAATATTAAGCTTATCTTTAAATTTATTTAACATTGTACATCCCATGGCTATTCATATAATTAAAAAGTTCTTCTCCATGTTTTTGTTCATCTTGTTGAATATGTTGAAAAGCTTGTCTAACTGCTGGATTAGCAGATTCAAAAACAGCTGTATCATAAGTACTTGAAACATATTTTTCTGTAGATAATAAATCTCTACAAAGATTTTTATCATTTTCATTATTCATAGTATCTTGAGAAGCAGTTTGATTTTGTTGCTGTTGAGGATGTGCCATATTTGGCTGCTGACCTTGAAGTAACTGATTAATCATGTCAAGATGATGCTGCTCCTCTGTAGCAATTTTATTGAAAAGCTGTTTCAATTGCTGACCTTGAGCTTGTTGAGCATATTTTTGATATTTTTGAACACATAACCCCTCTTGAATTTTTCCATCTTCTAAGTACATTCTTTCTTTTTGACTAAGTTGTATTTGCATAATTACACCTCCTTACTATATTATTTTTATCAAAAATAAATATAGTATTCTCATAAAACGAAATTTAACAGTATCAAAACTTTTACCTTGGAATAAATTTCATATCATTTCGAATAATCAAATAATTATATTTGCATATAATAATCATAAAGTTTATAAGAGGAGGAATTTATATGGCTACAGTTAATAAACTAGAACAAGCTTTAGCAAGTGCTCAAGGATTATCATCACAACTTAAAACATTTTCAATGGATACAAATGATCAACAAGCTAAACAACTTTTTAATCAATTAGCACAAACTACTCAGAATACAGCTCAATCACTTCAAAGCAGACTTGATTTTGTAAAATCTGAAGAACCTCAGTATAGAGAATAATTATAACAACTTCATTTTGAATACAATACAGAAAATTTTATTTGATAAACATACGATATTCTGATATTTTTTATCTATCCACCCAGTTTTAGAACAAGTTTTTCGTGGACATATTCTTTTATCCATCCCAAATATCCTTGTACTTTCATTTTTCACTTCAAAATATCCGTCCTCATTATTAAACTTAAATTTATATACTCCTTTTGCTTTATTATCAAGCAAAATCCTTTGTACTGTTTCATTTTCTACCTTATTTTTTATTAGATGATTCTTTCAGAATAGTGACATCTTTCATGCATTAATTCTTATCTACATTTTTTACCTAATTCAGTTAAACATACATAGACAATTCTTCTATTTTTTGCATCTTACCTTGTACTTCTTATTACTCTTATATATTTAAGAACAAAGATTAGAATGTTTTTTTATTACTCTATTATCTATTTTAAAATTTTTTTCATAAATAATTCTTAAAAGAACTCCACTCATTATACATAGAATTAATATCATTAATGCTGAATGAAGGAAAAACTCTTGAGGTAATAATCTGATAATCGGATCTGTATTTGGATTAAAAATCCAATATTCATTTCTAAAGAATATTTTATGAAATATTGTAAAACTTGTATCAAAATTAATAATAAAAATCAATATTAATATCGATGGTGTAATACATAACATATTAGATACTTGCTTTATAAAATTAAATTCCTTTTTTTTACATTGTATGTATATTCCAAAAATACTTAGAGTTAAAGTAGTCCATAATATTCTTTCTAGTATAAGAAATATATTTTTTACTTCTTTAAAATGAATTTTTCCATTTTCAGATGACGGTAATGATGGAAGATTAAAATCTTCCTTTTCTTTATTTTGCAAATAATCAATAACATAATTATAGTTTTTCATAATTTCTTCTTTTTCTAAATTTGACTGTTTTTCAATACCCAGATAGTAAATCTCAGTGTAGTACCATACTTTGAAATTCAAAGTAAATTTTATCATACTCCCAAAAACAGTTACACTTAAGAATATAACTAGTAACAGTTGAAAAATTGCATTTATTTGTATCATTTTTCCTTTTCTTAAACTTATTTTTTTACTCACTTTAAACTCTCCTTATTTCTGATAATAAAAATATGCTCAAAATTTTTAAAGAGATCTATATGAATTATGAACTCATTCTAATCGTATAGGGTCAACTTTCTGCATCTTTATTTATTATTCTTGTCCTAAATATTTATTTGCTATCTTAATTGCCTGTTGATGCTTTGATTCTACTCTATTGCTGCCATGCGTTTTACTTAATAAAAAATGAATATCAAAATGACCATTCATAGAATTATGGCCTATAAAATCTGATCCATGTGGCATACCAGCCATAGATGCTGGAATTTTCATATCATTAACTTCAACGATAATAGGTCTTCTATCCCAAGACCATTTACCACCATACAATTCTTTCATAATCCTTGTATCTTCTTTTGTTAATGTTTCTGAATCTGCATGGTTAGTTCCATAAGTTCTTTTGACATTAAATTCTTTTCCTGTATATACATCTATAACTTTAAAAGTAGTTCCTCTTGAAATTATATTTGTTATCTTTCCAAACCAAGTCCAATTAGAAATTGTATTTTCTGTAGTTCCTCTATTTACAGGAGTTAATGTTTCTTTTGTTTTATTTAATTCAGCTATAGTGTACTTTCCTACTATTCCATCCGCAGTAAGATTTCTATCTCTTTGAAATTTTTTTAAAGATTCTTTAGTTATATTTCCAAAATAACCTGTTGCCTTATAGTTAAAATACCCTAAACTTTCTAACCTTTTTTGAAGCGATACAACCGATTCACCTCTCGTTCCAGCTTTTAATGGTTTTGTTATGCTAATTTCATTGTCTGCATAAATACTATTTCCTATAAAAGGTTGCATAAATAGGCTTAATCCTATAATACCTGTAATTATTTTTTTCTTATTCATTACTTCCTCCTCGTTGACATTTGTTTTTAATTGTGTCGTTTTTTTCTCATAAAATCTACTATTAAAATATCTAATTTCTTACTAAGATTTATTATATTTTCATCTATATTCATATTATTTTTTATAAATTTATCTTCTATTTGTTTTTTCAAAATATCGATTTCATCACTAGTTTCATACTTCACACTATCTCTCCTTTTCTTTTTTATAAATCAAATTTCCCTAAATATTTAAGGTTTTATATTGCTTCTTCTGATTCAGTCTCAATATTTACTGTAAAAACTTTTTTTCTTGTTCCATCTCCATCTAGCTCAAATAAAATAATTATATTTGATTTTTTTTCAACTTCATGAAAACAATTTTTACAATAATATATATTCCGTCCGATTTTTCTAAGATTTCCCCAGCTACAGTTTGGACATAACATTTTTATCCCTCCATATTTAATCCCTAATTAAATTCAAAGCAATTATCATGCCAAATTTTTTTAATATAACGCAAAAAAATAAGAATGCCTATTTATAAAGCATCCTTACACACTCTCAATCTTTACTAAAATTTTATTTGGTAAACAAACAATACTTTGGTATTGCTTATCTATCCATCCAATTTCAGAACAAATTTTTCGTGGACATATTCTTTTATCCATCTCAATCATCCTTGCTCTTCCATTTTTCACTTCAACATATCCGTACTCATTATTAAACCTAAATTTATATATTCCTTCGGTTTTATTATCAACCAAAATTTTTTGTACTGTTTCATTTTCTACTTTTATTACTACATATTTTTTATCCATATCTACACTTACTTTGTTAACAGATACCATTCCTCCAATGCTAATAATTACTACTAATAAAATAATAATTATATCTCCTCTTCTCATACTACATAACTCCTTTAATTTATTATGTCAAATATATTATGTTTGTAAGTTTTCCAACATTAATTGATTCATATCCTACATATCATATACATCCCCATCTTGTTTTAACTATATATTTTTTATTTCATAAAATAAAAAATAGAAATTAGCATCACACCTATAGATAATAATATAAATTTTAAAAGACCTATACTCTTATTACAATTACTTTCTTTTTGATACTCCATTACAATACCTCCTTATTTTTTACATCTATTGTATTAAATCCACTAAATACTGTAGTATATGAATCAATACCATTTAATTAGCCATAAAAAACATTAAACCCAGCATATTAAAAATATACTGGGCCTATAAATAATATGAACTCTACTAATGTAATATCATAGTTTATACAATTTTATAAATTAAAAACTTCCCATCATATTATTATTGTCTCCGTGGCATGATTCTGATCCACCCATAGCATTATGCATTTCTATCATATCTTCTCTACTAACAGATTCCATCATGTTTGCCATAGATTCATATCCACCTTTTCTCATTATTTCAATCATTTTTTGATAATCATCATCTGTCATATTATTCATAAATTCATCCATTGCTTCATAATCTTTCTTTTCCAAAGCTTTTGCTGCATCTTTAAAGTCATTTTTCTTCATAATTTTAATCATTTCTTTTTCATCTAATTTTGATTCAATTCTTACTTTGTTTTCTTCTTTAACAAGATTAGGTTTTGCGTTAGCATATGAAAAACCAGTTATACCTCCAACCATTAGAATTCCTGATAGTACAAATACGATACCTCTTTTTTTCATAATTCTCCACTCCTCTTTATTATTTTTTATTCACCTTTACATTAAGCAATATATATGCCACTTTTGTAAGTTTAAAAAAGCTCTAGTATTTAAATTGATTTTTTACAGTTAGTGGATATAGTAATAAAGTGAAGTTCCTGATATACCAATAAACAAGATAATCATGTACTCGATAAAAGAAACTTTGATTTTATTACTTTCACTATTTTTATAATTAATATTATTATTTTTTATTTTATTATTAATAAAAAATGCAAAACCTATAATAATAAAACTAGTAATATGTGCAACACTCAGACTACCGAATACAATTGGATTATCTCTAAAGAATTCAACTGCCCCTCTAATTAATGAAAATCCAATTATATATATTATAAACAACTGACCTTCATATTTTGTCTTATCTCTTTTTCTCCACAAATAAGTAAATAAGATCAAGTCTAGTAATAATTCATAAATTTGAACTGGATGAACAATCTGTGAATTTAAATTTACACCCCATAAATATCCCTTTTTCATGGGAATACCAAATACATCACATCCAATTCTTCCTATTGCTTGACCTAGTATTATCCCCGGAGCAAAAGCATCAGCAGCTTTCCAAAAGTTAATATCTTTTTTCTTTGTATAGAAAAGTGTAAAAACGATTCCTCCTATTAACCCACCTTGTATAGATAAACCCCCATTTCTTACGAAAAATATTTCTATCGGATGCTTTAAATAATAAGAAAAGTTAAATACAAGTACATAATAGAGCCTTGCACTAACTACAGAAGCAGCAATTGTATAAATTGCTAAATCTAGTAATTCATTTCCATATAGTTTTTTACGTTTTGCTTCCCTTAACATAACTATTGTTCCTAATATCATTCCTAATGTGATAGTTATACCAAACAGGTAAATACTAAAATATCCTATTTTAAAAATTTCAACCACATCTACTTCTCTCCTCTACATAATTTATATATTTTTATAGATCAATCGCATTTTTTATATCTTCTTCACCTATTAATTTCTTAGCATTCTTATTTTTATTTACATTTATTTTTTCATCACTTGAGTGACTCATATGTCCACCACAACATCCACCATTTTTATACATTCGATACACCATAAATCCGATAAAAATTATATAAATGACTCTAAGAATATAAATCATATAAAACACTCCTCTCTAATGGTTACAATGTATTCATTTTATATACTTATTATTTAAGCAATATTAATGCCACTTTTTATGTTTTGTATAAAATATAAAATATTATTTTTCTTTCATTATAAACACTACACTATAAAGGATATTTTAATTAAAAAATTACTTAATAAAAATATAAATACATATTAAAACTCTAATTTAATTTTAAAGTTATGCATATGACACAACTTATGAGTTATTTAATACAATAAGAATTCGTCTAGTTGCAAGTATAATTCTTCCATCAATGTTATCAACAGAACGAAAATTTTATAATCCCTTAGCATAATAAAAAAATCGCTAGTTTTATATAACTAACGACTTTTTTATTATTATATTTTATCTTCTTCTTTTAAAACTTCATTCATACTACCCGTTCTATAACCAAGTAAATCTAAAGTTACATAATTGAAACCTATATCTTTTAATTTATTACTTATTTCATTCATTATTTTTACATCAAAAATCTTTGTTCTTTCATCTGATGATATCTCTATTCTCGCAATATCTCCATGATGTCTTACTCTAAATTGCTTAAATCCAATGTCCCTTAAGTAATTCTCAGCTTTATCTACCATTGAAAGTTTTTCTAAAGTAATTTCTTGACCATATGGAAATCTAGAAGATAAACAAGCAAAAGCTGGTTTATCCCATGTTGCTAAATTTAATTTCTTAGATAAATTTCTTATATCATCTTTAGTTAAACCTGCTTCTTTAAGAGGACTTATTACTTGTAACTCTTTTGCGGCCTTCATACCTGGTCTATAATCTCCTAAGTCATCAAAGTTAGAACCATCCAAGACATATTTTACTCCATGTTTTTGAGCTACTTCTCCTACTTTAGAAAAAAGTTCATGTTTGCAATAATAACATCTATTTGGAGGATTTTTTGTAAATCCGTCTATTTCAGTCTCTTCTGATACAATTACAATCTGCTTTATACCTATGTCATGTGCTAGTTTTTGTGATTCTTTAAATTCTCTTTCTGGATAAGTCGATGACTTTGCTGTTACAACTATCGCTTTGTCTCCTAGTACATCTTTACATACTTTAGATAAAAAAGTACTATCTACTCCTCCGGAAAAAGCTATTGCTACACTTTCTAAATTTTTAATAATCTCTTTAAGTTTTATATATTTCTCTTCTAAATTCAACGTCTACCCCACCTTTAATTTTCTGTATATCCTATTATGTCTTTTACAACTTCTGATGCAATAATAAGCCCTGCAACAGATGGAACAAAAGATACGCTTCCTGGAATTTGTCTTCTTTCTACACACGTTCTATCTTTATTTGGGCAAATACAGTTTGTTTTACAATCTCCACCTACTATTTTTGGTGTTATAGGCTTTTCCTTAGAATATATAACCTTTAATTTCTTTATCTCTCTTTTTCTTAGCTCACTTCTCATAACTTTTGCTAGTGGGCACATTGATGTTTTATATATATCTGTAACTTCAAGCCTAGTTGGACTTAACTTATTTCCTGCTCCCATACAGCTTATAACCGGTATATTTTTGTTAGTACACCTTTCTATTAGATCTAGTTTTGCAGAAACCATATCTATAGCATCTATAACATAATCATATTCATTAGAAAGTAACCTTTCAGCGCTGTCTTTATTATATAGTTCTTTAAATATTTTCACTTCTACTTTAGGATTAATTTCTAACATTCTTTCTTTCATCACTTCTACTTTTGATTTCCCAACAGTCTTTCTCGTAGCATGAATCTGTCTATTAATATTTGTAAGACAAACATCATCATCATCTACTAATATAAAGCTTCCAACCCCACTTCTAACTAATCCCTCTATTGCAAAAGTTCCTACTCCTCCTACTCCAAATACAGCTACAGTGCTTTTCTTTAATTTATCTAATTCTCCTGTCCCAATTAACATTTCTGTTCTAGAAAATTCATGTAACATTTTAACACCTCTTAATCCAACTTTCATTTTTATCATTTTGATAAAAAGATTATCATATTTACTTATTTTAGTCAACAATATATTCTTAGCATTATATATATTTAATCTTTAGTTTTTATCTCTAAGAATTTCCATCTTTCTCTTATATTCATCTTCATCTATTTCCCCATTTGCATATCTTTGACTCAATATTTCTATACCAGTATTGCTTTTTTTATAATCCTTTTTAAACATATTTGCAATAAACCAAACAGCTCCTATAATAAATAAAAATCTTAGTCCCATATATATATAACTCCATGGGCCTCCTAATGCATATCCAAATCCACAACCAAACATATATATCCTCCTTTTATTAATTTTTTATTTTAATTTATATATTAGCAATAACAATGCCAAGTATCGTTCTTTTTAAATCTTTAAATAAAAAACAGAAAACCTAATTCTAAATCTTAAATTTATACTAATTATCAATAATTTAATACAAAAAAGAGAGAAAAATTTCTCTCCTTTTCATATTGTATTTGTATATAATTTTATTCTATTGATAGTACCTCATAGCCAGCTTCAACAACTGCTTCTTTTAGTTTCTTATCATCTACTTCATGTGCTAGTTCTACTACTGCTTTTTTCTCTTCAGCACTTACCTCAGCACTCTTAACTTCATTTATACCCTCTAACTCTTTTTTTACTCTACCTGCACAGTGTCCACAACTCATTCCTTCAATATTAATAATTTTTTTCATTTAAATACCCTCCTTATTAATTACTAGTTCTTTTATATTATTATTTATTTTCTATCACTTTATAATCTTTTCCTTCTAATTCTACGTATTCTTTATTTTGTTGATGGTTACAATCTTTATTCTTATGAGACTTTTTCAACATAAATATCATTCCAACATGCATTAAAGGGCATAAAAGAAATGCTAACGACGAAAGAATACCTCCTTGTATTCCAAATAAAGGTAATCCCAGTACTATTAATATCGGAATCATACAGCATAGCATCATTAAAGCTCCATACTTTAATAACCCTTTGCTGTTTTTATCATTATTTTTTGAACAATTCATAAATGAATCCCCCCTATTGTTTTTTGTTATTCATATTATTATCTTTTTTATTTAAATCACAACAATCTAATTTTGTATTTCCAAAATTCTCTTTATTCGCTTTTTCCAATTTTTTCAAAAATTTTTCAAACAGTTTTTTCATGTTATACCTCTCCCTTGTCAATTTATCTAATTATATTCAATTAAGGATATATATTATATCCTTTCAAATTTATAATATATATATTATTCAAAGCAATAACTATGCCATCTTTATCATTATCAAAAAAATAGAAGCTATAACAACTTATATATGTTATAGCTTCTTCTATTATTGCTTTCATTATGCTTTTTACTTATATTAATTATAATTTAAAGCTAAATAATGTAACATATCATAATTTAGGTGTGTCAAATGCTACAATTATTTATGTTATACCTTAAATTTTCTTAATCGTAAAGCATTTGTTACTACTGATACTGAGCTTAAAGCCATTGCCCCTGCTGCAAACATTGGATTAAGCTTAGGTCCACCAAGTGCATAAAATACCCCAGCGGCAAGAGGTATTCCCGCAGTATTGTATGCAAATGCCCAGAACAGATTTTGCTTAATATTTCTTATAGTACTCTTACTTAATTTTATAGCAGTAACAACATCCACTAAATCACTTTTCATAAGTACTATATCTGCTGATTCCATCGCCACATCAGTGCCAGAACCAATTGCAATACCTATATCTGCTTGAGCTAAAGCTGGAGCATCATTTATACCATCTCCCACCATAGCTACAACTTTATTTTTTCCTTGAAGTTTTTTAACTTCATTTGATTTGTCTTCAGGAAGAACTTCAGCTAGAACCACATCTATTCCGACTTGCTTTGCAATAGCGCTAGCAGTTTTTTTATTATCACCTGTAATCATAGCAACTTCTATTCCCATTTCATGAAGCATATCTATAGCTTTTTTACTACTTTCTTTCACTACATCTGCAACAGCGATAATACCTTCTAATTTATCATTAATAGCCATATACATAGGTGTTTTCCCTTCATCCGCAAGCTTATCAGATTTTTCTTTTAAGCTTATATCTATGTTTTTGTCTTTCATTAATTTTTCATTACCTAGATATATTTTCTTATTTTTTATTTCAACCTCTATACCATGGCCAGGTATAGCATAGAACTTATCTAAATTTAATAAAGAAATATTTTTTTCTTCTGCTCCTTTTACAATCGCTTCTCCTAATGGATGCTCTGAACCTTTTTCAGCGGAAGCTGCAATTTGAAGCAGTTCTTCCTTTGTATAATTATCTAAAGTAATTATATCTGTAACCTCTGGCTTCCCTTCTGTTATAGTTCCTGTTTTATCAAATACAACCGTCTCTATCTTATGAGCTGACTCAAGTGCTACTCCACTTTTAATTAACACTCCATTTTCTGCTCCTTTTCCTGTTCCAACCATTATAGCTGTTGGAGTTGCAAGGCCTAAAGCACATGGGCACGCTACGACTAAAACAGATATAAATATAGTTAAAGAAAATATTAGAGACTGACTCGAAATATACCAAGCAACTCCTGATATTAAAGCAATTCCCATGACTATTGGTACAAAATAACCTGATATTACATCTGCAAGCTTTGCAATAGGTGCTTTACTTCCTTGTGCTGCCTCTACTAGCTTAATAATTTGAGAAAGAGCTGTATCTTTCCCTACTTTAGTCGCTTTAAATTTAATTACACCATTTTTATTAATACTTGCTCCTACTACTTTATCTCCTGATTTTTTTTCAACGGGAATACTTTCACCTGTCAGCATAGATTCATCAACAGAACTATGACCCTCTATAACCACTCCGTCAACAGGAATTTTTTCTCCAGGTTTTACAAGTACTATATCACCTTCTTCAACCTCTTCAATGGCAATAGTTATTTCTTCACCATCTTGAATAACTATTGCAGTTTTAGGCTGCATACCCACAAGCTTTTTTATCGCCTCTGAAGTTTTTCCTTTCGAAACAGATTCTAAGTATTTCCCAAGAAGTATTAAAGTTATAATAACTCCTGCCGTTTCAAAATATAAATCTTTTGCATATTCTATGTTTCCATTCATTATTTGGTATATAGCATATAATCCATATATAATAGCTGCACTCGTTCCTACAGCTATTAACGAATCCATATTTGGGCTTCCTTTAAATAGAGACCTAAATCCTACCGTATAAAATTTATACCCTGCTATTACTACAGGAACAGTTAAAATAATTTGAACTAATGCAAAATTCAGAGCGTTATGCATAGGGTCAATAATATTAGGTAACGGTAATCCCATCATGTGACCCATTGCAATATAGAAAAGAGGTGTTGTGAATATAGCTGATAAAATAAACTTGTTAAACAGTGTTTTTATCTCTTTTTCCCTTTTTTCTTTATCTTGATCTTGTGTTTCTTCTTTTTCTATATCCAAAGGTGTATATCCAGCTTTTTTGATTGCATTTTTTATCTCTGAAATTCTTACCTTATCTGCATCATAAACTACATTTGCTTTATTAGTTGCAATGTTTACCTGTGCAGATTTTATTCCTTCTAATTTATTAATAGCTTTCTCAGCAGCTCTTGAACAAGATGCGCAAGTCATTCCTTGTATTGGAATAACAATTTCCCTTGTATTTGCATTATTACTTGCTTTGTATCCAGCCTTAGTTACAGCTTCAATAATTTCTTTTTCAGAAATAATATCTTCACTATAATTTATCTCCATTTTTTGTGTGGCTAAGTTAACGCTAACATCTTGTACTCCTTCTAATTTATTCATCGCTTTTTCTAGAGCACTTACACAGGAAGCACAATGTAATCCTTCTATATTAAAATTTTTTCCCATACCTAATTCTCAACTCCTTTTAAATTTTATTTTCCTATTATTCTCTCTATTATTTTAGATACTTCTTCTATTTTTTCATATTCATCATCTTTAAAAGAATTTTTTATGCAACTATTTAAATGATTTTTGAGTATAGTCAAATTTGCTTTTTTTAATAATGATTGAGAAGATATTATTTGATTAGATATGTCTATACAATACCTTTCATCTTCTATCATTTTTAAAATTCCATCGATTTGGCCTCTAGCTGTCTTTAAATTGTGCACTGCAATTTCCTGATTTTTATTCAATAGCGCCACCTCCATTACCCCTCCCCCCTATGCGGGGTGGTATGATTTCATTTAAACATATACAAATATTTTTGTCAATATTATAATATAAAAAAAGAGCAGGAAAAAAATCCTGCTCTTTTTTTATATGTTCTATACAGACATTTTTTTACATTCATCTGCACATGTATTACATATTTGTGCACATTTTTTACAATGTTCTTGTGTAAACATTTCACATTCTTTAGCACAAGCTTCACATATCATTGCACATTCTTTACAAATATTTGCTGCATATTGGCTTCCTCTTGACATATATTTTATTGATAAAACACAAATATCAATACAATCATGAAGAGTTTGTATACACTTAATTCTATTTTCTACATCAGCTTCTTTTAAACATAATACAAGACATTCCTCACATGCTTGCAAACACTTCATACACTCATCTATGCACTTTTGCATATTTTCATTTCCTACGTTTCCAACTAATCCCATATTTTAATACCTCCATATTTGTTATTTGTACAAAACTTATTATAACCGTATAAAAAAATCTTATACGAACTTTATCAAGTGAAACTTATCTTCAGGTGGAGTTTGTAACTCCATCTGAAGGTTAGTTGAACTTATCCAGAAGCTGTAGAGTTATTATCTCCAGCTTTAGGAGGGTGGAGTTTTAGAACTCTTAGCTTTCGGATAAAAATTTTAACCTGTATAAATAAAATCCCAAATAAAATATATACTAAAATCAAACACAGAATTTAGAAGGGAAGATATTTATGAATAAACAAACTAATAAAGTTATTATTATAGGTACTGGATTTGTAGGATCTACTACAGCTTTTACTTTAATGCACTCTAGTTTAATATCTGAAATGGTTCTTATTGATATAAATAAACAAAAGGCAGAGGGAGAAGCCATGGATTTAAATCACGGTGTATCTTTTGTAAAGCCCATGGATATAAGAGTTGGAGATTATTCAGATTGTAAAGATGCAGATATTATAATAATTACAGCAGGTCCTAGTATACAGCCTGGTGAAACTAGACTCGATCTTGCTAATAAAAACACTACGATTATAGAGAGTACAATGAATGAAATAATTAAATATACAAAAGATGCATTAATTATAATAGCAACAAATCCAGTTGATGTGCTAACTTATGTAGCAGTAAAAAGTGTGAATTATGATAAAAATAAAGTAATTGGCACAGGTACTGTGCTTGACAGTTCAAGATTTAGATATTTGCTTAGCAATAAATTTAATATAGATACTCGAAATGTACATGGATATATAATAGGAGAACACGGTGATAGTGAGGTTGCAGTTTGGAGTCTTACTAATGTAGCTGGGTCTAGAATTGACAAAGATTGTCCTCTTTGTATAGATAGTTGTGATATTAATACTAAGAAAATATTTGAACAAGTAAGAGATGCAGGATATGAAATTTTAAAAAGAAAAGGCGTTACTCAATATGGAATATCACTAGCAACAAGAAGAATTGTAGAAGCTATACTTAGAAATGAAAATTCTGTTTTAACTGTTTCAAGTGTTCTAAATGGAGAATATAATCTTTCAAATGTAGCTCTTAGCATTCCTACAATAGTAAATAAAAACGGTGTTGGTAAAAAATTAGATCTTAAATTAGAAGATGAAGAAATGAGCAACTTAAAAAAATCGTCTGATAAGTTAAGAGGTATTTTAGATAGTATTAATTATTAACCAAATATAAGTATAGAAATAATTTATATTTCTATACTTATATTTTTATTTTATCTATTTTTTAAAATATCATACTCATCAAACATTTTTGAACCAGTAAGTATTAAAGATAAAATCGCTCCAAAATACCTCACTATTAAAATAGCTACCATTATAGCTATCTGGTATTTTATTGCAGTCAATGGTATTGCTCCACCTAAAATCTGTCCTGTCATCATTCCCGGCAAAGACACCAATCCTATAGTTTCTATAGATGCTATTGTGGGATTTACAGAAGATAAAACAGCATTTTTAAAATATGGCTTCAAAGCTTCTATCTTATTTGCACTAATGCTCAAAAAATAATAATACTCTTCTTTATTTTCTCTTATATTATTGTGAAAATTATTTATACATATAATATTCCCACTTAAATTATTCCCTAATAACATTCCTGCAATAGTAATCATATATTGAGCATTAAATATATTGTCGGTTTTTACAACAAAAGCATTAAAAAACATTAACACAATTATATTTGGAATTATAAATGACAAAAACAATGGAATAATAAATTTTTTTATATTCAAATCACAAGATTTAACTGTTGAGAAACTAGCAATAAATATCATAAAAACCAAATATAAAAAATTAAAATAAGGATTATTAAGATCAAAAAGGTATTGCAAAAACACCCCAACTAAAGTAAGTTGTATTACCATCCTTCCTATTGAAAAAAATATTTTCTTATTTATACTAATACCTAATTTATAATTTATTATAACAATTGGAAGTATAAAAAAAACTAAGCTGACTATAGATAAATAAGAAACTTCTTGTACATTCATATTTACCACTCCTCTATTCTAACGATATAATTTTCACTCCAAATATTATCATGAGAAACTATTAAAACCGTTTTATCTTGATTTAAAACATAATCTACTACTCTTTGCTTCATATCATTATCCAGTCCAGAAGTAACTTCATCTAAAAGCCATACCTTTCTATCTAATAATATACATATAACAAGCCCCAACCTTTGTCTTTCTCCACCTGAGAGCTCTCTTACTTCCTTTTTTATAATATCTTTTGGAAGGTCAAAATAATTTGCAATATCTAAAAACTTATCTTTAGTAATTTTTATATGTTTATTATATTTATAAGAGAAAATTTCAACGATTAAGTCCCAAATATTTTGATTTCTTAATTCAACATCCTGACTCAAATAAGCTATATTTGTTCTAAAATACACTAGATTGTTCTTTTCTAATTTCTTAGAATCAAATGATATTTCTCCTGAATCAATCTTATGAAATCCCAAAAGTACTTTAAGTAGTGTAGATTTACCTTTACCTGAAGGCGATTTTAAAAGTATTTTTTCTCCATCCATTATATTCATATTGAAATTTTCAAATATAACCTTGTTATCAAATCTCAAATTTATATTTTTAAATTTAATCAATGTCCGCACCTCCTATTTTTATAGTATCTGATATATATAGTTTTAATTATACATTAAAAAATGACGCCTATTAAAGGCGCCATTTTCTATTTCATTATCTTACACATATTATTAGTAAACTCTACAGGATCTTCTATAGGAAGTCCTTCTATAAGAAGAGCTTGATTGTAAAGTAATTCTGTATATAGCTTGAACTTATCTTTATCGTTTTCATAAGCATCTTTTAAAGATTCGAATATATCATGATTTATATTTATTTCTAATACCTTATCAGCTTTTACTCCGTGACTCTCAGGCATAGCATTTAGAATTTTTTCCATCTCTATACTTAAATCTCCATCATTTGATAAGCATACAGGATGTTTCTTGAGTCTCTTAGATGCTTTAACAGTCTTAACCTTATCAGATAAAGATTCTTTCATAAATGTAAATAAATCTTTGTTTTCATTTTCATCAACTGAAGTTTCACTATCATCTGCTTCTATTCCTAAATCGTTGCTAGACACAGACTTAAACTCTTTTTCTTTATAGTTCATAAGAACTCTTATAGCAAATTCATCTATATCATCTGTAAAGTAAAGTATCTCATATCCCTTATCCTTTATAAGATCAGTTTGTGGTAGTTTATCTATTCTATCAATAGATTCTCCAGCAGCATAATATATATACTTTTGATCCTCAGGCATTCTAGATACATACTCATCTAAAGTAACCAATTTCTTCTCTTTTGATGAATAGAACATAAGTAAATCTTGAAGCACTTCTTTATTAGCTCCGAAATCACTGTATACTCCATACTTTAAGTGTCTTCCAAATGACTCATAGAATTTCTCATAATTTTCTCTTTCATTCTTTAATAAGTTCTTTAACTCATTCTTTATCTTATTCTTTATATTCTTAGCAATAGACTTTAACTGTCTATCATGTTGTAAAATTTCTCTTGATATATTTAAAGATAAATCTTCTGAATCTACTATACCTTTTACGAATCCAAAATAATCCGGAAGTAAATCAGAGCATTTTTCCATAATCATAACTCCGCTTGAATAAAGCTCTAAGCCTTTTTCATACTCTTTAGTATAAAAATCGAATGGAGTTTTTTCTGGAATATATAATATAGCATTGTATCTTATCATACCATCAACACTAAGGTGAACATGCTTTAGCGGTTTATCAAATCCATAATGCTTTTCTGCATAGAAGTTCTCGTAATCTTCATCAGTTAACTCATTCTTATTCTTTCTCCATATAGGAACCATGCTGTTTATAGTTTCTTCTTGCACAACATCTTCGTATTCACCTTCAGTTCCTTCTTTAGGCTTTTTAGTAGTTACATCCATCTTGATTGGGTATCTTATAAAATCAGAGTATTTCTTAATTATATTTTTTATTGTATATTCTTCTAAGTACTTATCAAAATCTTCATCTTCTGTACTTTCTTTTATCTTAAGTGTAATTTCTGTTCCTACACTGTCTTTACTGCATTCTTCAATAGTATAACCTTCTACTCCTTTGGACTCCCACTTATAAGCAGTATCAGATCCAAATGATTTACTTACAACAGTTACACTATCAGCTACTAAAAATGCTGAATAAAAACCTACTCCAAATTGACCTATTATATCATGTCCATCTTTTATTTCATTATCTTTTTTGAATTGTAAAGATCCACTTTTAGCTATAATTCCTAGATTGTTCTCAAGTTCATCTTCATTCATTCCAATACCAGTATCTGATATTTTAATTAATCTATTATCCTTATCAATACCTATGTTTATATAATAATCGTCTTTATTAAATGTTATAGTATCATCAGTTAATGCCTTGTAGTATATTTTATCTATAGCATCACTTGAATTCGAGATAAGCTCTCTTAAAAAAATCTCCCTGTGAGTATAAATTGAGTTGATCATAAGATCTAGCAATCTCTTAGATTCTGCTTTAAATTGTTTTGTTTCCAAATTGATCTCTCCTTTCAACCTCTTATGTATATAATCATTTTGTTAGCACTCTAAGTGTTCGAGTGATAACTCCTATTTCTTATATATCATATTTAAATTTTTATGTCAATATTATAGCAACGAAATTCAGTAAAATTCCGTTGCTATAATATTAATAACTTTTAATCTCGCATCTTATAAATTATAAACCCCGCTATAGGTATAAGTAATACCCCTATTATTCCAAATGCCCTTGTTATCCCAAAGCTTTGAGCCATCAAACCGACAATCGGGAATAATACTAGCATAAACATACTGAAACATACAGAGTCAAATGATAGTATAGTTGCTCTATACTGTGATGGAATTAAAGAATTTATATAATCGCTAAAAATAGGTATCGTAAATCCACTTATCATACAAGATAATAAAAAGATTATAATGCTAAAGTATCCTCTAAATACTGAAAATCCTATTAGTATAAAAATATTTAAAATACAAAGCGTTATAATAATAGTTTTCTTATTTAATCTTTCCTCTATAATATAAGCATACTTAGAACTTATAGCACCTACTACATTAGTTATACCATAGATAATAGCTATCGAAGTTCTAGTCATACTAATATTCTCAAAATGCTTCTGACAATAGAAATACACTGTTGTATCTATTGTAGATATAAAAGAAGAAAATAAAATTAAATATAAAGCTATTTTTCTTTCGTTTAATATTTTAAAGCTTTCTTTTAATTGATGTATAAATACATTTTCATTATGCTCTTTATGCTCTATATTAGGCTCAACATAAAGAGTTGAACTACTTAATGCAAGTATATCTATAAACAGCGCCAAAATATATGCATATACAAATCTAAAATCAGAAAGTATTCCTCCAAGTAATATGGCCAATCCTCTTGCAATTTCCATGTAAAAGGATATTGACCCGTACGTCTTTTTATATTGATCCTCTTTATTCAAAATCTTCATGCTGTCATATATTATAGATTCTGCTGCTCCAGAATGTAAGTTATATGATAAAGCTGAAAATACAAAGCTAAAGGCATATCCAGTAAAACTATCTGAACAAATCATAAGAACTGTAGATATAAAACTAAAAATTCTACTTATTATAATACTTGTTTTTCTTCCATATATATCTGCAATAGCACCAGTTGGAATCTCACATAAAAAGCTAGTTAAATGAAATATAGATTCTAGCAAACCTATCTGTACCAAATTAATTCCCCTAAAGCTTAAGTATAATACCCAAATAGCTGATGTTATATTAAAACTAAAGAAAAAGTTGTATACATAGCTTAATTTAATATTTTTTTGCATAAAAAATCACTCCTAATATTGTATTATTAAACCTCGATAATTAGGAGTGTGCGTATATAATAAGGATTAAAAAATTACGGTCTTATAATCGTAGTTTTCTAAAAACGGACGCACTTCTCCCGTAAAAAAGAGATACTCCATTTTTTGAAACTGAACTACTATAAGCCATAATCTTCATCTTTAATCCTCCTTTACAATAGTATTTTCTTTATTATATAATATTTAGAATTTTTTTACAATTATTTTGTTTATTTATTAATTAAAATAAAATATCTACTTAGAAGTATACATCTTTAATCTTTATTTGCTACACGGACAAAATCTATTTAAATCTTTAAAACGAGCCGTTGCAGCAATTGTTGTACCGTAAAATAAAACAGGTTTATCATTACCAAAATAATTAACTTATTACGTTTCATTATTTTCTCCCCTCTTAAATCATAAATATTTATTTTGTATTGTATATTTTAGGTTTTAATTTAATATTTTAGTTATATTTGTGATAGTATCACGGTTGTAAAAAAAATCAAATATTTTACAATTTAAAAGTGTTTTTTATAAATTTTTTTTATGCTTTCTTCTACTTCTCTTTCAAACTCATGATATTTTTTTATAAATTCTTTCGCCTCATCTGTTAATGAACTTCCTCCACCTTCTACTCCCCCTATAGTTTTATCCAAAACTTTAAAATCTAAATTTTTTTCTATATTTGATACCATATTCCAAGCTTTACTATAAGACATATTAAGCTTAGCAGCTCCTTTTCTAAGAGATCCAGATTCTTCAATCTTTAAAAGAAGATTTTTAGGACCACTTCCAAAGAATTTATTCTTATCATTTTTTAACCAAACTTTTAATCCCAAATCCATAATATACCTCCTTAAAATTTTATGATTTGATTATAACACAAAATTCTTATATTAATTTTGAACATTTATTAATAACGTAAACTTAACTTTGCCTAACAAAATTGCACAACCTAAATCATTAATATATAATATTATTTAAATTCCAATTTTTGTCGCATTTGATCTAATTAAGGAGGTTCCTATATGAAAATCACAGTTGACTTAACTCAACATAAATCATTTTCAAAAGCTATTAATAAATGGATTAAAATTATAAAAAGTGATTATTATTTAAATAATCCTCAAAAAATTGTAATAGAAGATATAAATGATGGCGTGCTAACATCAGATCTATTAAAATATAAATCATTATATTATAATATTTCAGAGATATTTTCAGATATTCAAAGTGATTTAATATTTATACTAAAGCTTATTGAATTTGATATGGAAGAAGAGGTAAGTGATATAGCATTTGAATTAAGTAAGTTTTTAAGAAAATTAACTGACAAAAATAGTGTTACTCTTGGTTTAGATATAATTTATGCTGTATCTAGTTCATATCCTTTCTACTCATATTTTCTAGGTAAAGCTATTAATCCAAACTTATCGCAAGGATCACTGAAAGATTTAACTCCTATTATCACTAAGTTTATAAAATCTAATAAATGGACAGATGATACACTTGACGTTTTCGTTTATTGTGACAATGAAAATGTAAAAGAAAGCTTAGCTGAACTAGATTTAAAATATTTTTTAAATCTACCAAGCAAAATAAAACTTTTAAAAAATATAATAGCAAGAAAGCATAAGCAGGGTTTATCTGCTGATAAAGTGGAGCAATACTTTAAAACTGCCAAGATAAACTACTCTATCAAAGATATAAATGACGTCTTAAAAGATATAAATATAAAAAAAATAAAAGAAACTGAAAGTCATACTAAGGGAAATGTAATTGAAAAAGAATCTAGTAGAGAAGTAATTAAATTTAAATATATACTTACTTTAACTAAAACTACAGAGGTTACTATTAAAGTAGATCATCCTGAAAATAAAGATTTACAGAAAGTATCAAAGTTTAAAGCCAAGTGTATAGACGGACAAATTAATCAGTTCAAATTATGCCCACATGCACCTGGAGTATATACAGTAACAATATTATTAAAAGGACGCCCTATAATTAAAGAAAAATTTTTAATAGAAGATAAAGTTAAATCTAAAATCAAAAATATTAACATTTTTAACTTCACAGATTCCTCATTAAGAGCTACATCTAAACCATTTAAATCAATAGATGAACCCTTCGGAATAAGATTTTCTATAGAGTCTGGAAAAGTAAAAGGTCTTTTATATCATCCTCCATTAATAAAGGAGACTATAAATAGTGCAGTTCAAACTGATCTATTGGAGTGTAATTACCTTAATAAAGGAACATACAATATGATTTTAAATCCAAATGAATTTTTCGATTTTAAACTAGGGTATTTTGAATTTCTTCTTTTAAGCGAAGATGAATCAGAAATATTACATAGACAAGTATTCTTTAAAAATCCATATAACGAATATTTCACTTCTAAACAAGAAGAATTTAAATTTTTAAATAAAATAACTATAGATTTATTTTTTAAAGAAGATCCTAAGAGATTTAATAAAAATGTATTAAGACAAACCATAGGAGAATTTGAAGAACTATTTAAAATTAAGTTTTTTAAGTTTTTGACTAAAGAAGAAATAATAAGCTCTATTGTAGAAGTTGCAAGTAATTATTTTAACTCTTTAAATGGATATATTCCACATTATGTGGACTCTATGTGGAGAGATAAAATTAAATCAAAACAAAAAATATCCAAAACAGAAGTTTTAAACTATGGAATATATGAGAAAAACAAAGATTTTAATGAAAATATAAATATATCTTTAAAACCTCAAAAGAAATATTTAAAAACAAATCTTGGTACATACTTTGGTATCTCATATAATCTAAATCCACTTTGGTTTAAAAATGATATAAATATAAAATGTAATGTCTCTTTAGTAAAATCAAATAAAAAAATTATAGATGAAACTTGGAATGATATATCATACTGCACAAAAACAAACCAGTTTGTATATAAAATAGAAAATGAAGAAGAACTTCAAAGTGGTCTATGGGAATTTAAGCTATATTATAAAGAAGAATGCATACTAAAACAAATCATACAAATAGATATTTAAGGGAGGATATTATGGGACAATTCGATAAAAATCAAAGAATAAGATTTAGGTTAAATAATGAAGATTCTCTTAGAGATGCTCTAAAGCAATATCAAGCTCTACTTCAACAAGACTTAGTATATGAAGGCGATTGCTTTGATATTGACTTTGTACAAGTTAAAGATGGAGAAGACTATCCATTATCTTTATCAGATGGTGATGTTGACTTAATAAAAAATATTATAAGTATTTCAGAATCTTACTACAAAGGCGAAATAGATTTTCATTCAACTAGCGCTGAGGCTATATTTATTTCTCACTGTTTAAAGCTCCCTAACCTTAAACAAGATGTTGTAGATACTATAAAAGAAATAGTAAATTACTCAAGAAGACACAACGATACATGGAAGCTGTGGTCTGATGATTGCGCTGTATTCGGTGCAGATGCTGTATATATACTAGGTTTAAAATATCCAGAATATATATATTTAATGGGTTCATATATAATACCATACTGGGATACAGAACATGCTTCATATGTATTATCTTATCTAGAATATTTTTATCTAGAAAATGGTTTTACAGATGATTTATTAAAGGCATTTTGCTATTGTGATAATTCTGAAGCAAGAATGTATATGCTTTCAATAGGATGGCATAGCTGCCAACAAAATTCTTTTAATCTTGAAGAATACTTTAGAGAAAATCCAGGTAAGTACGAAAAGTTTAAAACTCTAATGAAAGAACGATTTAAAGAACAACCATATATTCAGTACTCAAAACATGATTATACACCTAGACCTATAGATGAATTCTATACATCAATTCTTCGTTCTAGCAGTGAAAATGGAGAAGATTATTGGGATGCAGTAGACTTAGAAAAAGTATTTATAGATGATACATATGATAATGAAGCCTATAAGCTGCATAAGGAAATAGAAGAGTATATAGGTATGCCTCTAGTAGATGAATATAAAGATCCTTATGATGATTATGACCATGATGAAGAAGAATCTATTTGGGAAGACTTCTTCTTAAACGGCTTTGATAATGGCGAAGAAATGCTAAATTACATACTATATGGAGAAGATGATTCTATATTAGACGAAATAAAACCTGTAGATATAATAAAGCTTTCAAAAGAAAAGAATCTACTTATGTATAAAAAATTTGAATGGTTTATAGGTGAAATGGATACATTTGAAGATAGATTCCAGGATATATTTGAAGGCTTTATAGATCACTACTATGATATAGATCAAGCCTTTGAAAATAATAATATGATAGTTACTATAAATGGGAATGACACAACAGGTAGACAAGCTGTTATTTGCGCTTTAGATATTTTTTATAGACTTCTGGGCAAAAATACCTTTTCTCACGATTTGTTTAGTTTAATAATTAGCTCAAAGATTATGAGTGCATCTGATTTTATAGAAAAATACGATTGTAACAATTCTTTAGTTAGATTAATAAAGGAGCTTAATAATTATGGACCTATATTTGGTCTTCAATTAGAAAGATTGACTACATTAATATATAAAGATAGAGATTATGCTTTATCTTTACTTAAAAAACATCCTATAACTTCTAAAGTACTTGTTTTATATATGAACATACTATATAACGATTATAAAAATAGATTAATGGATGATTTATCTAAGTTTTTAATAAATATTGTAGAGAATCATTTAATAACTCATGTTTTAGAAATAATAAATCTAAATGGTAAGTTTAAAGAAGATGAAATAGATAAGATTAAAAAATATATACAAGGCAAACCAATGCCTCCAAGAGAATTAATGATGAAAATGATGATGGGAAAAGAAGCCTTAACAGATGAAGAAAAAGCTTTATTAAATCCTAAGTTTGAACCCGTTGAGCTTGATGAGGCTCTTGATATTTTAAAATCTAAGCTTAGTAATGAAATTGATGAAGACGATCCTCAAATTCATTACGACTTATTTTCTGACTATGATGATGGTGTAAGCTCAATATTAATAGCTTTATATCTAGGAGGAATTAAATTTAACCTCCCATCTTCTAATAAGTTTAAAAGATTATATAAGCTTTTACTTGAACTGGCACCTATTAAGGTTATAAATCAAACTTCTTATTTTTATTATATATATTACAACCAAAAATCATTAGATTCTACTGTATGGTATGATTTTGATCAAGATATCAAAAAAGTTAGTAAAGATAAAAGTAGAATTTTAGCATGGGAAATCTTAAATAATGATTCTGATTTTCGTGATAATCTAGTTCAAGAATATATAGATGATGAGCAGCCTAGTGGGTTTAATATATTAAATGTTCACACTAGAAGAGATATAGACAGTGCTTTAAGTCTTATCCCAATTTATAATCAAATTAGATTCTATGAAGAAATTTCAGAAAAAGATAGTGATGTATCTGAACATGCTCATGCCAGACTATTCTATATGAGTATAAATGAATTTGTAAGAGAATTTCATATAAATCGCAATAATTTAGATGAAAATAAAGTCAAAAATATATCAGATGATTTAATTAAATATATAGAGGGCGAAATAGATCTAGATGAAATAGAATACACAGTAGACATACTAAAAGATTTAGACGGTATGTCATCATTTGTTGATAGATTATGGAACTTAGATGAAACCAGACAAAATAGAGCTTTAAAATACTTGTTCATGTTTAATCAAGATGGTGTTTTATACGCTTATAATCATAATAATGTAGAAGCTATAGATTACCTTAAAATTCTTATAGATAATAACGTAGATCATAAGTATATAGCGTATTTCCTAGTTAAATGTAATGATCATGATACATTTAATGAATATTTAAATTCATATAATCCATCAAAATATATAAAGGATATGGATATAGATTATAGACTGAGAGCCTTAGAAATAGCATCTAGTTCTTCATCATCTAAAGAATTCATTAAAGATTTCGTAGATGATTCTTCTAACAGAGTTAGTTCTTATGCTAAAGAACTGTTAAATATCTAAATACAAGTATATTAAAACCCACGATTTAAAAATCGTGGGTTTGTTAATAATGTTAGTAAATTTTTCAATAAAACATCTATTTTTCTAAAAGTTCATCATAAGGCCATCCACCTTGCCCATTTTCAAGTATGAAAAGTCTTTCAGGCTTTATACCTTTTTCGATAAGATGGTCTATAGTTCTTTGAGCTCCACCTTTACCTCCTGGACATACTACTATTATTGGATTGTCTCCTTCAAGCTTAGGTATTACAGTATCAACTTTAGCTCTTTCTTCATCAGTTTTAACTGGATAAGCCTTTGTAGATATAGCTCCTTTTATATGATGTGCATTCCACTCTTCTTCAACCTGTATATCTACAAGTGTTATATCCTCACCATTTTCAATTGCTTCTTTAACCTGTTCTGCTGTATAGTACTGATAAGTCTTTTCTTCTCCTGTATTTTCTTTTACCTCATTTGATCCACATCCTACTACAGATACAGCAAGGATCATCATTAATAACAATGCTGAAATTTTCTTTTTCATAGTCCTGTCCCCCTTTAATAGTTATCTTTCTAACTCGATATTATGTACAACTCACTTCATTTAAAGTAACGTCATGCTTATTATATAACCAAATTGTATATTCCTGTTATAAAAAATTTCTATATTACTAATCCTTATTATATAGTTTTTTTATTTATTAAATTTACCATTTCTAAAAAATGAATCGATTAATTCAGATGTTTTGAATTGATAATGAATATCTTTATGTCCATAAGGAAGATCGACAAAATCCTTTAAACCATCGAACTTAACAGAATTTATCGTAACTCTCCCATCATTTTCTCCAGTTAAAAATCTACCTAAAAATAAATTTTGTTTATTACCTGCTATTGCACCAACTTCAATCCCGTGATTATCCTTGAGTTTTAAAGTTTTTACATTTTCACTTTGAAGAGATTTTAAAGTTTTAAAAATATATGTAGCAATTTTAATAGTGCTACCAGCAATATCAGCAAGTTCGCTTCCATTATTTGGTGTTGCTATTAAAACGCATTTTCCTATTTTATCTAAGTACTTAGTAATAGTTAATAAATGTCTTATAATTAATCCACCCGTACTATGTCCAACAAGATGTATTTTTTCATCTTCTTCAATATCTTTTATAATTTCACAAATAATACTTTCTAATATATTAGTAGAATGTTCAATTTCTTTAAATGTAAGGGGTAAATCTACTAAAATACACTCATATCCTTTTGTTTCTAAGTTTTTCTTTAAGACCTTCATATCTTTAGATTTTTTATTATACCCATGAATTAAAATAATTTTATTATCCATTTTTAACTCCTTCATATTAAGATTCAATTCATTCTAACGTATGGATCATATGACAATATTATCTATATACTAAATAAGCACCTAGCTTCTCAGCTAGATGCTCTTTATTATTCTCACTTAATTAATTTAATATTTCTTTAACCCTACCTACAATACCACTTTCAAGCATCACTTTAATGCCATGAGGATGGGTAGGTGATTTTGTAAGAATTCTTTGAACCACACCTTCTGTTAGTTTACCAGAACGCTGGTCTTGCTTTTGAACAACTCTTACCTTTATACCAGGTTTTATATCAGCTCTCTTTTCTCCATTCATATCTATCACCTCTTTATTTATAACTTAATATATGGTGATAGTATATCATATATAAATGTATTTATTTATTATTAATTGTAATTATACCAGTTTCGTCCATCGATGCATCAACTCTTAAAATATCAGATACAAATTTAAATGGTACATACGTTGTAGAATCTTTGATTTCAGGAGCTGAACCTAATGATATTGGAGCCATCTTTGAGAAGAAATACTTATTTTCACCCGGTTTAACACTTGTGTATTGAGCCCCTTTTTTTATTTCTATTGATCTATTCTTTTCAATCCATTTAACTTCATATCCTAGTTTTTCACAAACAACTCTTAATGGTATCATAATACTTCCATCTTCTTTTTGATACACATTAGATTTTTGTATATTAATCCTTTCATTGTTTATAACAAGTCCGAAATGTAATCCTGTATTAGAATCTTGTGGAATCTCTATTTTGAACTCAGGAATTCCTGTAGCTCCAGGAGCTATTTCATATTTGTCAAATACTATTACTATATTTCCATTTTCATAATAAAATTTTTGATTATCTGAAATACTTTTAAATCCTTCGATTCCATCTTCTCCATTAAAATACTTATCTTTATTTTGTTCTATTTGCTTTTTTATTTGATTATTTATTATTTCTTTGTCTTTTTCTCCAATTAAATCTTTAAGAGTTAATTCAACTGCCTTATCTTTATTTGAAATATTATAAAAATCTATATCTGGATTTCCAGTTCCACCATTGTTAAACTCCTTAATAACTTCTAAAGAAACTATTGAGTTATTTGTCGCCGAATTATCTTTTAATTCAAATTCTACTATAACTGTATTCGGTCTTACTTCCCAACCATTTTTCTTGCAGTCTTCAGCAAATTGTTTAGATTCTTTTTCAGCTTCATTTATATATGCCATAGCCTCTTTCATTATAGTTTCATTTAAAGTTAATTGATATACAACTAGTTAATCCTAAAGTAACAATTTTTTTCATTTTCATATTTGAACGCCTCCTAAATTTTAATTCTATACCTATTAGACGTTTAATATATATAAAAAGTTTACTATTTTCAATGAAAATTTTATTTTAAATAATTTAAGTCCTTAATTCTATAAATCATTCGTATATTTTATGTAAAACTCTTCAAATTCACTTTCTAAAATAGGAGGACTATAATAATAGCCTTGTACTTCATCACTTCCATTTTTCTTTAAGAATTCTAATTGTTCCTTGGTTTCTACCCCTTCTGAAATAACCTTGAATCCTAAATCATGTGCCATATTAATAATTATTTTAGACATCATTCCATTATCTTTTTCTGGATAGTTTTTAATAAATATACGATCTATTTTAAGTTTATCTATAGGTAGATTTTTCAAATGAGCTAAAGACGAAAACCCGGTACCAAAATCATCTACAGAAATAGTAACTCCCATTTTTTTTATTTCTACTAATTGTCTTTTTATATCATCTATTCTATCTATTAATAAATTCTCTGTGATTTCAATATCTAAATACTTTCCATCTATATTATATTCCTTTAAAGTATTTTTTATTAGATTGACTATATCACTATTCTTAAATTGAAGTGGAGATATATTTACAGCCATACTTAAATTATAAAAACCTTTTTCATGCCAAATTTTTAATTGCTTACAAGCTTCTTTTAAAACCCATTCTCCTATTTGTATTATTAAACCAGTTTTTTCTGCAGTATGTATAAATCGTTCAGGTGAAATATATCCTAGTTTACTATTTTTCCATCTAATTAAAGCTTCAATGCCAAATATTTTTTCTGTATTAAAATTGATTTTAGGTTGATATGTCAAGAAAAATTCATTTTTATCCAAAGCAATTCTAAGTAAATTTTCAAGTTCAATTTCATCAATATACATTTCTTTAATTCTATTATCGATAAATAAGTAATCATCTATACCTTGATTTACAGCATATTCTTTGGCTATGTTTGATTCCTTTATTAAAATATCAATGTTCTTGGTACCTTCTGTATAAATTGCAATCCCTGCCTTTAATCCAAGATATATTTCTTGTTCATCAATGATAATATTTTGTTTTATTTCAATAAATAAATTATCTAAGAATTGTATTACTTCTTTTTTATTTTTCGTATGGTTCAAAATTAACATATATTCATTTTTCCCTGTTCTAGATAATATATCTTCATTTTTTAAAAACATTTCTATTATATGAGAAATTTTTAAAATTAATTTTTCTCCAACATCAAAACCAAACTTTTCATTAATAAATGTGAATTTATCAATTGTAAAAGATATAACTACAAAAAATTCGGATTTTGAATGGATTCTTTTATCTAAAATCTCATAAAATAATTTTTCATTTGGCAAATTAGTCAATGTATCATAATTTTTAAGTTTCATTATATTTTCTTCAAATTTTTTTCTTTCTGTAAGATCTTCAAAAATTCCTATGTAATTAATCTCTTTGTCTAGATATATTTTATTAATTGTTAAATACTTAGGATATAATTTGCCACTTTTATTTATATCCCAAATTTCACCCTTCCATGTGCCTTTTGCATTAATATCCTCCCACATTTTTGTATAAAATTTTTTAGAATGTTTTCCTGATTTAAATTGTGATGTTTTTTTTCCTAAAACATCTGATTTTTTATATCCTGTAATTCTACAATACGCATCATTCACATAAATAATTTTGGTTTCTTTATCTGTAATTAATATAGCTTCATTTATATTTTTAGCTATTGATTCTGCTAATTTTATTATTTGTTTAATTCCCCAATTAAAATAAATATGAAAACCTCCCTCCAAGTGCAAAATTATCATAATATATATACCCATATTAGTTATATTAAAAACGTCTATAATATATATACTATTTTACTGTTTTAATTTATGCTTATTGATATAAATCCACAACAAAACAAGCCCTCTATTGTATTTGCAACTACAATAGAGGGCTTGTTTATATATCTAAAAACCAAATTATTATTTTTTAGGAATAACTATTGCCTTTCCTGCTTTTCTCCACTGTGCAAATTCAGCAACAGCAGTGAAAAGTGCATCTGTTGAAGAGTTAAGCGCAGTTTCACAAGAATCTTGAATAACCCCTATAACAAAACCTACACCAACCACTTGCATTGCTACATCATTTGGAATACCAAATAAACTACATGCAAGAGGAATTAATAATAATGAACCACCAGCTACTCCCGAAGCTCCACAAGCACTTACAGCTGAAAGTATGCTTAGGATTAATGCTGTACCCATATCTACCTTAATACCTAAAGTATTAACTGCTGCAAGTGTTAATACAGATATTGTAATCGCTGCACCAGCCATATTTATAGTAGCACCAAGCGGAATTGATACTGAGTAAGTATCCTTATCTAAATTTAACTCTTCACACAAGTTCATATTTACTGGAATATTCGCAGCTGAACTACGTGTAAAGAATGCTGTAACACCACTGTCTTTTAAACATTTTAATACTAATGGATATGGATTTTGACGAATAGCAACAAATGTAATAAGTGGATTTACAACAAGTGCCATAAAGAACATACATCCAACTAATACAGCAAGTAACTGTGCATAGTTACCTAAAGATCCAATACCATTTGTAGCAATTGCATCAAATACTAGACCCATAATACCAAGTGGTGCAAAGTTTATTACCCATCTTACTACCTGAGCTAGAGCATCTGCAAAATTACTAATCATTGTTTTTGTAGTATCAGGTGCATTTTTTAATGCAAGACCAAGAAGTAGTGCCCAAGCTAAAATACCAATGTAATTAGCATTAGAAAGTGCTGTTACTGGATTAGAAACTATATTCATTAATAATGCTTTTAATACCTCAGAAACTCCTCCTGGAGGCGATACATTCTCAACACCTGCTCCAAGTGTTAACGTTACTGGGAACATAAAACTTGCTACAACAGCAACAAGTCCTGCTACAAATGTTCCAAAAAGATAAAGAACGATGATTGATTTCATATTAGTTTTTTGACCACTCTTATGTTGAGAAATAGCAGCCATTACTAAGAAAAATACCAATATAGGTGCAACGGATTTTAAAGCACCTACGAATAATGATCCGAAAATAGAAATTGGTTGTGCTACCTCTGGAGCTGTAATAGCTAAAATAATTCCGACGATTAATCCTATAATGATTCTCTTAACTAAACTCATTTGATTCCATTGATTTAACAAATTTGTCATTCTGATTTCCTCCTATGACTTTATTAAAATATGTTTGCCATAAATTAAGAATGTATTCAACTTGAAGAAAAAAATTTATAATGCCAGTAAACGTTTTCCGTTTTCATTCAATTGAATACTTCTAAAATTCTGACTACACTGACATCTTACCACAGTTTGCAATTCATTACAAGAAATTTAATCATTATTTTTGTTTTTATAGACTCTTTTGCACATTTTTCTATATTTTTTTCATTGTCAGAATAGTCCGAAATATTCTTTTTATACTTTTCTATACTTAATATTCATAAAATTAATTTTATATATAATGTTAATTTTTTTATACGTTCAACCCCTTAAAATTTGAGCATTTACCATATTTTACACTAATAGTTTATAATAAATTTTTAATCACTTTTAATCTAAAAATTACTCTTGTAATAAGCTAATTTATTCTTCGATTTCATAATTTCACTATTTTGTATATACACTATGTACAAAAGGCATGTTTTCAATTAACTTGCCACTTACTTTATATGGAATATTTTTAAAATAATTCAAAAATAATTTTTTTTCATCAAATTGATTTTTTAAATTACTTAAATTGTAATTTTTGTAAAAATTAATTATATCATCCATATAAACATAATTTACACACTAAAATAACCTAGCGAAATTTAATTTCGCTAGGTTATTTTTATACTTTTCACTAATATAAATATAGCTATTTAAAATAAAATCTACTAGTTTTTCTAATTAATTTATATATTAATCTCTGTATGTTGAGAAAACCAATCGGCAACAACAGAGCATACTTCTTCTGCATGAAAAACAAAACTACTGTGTACATCATCAATAGAATATAATTTTTTCTCACAAGTTAATGAATTATAATAATTTCTATAATATTTGGCCGGATAATATCTATCATGTAAGGCCTCAAAAACAAGAGTAGGGCATTTGATTGAATTCTGAATACAGCTATCTTTTTCAAGAAACATTCTAAGATAACTTAACAATAAGCTAATTTTCATATTAAAAATATCTGGATGAGATTTCATAAAATTCTCATAGTATTGGTTTTCAAGTTGTGCGTTTTTCCCAGTATACTTTGGTAATGAGAGTTTAAAAGAAGCATCTGGGCTAATTTTTTGAATTAATTTTAAAAAAGGATATAGTATTTTTATTAACCCAGCACTTATACCCATATGTGATAAATCATTATGTATTGCAACACCATATTGAGCAAAACTTGCTATGCAATTCTTATGTGAAACGTAGAATTGAGCTAATGCTCCTCCTGTTCCTGATCCTCCATATATATGAATTCTATTTGAAAAGTTGTCTCTTATGTAGTCTATACAAGCATCAATATCAAATTCCATTGTTTTAATTGAAAATTCATTAATATTTCCTCCACTTTTTCCTATGCCAGATAAATCTAATGCAAAAATATTATATCCATACTTAGCTAATGGTTCATAACACATTTTATACTCTATTACGGATGTTACTGGCGTTTGAATATAAATAATATTAGGAGCATTATCACTATAGTAATAGTGATCTACGAACAATGTACTACCATTTTTATTATTTATAAAAAGTTCTTTCCACATAATTCATCCCCCCTAAAAATAATATATAATTCAATATACCTACCTTCAATCTTTTCGAACACAGTACTTAATACTATCGTTTTATGGATTACAATAAACAGCTCTAACATCAATCCGTATATTTCCCGAGAAATTAACATTATATAAAAAACTTATACAAAATAATTTCTTATAAAAACTCATTCATTTTAGTTTTTAAGCTTTTTATATCTTTAATAATGGTATCAGGCATAAAAGTTAATTTATATAAACAAAATAAATTATTACTTTTTTTAATATTAAGTGTATGAAATTCATAAAGCTTGTAAATACTTAAATTAAGTCTATACTAAATTTAATGACTCTTAATAAAAGATTTTATTTCTTTTATTAAAACCTTAGCTTATTCCACCAACAAACTCCCCCGTTGGTGGAATATTAAATTTTCAACCTAAATTTTCGTAATCAAAATACTCCCCACTATATTATTTAAGTTTTAAAACTCTTCTTATTCTCTTTATTTTCAAACTTATACTTCGTTCTGGAATCTAATTTTTCACCTACTAAATGTATATGGCGCGCCTATTAAAATGTTAGCTACTAGTTTTTAATAAGCGTCATTTGTGCTTAACCACTATACAATTTTCTAATTCTTTTTACGAATAAGTGCGACAGTTTCAATATAGAGCATTTATATAAATCTAACATTTTATAATATTTAGATATATCTTAAAATGTTTTATAATCTAACTTATACGTTCATATATACGATATTCAATAACTCTGTATGCTTTGACCTTAACTTAATAAATTGTATTTTATACATTGGTGGCAAATTTACTATAAAGACTACTATCTAAATTGAGATTAATCCTCTTGTCAGCATTATAACCTGTTTATAACTTTTGTGTTAATCATATGGTTATTTTAAAGTTTCTCTCAATACATGTGTTTCTAAGTCTGCTAGCCTAACTGGTATTGGCAGTCTACTATCTTTATTTACCAGCTCCATTACAATTTTATTACATGTTTCTAAATCGATGTAATTTCCACAAGAAATAAATATAGGTTTTACATCTTTTCTTGTTCTTACTACTCTACCGTATACTTCCTCATTTATTAAAATATCCTTATAAGATCCTTTTTCATTTTCAGGCATTATATAATCTACTCCATTTATTTTTAAATAAGATTTAGCTATTCCTATGGTAGGCTTATTTAAAAATAATGATGAATGTGTTGCTATACCCATATGATTATAGTGAAGATATCCATTACCATCAAATAAGAATACATCTGGTTCTAAATTTAATTTTTCAACAGCTTCTATTATTAAAGGAATTTCTCTAAAAGCTAAAAATCCTGCAACATAGGGAACTTTTATCTTTCCATGGCTAGAAACTTTCTCTATAATCTCTTTGTTCTTATAATTTAAAACTATAATACTACAGGCTCCATATGTTTCTCCGTCTTTTTCCCAGTAAGCTAAGTCTACCCCTGCGCAAATATTTATTTTATTTTCTTCGATTCTATTTTTTAATTCAATTTGCCTCTTTAAATCATTTTGTATTTTAACAAAATCTTGTTCATCATTATAATCAAATCTATGTATATACTCTATTTTCATATTTTTATCCCCTTCAAGTACTCTTTATTTAAAAGCTAACTAAATTACTATTCTGATTTATTTGTTCTTTATTTTCGCCTTTTCACCATAAGTCACAATGCAGATATCTTTAGATATTAACCTTAATTTTGAAACATATTAGTATTCTTTATTATTTATCGAAAAAAATATGTCCTTATTTTACCATAAATTCCACACTCTATGGCTTAAGTAAAATATAAACAGATTTTTTTAACTGCTCAATATTTATTTATAAAAAATACAAGAGTAAAGAATTCCTACCTAACTCTAACAATAAACAAACTATTAATGAATATATAAATAGTTTAAATAAATTAAAAAAACTTAAGAATTTAACGGATTTATTAACAACTATTTTTGTAGTTATTGATGATATATACAATAAAATCACACCTATATCAATTAGAAATAGACGAATCAGCTTCACATCTTTCTATTTTCTTAAAATCATGTATTACTGAAATGAAACTTGCAGTCCAAGCTATTGGTAAGAATTCACTTAAAAAAATTAGATAGAAGTGATTTAGTTGCAGTCGATAAAGATTTAGCCGAGTTTTTTTAAATAAGATATGCAGGTTCTCCACGTAGAAAACAATAAAAGTATAATAGGATAGATTCCTCTATCCTATTCAGTATTTTTGCTCAATGTACAAACGATACAATATGAATGGCTCTTTCCAAAGTTAGTTGTTTTTTCTGATAATTCATTTTTATAACTTTCTAACCATTATTTTACATATTCTAAATTTCTTGGATCAATTAAAAAATATTTTCAATCTAAATAATAATATTTTCAGTAAAATTATAGAAAACAAGACATCAGTTGACATAATATGTATAATTTTATATAATTTGAAATAAATAATGTTATAAAATAATCAAACTAAAAAACTTCCATTTGCAAAAATATTAAATTTAAATAAAATTAGGGTTCCAAAATATAGTTAAAACATACGAGATGCTATAGATAAAATTTTAATATATATAATACTAGATAATAAAAATTTAAAGGAGGTTATATTTTGAATAAATGCCCTATGGAAGTAACTCTCGAACTGTTAGGTGATAAATGGAGATTTTTAATTATAAGAGAACTTTTAAATGGAACAAAGAGATTTGGAGAATTACAAAAATCATTAAAGACTATAACTCAAAAAGTACTTTCTTCAAATTTGAAGGTCATGGAAAAAGGTGGATTAATAAATAGAAAAGTGTATCCCGTTGTTCCACCAAAGGTTGAATATTCTTTAACAGAGTTAGGATACTCTATAGATCCAATTTTAAACGAATTATTAAATTGGGGAGAGTTTTATATAGAAACAGTTAACAATATAAAAGATACATAAACTATATAGTAAAGTTTAATACTAAAAAACTAAACCTAAATGTGTTTTAATGGTTTTTCAAAAATCAACACAGAAGGTTTAGTTTTTCATAAATTAATGAAACAGATAATAGCTTTATGCCAACTTAGATTCGGATATATTTATACCAATTTCACTATAAGAAGTATCCGGTTCTTTTTTTAAGAAGAGATTACCATCTTCATATTCAAAAATAGTAACACTACTATTTGGAACGGAAGAAGCAATTTCTTGCTCTGGATTTAAATAACCCATAACGGCAGCTATTGTCATAGTATGGGAAACTACAAGAATCTTACCCCCTGATAATTTATGAGCCTCTCCTATATCTTTTAAAGCCGGAATTACTCTATTAAATACATCATCCCAATTTTCACCATTTGGTGTTCCTGGATGTTTTTTAAAATTAAATGAATGGGGATATTTTTTTAGTTGTTCAGTTATAGGATCCCCCTCACCATCACCAGTATTTATTTCACGAAGGCGCTTATCTAAATTTATTTCTAATGAAATACCCATATTATCAAGTAGAATTTGAGATGTATCTAAACAACGAGTTAAGTCACTACTGTATAGTGCTTCAAATTGAATATTTTTTTCTTTAAGTCCCTTCCCTAAATAAGAGGTTGTAATAACTCCCTTCTTAGTTAAAGGTGAATCACACCATCCTTGTACAAGCCCTTTTATATTAAATATAGTTTCTCCATGACGTACCATCCAAATTTCCACTGGTTTTGTTATATTAATAGAATTTGATTTATCATTTTTATTTAAGTACATATAATATATCCTTTCAACTTTTTAAATTTTGTCCTTAAGATTTTGTATTAAATGAAATTCACTAGGCATGTGAAGACTCTGTAATAGCAGAGTGTATATCGCTTATAAATGATAAAAGAGATTCTTCGGATTCATTTAAATGAGATATCATAGCAGTTCCAACTATTGTACCATCAAATCCTGAGTTAAGTAATTTAACTGCTCGTTCTCCACTGTTTATACCAAAGCCTCCAAAAACGTATATATCATCATACTGTTTTGATTGATTTAAAAATACTGAAAAATCATCTGACTGTGTTGTTTTTGAACCTGTTGGTCCATTAATTAACTGATAATAAATCAGAGAACTATGCTCAAAGTACTTTTCAAGTTCAGGTTCTCCGTTTTTTACAAAGTAAACCATATCTATTTCGTATTTAGATAATTCTTCACCAAGTTTAATTGTTTCATCTATATTAATGTCTGGAATAACAAAAGCATCTGCAACTCCAGCCTCAGCTATTTTTAAATAGTTACCTGTACCAATAAGATCAGCTGAATAACCCATAACCCAAATAGGTCCATCAATTTCAGAGCGTAATTGCTTCCAATACTCTATATCAGTTCTAATTGAACAATCTACACTTTTTTGAGCATTACGAATAATTTCTCCATCTGCAAACGGATTTAATGAAGGATATCCTACTTCAAAAATATCAACTCCTTCATTTTCACATTTTTTTAAAATTGGGATAAAGGAATCTTTCTGAGGATATCCAGCTGTGATATATCCAATAAATAATTTACCTCTTTTTAACATTGCAGCTTTATTTCTTTTAGAAAAAAGTTTCTTCATGTTTATCATCCTCTCTAATATTTGTGGTTAACTAATTTGTTTTAATTCTCTTAAAAGTTCATTTGACTTATTAATCATTAGTTCAATATTATTACTAGCAAGAAAAGGCATTAATTTTTTTATATATTCAATAGGGAAATCCCACCATTTTATTTCAAGAAGAGCTTTGATTATTTCATCTGAAAATCTTTTGGAAGTTTGTTTTGCTGGTACTCCTGCTACAATAGAATAAGGTTCTACATTTTTAGTAACTACAGATTTTGCTGCAATAATAGCCCCATCTCCTATAGTTACACCTGGCATTATAAGGGCATCACTTCCTATCCAAACATCATTTCCTACGACTGTATCACCCATTGGAGCAAATCCATTTTCAGGACAATCATCGGGAAACATTTGATACAGTGGATAAGTAGTAACCCAATCTTTTCTATGTCTTTGATTGCCTCCTAAGTTAAATACTACTCCAGAAGCTATAGAACAGAATTTACCAATTATTAAGTTATCACAGTTATCTTCCTCATCATCTAAATATCTGACACAAGTATCTTCAAAAGTTCTAAAATTGTAATATCCAGCATAATAGGTATATTCACCTACATAAATATGAGGATTTTCAATTTTGTCTTTTACAAATTCAATATCTCTCCAAGATTTAAAATCAGTCATCTTATTCATTCTCCCCTTTATATTTAATGTATTATGTAAATAAAGTATATAATTAACTAATTAAGAACTTTATGTAAATTAATTGTATAATATTGTCGCAATTTTTGTAAATTAGGCACTTTTTAGTAATTAAGTATCTTTTAGGTTACTATGTTACTTTTAAGTGCGTTATTTACATTTAATAGATATTTTTATACTATGTAGTTACAATTTAATTACTATATAGGAGGTTTTAGGAAAATGAGTATTAACTATGTTAAAATTTTAAAAGAAAATCTTTGTGGAGTACTTGCAACAAGGAATAATACAGGTGTATCAACTAGAGCATTTCAATTCCTTTTTGCTAATGGAAACAAGGTTTATTTTGGAACAAGTAATGATAAACCAGTTTATGATCAATTAACAGAAATCCCGGAAGCTTCTTTTTGTTCACATGCAAAAGACTATTCTAGTGTTTTATCTATTGATGGTCCTGTTACATTCGTTGAAGATAAAGAGTTAAAGGAAAGAGCTTTGAATGAATATCCTGCTATTAAAGAAATATATAAATCATCTGATAATGAACTATTTAAGATTTTTTATATGGATGTTAAGAGAGTTCAAACATATGATTTTGTAAATGGGGCACATCACTATACAATATAGACTTTATTTATATAAAAAGTTTCTATAAAGTGTGTAATTTACATTTCAAACAAATAAAATGCTGCAAATCAAATTTAAAAAGCTACAAAAATTACTAGATTAAGAATTATCTCAGTAATTTTTGTAGCTTTTTTATATTTAAAAAATATTAAGAATTTATATATTCAATCTATTATGCTAGTTAAAATCAATTCACTTGATATGGTAAATTGATTTCAACAAAAAAATATCCTCTTTAATTCAAATTTATGCATATGTTGTCCAAATATTAAAGATTTAATTTTTGCTATATTCTCATCATTCCCAAGAAGTTTATTTATAAAAAATGATATATTATGAGAAAGAATTTTTATCTTAGTTCTGGTAATAAACCCTCAGTATGACTTGCTTTTCACCCTATTTATATTTAATTGCTCCGAACAATTGTGAGAAGCTAGTTTCTATTCTTCTTCTGACTTTAAATATTAACTGCCTTATATCTTTGGGGTACTGATCATTACTATTATCGCGCTTCAAGAAAATCAAATATAGCTTCCCTATCATCTATATCCGCTGGTGTTACAACAACATCAGTTAAAAATCCTTTTGTTGTAGTTAATGCATGTAACTTAAATCCAAAGTAAGTCTCTTTTTAAAAGACTGGAAAATGCTTTTTCTGAATCTATTGTTATGTCGGGTAAAAGATTGGCGCAATAAGTTCTTGTTTCCAGCTTCTCCCCCCAAAGAACCGTGCATGAAGTTTTCCCTCACACAGCTCACCTAAAGAATTCTTGTTAAAGTTTATGTTTCCTATTCTAGTTGGTCAACTTTCATCAGTTCATTTTTATTCCTAGTGGTTGTAAATACTTAATTTTATAGTCCCAGTACAACCCTAGTACTCCATAAATAAAGTGACTACTTCATTTCTTCCAACCGAAACCTCGCCCTTTCTTGTACGTTTTTCCAATAATCTGCGTATGCACTTTTCTACATAATCTCGTATATTAGAGAGTACTTTACTTGAATATCCAACTCTATAATAATTTACCCAACCAGTAAGTATCGGATTTATGCATTTAATTATATCTTTCATGCTCAGAAAACGATTATTCATTATAGTTTCTTTTATTTTCTTCCTTATTATCTTATTCAAATGGGTTTTTAATGAAGATAATCTAATTACATTGAAAGGATATAAAAATATAATTTCTTATGATGATGAACTTGAGAAGTCAGAAGATGTAAATCTTCTATTTGAAAATTTATCCATTGAGGTTTCTACGTACAAAAACTCTTATGGAGCTACAATATATACTATTGAATTTTCACAACCTATAATGGATGATTTAAGTAAATTTGGATTGCTTGATAAAGATATTCTGAGTCATCCTATATACGAAGATGTTATACAGCTTTGTACATTATAATTAATTTTATAATCAGGACCACCCGTAAAACGGGTGGTTTGCATGAGCCCTATAAGGGCATGTTGCTTACCGTGTCTCAAGACACTTTGAAAAGTATGCCGACCGCGCTTTTTCCCAGGCTACCCCTAAAAGGGGTTTATTTTTTGCCCTTGTTTACTGGCTCACCCGTAAACGGGTCTATATATTCTTTCAGACTTATTTGTTCTTGTACTATATCTTCTTGTATTT
>NZ_BDQY01000022.1 GCF_002724055.1 Tepidibacter mesophilus | reverse complement strand
AAATACAAGAAGATATAGTACAAGAACAAATAAGTCTGAAAGAATATATAGACCCGTTTACGGGTGAGCCAGTAAACAAGGGCAAAAAATAAACCCCTTTTAGGGGTAGCCTGGGAAAAAGCGCGGTCGGCATACTTTTCAAAGTGTCTTGAGACACGGTAAGCAACATGCCCTTATAGGGCTCATGCAAACCACCCGTTTTACGGGTGGTCCTGATTTGTCATTTTTTAATAATTTGCAAGTTTTATTATTAAAAAATGGGTATTATATAAATAAATAGGAGGGATTTTTATGGATAAAAAGAAATTACAAGATGAATTTAAAGAAGAAATAGGTTTTATACCCCCGGGAGTAATGGTATCTCAAAATTTTGGAGAAAAATTTCAAGAGATAATATCTAGTTATCATCATGAAATTTGGCGTGATGGAGTCATACCTCTTAAATATAGATATTTAATTGCACTTGCTACATCTGTATTTGAGGAAAATGAAACTAGAGGGAAATTAGAAATGAACAAAGCGATTAAATACGGAGCAACAAAAGAAGAAATATTAGAAGTATTAAAACAACAAGTTTGGATGAAGGGAGCTCCTACATTAGTAAAGATAGCTCCTCTTATAAAATACATGGATAGTAAATTTGAAAATAAATAATATGGATGAAGTAAAGTAGTGACTTTTGTTGCTACTTTATTTTTATTCTATAAAAATTATGTAATTTTGAAAATATAGATAATACTTATAAAAAACTTTACTTTTAACTGTTTTTGAGCAATGGATTATAAACTATAGCATGAAGCAAATTTTATATCAATTGAAAACAATAAAACGTTTTGTTATAATTAGGAAGATTATAATAACAAATTGGAGGTACTTACAATGGAAATTAAAAGATATGAAGGAACAGGAAGAATGAGTAGAGCTGTTGTGCATAATAGCACTGTTTACTTATGTGGGCAAACTTGCTCAGATAAAGAAGGAGTAAAAGAGCAAACTAAAGTTGTTCTTGAGAAAATAGAAGATTTATTAAATAAATATGAATCAGATAAAAAACATATATTATCTGCTACTATATACTTAAAAGATATGTCTATGTTTCAAGATATGAATGAAATATGGGATAATTGGGTTGAAGATGGATTTGAGCCTGCAAGAGCATGTGTTGAAGCTAAGATGGCTAGAGAGTCTATATTAGTTGAAATATCAGTTATAGCTGCTGTTAAGTAAAGTAAAAAGAATCTCTTATAACAATGTATGTTATAGGAGGTTCTTTTTATTTTTTCAAGAAACTATAATAGTTTTAAAATATAAATAATATTGATAAGTGAACAAAAGTATTACTATTTTAATTAAATAAGTTCTTTAGTATCAGTTGAATAAATGAGCTATATTATAATACATAAAGCTTAAAAGAATATTAAATAATTCTTAAATCTATGATAATTATTAAATTTACAATAAATATAAATTATAATAAGATATACATACTTATGAAAGGAGCTATCATATGCATATAAATATTTTAATAGTAGAAGATGAAGAGGATATAAGGAATCTATTATCTGTCAATCTATCCAATCAAGGATACAATATAATTGAAGCATCAAATGGAATAGAGGGACTGGAGCTGTTTTATAAAAATGATATTGATTTGATAATTATAGATGTGATGATGCCAATTATGGATGGGTTTAAAACTGTTTCTAAAATAAGGGCAACGAGTGAAGTTCCTATAATATTTTTGACAGCAAGAGATGATGAAACAGATAAAGTCTTAGGCTTTGGATTGGGTGCTGACGATTATGTAGTAAAGCCCTTTAGTACAGCAGAAGTAATTTCCAGGGTACAAGCTCATCTTAGAAGGTATATAGAATATGGTATAAATAACCTTAATAAAGTGATTATAAATGGAAGCATAAGTATAGATACTGAAAATTATATAGCTAGAAAGAATAATATAGATATAGACCTAAATCCTAAAGAATTAAAGATATTGTCGCTTTTCATGGAAAATATAGGGCGTATATATACTAAAAAGCAGATATATGAAAATGTATGGGAAGATATGTATCATGGAGATGATAACACTATAATGGTTCATATAAGCCATATAAGAGAAAAAATAGAGGATAATCCCAAAAAACCAAAGTACATAAAAACGATAAGAGGGATAGGTTATAGAATGGAAAAAAAATATGGTTAAGATATATAATCCTTTGAGAAAAATAAACATATCTACGAAGTTATTTTTAAACTATTTATTTTTGTTTGTAATACTTGTATTTATATTGATTTTTAGTTTTGTTGGAGGTATAGGTTATATTGAAAAACAGGATATGGGGACTATAGATGATGTAGATATGGAGAGGCTTTATGAAAATATATATAAATATGGAATAAATAAATCATGTGAAACAGAGGGGATTAAAGATAATTCATATGTAGAACTATTAGATGAAAATCTAAGAGTAATAGATGAGTATAATAGTGTACATTCAAAAGGGTATATATATGAGCAAAAAGAATTTAATAAAATAATAATACCTAATTATTATTATTATCAATATTCAGATGATATAAATGAAAAATCAAATAGTTTTAATATTTACTATTCTAAAGAAACTGGGAATATTTTGTTGGCGTCTGTTCCTAATGAGGAAATTAAATTTATACAAAACGTATTTAAAGTTACGTTTATAATATTTGTATTAGTTCTATTAATATTTATAATTATTTATGCTAAATGGACTTCTATAAGTTTAGTAAGGCCCATTAAATCTTTAGTTAAAGGAGTAAATGAAATAAGCAAAGGACATTATGACACTAGAATTAATATAAAGGATAAGAATGAATTAGGTATCCTTAAGGATTCTATAAATAATATGAGTAAAAAGATACAAGAAGAGATATTTCTTAGAGAGAAAGCCGAGAAGAATAGAAAAAGATTGATACTTGATATATCTCATGACTTGAAAACTCCTCTTACAAATATAATGGGTTATTCTGAGACTATATATTATGATAAAGAATTAGATGAATCAACTAAAAATAAATATTTGAATATAATAATGTCTAATAGCAAAAAAGCTAATGATTTAATAAGTGACTTATTTGAATTATCAAAAATAGATAGTGATGATAATAAAATAGAATTAAAAAAACAGGATATATGTGAATTTATAAGGATATTGCTTATAGACTACGTTTTTGAAATAGAAGAAAATAATATGTATTATGAATTTGACATTCCTGACTATGAGATAATGTGCGATATATCTGATAAATACTTGCAAAGAGCTATCGGTAACTTAATAATAAATAGTATAAAATATAGTGGAAAAGAATCTAACATTAAAATAAAAGTTAGAAAGTCATATAATAATGCTATTATAAATATAGAAGATAATGGCATAGGAATAAAGCGTGATTCTACTAAAGATATATTTGAACCTTTTGTAAGAACAGATTCTTCTAGAAATTCAAAAACTGGAGGAACAGGTCTTGGACTTGCTATAACAAGGGCAATAATAAAAAAGCATAGGGGTGATATATATTTAGATCCATATGTTGATAAAGGATGTAATTTTATAATAAGTATTCCTATAAGTAAAGTCTAGATATAACTATTCCATTTAAGAAAATAACTTATATAATGGAGTAGTTATTTTTGGTTATAGGAAATTATAGGATTTCCAAAACATACACTACTTACCTGTTGAATGCATGTATATTTAATATATATTATATATAGTAAAGGGATTGCTTTTAAGGGGGTATGTTATGAGAAAGGCACTTATAAGAGAAATTATAGTTGTTATTTGTATATTAGCTATGGGGTTTCAATATATAGCTCATGCTCAAAAAATAAATACAGGATATATATATTTTGGAGATAAGAGTAAGTATGAGTATGCGGTTAATAATACCAATGATTCTTTAGATACTGTTTATCCTAGTTACTTTGATATAGATCAATATGGAAATTTAAAAATAACTGAAACTTTGGATAAAGATTTCATAAAGAATATGCATAATAAAGGAATAAAAGTAGTTCCCTTTATTAGTAATCATTGGGATAGAAGTTTAGGAAGAAAGGCTCTTTCTAATAGATATAATTTAGTTAATCAAATTGCAGAAGCTATTGAAAAATATGATTTGGATGGAGTTAATATAGATATAGAAAATGTTACTGATGTAGATAAAGAATCTTACACTGATTTTGTCAAAAGGTTGAGTGAAAATATAAGTGGGGATAAAGAAATTTCAGTAGCAGTTGCTGCTAATCCAAATGGATGGACTCGTGGGTGGCATGGTTCTTATGATTATGAAAAGCTAGCTATTTATAGTGATTATATATTTTTGATGGCATATGATGAGAGTTATATAGGAGGGCCTGAAGGGCCTGTTGCTAGTATATCTTTTGTTGAAAAGTCTATAAAAGAACTACTTAAGCATGTTGATAATGATAAGGTTATACTTGGGATACCATTTTACGGAAGATACTGGAAGGTTGGCGCTTCTTATGGAGGAAATGGCTCTAGTTTAAAGAGTATAGAGGAAACTGTAAAGAAGTATCCATCTGATGTTGTATTTGATGAAGAATCAAAATCTGTAAAGGCAACTGTTTATAAAGACGATGAAACTTATATATATTGGTATGAAAATGAACAGTCTATAATAGAAAAGTTAAGACTTGTTCAAAAATACGATTTAAAGGGAAGTGGAAGCTGGAGCTTAGGACAGGAGAATAAGGAAATTTGGAATTATTATTCAATGTGGCTAGATGGTGAGTATTTAGTTGATATATACAATCACTGGGCTCGTAATAGTATATACAGTATGATAGATAATGAAATAATGAATGGAATATCAAGTATGTATTTTGCTCCCAATAACAATTTGACAAGAGCTCAAGCTGCTGTTATATTGACAAGACTTCTTGGAATAGATGATGAATATATCACTTCTAATAGTTTCAATGATGTATCAATAGATTATTGGGCATATAATGAGATAGAATTAGCTAAGAAATACGGTCTTATTAATGGAAAAGAAAAGAATAAATTCTATCCAGATGCCCCTATAACAAGGGAAGAAATTTCAGCTATGCTCAGCAGACTTATAAAAGATAATTATAGTGATTACAATATGGAATTTAGCGATGTGAATGATAAAATGTGGTCGTATAATTATATAAATAAAATGAGAAATATGAATATACTAAATGGTTATGAAGAAGGTATGTTTTATCCAAATAGAAATTTAACTAGGGCAGAGATGGCTACTATAGTAGATAGAATATTAAAATATAATATAGAGTATAAAAAATAAAAGCTGTGATTCCACAGCTTTTATTTTTATATCTAATATACTTTTTTACAATCATTAAAGTCGTATACATCCATTAAAGCTTCTCCAAATCTTTGATAGTGAACAACTTCTCGTTCTCTTAAAAATCTAAGTGCATCTATTAAATCTGGATCATCTGTAAGGTTCATAAGATGTTCATATGTTGCACGTGCCTTTTGCTCAGCTGCCAAATCATTGTGTAAATCAGCAATAGGATCACCTAAAACTGATATATAAGATGCAGTCCATGGAATTCCATTTGCGTCAGAAGGAAATACTCCATGATCATGTTGTGTATATTGAGCACCAAGACCAGCTGCTTTTAATTCTTCAGGGGTAGCTCCTTTTAATAACTGATATACCATAGAGGCAATCATTTCTGCATGAGCAAGTTCTTCAGTTCCTATATCTGTAAGCAGAGCCTTTGCTTTATTAGTTGGCATAGTATACCTTTGGTTAAGATAATTCATAGATGCACTTAATTCTCCATCTGGACCGCCTAATTGAGTTACTATATATTTTGCCATTTCGATGTTCTTACATTTTATATTAACAGGATATTCTAATTTTTTTTCATAAATCCACATAAGTTAATCCTCCTTATTGATATTCCCATGGCCACGGGTCATTTAGCCAATTAAATGGATATTTAGCCAATGAAAAGCCAAAATTAGTAAGTGGCCCATATTTCATTTCATAAATCTGTCTTAGTCTATAAGCTTCTTTTGCAAACATATTAAAATCCATTAAAGCTTTTTGATCTTTAGGATGGGTATCTAAGTATAGATTAAGATCAACACAAGCAAATTCTACTTCTTGAATTTTAGTCAATAAATCATTTCTAGACATATCTTCCATAACTATTTCCTCCTAGCTTATTTCTTTTAAAATTAATTTCAAGACAATCTATTTTTTACACTTTTTATTATTAGAGCCTTTTTTATATGGTTTATAAAGTTCTGGAAAAATAGTTCCTCTTTTAAACCCTTTGCTTAAAGGATACATACACATATATTTTTGTATACATATATAGGGTCTTGCAAGTTTCATATATATTAACCTCCTTATAAATGTCCTTAATATCATTTTATAAAATACATTCAAAAAAGGTTCTTATGATTTTTAAAGGATGTTATTAGGTGAGCGAAAATGAAACTCATTAAAATAACGCTACTTAGTCAACTTTTTAATCAAACTACAGATTATGCTTTATAAAATATCCTAAAAGTTCTAAACTCCCTTTGGTCAAACAAAGAACTTTCTTAACGGATATCTTAACAGCATGATCTAAGTTTGATAGTAAAAAGTTAACCAAAAGTAGCTAACATTTAAATGAGCATCATTTTTGAGTTTAGCTTTTTAGAATTAATTAGATTTAAGAAAAAATCTTAGAAAGATATAAATATTTTTATTCTTTGGAAAGGGGTAGGATATTACCTAATAGTAGAACTAATACTAAAAACTTAGTTGTATTCATGGTATTTTCATAGAAAGTTTTGATAACCCACATAAAAAAGGAGATACCGTAGAGATATCTCCTTCTTTATAATCTATTATGCATCAAGTGGTATCGGATTGAAAACTCTTTGTCCTAACTCTTGATCTATCATTAAAAGACCAGCTGGATTGTTGTTCATAAGTCTTAACTTCTTAACAATTTTTTCAACTGACTCTTCTTCTTCTGCTTGTTCTGTTATGAACCATTGGATAAAAGCTGTAGTTGTATGATCCTTTTCTTCTAAAGCTATATCCATTAAATTGTGTATAGATTTAGTTATTCCTTTTTCGTGATTAAGAGCTAGCTCAAATACTTCAAGAGCAGATTCAAAATCATTCTTTGGTTTAGCTAAAGATTCAAGTTCTACTGATCCTCCTATTCTTCCTATGAAGTTGAATATTTTGTAAGCATGAGCTTGTTCTTCTTGGGCTTGAACATGGAAAAAATTAGCGAATCCATCTAAATTTTGATCTGAGCAGTAAGCCTCCATAGCTATGTACAAATACTGTGAATAAAATTCTTTTTGAAGCTGAGCATTAAGTGCATCTATTACTCTTTTATTACCCATAAAAAATACCTCCCTTTAAAATATACTCTTTATAATTTAACCTGGAAAAATTAATCTATTCATTTTAATTATATACACATAACAGTTATATTTCAAACTATTAAAAAATAAGATTATAAAAACTACCAAAATTATTGAAAATATGGTTAAAGTTGTATATTATATTTTATAATATACATATATGTGTATGAGAGGAGGAATTATAATAACTATTTCACATCTAAAAGAAGCCATGGCACCAAACTTTAATATAAACGAAGAATATAAATTAGGAAAGTTCAATTTTGATTTTATGGCAGAGTTTATATTGAAAAACGAAAAATATTTTTTGAACAAGAAAAATGTAGTATGGGGATATGAAAATAGAGAATACGTTCTTGCTAAAAAAATAGAAACGATAACTCAAGGTGATGTAGATGAAATACAAAAGATAGCTGAAAATGCCATGGATGAGTTTGTAAATCTGACAGAAAATCATATGTCTACACATATAACTGTATTTGTTGAAAGCTCTGATATAGATGAAAATATTAAAAAAAATATTAAAAATATATCTATCAAAAAAAGTTATATGTGGGGAATAAAAGGCTGGAGTGATGTCAGAGTTATAGTATTTGACTACATTAACAAGGACCTTATATTCAACAAATCATCAAAAGAAATTATAGATTTTTATAAGGAGGTATTAATATGAATTCGTTAACATTATTATTAGTTGGAGGCATAATACTTCTGATAGGGTATATATCTTATGGAGGATACCTTGCAAAAAAATGGGGAGTAAATGATAAAAATGTAACTCCAGCTCATACAAAAAATGATGGTGTAGACTATATGCCAGCTAAAGCACCAGTATTATTAGGACATCACTTTGCATCAATAGCAGGTGCTGGACCCATTGTTGGACCAATTCAAGCTGCAATATTTGGATGGATACCAGTAACTCTTTGGATATTAATAGGTGGAATATTCTTTGGAGGGGTACAAGATTTTGGCTCTTTATTTGCATCTATAAGGCATGATGGTAAATCTATAGGTGAAATAATAGAAGTTAATATAGGAAGAACGGGTAAAAAATTATTTGCAATATTTGCATGGTTGACTCTTCTGTTAGTAATTGCAGCATTTACAAATATAGTTGCTGCAACATTTGCATCAACACCTCAAGCAGCATCTTCATCTTTATTATTTATATTACTTGCAGTCGTATTTGGATTTTTAGTATATAGAAAAGGAGTCCCTCTAGGAATCGGTAGCGTAATAGGAGTAATATTCTTGATTATATGTATGTATCTAGGTATTAAGTTCCCTATTTCATTAAGTAAAGAGACATGGATAATAATACTTCTTGGATATATATTCATAGCATCTGTAACACCTGTATGGATACTCCTTCAACCGAGAGATTACTTAAACTCATTCTTATTATATGCAATGATTATAGGTGCGGTATTAGGTATTGTTATAACAAAGCCTGTAATTCAAATGAGTGGATATACAGGTTTTAATGTAGGTGGAAACTATTTATTCCCAATATTATTCGTGACAGTAGCTTGCGGTGCTATATCAGGATTTCACTCTTTAGTCGGATCTGGTACATCATCAAAGCAATTAGATAAAGAATCAGATGCTAAGAAGATTGGTTATGGTGGAATGTTAATAGAATCATTACTTGCAATAATTGCTATAATTACAGCAACTTATTTAGGAGCAGATAAGTTAAAAGAATTACTATCTCAAGGTGGACCTATAAATGTATTTGCGGATGGGATAGCGAACTTCATGTATTCATTTGGAGTTCCATTTGAACTTGGGAAATCATTTACGGCTTTATCTATATCAGCATTTGCATTAACTAGTCTTGATACATCAACAAGACTTGCAAGATTTATATTCCAAGAATATTTTGACTCTAAAGAAGCAGCTAGTACAGTTTTGACTAATAGATATGTATCAACAGGTATAACTGTTGTATTTGGAGGTACATTAGCATTTATGGGGTATAGTGTTATATGGCCAATATTTGGTTCAGCAAATCAACTTCTTGCGGCTTTAGCTTTACTTGCAATAGCAGCTTGGCTTGCAAATACAGGTAAATCTAATAAGATGATTTTAGGTCCTATGGTATTTATGTTTGCTGTTACTATAAGTGCTCTAATGCTTCTTATAAAGACGAATATAGCATCAGGAAAATTTATAATAGTAATATTTGCAGTGCTATTACTAGTTCTTTCATTAATACTTATTGTACAATCTTATAATGTATTATCTGGAAAGAAAACAAAAAGAACTAAAAAAGCATAACAAAAAGTCTCTCTTAAATTTAAGAGAGACTTTTACTTTTTATTGAAAACGGATATTATATTATATATAATGATTAAACTGAAGAAAATACTAGGAGGTCAAAATTAAATGATGCTACTTGCAAATGAATGGAAAAATTATGAATTGATAGATACTGGAGACGGAGAAAAATTAGAAAGATGGGGAGAATATGTATTAAGAAGACCAGATCCTCAAATAATATGGCCGCTTAAAGATGAAGATAAATTATGGAAAAATCCACATGGACACTATCATAGAAGTAATAGAGGTGGAGGAGAGTGGGAATACAAAAAGAAAACTCCTGAGAAGTGGACTATAAAATATAAGGAATTATCTTTTTACATAAAACCAACAGGATTTAAGCATACAGGACTATTTCCAGAACAAGCTGGAAATTGGGATTGGATAATAAATAAAATACAAAAAGCTAATAGACCAATAAGAGTACTTAACCTATTTGCATATACAGGTGGAGCAACAGTTGCATCAGCTTATGCAGGAGCTGCCGAAGTATGTCATGTTGATGCTGCAAAAGGAATGGTTAACTGGGCTAAAGAAAATGTTGAATTATCAGGTCTTGGAGATAGAAAAGTAAGATTTATAGTAGATGATGTATTCAAGTTTGTCCAAAGAGAAATAAGAAGAGGAAGAAAGTACGATGCTATAATAATGGATCCTCCATCTTATGGAAGAGGGCCTGGAGGAGAAGTTTGGAAAATAGAAGAAAAACTATGTGAATTCATACAGCTTTGCATGAATGTATTATCGGATGACCCGTTATTCTTGCTTGTAAATTCATATACATCAGGTTTTTCGCCAGTAGTTATTGAGAATATATTAAGAGCATCTATAGGACAAAAATATGATGGAAAAATAACATCTGGAGAAATAGGAATACCTGTAACTAAAACAGGATATGTTCTTCCGTGTGGAATATTAGGAAGATGGGAGTCAAAATAATGAATATATTATATGAAGATAATCACATAATAGTAGCAAAAAAAGATGTAAATATATTATCACAAGCAGACAATACTAACGATAATGATATGCTATCTATGGTAAAGAAATATATAAAAGAGAAGCACGATAAGCCTGGAAACGTATATTTAGGACTTGTACATAGGCTTGATAGACCAGTTGGAGGATGTATGGTGTTTGCTAAAACATCAAAAGCCGCCTCAAGACTTTCAGAACAAGTTAGAAACAGAAGCTTTGAAAAAACATACCTAGCTATAATAAGAGGTACTGTAGAAGGTATAAGTGGCACTTTAAAAGACTATTTATACAAAGATGTTAAGACTAATATGTCTAGGGTTGTAGATAAAAATTTTAAAGGAGCTAAACAAGCTATACTTGATTATGAAGTTATAGGATATGATAAAAACTTAAGTTTAGTTAAAATAAAATTAAAAACAGGTAGACCGCATCAAATAAGAGTTCAATTCGCAAGTAGAGGAAATGCCTTATACGGAGATCAAAGATATGGTGAAGATGTAAACCAACATGGACAACAAATTGCACTTTGGTCTTATGAAATGGGGATTATGCATCCTACACTTAAAGAGGATATGAAATTTAGATGTATGCCACCTAATGAGTATCCTTGGAATTTGTTTGATATATAAATAAAAGTAGTTGCCTAAATTTTGTATAAATGAAATTTAGGTAACTATTTTTTGTTTTATGTGGGTAATAAAAACTATCTATAAAAATACCGTGAATGCAACGATATTTTGAATAGAACTAAGCTTTTGCCTTATTAATAATACTAAAATTTACGAACTCCCTACGGTCAAACATGTAAATTTCTTAACATATTATTAAACGCCAAAACCTAAGTTCTATTAGTCAAAAATATCTAAAAGCATTCACTAACATTTCTATAGACAGTTTTTTAATATTGATACCTATAATATAAAATACAGTTTACCCTGCTATAAACAACTTTTTAATAAAATATATTTAGATATATAAAATCTTTAGAAAGTGCGATAGCATTATAAAAAAATCTAATCAACTTAAAATGAAGGTCATTAAAATGTTAGATACTGATTTAAATATTTTTTTATAAAACTTAGATTATGACGTTTAAATATCCGTTGAAAAAATTCGTTGTTTGAGCTTAAGCGAGTTTAGAATTTTTAGGATATTTAATAAGGCATAATTTGTAGTTTTATAAAAATATTTAATACAGTATCGGTATTTTAATGACCTTCATTTCCGTACTCAAGAAAATCTATATACTAATTCTAATAATATAATCCGTTAGGATTCTTTTCTATTTTAACTTGACTATTTAGCTAAAGCCTTCATTTCTTCTTTCTGCTTTAAATTCTCTATTATAACAGCGCAAGAAGCATCTCCTGTTACATTTACTGCGGTTCTTAACATATCAAATATTCTATCTAATCCAAATAACAGTGGAAGACCTTCTACAGGTATATTAGCAGCAAGTAAAACTGCAACAACTAATAAAGAAGGGCCAGGTACTCCAGCTTGACCTATAGAACCAACAGTTGCTGTAATAATTATAGCTACATATGATGCCATAGTAAGTTCTATTCCAAAGTATTGAGCAAAGAATACTGCTACAAGAGCGTAGTATATAGAGTTACCATCCATGTTTATAGTAGCCCCAAGTGGAAGTACGAAAGAAGTTACCTCTTTAGATACTCCAAGCTCATCTTCGCAAGTTTCCGTAGTTATAGGTAGTGTTCCCATAGAAGAAGCTGAAGAAAAAGCTACTGAAAAAGGTTTCATAACCTTTTTTATGAATAAAGATGGAGAAATTTTAGAAAGCATTCCCACCATTAAAGGATAAAATACAAACGTATGAATAGCAAGAGCTGCTATATAAACTCCAAATAATTTAAATATAGGCTTTAAAGAATCAAATCCAAATGTAGCTATCGAATAAACCATAAGAGCAAAAACCCCAACTGGAGCAAATAACAATACTTTATTTATAACCCAAATAAGTGCATCTGTTATACAATCAAAAACTTTCAATATAAATTCTTTTTTTTCATCGTTGAGACTAGATATACCAAATCCTAAAAATAAGCTGAAGAATAGTATTTGAAGCATATTACCATCTACAAGTGCTTTTATAGGATTAGTGGGAATTATTCCTTTAATAGTTTCCCAAAAACCAGGTAAATCTCCTTTGTCAGCATATTCATTAGAAAACATTGACGTTATAGAGCTATCAACACCTACTCCAGGTTGAGTTAAATTCCCTATTATTAAAGCGAGTACAACTGCAAATGCTGTTGTAAACATATAATAAGCAAATGTAGCTCCACCTATTTTACCAGCAGATTTAGTATTTCCAATAGATGCGGCACCTGATATTATAGACGTTGCAACTAAAGGGATAACTACCATTTTAAGAAGCTGCATAAATATATCTCCAAGGTTAGAACAAATATTTGAAGCAAAAAACATCCCAACATTAGTCTTATAGATAAAATATCCAACTACTATTCCAATTATCATAGAAATAATTATCATTAGTCCTAAGCTTTCAGATAAAGATTTGAATTTTTTCATATAGTTTTCTCCTTATAAAAAATATTATTGCAATTATTGATATTAACTTTTTTAAGTATAACACAATATAAACTTAATTTAAATAAGAAAAAAATAAAAAAAATTAATTTAATTAAGAAAAAGGTTTAAAATATTAAAAAAAGTAAGATGCAAAAAGGCATCTTACTTTTTAGTCTTTATTTTTTTTGTAGCTTTTATGAACTTTTTCATAAAGATTTATATTCATATATTTCAAGCTTTCTAGATATTTTATAACACTCCCTAAATAAGGTACATTTTCTCCTAAATACTCTTTTTCTATCATAACTCGTTCTTGGTTTATTGGACATGATTCTATATGTTCTTGTCCACAGTTTTTGCATTTAGTTAAAACCCTTGCTAGCTTTACTTCGTAGTATCTATCTTTTTGTATTATATTTAATCTTAAAATAAGAACTATCAATAGAATAAGAATTGTAAAATAACTTACTATAGTTAAAGGTGTTATGTATATAGCAGGAAGATATGTATATAATCCAATTGTACCGAAGAACATAAAAACAAAAGCAGCTATTAATTTCATAGTGACCTCAGGAATTTTTTTACCAAGTAATTTTCCAACTAATATCCCAAGACCACCAGTTAACACCATACCAGTTACGGTTCCGAATAAAACTAATAAAGGTAATTTAGAGTTAGCACCAAGCGTCATAGCAGTAAGTTGAGTTTTATCTCCAAGTTCTCCAATAAAAAAAGCAAAGGCTACAGTTAATATAGGTCCATACTTAGAATTGATATCTTCATCTTCATCATCTTCGATATCAATTTTTAAAGACCATAAACCAAATAATATAAATAACAAAGATGCAAATAGCTGAACCTGTTCTATTGGAACAAAGTTACTTACATAATTACCAAGAGCTATAGCTATTCCATGATTCAAAAAAGATCCTATAAAAATACCTACAAGGACATGCCATGGTTTGAATTTTGATGCAAATGCAAGAGCTAGAAGTTGAGTTTTATCTCCCATTTCGGCTAATGTTATTAAAACAAAAGCTTTAATAAATTCATTCAAAGAAAATTCCTCCTTAGTAAACATTTAAATATATAATATAATAAAATGAATATCTCTATTATTATATATTCTATTTACAAATATATACAACCTTTTATTATTAAAGTGAGACTGAATTCAAATAGAATTTTTAGATTTAGGATAAACAAGAAACTAATAAATTATTGGAGTGATATAGATGAATTATTATAAAGGTTTTTTTATAGACAAACCTATAGGAAATAATATATTTTCTAATAAAGACAGAAAACAAAAAAATATATATGTTGCACCATTAAAAGCTGGAACATTAGATGATGTAAAAATAGGGAAGCATGTAGCCTTCTGTGAAATTGAATTTGATAAAGAAATAAAGAATTTAGGTCTTGAAAATTTTATCATATACGATTTTAATGGAAAGGATATATATATATTTGATAATCATAATCATGCATTTTATTTTTGGATAAAATCATTAAAAAATAAAAAATTTAAAAAAGGAATAAAGTTAATTCACATAGATCAACATAAAGATATGAGAGAGCCTGAAGAATATATAAATAATATAGATAATATAGAAGAAGTCTTTAATTATACTAATTTTAAACTTAATGTAGGAAACTTTATAAAACCTGCATTAAATATAGGAATATTTTCTGAGGTATTTATAATGGATAATTTAAGTAGTTTTAATGAGCAAATAGATGAGGAAATAGTTCTGGACGTAGATTTGGATATATTCTCTAAAGATATGGATTATATAGACTATGATTTGAAAATAACTAAAATAAGAGAATTAATAAATAAATCAAATGTAATAACTATAGCTACAAGCCCGTTTTTTATAAATCAAGAATATGCAATAAATGTATTAAAAGATATATTCAAATTTTGATTGAAATTAAGAATATATTTGATATAATTAATATTTAGGTGATTTATTAATTAAGGAGGAATAATTATGAGTTTATTCAAAAAATGGCAGCAATTAGCTGAGAATCATACAAGTGAACAAGAAGAAGTTAAGTTTTGGGAAGAATATTTGAAATTAGAAGCTGGAGTATACGATAAAATATTAAACAATAAAACTGAGATAATAAAAGGAAAAATTTCTGATTTAGCGAAGCAATATGAAATTAGTGAAGAATACTTCATGGGATTCTTAGATGGAATCAGTGAAAGTACAAAGAATGAAATTAAATTAGAAAATTTAGAATCAAATACTGAAATAACTGTAGAAATAGATTTTGAAAAACTATACTATAATATGAATGCGGTAGAAGCTCATTGGTTATATAATCTAGAGGGATGGAACGATATTTTATCTGCAGAAAAAAGAAAAGAACTTCAAAAGAAGTACAAGTCTTCTAAAACTGTAGTTAATGAAGAAAAAATAGGAAGAAATGACGCTTGTCCATGTAATAGTGGTAAAAAATACAAGAAGTGTTGTGGGAAATAAGCCTAATAATTAGGCTTATTTTTTTTGTCTTCATACATCTTTTTATCTATAATTTTAAAAACATCATCTAAACATACATCTTCATTAAAAGTAATTTCCTGCATACCTACACCAAATGAAATAACGTTTTTTAAAGATTCTCGTATTTGATTTATTCTAATCTGAGCTGTATTTAGATTTATATCTTTTAGAAGTATTAAAAATTCATCTCCGCCACATCTTGCAAACAAATCATCTTTACGTATAAAATTTCTAACTGTATCTGAAAATGTTTTTAATATATTGTTTCCTTCATGGTGTCCAAAAGTATCATTTATGGATTTGAAATTATTTAAGTCTATAAGCATTAATACACACTTACAGTTTGAATCTATTGTGTTAAATTTTTCTTTGAAGAATCTAATATTCATAGTTTTTGTCAAATAATCATAGTTAGCATTAGTATTTAATTTATATAAAAGATTTATAATTTTTAATGATTTTTCTATTTGTGATTTTATAAAGCCTCCGAGTTTTAAATCGTATTTTGATAATGAATTATATGATGAGTCTATATTTATTATACCTGAAAATTTGTTATCAATATGAACTGGAATAGATAATGTTGATTTTATATCTAATGCACCCATTTTCATCAATGCATTATATTTATCAAAACTTAAATGGAGATCATTATATTGTTGAGGATTACGCATTATAAACGGCTTTTCTAGCTTGAATTTATCGTAATAATATAATTCTTCAATTTTGAAAGATATATTTTTTATTTGCTCAAAATCATAACCTATCGTAGCTTTATATTCTAAAATATTTTCTTCCTCGTTATATACTAAAAAAGAAGCTTTTGATCCATTTTTAATTATTTTTAATAGTTCTTTTAATATTAATAAATATACACCTTCTATATTATCTGAATATACAGTATCTTCGCTTATATCATAAATAGAATTATTGATTTTATGAATTTTATTTATTATAGACATCAACTTTATATTTCTATATATTACAATCAATATAAAACTAATCAAAAAAAGTATAAATAAGAATTTTATAAACATTTTATTCCACCTTTTCAAAAAAATAGTCCTTTAGAACTATTTTAACATATATTTATATAAAATGTATTATATAAATTATGTTTAATTCTTTATAATTTTTCAATTTAATTTAAAATAATACAAAAAAATGTTAATATATATATTGTGGGAAAATATAAGAATGGAGGAAATATTATGTATAAATTGAAATTTATTAACTGTGATGATTTGACTATTAAAGAATTCGAAACAAAACAAGAGTTAGATTCTTATATGAATCAAAAAAATATAAAAAAAATGTGGCATCAAATAGAAGAAATAAAAAGAGTTGTACCAAACTTAAAAGATGATTAAGAAAAAGGAGAATGAAAATGTTTAAAAAATTCTTAAAGCTTGATACTATAAGGTTTAAAATACTTACAATTCCGTTAATAATTATGTTTATAATAATATCTACTATATCTTTTATAAATATAAATATATCTAAAACCAGGTTAATAGACCAAATGGAGCTTGATGGAATTAATCTTGCGAATCAAATATTTAACCAAATTCAAAACAATGATCAATCTATACAAATCATAAATGAGAGTATAGAAGATAACATAAGAAATATAGGAAGTTTTTTATCTGATAACTATAACTTAATTAACAATGATTACTTAAAGAATATAGCAGATACATTTAATGTAGATGAAATAAATGTAACACAGCCTAATGGGAATATAATTTATTCAAATCTTGAAAGTAGTATAGGTGCTAATTTTGGAGAGGATCATATATCATCATGTGTTCAATATGGAAGCGACAGTGAATTTATGGAAAATATAAGAAAATCAAGAGAAACGGATGATTATTATAAATATGGATATATAAAAATGCCTAATGGTGGAATGATACAGGTAGGAATACTTGCAAATAAAGTGGAAGATTTAAAAAAGAGCTTGAGTATACAAAGTTTATTAGATGAACTTGCTGATGAAGAAAATATAGAATCGGTATTTTTAGCAGATAAGAACCACATTATAACAAGTTCTTCTAAAAAAGAAGAAATAGGAACTGTAATAAAGAATGAAAAAGCTAAAACTGATATAGATAAACAAGAAATGAGACCTAGTAAGTACTATGATAAAGATTTAGGTAGATATGTATATGATATATTAGTTCCTATGTATAAAGATGATGTTAATATAGGTTTTTTAAATGTATCTATCTCTATGGAGAATGTCAATAAGGCTGTAGCTTCAAATATAAAGATGTCTATAATTGTAGGTATAATAGCATTTGCAATATCATCTATAATACTTTATACTATTTCAAATAATATATTAAATGTTATCAAAAATCTTGTTGATTCATCTCAAAAAGTAGCTAGAGGTGAGCTTGTATATGATATAGATGTAAAATCTAGTGATGAAACAGCTGTATTATGTAATAACTTTAAGAATATGATAACTAGCCTTAAATCAATAGTAGATAATGTAAAATCTCAAGCGTCTAGTACAGATGATATGTCTAATCAATTGACTTGTATATCCAAGGAAATGACTCTAGGAATTGAAAGTATAGTTTTAGCTATACAAAATATAGCTGATGGAACGACATCTCAGTCATATGGCCTTGAGAATATTAATGAAACACTTAATAACTTTACATACAAGCTTACAGGCATAATCGATGATATAAAGGATGTTGATTCTAATTCAAAGGAGATAAGCTCAACTATAAGTGATAGTACAGAAAATGTTGGGAAGGTTATATCGTCAGTTGAGAATGTTATAATTGTATTTCAAGAATTAATAGAAAAAATATCTATAGTAGGTCAAGACATAAATGAAATAAATAAAATAACTTCATTAATAAATAAAATAGCAGATCAGACTAATTTATTAGCTCTTAACGCATCTATTGAAGCAGCTAGGGCTGGAGAGCAGGGGAGAGGATTTGCAGTTGTAGCTGATGAGATAAGGAAACTTGCAGAGCAAACAAAATATTCATCTCAGAATATAGATGAATTGATACAGACAATATCAAATGCAACAGAAAGTATGATAGCGACTAGTGGTATAGTTAATACTGAACTTTCAAATCAAAAAACAGACATAGATACAGCTATGAATTCATTTAATAAAACTATTTTAGGAATAAATGATATAATTCCTAAAATAGATGAAATAAATAAATCTGCTACAAGTCTTAATGATGAAAAAAATATTATACTTGAAAAGATAGAAGAAGCATCTTTTATTGCACAAGAAATATCAGCAACAACACAGGAAATATCAGCTTCTTCATCACAAATGAGTGAGTCCATAACGCAGGTATCATCTACTGCTAGTGAATTGACTGATATGACTAAGAATATGAGTGATTATATAAATGAGTTCAAATAGAAAAATTCGTCTAGTTGCTACGAACTGAAATAATATGTAAAAAAGGCTGTATCGAATGATACAGCCTTTTTCCTATTTATCAAGTTTAGAAAGTTCTACAGCAAGTTTTGCTCCAACTTTTGCGTTATTGTAAACTAATTGGATGTTAGAATCTAAGCTCTTTCCAGCAGTTATTGCTTTAACTTTTCCAAGTAAGAATGGAGTAGATTCTTTTCCTCTGATACCTTTCTCATCAGCTTCTTTTAAAGCATCTTCTATGGCATTAGTTATAGTGTCGTAATCCATTTCAAATTCTTCTGGTATAGGATTTGATACTACAACCCCTCCGTTTAAGTTTAAGTCCCATTTAGATTTTAAAGCTAAAGCTAATTCAGATTCACTATCTACTTTGTAATCAACATTAAATCCGCTTTTTCTAGTATAGAAAGCCGGGAATTCTTGTGTTTTATAACCTACAACGGGAACTCCATTAGTTTCTAAATATTCTAAAGTTAAGCCTATATCTAGGATTGACTTGCAGCCAGCACATACTACTGCAACATTAGTGTGTGCAAGTTCTTGAAGGTCTGCAGATATATCAAATGTTTGCTGTGCACCTCTGTGTACTCCACCAATTCCACCTGTTGCAAATACTTTTATTCCAGCAAGAGCTGCTATTATCATAGTAGATGCAACTGTTGTTGCTCCATCTAATTTTTTTGCAACTATAAAAGGTAAGTCTCTTCTACTAGCTTTTAACACAGAATCACTTTTACCTAGGTACTCAAGCTCTTCGGGGTTAAGTCCGACTTTTAATTCTCCATTAAGAATTGCTATTGTAGCAGGTATTGCTCCATTTTCTCTTATTATAGATTCAACAGTTTTAGCCATTTCTATGTTTTGAGGATAAGGCATACCATGAGATATTATAGTAGACTCAAGAGCTACTACTGGAGTTCCTTCATCTAATGCTTTTTTTACTTCTGGATTTAATTTTAAATATTTTTCTAACATAATTTCATCTCCCTTAAAGTTTTTTCTATATTTTGAGTTGACATATTTGGATTTATTGTATTTTGATGAGATAGAGCAAGTATAGATGCGCTCATCGCAAATTTAGCACTGTAAGTCAAATCGTATTTATTTATATGACTATAAACAAGCCCTGCTATAAATGCATCACCTGCACCTGTAGCATTAACTACGTTGACTTTTGGATTCCTTATAATACTAGACTCTTGGTTATTTGAACAAAATACTCCATCTTTACCAAGACTTATAAATACCTTTTTAACGCCTTTATCCAAGAAATATTTAGCACATTTATCAAGGTCATCTTCTGTATTTATTTTTATACCTGAAAGTGATTCAGCCTCATATTTATTGGGTTTTATAGTGTGAAACATTCCTATTAAATCTTTGACTTTTTCACTTTTTTTAGTTGAAACTGTATCTAGGAAAAAGTCTACTTCTTTAAAGTTTGACAATAGATACTCAATTACATCCTTTGGCATGTTAGTATCTATAACACCTACTTTAGAATTTTTGATTATATTCGATTTTTGTTTTATAAAATCTATGGTTATTTTATCAAATATATCCATAGAAGCTATAGCTACCTTCATATCACCACTTTCGTCTAATATAGATAGATAAGTTGATGTTGCATAATCAGTAGATATTAAGCAATTTTCCATATCGATTCCAACTAATTTACTTTCTTTTAGGATTTCCTCACCGTATATATCTTTGCCAAGAGCTGATATTAATTTTGTATCTATATCCATTTTTACGAGATTTTCTGCTATGTTACGACCTACTCCACCTAGAGAAATCTTCATTTGGCCTGGATTTGAATCATTTAAAATTAAGTTTTCATTTGGGAACCCTTGAAGGTCTATATTAGTTCCTCCTATTACGGTTACATAATCTTCATTTTTTAATATATAGCCTTTTCCTTTTATATAACCTTTCTTACTTAAATTGGTTATATGGACAGCTACAGAAGATCTAGTTATTCCAAAATAATCAGCAATTTCCTGTTGAGATATCAACGGGTTGTTTCTTATAAATTCTAAAATTTGTTTTTCTCTACTAGTCAAATTAATCACCAAGCTTCTGTTTAGATTATAAACTTTTGTTTACAAAAAGTATAACATACTCTTTTTATTTTTTCAATAATAAATTTAAATATACAAAAAATTCGTCTAGTCGCTACGCGTTGACTCATGTCGCTAACGATTCCTTAACGGGTTCCGTTCTCAAAATTCACATGCGTTTATGACGCCAACAAGTCTCACGACTCTGTTGCTTAAAAATAGTTGCAAGCGTAGTTCTTTAATCCATGTTATTTACAGATTCAAAATCATATAGTTTCCTCATAGATAACAAAAGACTTCTCGTTTTGAGAAGTCTTTTGTTATCTATATTACAGCACTTATACCAAGTATTGCTATAATCATAATTACTACTATAAATATTAATTTTAAAACGAATTTAAGCCAAGTATTATAAGGGACTCTTGCTATAGCAAGCCCACCCATGACAACTGCACTTGTAGGAGTTAATAAGTTAACTGTACCGGATGCAGATTGATATGCTGTTATAACTATATCTCTTGAAACACCAGCAAAGTCACCAAGTGGAGCCATTATAGGCATTGAAAGCGTAGCAAGACCTGATGTTGAAGGTATTAAGAATGACATAGGTATATAGAATAAATAAGTAAGAATAGCAAACACAGATGAACTCAGACCTGATAAAGCCTGCTCTCCTAGACTTAATACTGTATCTGTCATGTTACCAGCATTCATAACTACCGTTATACCGCGGGATAGTCCAACGATTAGAGCAACACCTAAAAGATCTCTAGCCCCAGCTACGAATGATGATATTAATTCATCTTCACCCATACCATATACAAGACCTATTACTATAGAGAATACCAAGAATAAAGATGTTAATTCTCCAAACCACCATCCTAGAGTAGGAATAGCAGTTATACCAATGTCAGAAAATGGTATAACACCATATATCATTATAGCAAATGTTAAGCAGAATAAAGCAAGAACAAACTTCCTTTTACTGTTAAGCTTAGGAAACTCATTTTCGCTATCTTTAGCTAAAAAGTGTTGCTTGTTGTCCTCATGCATATTGTAAACTAGAGATTTCGAAGGATCAGCTTTAACTTTAGCTGCATATCTCATTACGTATATTATAGCTACTATTTCACCTATAATTAAAATTAATAATCGAAGACCAATACCGGTTCCTAAAGATATACCTGCAAAACCAGAGGCTATACCTGTTGCGAATGGATTTACAGTAGATCCTAAAACACCCATTCCAGCACCTAAAAGTATTACCCCAACAGCAGTTAATGTATCGTATCCAGCAGCTATGAATACAGGAATAAGAAGTGGGTAAAAGGCTATAGTTTCTTCAGCCATACCAAAGCTGGTTCCTCCTAATCCAAATAGTATCATCAAAAATGGAATCATTATTTTTTCTCTACCTTGTAAATTGTGGACTACTCGTGCTATACCAGCATCTATAGCTCCTGTCTTCATTACTACACCTAAAAATCCACCTATTACTATAACAAATAGGGCTACATCAACAGCACCGTAAAAACCGTTAATAGGTGATAAAGCAACATCTTTGGGACCTTGTGGTGTTGGATCAACTAAATGGTATGAACCAGGTATTGGAGTGTTTTCTGGTGTATAATCATATTTACCAGCTGGAACAATCCACGTTAGTAAAGCTACAAATATTATTATTGCAAACAATATTGTGTAAGCACTTGGCATTTTGATTTTTTTCATAAATATACCTCCTTGTAGTAAAATTATTTGCTATTTTGTTAGTTCGTATACGGCTTTAGCGTATATTTTAGTTGCTTTAATTAGATCTTCTATTTCTATATATTCATTTGCTTGATGCTCAACTTTAGGTTTGTTAGGAAATACACATCCAAAAGCTACACAATTATCTATAGCTCTTGCATAAGTAGCTCCACCTGAAGATAGAGGAGTAGAGTCAAGTCCTGTTTCTTCTTCGTAAACCTTTTGTAATGTTTTAATTAAAAAATGATCGGCTGGAACGTATATTGATTTTAAATAATCATACTCTTCATATTCTAAGTTGTATTTAGCTAGTTTTTCTTTTAAAGCATTTACTACTATATCTTTTTCAATTGTAACTGGAATTCTTATATCAACTCCAATTTGTTCTTTATTTTCATCTATGTTTATTTTTCCTATATTTAGAGTAAGTTTTCCTGAAGCTTGATCCTCACAGTTAGGAATTATATTATCTCCATTATAAGTTTCACCTATCACATTTGATATAAATTCTATTGAATTAGATTTAATACCTATGTTATTTAAGGCTATACATAGTCTAGAAATAGCATTTATTCCGTAATGAGGATTACATGCATGAGAAGCTTTTCCTATAACTGTTAATGAATTTGAATCAGACTTATATTCAAAATTTAATCTATCAAGTTCTTTGGATAGCTCGTCTAAGTTATCTCCATGATAAGATATTCTATCTGGAACAGCATTATATGCATTTCCTCCACTTAATTTTATATTAGATGAATTTGTACATTTTATATTAGCTTGTAATAACCCTTTTTCTGCATTTATCATAGGGAATACAGAGTCAGGTGTGAATCCATAAGAAGGTATCTCTTCATTCTTAACGTATTCAGAAATTCCACCCCAAAGATTTTCTTCATCTGTACCGAATATAAATCTTATTCTTTTATTGAACTTTATATTCAGATTCATAAGTGATTTAACTGCATATATAGCTGCTATTGTAGGACCTTTATCATCTTGAGTTCCTCTGCCGTATAACTTATTATCTTCTATTACTGCACTATAAGGATCGTGTTTCCAATCGTTTATCTCTCCTTCAGGTACAACATCAAGATGGCCAAGTATACCTATCATTTCATTTCCTTGTCCTATTTCTGCATATCCATAATATCCATCCTTATAATAGGTTTTAAATCCTAAAGATTCACATAAATTTAAAGTCGCTCTAAGTGCATTATCAATATTTTCTCCGAACGGGAATTTGTCTGTTTTATCAGATATTACACTACGTATTTTTACTATTTCTTGTATAGATTTAATTAAATCATCTTTAATATTTTCAACACTTAAATCTATATTCATAAAAATCATCTCCTTTTATTATAAGATTTTGCTCATTTATATAAATTTATATACTTAAATGAGACCTCAATAACAATAGTATATAAATTTTATTGTGTTAAATCAAACACAAAGTTTGAATTTAGAATTAAAAGTAGAAAAATGTACATAATAAGTTGTGATTTAAATAATTACAATTGATTTTTATGTAGAAAAATGTCGTTAAAAATAAATCTAAAACAAATGTAATTTATGAAAAAAATGTCGATTCGCATATAAAAATAACGAATGAAAATTAAAACAAAAAAATAATAAAAAAAATAATTGACATTACCAATGAATGGAAACTATACTAAAAACATACATATCATTTGTATTAAAAATTTAGATCAGGAAGGAGAAGGCGATGTTAAAAGAAAATGTTTTGAATGTATATTCTGAAATAGGAAAGTTAAAAAAAGTTCTTTTACATAGACCAGGTAAAGAGATCGAAAATTTAACTCCTGACTTAATGGATAGGTTGCTGTTTGATGATATTCCATATATGGAGGTTGCAAGGCAGGAACATGATGCGTTTGCCAATATACTCAAATCAAATGATGTTGAGGTACTCTATTTAGAGAATATGGTTGCAGAATCTATAAAGGACTTTGGAATAAAAGAGATTTTTGTAGATGAATTTATAAAGGAAGCAAATATAGATAGTAGCAAAAAAAGAGAACTTGTTAAAGAGTATATTCTAGGATTTTCAAACGAAAGAGACATGATAGATAAGATGATGGAGGGAATTAGAAAAGAAGAGATAAGAGATTATAAAAAAACTTCATTAACAGATATTGTGAGTTCGAATTATCCATTTATAGTTGATCCTATGCCGAATTTATATTTTACAAGAGACCCGTTTGCAACTATGGGACAAGGAATATCATTAAATCATATGAGAACAGTAACACGAAATAGAGAAACTTTATTTGCTAAATATATATTCAAATATCATCCTGAGTATAAAGATAAAAATATACCTATATGGTTTGATAGAGACAATAAAACATCTATAGAGGGTGGAGATGAACTTATATTAAGTGATAAGGTTATAGCAATTGGTATATCTGAGAGAACAGATGCTTATTCTATAGAGTCTGTAGCTAAGAATATATTGGAAAAAGATGAAAAGTTTGAAGTAGTTCTTGCTTTTGATATACCTAAAAAAAGAGCTTTTATGCACCTTGATACTGTATTTACGATGGTAGATTACAATAAATTTACTATACATCCTGAAATAGAAGGCCCATTAACTGTATATTCAATAAGAAGAGGCGATGAAAAGCTAAAGCTTGATATTAAAAAAGAAACTATGAAACTTAGTGATATTTTAAAAAAATATTTAGAGGTTGAGGATATAACATTAATAAGATGTGGTGCAGGAAATATTATAGATGCTGGAAGAGAGCAGTGGAATGATGGTTCTAATACTTTGGCAATTTCTCCTGGAGAGGTAATTGTTTATTCTAGAAATCATGTTACTAATAGGCTACTTGAGGAGAATGGAATTAAGTTACATGTCATGCCGTCTTCGGAATTATCAAGGGGCAGAGGTGGTCCAAGGTGCATGTCTATGCCACTTGTTAGAGAAAATTTACGATAAACTAAAGCTATAAATTAGGAGGTTTTTTTAATGCCAGTAAATTTAAAAGGAAGAAATTTTATAACATTAAAGGATTTTACACCAGATGAAATTAGATATATGTTGGATCTATCTATGGATTTAAAAAATAAGAAAAGAGCAGGTATAAAGGGCAACCTGTTAGATGGTAAAAATATTGTTTTATTATTTGAAAAGACATCTACTAGAACTAGATGTGCATTTGAGGTTGCTGGTTTTGATGAAGGTGCCAATGTCACATTTTTAACAAATTCTCAGATGGGTAAAAAAGAATCTATAGAAGATACAGCTAAAGTGTTAGGAAGGTATTATGATGGAATTGAATTTAGAGGGTTTAAACAAGAAACTGTTGATTGTTTAGCAAAGTATGCAGGAGTTAGTGTATGGAATGGACTTACTGATTTATATCACCCAACTCAAATTCTAGCAGACTTTTTAACTGTAAAAGAGCATGTAAATAAAAGCCTTAATAAAGTCAAGTTCGTGTATGTTGGAGATGCTAGAAATAATATGGGTAATTCACTTATGATAGGTGCAGCTAAAATGGGAATGGAATTCGTTGCACTTGCTCCAAAAGAGCTATGGCCTTCTAAAGAATTAGTAGATGAGATGAATGAAGTTGCAAAAGAAACTGGAGCTGTAATTAAGCTTAGTGAGAATGTCGATGATGTAAAAGGTGCTGATGTTATTTATACAGATGTTTGGGTCTCTATGGGAGAAGAAGATCAATTTGAGCAGAGAATAAAACTATTAACTCCGTATCAAGTTAATATGGATATGATAAAGAGAACTGAGAATGACGACGTTATATTCCTTCATTGTCTACCTTCCTTCCACGATCAAAATACTGTAGTGGGAAAAGAGATATATGAAAAATTTGGTCTTAAAGAGATGGAAGTTACAGATGAAGTATTTAGATCTAAGTATTCTAAGGTATTCGATGAAGCTGAAAATAGAATGCATACTATAAAGGCTGTTATGGTTGCAACTATAGGAAATCTATAAAAATTTGCCTCATGCTAACGCATGGCTCATGGCCTCAACAAGTCTTACGACTCTGTTGCTTAGAAATAGTTTATTAAATACATTCAAAACTATATAATTTCTTATAGAATAAAAAGGAGGCTTTACTATGAGTAACAAGATAGTTGTTGCGCTTGGAGGTAATGCTCTTGGCAAAAATCCTAAAGAACAATTAGAATTGGTTAAAGAAACAGCAAAACCTATAGTTGATTTGATACAGGAAGGAAATAATGTAATTGTAGCTCATGGGAATGGGCCACAAGTTGGAATGATAAATTTGGCTATGCCTGAAATGCCTTTCCCAGAATGTGGAGCTATGAGTCAGGGATATATAGGTTATCATCTTCAAAATGCAATTAGAGAAGAGTTTTCAAATAGAAATATGGATATTCCTGTATGTACAGTAATAACTCAGGTTATAGTAGATAAAGATGATGAAGCATTTAATAATCCTACAAAGCCTATAGGAGCTTTTTATACTGAGAAAGAGGCTAAAAAACTGGAAGAAGAAAAAGGATATGATATGAAAGAAGATGCAGGGAGAGGATATAGACGAGTTGTGCCATCTCCTATGCCTACAGATATTGCAGAAAAGGAAACTGTTAAAACATTAGTTGATAATGGACATGTAGTTATAACTGTTGGAGGAGGAGGTATTCCTGTTATAGAGGATAATAAATCTTTAATAGGAGTCCCTGCTGTTATAGATAAAGATTTTGCAAGTGAGAAAATTGCAGAAATATTAGATGCTGATTATCTAATAATTCTTACAGCTGTAGAAAAGGTAGCTATAAACTTTGGGATGGAAAATGAAGAATTATTAGATACATTAAATGTTGATGAAGCATATAAATATATTGATGAAGGTCATTTTGCACCTGGATCTATGCTGCCTAAGGTTAAAGCTGCTATAAAATTTGCAGAGTCTAAACAAGGAAGAAAATCTCTTATAACATCTCTTGAAAAAGCAAGTGATGGAATACAAGGAAAAACAGGTACATTAATTATAAAATAATGATTCTCTAATATAATTAAATCTCAATGTTCTCCATACAGGGGAACATTATTTTTTTGCAAACATAAAATATATTAATCCCACTAGGCAGGAGGAATATGATGAAGATAGGAGATTTAGTTGTTAGAAAATCACATGGAAAAGATGTTTTGTTCAGGATAACCGATATTTTGGAAAGTAAAAATAAAAAAAATCAAGTTATTTTAAAGGGTATAGATTTTAGGTTGATGGCTGATTCATCTATAGATGATTTAGAAATGGTAGGTCAAGAAGATTTTAGGCAGTATGTGTTCAACAGACATATAGAAAGTCTATTAACACGAGCTGTAAGAAATCGAAGTGATAAACAAAAAAAGAATTATAGGAATGGTTTTGGAAGACCTGGGAAAGTACTTCATTTAGATGGTGATGGTGAATATTTAAAAATATGCTTAGAAGCTTATAAAAAGCTAGACATTGAAGCTGTAGGCAAGGTGGTCGCAGAATCGGACCAACATAAAGTAGTGGGAGAGCTTTTGAAAGAACATTCACCAGATATATTAGTCATTACAGGTCATGATTCTATACTAAATTCTAATCATGATATTAAAGATTTAAATAATTATAGAAATTCTCGAAATTTCATAAAAGCAGTTTCAGAAGCTAGAAAATATGAAAATGCTATGGATGAACTTATTATCTTTGCAGGAGCATGTCAATCATATTATGAGGCTATATTAAGTGCAGGAGCAAATTTTGCAAGTTCTCCTAGCAGAATATTAATACATTGCTTAGACCCTGTTTTGATAGTAGAAAAAATAGCTTATACAAGGATTGATAAAGTAATGCACCTTGAAGAGGTTTTTCAAAATACTATAACAGGAATAAAAGGTGTAGGTGGTTTTGAGACAAGAGGAAAGTATAGGTCTGGATTACCTAAATCTCTATATGAATAGAGGTGATACTATGGATAGAAAATTTAGAAATCTTATAGCCTATAAAGTATCTAAAAATATTTCGAAAGAGTTTCATATTCAGGCCATTATGTGTCAAGCCATTATAGAGAGAACTAATATATTCAGGAATATATCAGATGGGAATTTTAAAAAACAAGAATTTAATATAGAGGATATATACGATAAAGCGCTTGAAGCCGTTGATAATACTAAAAATTTAGTGATAATGTTTAATGATTTTCCAATTTGTGCATATTACCATGCTTGTTGTGGTGGAAGTACAGAAAATAGTGAGTATTTATTAAATACAAAAATAGATTATTTAAGAGGAATTACTTGTCAGGAATGTATGTTGAATAAAGAATCTGATAGTATAGTAGATCTGGATTTAGAAGAACTTGAATCAATATTCAAATGCAATATGTCTCAAAATTTAATGAATGAGTATTCTATAAATAATATGCTGAAGATCTTGAAAAAGACCAATGGAAATAGAATAGAGAATATACTAGTTTTTAATAAAGAGATTAAAGGAAGTGTATTTAGTGAAAATTTAAATTTAGAATCTTCTAGATTTGGATTTAGACCTATAAAAATAAGATTCTATACAAAGGGAATAGGGCATGGATTAGGTCTTTGTCAATATGGAGCCAATGAAAAAGCAAAAAATAATTGGGACTATAAAAAAATTTTAAATAATTACTATACGAACGTTACAATATATAAGTTAGATGATTTTAGTTTAGATTTACCTATCAAAAATAAAAAAATATTTATAGATGCAGGTCATGGAGGAGAGGATACAGGTTATACTAATGGATCATTAACAGAAAAAGAAATTTCATTAAAAGTAACATTGAAGTTAAAAGAAAAGCTAGAAAAGGTAGGGGCATGTGTATATTTATCAAGATCTAGTGACGAATATATATCTTTAGATAAAAGGGTAGACATGATTAAAAAATCTAACCCTGATTTCTTAATTAGCATACATTTAAATAAGTCAAAATTTGAAGGTGTAAGCGGAGCTGAAGCTATATATTATTGGGGAGATATGAATGGAAAATCAATAGGAGAAAATATACTCAGTAATTTAAAAAAGAAAATGAATATAAAAAATAGAGGGGTAAAGGAAGGTAGTATATATATACTAAAAGAAAGTGCTTGTAATGGAGTATATTGTGAATTAGGATATATATCTAACCCGTTAGAATCAGAGCTTTTATCTAAGTCTGATTTTATTGATAATATAGCAAATAATATAGTATATAGTATACTTGAGTATTATGAAAATAATATATTGACATAAAAGATGAAAATGGATAAAATATAATTTTATATGTTTGACATAGATTCAAATATATGATATTATGTAAACATACAATGGAGAAGAAGGTGATTTTTTGGCTACGAAACACACTTTGGATCAGATAAGAAAAGACATAGAAAAGCATGTTGGAAAGAACGTAGTTCTAAGAGCAAATAAAGGCAGAAAAAAGATGATTGTTAGAAAAGGAATCTTAGAAAATACGTACCCTAGTATATTTGTTGTAAAAATAGATGATAGTAATTGTACTAGAGTATCCTATAGTTATTCGGATGTATTGACGTCTACGGTTAAACTTCAAATTTGCACAAGTGAAAATATGAGTGTATCTTAATTCCATCTAAAATAGATGGAATTTTTTTTGATTTAGTTAAATATAATAATAATGTGATATTTGTATATATTTAACTAGGGGGGATAAGAATGGATTTAATAAAGGATATAATGAAGATAGACAATAGAAGTGATTTTGGTAGATTTCAAACTTTTTTAGAATCTGAAATTTTAGTACCTGATACGAAGGATGATGTTTTTGAGATAGTAAAGGCAGATGCTTACATATCTTTAAAGAAGGAAGAGTTAATGCAAGGAAAAATAATATTAAGAGGAGATTTAAACTATAATACTATTTATATAACTCAAGACAAACAGGTTACTAATTTAAGTGGAAAAATAGATATAAACGAGGCTGTTGAAAAAGAAGATATTTCTCCAGCTATGAAGAGTATACTACAAAGCAATATAGAGCATATAGATTGTAGCATAATAAATGAAAGAAAGATAAAACTAGGCTGTTTAATAAATATTACAGGTAGCTTATTTTCAAGAGAAAAAGTTGATATTATAAGAGACATAACTGGAATTGATGATATACAAACTAGCAAAAAAGAAATATACTATGATGACGTAATAGGAATAGAAAAATCAGAAACTATAGTAAATGAAATAATAAATTTGGGTGAAAATCAAGATATTAGCTCTGTATTGTCATTAAATCCAAAGGTATTTTTAAAGGAGACAAGGCTATCAGATAACAAAGTTATCTTAGGAGGAGTAGTTGAGCTGAATCCTATTGTTTTAAATAAAGAAGAAGAGATGATTAAGTTAAGATCTAATTCTGTAGAGTTTACACAGTTTATAGAAGTAGCTGGGGCTACTCAAGGAATGAAACAAGATTCTTATATGAACTTAACAGATTTTAAATTTAATTTAAAAGATGACGATTCAGGAAAAACTAATTTGGTAGAAATTGATGCAACTGTTAGTACAAAGGTCAAAGTATCAGAAAATATAGTAAAAGAAACTCTTCAGGATGCTTATTGTCCATATAAAGATTTAAAACTTGAAGATAAAAGTTTTGATTTAAATAAAATAGTTGATTTTGGTGAAGATGATTTTATAATAAATGAAGTTATACAAAATGATAGAGATGATATAGAAATAAAAGAGATATTAAATGTAGATTCAAAGTTATTTATAACAGACAATTTTATAATAGAAGAAAAAATGAATATAGAAGGAATAATTCACGTTGATATACTATATACTCCTGTAGAAGGTCTAAGACCTATATACAGCATGAGTGAAGAAATACCGTTTAAACAAAGTATAGATTTAAGCAATATAAATGATAGCATGAAGCCGTACTCAAATATAAACATAGATAGTATAAATTACAGTATACAAAAAAATGAAATTGAATTAAAGATAAAAGGGAAAACTAGATTTGAAATCGTAGAAGATTTGAAGAGCTCATTTGTAATTAATGGAGAAATTATAGGAGACATAGATTCTTCATCAAGACCTAGTATAACTATATATATAGCAAAAGAAAATGATACTCTTTGGGATGTAGCAAAAAGATATAATACAACAGCATCAGAAATAGCTCAAACTAATGATATGAATGAAGAGGATTCTTTAAAAGAGGGTCAATACTTAATAATAGAAAAGAAAGTAACATTAGACATATAGTAAAAGAGGACTGTTTCGATTAGAAGTTAAATTCTAATCGAAACAGTCCTTATTTTTTACATATAAGAAAAATGTATGATTTAACATAAATCTAATTTTATGTATGTTAAATATTACTAAAAAATAATAAAAAGGTTGACTTTTTTTTTGTAGCATAAAACATAAAAATAACTAAAATAATAAAATTGTTTTATTAAAAATCCTTTTTTAACAACTGTACATAAAAAATACAAATTGTTAAAATAATAGTAATGATAGATACCCAAAAGATAAGATAACAAAAGGACTTAAAAGAATTGAAAATTCTATTAAATAAAGAGGTGAATGTAGTGAATAGACTTAAAATAATGGAAACAGCTTTAAGAGATGGGCACCAATCTCTTATAGCAACAAGACTTACAACTGATGAAATACTTCCAATACTTGAAGTCATGGACGAAGCTAATTATCATGCGATGGAAGTTTGGGGAGGGGCAACATTTGATGCATGCCTTAGATTCTTAAATGAAGATCCATGGGAAAGACTAAGAGAAATAAGAAAAAGAGTAAAAAAGACAAAACTACAAATGCTTCTTAGAGGTCAAAATCTTTTAGGATATAAGCATTATCCAGATGATATAGTTGAAAGATTCATACAAAAATCTATAGAGAATGGTATAGATATAATCCGTGTATTTGATGCTTTAAATGATACAAGAAATCTAGAAACTTCAGTAAAAACTATAAAAAAAGAAAAAGCACATTGTCAGTGTGCTATATCTTACACGACAAGTAAAGTTCACACATTAGATTATTATATAAATTTAGTAAATCAAATGGAAAGTATAGGAGCAGATTCTATATGTATAAAGGATATGGCAGGTATACTTACTCCTTACAGCACATATGAACTTATAAATGAAATAAAGAAGAATACAAAACTTCCTATAGAACTTCATACTCATGCCACTAGTGGGATAGCATCAATGACATATATGAAAGCTGTAGAAGCTGGAGTTGATATTATAGATACTGCTATATCACCTTTTTCGGGAGGAACTTCTCAACCGCCTACTGAATCTTTAGCAATAGCACTCTCAGAAAGTAATAGAGATCCTAAACTTAATATAAAAGCTTTAAACGAAATAGCATCATATTTTAAACCAATAAAAGAAAAATATTTAGAAAATGGAGTTTTAAATCCTAAAGTATTAAATACTGAGCCTAAGACTTTAAGCTATAAAGTTCCAGGAGGTATGCTTTCGAATCTTTTATCTCAGCTTAAAATACAAAATGCAGAAGATAAATATGAAGAAGTTTTAGCTGAAGTTCCAAGAGTTAGAGAAGACCTAGGATTTCCACCACTTGTAACTCCACTTAGTCAAATGGTAGGAACTCAGGCAGTATTTAATATTTTAACAGGTGAAAGATATAAAATGGTGCCTAAAGAGATAAAGGATTATGTAAAAGGTCTTTATGGAAAATCACCAGCTCCTATAAAAGAAGAAATAAAAGAAAAAATTATAGGAAAAGGAGAAGTTATAACTATAAGACCAGCAGATCTTTTAGAACCTGGATTTGAAGATGTGAAAAAAGAAATACAAGGTTTATATAAAACTGAAGAAGATATTTTGTCATTTGCCCTTTTCCCTCAGGTTGCTAAAGATTTCTTAGAAAATAAAAAAGATGATATTTGTAATATAGAAGTTATTATGTAAGGAGGTAATATTATGGAAAATATAACTATTTTAGAAGGTATTAAAATCACTTTTTTAAGTATGAGTGTAGTATTTGTAAGTCTTTTTTTTATTTCTCAAATCTTAGAATTATTTAAAGTTGTTTTTTATAAAAAAGATTTAGAAAAACAAAAGCAAAAAGATTCAGAAATATCAATGGATGATTTTAAAAATGATGCTTATGAGCAAATCAATGAATTAGATGAAGAAATAGATCTTGTTGCAGCTCTTACAGCTGCAGTTTTAGCAAGTAATAATCATAATAACTCAAAAATTAGAATTAATAGCATAAAAAGGGTAGCATAAATTTAAAGAGAATAGAAGGAGCGGTTATAGATATGAAAAAATATAAAATAAACTTAAATGGGAAATCATATGAGGTTGAAGTAGAAGAAATTACTGAATCTGAAGTTCAGGTAGAACCTAAATCTGTTCCAAAATCAGTAGAAAAGATAAAATCTATTCCTTCAAAAAAAACTTCTACCCAAGGTGAAGATGTAAAAGCCCCTATGCCAGGAACGATTGTTTCTGTTAAAGCAAATGAAGGAGACAATATTAAAGCAGGGGACGTACTTCTTGTTTTAGAAGCTATGAAAATGGAAAATGAAATAGTTGCTCCGGTAGATGGACAAATAACTTCAATAAATACGTCAAAAGGAGCAAGTGTAACAGGGGGAGATGTTTTAATTACTATAGGATAACAGCTAAAAAGGACGTGATTAATATGCTAAGGATGTTACAAGAGTTCTGGTTTTCAACTGGATTTTCAGCTATGACTTATAAAGAATTGATTATGATTATAATATCATTCGCCTTTCTTTATTTAGCTATAAAAAAAGGTTATGAACCTTATTTATTAATTCCAATATCATTTGGAATGCTTTTAGTGAATTTGCCAAAAGCTGATTTAATGGGGGATAGCGGACTACTACATTATCTATATATGGGGACAAAGCTTGGGATTTATCCACCACTAATATTTTTATGTGTTGGAGCAAGTACTGATTTTGGGCCACTTATCGCAAACCCAAAAAGTATTCTTTTAGGAGCAGCGGCACAGTTTGGAATATTTTTTGCATTTATAGGAGCAATACTACTTGGATTCACTGGGCCTGAAGCGGCATCGATTGGAATAATAGGAGGAGCTGATGGACCTACAGCTATATATCTTACTAGTCAGTTAGCAAAAGACCTTTTAGGGCCTATAGCACTTGCAGCTTATTCATATATGGCTTTAGTTCCTATTATTCAACCTCCTATTATAAGATTTTTAACTACAAAAGAAGAAAGAATGGTTAAAATGGAACAGTTAAGACATGTATCTAAAAAGGAAAAAGTAATATTTCCAATTATAGTAGCTGTTTTTACAATTTTACTTTTACCATCTTCTGCACCATTAATAGGTATGCTTATGTTTGGAAATCTAATTAAAGAATCTGAGATGGTTCCAAAGCTTGTTGAAACTGCTCAAAACTCTCTAATGTACATAATAACAATTATTTTAGGACTTACAGTTGGTGCAAAAGCAGATGCTAATACTTTTCTTACTGTTCAAACACTTGGAATAATAGCACTTGGACTTGTGGCTTTTTCTATTGGGACAGCATGTGGCGTTTTATTTGGCAAAATCATGTATAAGATGACTAAAGGAAAAATAAATCCCATGATAGGAGCAGCAGGAGTTTCTGCTGTGCCAATGTCAGCGAGAGTTGTACAAAAGATGGGTGTAGAGGAGAATCCTTCGAATTTTCTTTTAATGCATGCCATGGGACCTAATGTTGCAGGGGTTATAGGATCGGCTGTTGCAGCGGGGATACTACTTAATATTTTTAAATAAATAAAAAAGGTTGTCTTGACTTATAAATTAATTTATAGACTAAGGCGACTTTTTTTTGGGTCCATTATATAATTTACAAAAAGTTATATACAAGGAAATTATATAATACTTTGTTATACTATGTATTATGTATTATAATATAATAAAGAATTAAGGCTATTTTTAAATTAATTAGGAGGAGTATATGAAAAGCTTGAATTTAAAATGTAGAGCGAAAATAAATTTATCTATAGATGTACTTGGAAAAAGAGAAGATGATTATCATTTAGTAGAAATGATTATGCAAACTATAGATTTATATGATAATGTAAATATAGAGGAGATAGATAGAGGAATATATATAGATTGTGATAATGAATATGTACCCACAGATTCTAGTAATATAGCTTACAAAGCTGCTGATTTGATAAAAAAAGAATTCAATATAGATAAAGGTGTAAAAATAGTAATAAATAAAAATATACCTGTAGCAGCTGGGTTAGCAGGAGGAAGTACAAATGCTGCCGCTGTTTTAGTTGGGCTTAATAAACTATGGGATTTAAAATTAACTCAAAACCAACTTATGGAGATTGGACTAAGGCTTGGAGCTGATGTTCCATTTTGCATATTGGGAGGAACTGCAATTGCTAAAGGGATAGGAGAAAAATTGACTAGAATAAAAGGTTTAAGAAATGTTAAAATACTTATATGTAAGCCAGATATATTGGTTTCGACAAAGTGGGTATATCAGAATCTAGATATGAATAATGTATCTAGAAGACCTAATACGGACAATATAGTGAACACTCTTGAGGAAAACGATGTACAAGCTTTAGCTGATAGTATGGTTAATGTACTTGAAAGTGTAACTGAAAATAAATATATAGAAATAAAAGAAATAAAGAGAACAATGATTAAATATAAGGCGTTAGAATCTATGATGAGTGGAAGTGGACCAACAGTATTTGGAATATTCGATAATTTAGATTATGCACAAAACGCAAAGGAAGAATTACAAAAAGTATACAAACAAACATATTTAGTTAATGCTTATAAGGGAGGAATCGAAATTGAAGGATAACTTAGAAAAATTGAAGTTAGAAAATTACAAACCTTTAAGGGAAATAGTATTTGAATATTTAAGAGAATCAATATTAAAAGGGAAATTAGAACCTGCACAAAGACTTATGGAGGTTCAATTAGCCGAACAGCTAGGGGTTAGTAGAACACCGGTTAGAGAGGCTATTAGAAAATTAGAGTTAGAAGGATTAGTAGTTATGCTCCCTAGAAAAGGAGCATATGTTGCAGATGTATCATTAAAAGATATAATAGAAGTTTTAGAAATAAGAGCAGCATTAGAGGGGCTTGCAGCATCTGTTGCAGCTGAGAGAATGACTGATGAAGATTTAGAAAAACTAGAACTTATATCCTATCAGTATAAGAAAAGCTTAGAAAATGGAGATATAGATATGATGGTTAAAAAGGATATAGAATTGCATGATCTTATATTCAATTCAACAAACAATCAAAAACTTATTCAAATAAACAACTCTTTAAGAGAACAGGTTTATAGATTTAGAGTGACATATATATCAGATCATGATACTTCTAAGAATTTAGTGAAGGAGCATGAAAATATAATAGAGGCTATATATAATAGAAATTCTAAAGAGGCTATGCAAAGATCTACTGAACATATGGAAAATGCTCAAAACTTCATAATAGAGAAATCAAGAAGAAAGAATTGCGAAAAATAAAAGTCCTAAAATTTTAGGACTTTTATTTTTTTGTATGTATTTAAATTTAATTTTGGGAAAAATTATATATAGATAGACTAAGTTATATAGAAATTTGTATATGAATTGGGATTTATAGGAGAGGATAATATGTATATAATTGGTTTACTTTTAATAGTAGGCATATATATGTTGGTATGGGACTGTAATATTTTGAAAAAAAAGAAGCTAAATAAAGAATACAATATAGCCAAATTTTTAGGAATATCTTATATTGCTATGTCCGCTGCATACTATATATATTATGTAAATAGGAGGTGAATAAATGCAAGTTAAAAAAGATGAATATAAGCTTGAATATAAGCTTGATATTATAAATAAAGAATTTGAAAATTGCGATGATTTGGTTATAAGAGAATTTGATGTTGGTGTTGATAAGGATTGCAAAATGGCTATTGTCTACATTGATGGTATGACGGATAAGGCACTAATTAGTGAATTTGCTTTAAATAATTTGATGGTTTCATCTAGAGTAGCTACGCCTAATGATATAAAGAACAATATAGAGGATTTAATAAAGAAAAAAACTATAGCAATAACTGAAATAAAAGAAATTAAGGAAATGAAAGAATGTATTAATAATATCCTGGTAGGAGAAACTCTTTTATTTATAGATAATGTCGAGGAATCTATATTATTATCTTCAAGAGGATGGCCAACTCGTTCGATATCAGAGCCGCAGTCTGAAGTTGTAATAAGAGGAGCTAGAGATGGATTTACTGAAACTTTAAAAGTAAATACGTCCTTAGTTAGAAGAAGGATAAGGGATACAAATCTAAAAATAAAGAATCTATCAATAGGAGAAAAGTCAAAAACGGATGTAGCCCTACTATATATAGAAGATATAGTCAATAATGACGTTTTAGAAGAAGTTAAAAAAAGACTAGATGAAATAGATATAGATGTAATTCAAGAAAGCGGAGATATAGAACAGCTAATAGAAGATGATTGTTATTCTTTATTTCCTCAAATACAGAATACAGAAAGACCTGATGTGGTAGCATCTTCTTTATATGAAGGAAGAGTTGCAATATTAGTAGACAATACACCCTTTGCTCTTATGGTCCCAGTTACTCTAACTACATTTTTACAATCGCCTGATGATTATTATGAAAGATGGATAATAGCTAGCTTTGTAAGAATCATAAGATGGATTGCTGCGGGATTTTCTTTATTCTTGCCATCTTTGTATATAGCCATATCTTCGTATCATCCAGATATGTTACCGACAGATCTTGCTGTATATCTTGCAGCAACAAGACAAGGGGTACCTTTTCCTGCATTTACAGAAGCTTTTATAATGGAAGCTACATTAGAACTATTAAGAGAAGCTGGAGTTAGACTTCCAAGAGCGATTGGATCTACAATAGGTATCGTAGGTGGTCTTGTAATAGGTCAAGCTGCTGTTCAAGCTGGCATAGTAAGCCCTCTTATGGTAATTATAGTTGCTATAACTGCAATATCTTCTTTTGCAATACCAAGTTACAATATGGCAATAGGATTTAGGATATATAGATTTGGATTTATGATTATGGCATCTATATTAGGTCTGTATGGAATAATATTAGTGTTCTTAGTTATGCTAATAGATTTAGCTAATTTAAGAAGTTTTGGAATTCCTTATTTAGAGCCGTTATGCTCTGTTGGAGAAAATTTTAAAGATCTTAAAGATAGTATTATAAGGGCACCTATACCATCCATGGATACAAGACCTAAAATGTATACAAAAAAAAATCGAAATAGATTAGATGATAAAAGAAAAGAGATATTCGGGGAGGATGATATTAAAAAATGATTTCAACTAAAGAAAAAATAGGTACATCTCAGATGATAACGCTTTTGATGAGTACAATACTAGGTGTAGGTATTTTATCTTTGCCAAGAAACTTAGCAGATGAAGTCAAAGGTTCAGGCTTCATAATTATAATTATATCAACATGCGCATGCATTCTCTTTGGATACTTTATATATAGAGTTATATATAAATTTCAAAATAAAACTCTTATGCAGATAAGCTCAAATGTTCTAACTAAACCAATAGGATACTTAATATGTATTGTATTCATAATATACTACTTGGTGAATATGGCTATTATAACTCGGATATTTACAGAGGTTGTAAAAATGTATATGCTAAAGAAAACCCCTACAGAGGTTATAATAATATCTATGCTATTTGTATCTGCCTACGGATCAAGAAAAGGAATAGAAGGTATAGCTAGGATATCTCAGATAATATTTTTCTTGATGGTAATACCTATAATGTTTATATTTTTATTTGCACTTCAAAGCGCCGACTTCACTAATTTAATGCCTATTTTCAATATTAAGATATCCGAGATATTTCCAAATATATTCTTAACTAATTTAGCATTTGCAGGATTCGAGTCTATGCTTGTATTAGGTATTTTTATAAAAAAGCCTAAAGATGGATTTAAAATACAATGGATCTCATTAGGAGTTACGGGTATTGCATATGCATTCTTTACAGTTATAAGTATAGCTGTATTTGGACAAACTGAAACTGCACATCTAATGTGGCCTACATTAACTATTGTAAAGATAATAGATATACCTGGAGCATTTTTAGAAAATTTAGATGCATTGGTTATGGGAGCGTGGACTCTCAATATATTTATATCAATATGCGTTTTATTTTTTTGTGTATCCTTAATAATTGGAGATATGTCTAATTGCAAAGAAATAAATTATTTCAATTATGCTATTGTACCAATTATATATATATTAGCCTTATATCCTGATAATCTAGCTCATTTATATGACTTAGTTAGCAGTAAATATGTAGTTGCGCTACAAGCAACAGTCATAGCAGGTATTCCTTTTATACTATTTATATTTTCGCAATTTAGTAAGAAGGTGAAAAAAGTATGAAGCAGAAATATACGATTTTAATTATAACAATGATTACAGGTGTATTAATTACAGGGTGTTGGGATAAGGTTGAAATAAACAATAGAGGGTTTGTAATAGGTCTTGGAATAGATAAATTAAAAGAAGATGAAAAGAAAGAAGAATTCGACAGAATAAAAGTATCATTCAAAATACCTAATGTGGCTCTTCTTGGAACAAAACAAACACCAACTAAGGAACCATCTTTTTATTGGGAAGGTGAAGGAGAGTCCTTTGATACTATAATAAATGAAATAGAAGCAAAATCTCCATTTGACTTAGAATTATCTCATAATAAGGTAATAGTATTAGGGAAAGAAATACTTAAAGATGAAAAGTTATTTAAGCAAACACTTGATGGAATAGATAGAAATAGATACTTTTCAAGAAAGATGCATATTTTGGTATCACAAGAAGATGCTTCAGAGCTTATAGCCATTAAACCAAACGAACAACCTCTTGTAGGAGTGTATTATTCAAATATATTAAATTCAGCAGTATCTAATGGTACAGTAATAGATGGAAGTTTAAACAAGATATTAGGAGAGATACAAGAAACTGAAAGTGCTGTATTTCCTATGACTACTAAAACTTTTAACAATGAGAGAATAGAACTTATTGGAGGAGTTGTTGTAAAAGATTATAAATTTAGACAAGAGTTAAATAATTATGAATGCAAATTTTTGAATATGATTACTAAAGATAATTACAATATAATGGATATTCATGTTGATTATAAAAATGTACCTGTTGCTTACAAAATAACAAGTAGTAAAAGTGAAATGAAGGTAACTGAAAAAGATAATAATTTGATATTAGATATATATATAAATACTGAAGGAAATATAACTCAACATGAATTTGGAGTAGAGGGGCTTATAGCAAATAATAAAGCTATTCACGGTGTAGAAAAATTATCTAACAATAAGATAAAAGAAAATATCAATAATCTAATATCTAAATTACAAAAAGATAGCTTAGATGTTATAGGTGTAAAAAGAACCTTATACAAATATAATCAACCTTTATATAAAAAAGTAAATGATGATTTTGATCATTATTTCAAAAATATGAAAGTTAATTTACATGTAGACAGTAAAATTAGAAGAATAGGTATAGTAAGGTAAAAAAAGGGCAAAATAAAGATATATAATAAATTAATTTGGGGGGATAAATTATGAGAAAAATTTTAATTGTATTTTTTATATCTTTATTTTGTTTTATGAGTACCATATCTTATTTAGATGATGTTTATGCAAACAGAGATAACTATAAAGAAAAACTAATAAGATTTCATGTTATAGCAAATAGTGATTCTCAAAATGATCAAGCATTAAAGCTAAAGGTTAGAGATAAAATAATAGAGTTCTTGTCTCCGAAGTTAGAAAAATCAAAAAGTATAGAAGAGACTAAAAGTATTATTACAAAAAATATTAAAAACATACAGAAAATAGCTTTAGATGAAATAAAAGAAAATGATAAAGAATATACAGTAACAGCGAATTTAGGTTATTCAAATTTTCCTACAAAAAAATATTCTAATATAGTACTACCTGCTGGAGAATATAGAGCATTAAAGGTTGTAATAGGAGAAGGAAAGGGTAAGAACTGGTGGTGTGTAATGTTTCCACCATTATGTTTTATAGATATAAATCATGGAATAACAGATGATAAAACTAAGAAAAATTTAAAAAAAGTTCTTACTAAAGAAGAATATAAAATGATATTAGTTGATAATAAAGATGTTAAATTAAAATTTAAAATAGTGGAGATATTAGAAAAAATAAAGAACAAGAATATTAAGCTAGATTTAGTTAAGAGATAATAGGAGTGATTTATTTTGAAAAAAATACTATTATTAGTTTCAGTATGTTCTATGTTAATATTATCGTTTATAGCATTTTATGTAGATGATTACATATCATATGGCCAATCTAATATATTTTGGGGATCAAAAGGCGATGATGTTAAAGTTGTTCAAACTAAACTTAAAAACTGGGGTTATTACAATGGTTCTATAGATGGAGTATATGGATATAAAACCTATGAATCCATAAAGAAATTTCAAAAAAAGAATAACTTAAAACAAGATGGAATAGTTGGAAATCAAACAAAAAAAGCACTTGGAATACAAACTCAAACTAAAAAAGTGGCAACATCTAGAAGTGATGAGATATATCTGTTATCTCAGGCAATAACAGGAGAAGCTAGAGGTGAGCCTTATGTAGGTCAAGTAAGTGTAGGAGCGGTTATATTAAATAGAACTAAAGATTCTAGATTTCCACACTCAATAGCCGGAGTGATATATCAACCAGGAGCATTTACTGCAGTTGACGATGGTCAAATAAACATGAAACCTTCAGAGTCTTGTATAAAAGCTGCAAATGATGCTATTAATGGATGGGATCCTACAGGTGGGGCTGTGTACTATTGGAACCCTGCAACAGCTACAAGTTCGTGGATATGGAAATTAAAGCCTATGTTTAAAGTGGGCAAACATTGGTTTGCAAAAGAAACTTACTAGAAAGAAGTGATATTTTGAATTCAAATAAAAAAACAAATATCTTATTGGGTTTACTTGTCATTTCATTTATATGGGGAATGACGGGATATTCACAAAAAATAGCATACAAGAGAAGTTTAGATGCTCAATATAAAAGAATGTTTTACGATGTTATAGGAAATGTAGAGACTATACAATCAGATTTATCTAAGGTAAATGTAAGTACTTCTACAAAGCAAAATATAATACTTCTTACTGATATAATGAGTCAGTCTTATTCAGCTCAGGATAAAATGTCTCAGCTTCCACTTAATCATAAATCTATTATGAAGACTGAAAAGTTTTTAACACAGTTAGGAGACTATACTATAACGCTGGCTAAAGAAGCTTTAGATGACAAACATCTAAATGAAAAGGAAAGAAAAAAGATATCAGAACTACAAAAAAGTGCTCAATATTTATCAGAAGAATTAGGAAAAGTACAATCAGATATAGCTAAGGATAAAATTGAGTTTACAGATATTGCATCAAAGGCAAATAAAAAAATGAAAGAGTCGAATGCAAATATAATGGCAACTAGTATGATAAGAATAGAAGAGAGAATGGGTGAAACACCTGAACTTATCTATGATGGGCCATTTTCAGAACATATAGGAAATATAAAACCGAGACTTAAAGGAGATAAAATAGACAAAGATAAAGCAAAAGAAATAGCTTTAAAATTTTTAAAATATAAAAATATAACAGAGCTTAATTATGATGGAAGAATAAAAAATAATTCTATACCAGGATATATATTTAATAGTGAAAATGTAAGTGCATCTATAAGTGAGACAGGTGGGAAAATAGTATGGATGATAGATACAAGACAGATAGGACAACCTTCTATAGATAAGAAAAAGGCTCTTGAATTAGCTAAAAAGTTTTTAAAAGATATTGAATATAAAAATATGGTTCCCACTTATTCTCTTACTAAAGATGGAGCTACAACATTTAATTTTTGTTATAAAAAAGAAGGCGTTAGTATATATCCAGATTTAATCAAAGTAAAGGTGGCTCTTGATAATGGAGAGGTAATAGGGGTTGAATCCCAAGGATATTTAATTAGCCACTATGATAGAAAAATAAGAAAACCAGAAGTAACACCTGAAAAAGCTAGTCAAAGCATAATAGATGGAGCGAAAATATTAAAAAATAAATTGACTATTATACCTACTGAAGGTAAAAAAGAAAAGCTTTGTTATGAATTTAAAGTAGAGTATAAGGGAAGAGATTTCTTAATATATGTAGATGCTATAACAGGAAAGCAACAAAAAATATTTGAATTAATAAAAAATCCAGATGGTACATTAACCATGTAAAAGAAGCTTATTGCTTCTTTATTTTTTTGTCAAAATAAAATATAATCAAAAATGTACTATGTAACATATAATTATAAATAAGATATATTTTGAAAGAAGGTGTTTTTTATGGAAAAAATTAATGTAGCTTTAATATTTGGAGGAAGATCTGGAGAACATGAGGTTTCTTTATCATCTGCTTCTTCTATATATAAATATATAAATAAGGAAAAGTACAATGTATATACAATAGGTATAACTAAAGATGGAAACTGGATGTATTATGAAGGAGATATAGAAAAAATAAAGAATGGAATGTGGGAAAAAGAGGCAAAACAAAATGTAAAAATAAATTTGATACCAACTTTAAAGCAAAAGGTAGGGATAGAATTTGAGGATAATACATTCAAAAAAATAGATGTATTATTTCCAGTTTTACATGGGCCATATGGAGAAGATGGGTCTATTCAAGGATTGTTTGAAATAAGTAATATAGCTTATGTAGGATGTAATGTATTAGCATCTAGCGTAGGAATGGATAAATTAGTTTGCAAAAAAGTATTTGAACAAGAAAATATAGCTCAAGTTAAATATACTTATACTACAAGATGGGAATTCAATAATGATGAAGAAGGGCAATTAAGCTCAATAGAAAGCATACTTTCTTATCCTATATTTATAAAACCTGCAAATTTGGGATCTAGTGTTGGAATATCAAAGGCTAAAAATAAAGAAGAATTAATAAAAGGAATAAAAGAAGCCTTAGAATATGACAGACGAGTGGTTTTGGAAGAAGGGGTAAATGCAAAGGAAATAGAAGTATCTGTTTTAGGAAATGAAGAAATAAAAGCTTCTGTGGTAGGGGAAATAATACCTGCTAAAGAATTTTATGATTATGAAGCCAAGTATTTAAATGAATCGTCAAAACTTATAATACCAGCAAAACTAGAAGAAAAAATAAGTGAAAAAATAAGAAAAATGGCTGTGAAAGCATTCAAATCAATTGATGGGTGTGGACTTTCACGAGTAGATTTCTTTGTGGAGAAAGAAACTAATAATATATATATAAATGAAATAAATACTATGCCAGGATTCACCAATATAAGTATGTATCCTAAGTTATGGGAAAATACAGGAATTCCATATGATAAGTTGATAGATGAGCTTATAAATTTAGCAATAAAAAGACATGATGAAAAACTATCTAAAAAGATTTAAATTAGGAGGAGTAAATGGGAGAAAATGTTTTAATAAAAATAAACACTATTCAAATGGACTTCAAAGGGAACAAAGATAATATAGAATTAATAACAGAAGGTAAGCTGTATTTGAAAAACAATGCTACCTATGTAATATATGAAGAATCTGAAATATCAGGTATGAAGGGTACTACTAGCAGGTTAAAGATAACTGAAGATTGTATAATTATAAAAAAGATAGGTATAAATAACTCTGAATTAGTGTTTGAGGTGGGCAAAAGGTTTAAAACGTTGTATAGAACACCTCATGGGAATTTTCCTATGGAGATAGTAACAAAAAAAATAGAATTAAATAGAAGAGATTCATACAAAAATTTCGATATAACAATACAGTATGATTTAAATATAAGCGGTTTATTTGAAGGCAAAAATTCTATAAATATAAAAATAAATTAGGAAGTCATAGAAAAAACGGTAAAAAGTAGTTCAATTTACACTACCTTTTATCGTTTTTATTTGTTATTATAAATATGAATAAATATGACAAAAAAAATTATCTTTTATAGAGGTGATCCATTTGAAATCTAATGAAAATAAAATAGGAATTTATATTGTTTTAAGTATATTAATGGTCGGACTGTTGACTACATCATCTTTTGTTTTATTATTGCAACTTAAAGATAGTGAAAAATTAATGCATACATTAAATAGTTTGGGAATAATAAAAAGTATGGATAAAGAATTAAAAGAAGAAATTGAAGAATTCCCATATATTATGGTTATATCGGATTTAGATAAAAATAAAATTGATAATTTAAATCATAATGAAAGGTTAATTTATTATAAAATAAAAAAGTATTCTCATCTTAAAGCTGATGAGATACAGGCAATAATAGACCTTATGAAACAATCAAAATTCAGATATGATTATTACATATCTGCAATGAAGACGGAGGATTATTTGAATTTGGTATCGTATGAATATATATACTCTATACTTCCAGATGAATATAAAGAATTAATAAATAAAAATATACAAGGAAAATCATATGAATATAAAGAAATATATATAAATGGAGTTTATTTTGATTATTTAACTGATATTTATAAAGAGGATTACAAAATGATAATTAATGATTATCATATGGGTTATCTTGAGACTAAGGAATATTATAGAAGAAACAACAGTTTTAATAGCAAGTTTTATATTGAATGTATGAATAATGTAGATTTGTACAAGGATATTAATAGATATTATATAAAAGGCATAAAATAAGAGGGATATATAATGATTATAAATAAAGTCAGAGAGACAATTAAAAAGCATAATTTAGTTAATGATGGAGATAAAATAATACTAGGAGTTTCAGGAGGACCAGACTCTATATGTATGCTTCATATACTAAATTATTTAAAGGATGAATTTAATATAAAGATATACGCAGCTCATTTAAATCATAAAATAAGGGGAATAGAGGCTCAAAAAGATGCTATGTATGTAGCCAAGATATGTGATATTATGAGAGTACCATGCTTCATAAGAGCAATAGATGTTCCAGCTTATTGTAAGGAAAAAGGAGTTTCATTAGAAGAAGGGGCTAGAATTCTAAGGTATAATATGTTCTTTGAAATAAAAGATAAAATATCGGCTGATAAGATAGCTATCGCTCAAAACATAAACGATCAAGCAGAAACTGTTATAATGAGAATGATGAGAGGAACTGGGCTTCAAGGGTTAAAAGGAATCCAGTATAAAAGAGAAGATGGTATTATAAGACCTCTATTAGATATAGATAGAGAGGATATAGAAAAATATTGTGAGCAAAATAATTTAGGCCCCAGAATAGATCAAACTAATTTAGAAGAAATATACACTAGGAATAAAATAAGACTTAAGCTAATTCCTTATATGGTTAAAAATTTTAATCCTAATTTAAAGGAATCTATATCGAGAATGACAAATTTATTAAAAGATGATAGTGATTTTATAATAGAGCAATCGAATAAAGTATTTGATGAAATATGTTCTAAAGTATCTGAAAATACTATATTTGTAGATATAGATAAATTTATAGACACTCATAAAGCTTTAAAAAATAGAGTTATTAGAAAATGTATTGATTCTGTTTTAGGAAACATAGAAGGAATAGAACAAAAACATATACAGGATGTAACTGATTTAATTAATTCAGATAAAAATAATATTAGGATAGATTTACCTAAGGGAGTATTAGTATATAAAAAAAATGGAAGTATAATATTTACAGATGAAGAGATGATAGAAGAAAAGATAAGTTATGATTATATTATCCCTAAAAGTGGATATATAAAAATAAAGGAATCAAATACTATAGTTGAGAGTAAACTATTAAGCATTGACGAATATAAAGAATTTAGCAGTGATAAATATGTTAAATTTTTCGATGCCAATAAGATTAAAGGAAGTTTGCACATAAGAAATAGAAGAAATGGCGACAAAATCAAATTATTAGGATTGGGGGGGAGCAAAAAGATAAAAGACTTATTTATAGATTTAAAGATACCTAAAGAAGAGAGAGATTTGATTCCGATTCTATCGGATGAAAAAGGAATCATCTGGGTTATAGGACATAGAATGAGTGAAGATTATAAAATAGATTCAAATACTGAGAATGTTTTAAAAATAAGCTTTAAAGCTTTATAACCTCAATGTTAATACAAATAGAGTATATAACTTGGTTGTATTGTATTGGTGTTTTATTTATGATAGAATAAACTAAAATTATTGACCTGAGAGAAAGGAGGGCTCTATTTGAAGAAATTATTTAAAGGAGCAACTTTTTATTTGCTTATATTTATAATAATAGTTTCAATAGTCCAAACTCTTGGTAAACCTACAAAAGGAATAGAAAACTTAGACTTTTCTTTGGTTTATCAGGAATTAGTTAAAGAAAATATATCAGAGCTTACATTTACAGATGAGATAATTGAAGGAACAATAAAGAGTACTAACACGCATTTTAGATCTTACGTACCTTATCCAGTAAGTAAAGAAAATCTTTCAGATATTATTTTAAAACAAGTTACAGAAGGAAAACTTGTACTTGTAGGAAAACCAGAACCTCAAACACCTTGGTTCTTTGAAATACTACCATCAATATTTATGATACTTATATTCGTAGTATTTTGGTTTGTATTTATGCAACAATCACAGGGTGGTGGAAGCCGTGTTATGAATTTTGGAAAGTCAAAAGCCAAACTTCATAAAGGAGATGAGAAAAATAAGGTTGCATTTGATGATGTAGCAGGACTAGATGAAGAGAAAGAAGATCTTCAAGAAGTAGTAGATTTTCTGAAAAGCCCTAAAAGATACATAGATCTTGGAGCTAGAATACCTAAAGGAATATTAATGGTCGGTCCTCCGGGAACTGGTAAAACTTATCTTTCTAGAGCTGTTGCAGGAGAAGCTGGAGTACCATTTTTTAGTATAAGTGGTTCAGACTTCGTAGAAATGTTTGTCGGAGTAGGAGCATCTAGAGTTAGAGATTTATTTGAACAAGCCAAGAAAAATTCTCCGTGCATTATATTTATAGATGAAATAGATGCTGTAGGTAGAAAAAGAGGCGCAGGTCTTGGTGGAGGACATGATGAAAGAGAACAGACTCTAAATCAACTTTTAGTTGAAATGGATGGATTTGGAGTTAATGAAGGTATAATAATAATGGCTGCTACAAATAGACCAGATATATTAGACCCAGCCTTACTTAGACCAGGTAGATTCGATAGACAAGTCGTTGTTGGAGCTCCTGATGTTAAAGGAAGAGAAGCTATACTTAAGGTTCATGCAAAGAATAAGCCGTTATCAGATAATGTTAATTTAAAGGTTTTAGCTAGAAGGACTCCTGGATTTACTCCAGCAGATATAGAAAATCTTATGAATGAAGCAGCTATATTAACTGCTAGAAAAAGAGAAAAAACAATAAAAATGGAAACTGTAGAAGAAGCTATTACTAAGGTTATCGCAGGTCCTGCTAAAAAGACTAGGGTAATAAGCGAAAAAGAAAGAAAGCTAACAGCATACCATGAGGCTGGTCATGCAGTTGCTGCACAACTTTTACCTAATACAGATCCTGTACATCAGGTAACTATAATACCTAGAGGAAGAGCAGGTGGATTTACTATGCAGCTTCCAAAAGAAGATAAGTATTATGCTACTAAGATGCAAATGCAAGAAAATCTTATAGTTCTTCTTGGGGGAAGAGTTGCAGAATATCTTGTTCTTGATGATATATCAACTGGGGCCCAAAATGATTTAGATAGAGTATCTCAAACAGCAAGAGCTATGGTTACAAGATATGGTATGAGTGAAAGATTAGGACCTATGACCTTTGGTGATAATTCTGATGAGGTATTCTTAGGAAGAGATTTCACATCTAAGAGAAATTACTCTGAAGAAGTAGCATCGGAAATAGATAGAGAAATAAGTGGAATAGTAGATGATGCTTATAATAAAACTAAAAAATTATTAGATGATAACATAGACAGTTTACACTATGTTGCTAAGTGTCTTTTAAAATACGAGACGTTGGATGCAGAGCAGTTTAAACAAGCATTTAACAAAGAATTATCACTTGAAGATTACGATGAAATATCGGTTGATAAAGAAGATGATAATGAATAAGGTTGAGATTTCTCAACCTTTTTTTTGTATAATATTTTAATTTTACAAAAGGATATCATCAAAATTGATTTATAAGTAATAATATTAATTTATAGATAATATATATTAATTAATAAATTAAATAAATAGGAAATAGCCTATTAACTATCATTGTATAGCTAGTATTCGATGGAATATAGTAAGTTGTATTATGGAGTATAGTTAAATCACGGCATAGTAAGGGAATTTTAAACCTTTGCTTTGCCGTGATTTTTTTTGTTTAAATAAACTATATAAATTCTAACTTTTAGATAATTAAAAGCATAAAATGTATAGCTTGTACATAAAAATTAAACATAGACAAAATAAAAAAAATAGGGGGGGGAAAAATGAAATTTGATTTTGTTAGCTTTATGATGGATCCATTTGTTCTCATGTTTGTAGCTGTTGTGACAGGTTTGCTATTTGGAAAAATCAAGTTTGGAAAATTCAACTTTGGAGTTTCAGGTGCACTTTTTACAGGGCTAATAATAGGGTGGTGGATTTTAAAGTTTGGCAAAAGTATAGGCGAAACGAGTAGTGCATATAAGTCTGCTCAAAATATGATAGACTCCGGAGTTATTTCTAAAAGTTTTTTTAGTTTGTTTTTAATACTGTTTGTTGCAGCTGTAGGTCTTTTAGCAGCAAAAGATATGGGGGTAGTTCTTAAAAAATATGGTGTTAAGTTTGTTATATTAGGATTTCTTATAACGAGTTTAGGTGCAGCAGCTACATATGGAATGACTATTTGTGCTAAAGAATCTAATCCATATGAGATATCTGGAGTATACACAGGAGCCCTTACAAGCTCACCTGGATTGGCAGCAGCAATTGAAACTGCAAGAGGTCATGCAACAGATCGGGTAAAAGAATTTGACAATATGAGCATTGAAGAGAGGAAAAAATTTCTGAAAATATTAGATCCATCTGGGAAAATCAATGAAATCAATACTACTAAGCTTACAGATGAACAAGGAGAAGAATTTATAAAAGCAGCAGAGGCCGGAATAGGTGTTGGTCACGCTATAGGATATCCATTCGGAGTATTGATAGTTATATTAGCAGTTAATTTTTTCCCAAAGATTTTTAGAATTGATGTAAAAAAAGAACAAGAACTATTTAATAGAGAAATGAAAGAAGCTAGGGGTAATTCTACTAAAGAAATAGAAGAAATTTCCTTTGATTTAATAGCATTTACTACAGCTTGTTTATTTGGATATTTAATAGGTCAAATAAAAATATATTTAGGACCTTTAGGATATTTTGGACTAGGATCTACTGGTGGGGTTTTAATAGGATCACTAATACTTGGATATATAGGGAAAATAGGTAATCTAAACTTTAGAATGAGTAATAAGGTTTTAGGAGTTATAAGACAGCTAGCGCTCGCTTTTTTCTTGGCTATAGTTGGTCTTAGATATGGATTTAAAGTATTTGACGCTATATTAGGTTCAGGAGCATATTTAGCACTTGTAGGTACTGTTGTAGGTGCGGTAGCTATGATGATTGGATTCTTTATAGGAAGATATGTGCTTAAAATAAATTGGATTATGTTGTCTGGGGCTATATGCGGAGGCATGACATCTACTCCAGGCCTTGGAGCTGCTATAGATGCAGTAGGAAGCGATGATCCGGCAGCGGGATATGGGGCTACTTATCCATTTGCACTGCTTGGAATGGTTCTATTTACCATAATACTTCATAAATTACCTATGTAAATAAAAAGTACAAAGGAGGTGAACAGCAGTCTTTGACTGCTGTTAAAATGCAAAATAATAACATATTTATAACTGGATATGCGAAATTACCTGCTGGAATAACGGCACAAGAGTTATATACAGTGGTAGCTATAGGTCTTTTGATAGACAGAGAAAATGGAGATATTGTTGACTTAGATTGCACATTAGTAACATCAACAGCAAAAAGGTTTGTAAGAGAAAATTTGGTTGGAATGAAGATAACTAACTATGATGAGATAGAATCCTTGTTTAATGAAAGATATTATGGATGTGCGAAAAAGGCTCTATTATTTGCACTTAAAATATGCAATGAAAAATTTAATGAAATAAAGGCAAATTAAAGTTTATTTGGGGGGATAGGTATTATGCAAAACAGATTAAGATGTGATAGTTTAAAGGATAAGGTTATGAGTGCTGATGAAGCCTCTAAATTATTCTATGATGGAATGGTTGTTGGAACTAGCGGATTCACACCTGCTGGTTATCCTAAGGCTATTCCTTTAGCACTATCGAAAAGGGTTGATAATGGTGAAAAAATTGAACTAACTATTATAACTGGTGCATCTGTTGGAGATGAATTAGATGGAGAGTTGTCTAGAAAAGGAATAATGAAAAGAAGATATCCTTATCAAACTAATGAAGATTCTAGAAATAAAATAAATGACGGAGATGTAAAGTATGCAGATATGCATCTTAGCCATGTGCCTCAATGGATAAAGTATGGTTATTTTGGAAATATAGATATAGCTTTAGTAGAAGCTGTTGCAATAACAGAGGATGGAAATATAGTACCATCGACATCTATAGGAAATGCTAATGTACTTGTAGAAATGGCAGATAAGATTATAGTTGAAATTAATACTTCTCAACCATTAGATCTTGAAGGGGTACATGATGTATACTCAACTAAAAATCCACCTAATAGAGAGCCTATACCTATTATAGATGCAACTGATAGAATAGGAACTACCTATATTCCTTGTAATCCTGATAAAATAGCAGGCATAGTATTTACAGATATAAAGGATAAAACAAGAGAAGTAACTCCAATAGATGAAGTATCTAAAAAAATGGCAGAAAATCTCATTGATTTTTTAAATCAGGAAGTGGATAAGGGGAGACTCCCTAATAACTTATTACCTTTGCAATCTGGAGTTGGAAGTGTAGCTAATGCGGTCCTTGGAGGCCTTTGTAATTCGAGATTTGAGGATTTAGTAATTTATTCAGAAGTATTACAAGACTCTGTCCTAGATCTTATAGATAAGAATAAGGTAAAATTTGCATCTGGAACATCACTTACTGTATCTCCTCAAAGACTAGACGACTTTTATAGAAAATTTTCAAATTATAAAGAAAAAGTAATACTTAGACCTCAAGAAATAAGTAATAGTCCTGAAGTAGCTAGAAGATTAGGGGTAATTGCAATTAATACAGCTATAGAAGTTGATATATATGGAAATGTAAATTCTACTAATATAATGGGAAGCAGAATGATGAATGGGATAGGAGGATCTGGTGATTTTGCTAGAAATGCTTATTTAACTATATTTACTACGGAGTCAATAGCTAAAAAAGGACATATATCATCTATTGTTCCTATGGTTTCTCATTGTGATCATACAGAGCATGATGTTATGGTTATAGTTACTGAGCAAGGCGTTGCAGACTTAAGAGGATTAAGCCCGGTTGAAAGAGCTAGATGTATAATAGATAATTGTGCTCATCCTGACTATAAGGACATGTTAAATAATTATCTAGAAAAAGCATTGAATGGAAAATACAAGCATACACCTCATGTGATTTCAGAGGCACTTTCATGGCATGATAGATTTTTGAAAAATGGAAGTATGAAAATATAATTATTTTAAGTGAATTATATTTGATAAATTCAAATTATCTAAAGAGTTCAAAAATTACAACAAAATAAGAAGGATTTAGATAAAAAATGTAGAAAATAAGATAAGTATGCAATTCAAATTTCATGATTAAATTATTGTGAAATTTTAAAATCATAAACTTTCATAATTAAATATAAGGGGGCGAAGTTAATGAGTTGTAATGATAAATTACAAAATTGTTTTAAAAAATGGGAAGAAGAAAAGTTAGAAAAAACTTTATCTAAATTCGGGGAAAGAAAACCGCAATTCTTATCAGGATCAAATGAAGAGGTGAAAAGACTTTATACACCTCTTGATATAGAAGATATTAGTTATGATGATTTAGGATTTCCTGGAGAGTATCCTTTTACTAGGGGTGTACAACCGACTATGTATAGAGGTAAGTTTTGGACAATGAGGATGTATGCTGGTTTTGCAACGGCAGAAGAATCAAATAAAAGATACAAATATCTAATAGAGCAAGGTTCTATGGGATTGTCTGTAGCATTTGATCTTCCTACTCAGATGGGATATGATTCAGATGATTCTATTTCTGAGGGAGAAGTTGGAAAAGTTGGAGTAGCAATAGATTCTCTTGAAGATATGGAAATATTATTTGGTGGAATACCTCTTGACAAGGTGTCAACATCTATGACTATAAATGCACCAGCATCTGTTTTACTTGCAATGTATATAGCAGTTGCTCAAAAACAAGGCGTTAGCATGGATAAATTAAGAGGAACCATTCAAAATGATATACTTAAGGAGTATGTGGCAAGGGGAACTTATATATTCCCAACAAAGCCTTCTATGAGACTAATAACTAATATATTTGAATATTGCTCTAAGAATGTACCGAAGTGGAATACGATAAGTATATCTGGATATCACATAAGAGAAGCTGGATCTACAGCTATTCAAGAAGTGGCATTCACTTTATCTAACGGAATCGCATATGTAAATGCAGCTATAGATGCTGGTCTTAATGTAGATGATTTTGCACCAAGGCTTTCATTTTTCTTTAATGCACATAATGATTTATTTGAAGAGGTTGGTAAATATAGAGCTGCAAGAAGACTTTGGGCTAAAATTATGAAGGAAAGATTTGGAGCTAAAAAAGAAAAATCATTGATGCTTAAATTCCATACTCAAACAGGAGGATCAACTCTTACAGCTCAGCAGCCTGAAAATAATATAGTTCGTGTTGCTATTCAAACTCTTGCAGCAGTTATGGGTGGAACTCAATCTCTTCATACTAATTCTAAAGATGAGGCATTGGCACTTCCTACTGAGGGTTCTGTTAGAACAGCACTTAGAACTCAGCAGATAGTGGCACATGAAAGTGGAGTAGCAGATACGATAGATCCGCTTGCAGGTTCTTATTATGTTGAGAGTTTAACTAATAAAATAGAGGAAGAGGCTATGAAATTAATAGAAAAGATAGACGCTCTTGGTGGATCTGCCTCTGCTATAGATAAGGGATATATGCAACAAGAGATAATGGAGAGCGCATATAGATATCAGAAAGAAATAGAAAATGATGAGAGAGTAATAGTTGGTATGAATAAATTTAAAGTAGAAGAAGAAGCTCCAAAGGATCTTTTAAGAGTTGACCCTAGCGTTGGAGAAAGAAAGATAGAAAAACTGAAAGAATTAAAAGATAGAAGAAACAATGAACTTGTTAAGAAGAATTTAGATGATTTAAGAAAGGCTTGTCAGGGTGAAGACAATTTAATGCCTTACATTCTTGATGCTGTTAATTCGTATGCAACGCTTGGAGAGATTTGTGGAGTTATGAGGGAAGAGTTTGGCGAATATAAACAAAGTGTGATGATATAGTATAAAGGGGGAGAAAATAATATGAGACCTATAAGAGTATTAGTTGCAAAGCCTGGACTTGATGGGCATGATAGAGGAGCAAAAGTTATAGCTAGAGCTTTTAGAGATGCAGGAATGGAAGTTATATACACAGGACTAAGACAAACACCTGAACAAATAGTTCAAACTGCAATTCAAGAAGATGTTGATGTTGTTGCAATGAGTATTTTATCTGGTGCTCACAACCATCTTCTTCCAAAAGTTGTTAAACTTTTAAAAGAAGAAGAGGTTTATGAAGAGATGCTTATAATAGGAGGTGGCGTTATTCCTGATGAGGATATTCCTTATCTTAAGGAAAATGGGATAGCTGAGGTATTTACTCCAGGCACACCTACTACTACTACTATAGAATTTATAAAAGCAAATTTAAAAAAATCAATAGCTTAACAAGGTTGTGAAAATATGGATCTTATAAAAAAATTATTAGAAGGAAATAAACTGGCTTGTGCGAGGCTGATTTCTATAATAGAAAATGAACAAGAAGGTTATTTTGACATTTTGAAAGACATACATAAAAACACAAAAGGAGCTTATGTAATAGGGATAACTGGTCCTCCTGGAGCAGGAAAATCAACTTTAACTGATAAATTGGTAAAAAAACTTAGAGAGCAAGGTAAAAAAATTGGAATTATAGCAATAGATCCAACAAGCCCTTTCTCTAAAGGAGCTATACTCGGCGACAGAATAAGGATGAATGATTTAAATTTAGATTCAGGTGTATTTATAAGATCCATGGGAACTAGAGGCTACCTAGGAGGATTGTCTAAGGCTACTTACGGTGCGATAAAAGTTATGGACGCTTATGGATGTGACTATATATTCGTTGAAACTGTAGGTGTTGGACAATCGGAGGTTGATATAGTTAAAACTGCTGATACTACTGTTATGGTCATGGTTCCTGGTCTTGGTGATGATATACAGGCTATAAAAGCAGGAGTTATGGAAATTGGTGATGTATTTGTTGTAAATAAAGCAGATAAAGAAGGGTCTAAAAGAACTTTAATTGAGATAGAGATGATGTTAGATTTTAAAAAGGATTGGAATTTTAGACCTCCTGTTTCGATGGCTGTTGCAAATGATGGAAGTGGAGTAGATGAATTACTTCAAAATATTATGGACCACAAGAGATACCAACAGGAAAGTGAAGTATTAAAAAGTAAAATAATTCAGAGAAATAAATCTGAGATAAGAGAGATAATACATAAAAAAATAGAAGATAAAATTCAAAATATACAAAATGAAAAAGAAGTAGAGGATATGATAATCAAGACATTAAGCAAAGAACTAGATCCTTATACTGTGAGTGAAAAAATATTCAATAAGCTTATAAAGTGAAACTTAACTCAGTTGGAATTTTTGTTTTGCTGATAACTTGTTAAGATAGCTACACTTGCAATTATTTTAAGCAACAGAGCTGTGAGATTTGTTAGTATAATGAATTAGTTGTATAGAGTAGACGAATTTTAATTAAAAAGGGGGATTTCGATATGAATATAAGTAGAGTTGATCATATAGGTATAGCTGTTAAAAATCTTGATGAAACTTTAAAGTTTTATGAGGATGTTCTTGGAATAAAGTGTGAGGGAACTGAGGTTGTCGAAGATCAAAAGGTAAAGGTTGCATTTTTACCTGTTGGAGATACAGAACTTGAGCTTTTAGAATCAACTTCTGAAGATGGTCCTATAGCTAAGTTTATTGAAAAAAATGGTGGAAGAAATGGTCTTCAGCATATAGCTGTAAGAGTTGATAATATAGAAAAGGCTATAGAAGAAGTTAAGCAAAAAGGATATAGAATGATAGATGAAAAACCTAGATACGGAGCAGGTGGAGCAAAAATTGCATTTTGTCATCCTAAGAGCACTCATGGTATATTGCTTGAATTAAGCCAAAGGGATTAGAAAGGGGGATCTAAAATGTCACAAAATAAATTAGATATTCTTTTAGAAAAAAGAGCTAAGATAGAGCTTGGTGGAGGAGAAAAAAGAATACAAAAGCAACATGATTCTGGAAAGCTTACAGCAAGAGAGAGACTGAATATACTATTTGATGAAGGAACTTTTATTGAATTAGATGCTTTTGTAAAACATAGATGTAATCATTTTGGAATGGAGAAAGTGGACGCTCCTGGAGAAGGAGTTGTAACGGGATATGGCAAGGTAGAGGGTAGATTGGTTTATGCATTTGCTCAAGATTTTACTGTTTTGGGAGGATCTCTTGGCGAAATGCATGCAAAAAAAATGGAAAAAGTTATGGATATGGCTATTAAAGTAGGAGCTCCTGTGGTTGGACTTAATGATTCTGGTGGAGCTAGAATTCAAGAAGGGGTAGATGCATTAGCGGGTTATGGAAAAGTATTTTATAAAAATACTATAGCTTCTGGTGTTATTCCTCAAATATCTGCTATAATGGGACCCTGTGCAGGAGGAGCAGTTTACTCACCAGCTCTTACTGATTTCATATTTATGGTTGATAAAACTAGCCAGATGTTCATAACTGGTCCTCAAGTTATAAAGACTGTTACTGGTGAAGAAGTTAGTGCACAAGATCTTGGTGGAGCTATGACACATAATGCTACATCGGGTGTAGCCCACTTTGTATCTCATTCTGATGAAGATTGTATAATGGGAATTAGAAAATTGCTTAGCTTTCTGCCTTCTAATAACTTAGAAAAAGCTCCTATATTAGAGTGTTATGATGTTAATGAAAGAATAGATATTTTAGACACTATAATGCCTGACAATTCAAATAAACCTTATGATATGAAAGATATAATAACAAGTATAGTTGATAATAGTGACTTTTTTGAAGTTCAACCTTATTTCGCAAGAAATATACTTACAGGGTTTGCAAGAATTAATGGAGAGTCTGTAGGAATAATAGCTAATCAACCTACATATATGGCTGGATGTCTTGATATAAATGCATCTGATAAAGCGTCTAGATTTATCAGAACTTGTGATGCATTTAATGTTCCTATTTTGAATTTTGTAGATGTTCCAGGATTCTTACCAGGTACATCTCAAGAATATGGTGGGGTAATTAGACATGGCGCTAAGATGCTTTATGCATATAGTGAAGCTACTGTTCCAAAGATTACTATAATAACAAGAAAAGCTTATGGAGGATCTTATCTTGCTATGTGCTCTAAAGATTTAGGAGCTGATATTGTATATGCTTGGCCAAGTGCTGAAATTGCAGTTATGGGACCTGATGGAGCTGCTAATATAATATTTAGAAAAGATATAAAAGATTCTGATGATCCTACATCAGTTAGGGAAGAAAAAGTTAAGGAGTATAAAGATGAATTTGCAAACCCTTATCAAGCAGCTCAAAGAGGCTTTGTAGACGATGTTATACAGCCATCTTTGACTAGGATTAGGCTCTGTGATGCTTTTGATGTTCTAAAATCAAAAAGGGAAAATAGACCTCCTAAGAAACACGGAAATATTCCACTTTAAGATAAGGGGGTGAAACTATGAATTTGACTAAATTATTAGATGTAATGAAAAATGATATAACGTCGCTTACAAGGTCAGAGCAATTGATTGCTAGCTTAGTTGTTACACTTCTTTCTATGATTATAGTATTTGTAGTGCTTATGATTATAATGGCAGCTGTAAAAATGATGACAAAATCTAGCTCTAAACCTAAAAAAGAAGAACAAATTATTGTAAAAGAAGATGTAAAACAAGATAAAGATGATAAAGCGATAGTTGCGGTTATAAGCTCAGCTGTAGCCTGCGCTTTAAATACGACTACTAATAATATTGTTATTAAAAAGATAAAGAAAAGTGAAAATAATGATAGTGCATGGTCAAAACTTGGAAGAATAGAGCAAATGAGCTCTATGCTAGGGGGATATGAATATGATAAAAAAATTTAATGTTAAAGTAAATGGAGTTTGCTATGATGTTGAGGTAGAGGAAATAAAGGAAAGCTCTATTTCTTCAAAACCACAAACGTCATATATTAATGAATCGAAAGTAAGTGAAGTAAAGATAGAAAAAAATATTCCTGTGAAAGAAGAAGTCAAGCTAAATAAGAATATATCTAATAATTCAGGTTCTTCTAATACAGTAAAAGCGCCTATGCCTGGAACTATAAACGATATAAAGGTAAATAAAGGAGATAGCGTTACTAAGGGTCAAGTTCTTTTGATACTTGAAGCTATGAAGATGGAAAATGAGATAATGGCACCAACAGATGGGGTTGTGGAAGATATTCATGTAACTAAAGGCGCATCTGTAAGCGCAGGTGAGATTATTATAGGTATTTCTTAAAAAAGTAAGAAAGGGGATTACCCATGGGAGAAGTTGTATTTAATTTCATACAAAGTACGGGTATATACAATGTTATTACAGACTTTGGAATGTACTATAAGCAGATAATAATGATTGGTGTAGGCTGCCTTTTATTATATCTAGCTATAAATAAAGGGTTTGAGCCTCTTTTATTGGTTCCAATAGCATTTGGTATGATTCTTACGAACTTACCTTTATCAGATATTATGAGTCATCCTCAGACTCTTTTGAATATACACCCTATAGATAGTAAAGAAGCCGCACTTCAGGCTCAACAAGGAATTTGGGCTGTCGATATTAAGAACAAGTTTCCAGGAGGTCTTCTTCATTATCTATATCAAGGAGATGAACTTGGTATATTTCCTCCTTTGATATTTATGGGTGTTGGAGCTATGACTGATTTTGCACCATTGATAGCTAACCCTAAGAGCTTACTTTTAGGAGCGGCTGCTCAGTTTGGTATATTCTTTACATTTATAGGTGCTATACTTTTAGGGTTTGATGCTCAAGCTGCATCATCAATAGGTATAATAGGCGGGGCTGATGGACCGACTTCTATATATCTAGCTACAAAGTTAAAACCAGAATTATTGGGTCCAATAGCAGTTGCTGCTTATTCTTATATGGCATTAGTTCCTATAATTCAACCACCTATTATGAAAGCATTGACTAGTGAGGAAGAAAGAAATATAGTTATGGATCAGTTAAGACCAGTATCTAAAAAGGAAAAAATAATATTCCCTATAATGGTTACTATAATAGTTTCTTTAATATTACCGTCTGCTTCTACTTTGATAGGTATGTTAATGCTCGGTAATTTATTTAAAGAATGTGGAGTTACTGATAGATTGTCAAAGACTGCATCGAATGAACTTATGAATATAGTTACTATATTCTTGGGAATTACAGTTGGAGCAACTGCAACTGGAGATGCTTTCTTAACTTTGGAGACATTTAAGATATTTGCACTTGGGGTTATAGCTTTTAGCATAGGAACTGCAAGTGGTGTTATCTTAGCAAAGATAATGAATAAATTCTCTAAAAATCCTATAAATCCACTTATAGGTTCTGCCGGGGTATCAGCAGTGCCTATGGCTGCAAGGGTTTCTAATAAGGTAGGACAACAAGCAAATCCAGGGAATTTTCTTTTGATGCATGCTATGGGTCCTAATGTTGCTGGAGTTATAGGTTCAGCTGTTGCAGCTGGAGTACTACTTAGCTTATTTGGTTAATCATCTATTTTGTGCTATTAATGAAAATGAAATATAAATTTTATAGTGGTGAAGCTAAAATAAAGCTTATTAAAATACCGCAAATGTGTTAAATGTTTTTATAAAACTAAGTATTACATCTTATTGAATATCCTAAAAGTTCTAAACTCGCTACACTCAGACAACGAACTTTCTTAACGAATATTCAAACGATGTAATACAAGTTTTATTCAAAAATATTTAAATCATTTGCTAACATTTTAATAAGCTTTATTTTTAGATGATTTATTTTGTAAATGTACTTTTTAAATATTAATTTATTAATAACAGATCTCAACTTTCGCACTTGTATTTTAAGGCGTTGGCCTGGATTTTCAGTGTTTCCATCATAAAAAATAGAAAAACATTCCTTCATTTGGTATAATTGAATCACGACAAACAACGACCAAGAAAGGAATG
>NZ_BDQY01000021.1 GCF_002724055.1 Tepidibacter mesophilus | reverse complement strand
CCATGCTTATTCTATCTAATCCATATGTGTATCTTTGGATTTCATAGTGATCTCCATACATCATAAGTACATCATTATATTGTGATGTTATATCTACTACGAAGTTTTGTTCCATGTAGTCTCTTTTATTCTGATGTCCCCAACCTGGATGTGGGTTACCACTATTTCCTGGCTTATCTTTATCATGACCATATGCATTACCTGGATTTTCTTTGTCATGTCCATATGCATTTCCATTATCTTTACCTGGTTTATCTGGTCTATTTCCTCCACCTGGATGGTCTAAGCCTACTATTGTTTTTATTCTGTTGCCAAATCCATCGTAGAAATATCTTGTTTCATCATCATGCTTATTTGTAACTTTTACTAAACTGTTTGTTTCATCAAATTCATATTCATTAAATATTCTACCTTCTGTTCTTTTTTGAATAAGATTTCCTCTGTTGTCATATATGAATTGTTTTCCTTCGTCTTCATCATCTTTATCGTTTGTTCTTATTAATCTGTTTAGTTTGTCGTATTCATAATTTATTTCATCTTTTAATTCAGTTCCTTGATACTCCTGCATTTTCACTCTATTTCCTAGAGTATCATATAGATATTTTCTTATTTCTTTATTATCTTTTACTACTCCTATTAATTGGTTTAGTTCATCATATTGATATGATATTTCTTCCCATTCATCATCATCAAGATCATCTTTTTCTTTTACTGCTTTTATTTTATTACCTGCTCCATCATAAGTATATCTGTATCTATCTAATATTTTTTCTTGTGGGTCTATTTGTTTAAGCTCTTTTACATTATATATATCATCATATTCATAAGTTGTTTTTGCATTGTTTGGAAGCACTTTTTCTAGTAAATTTCCTACTTTATCGTATTTATATTTTGTACTTTTTTTAAATGCATCTGTTACTGATGTTAGTCTTCCAAGCTTGTCATATTCATAATTTACTTCACTTGAATCAGGATATATTATTGATTGTTTTTCTCCTGTAGGTGAATATGAATACTTAGTTACTCTATTTTCAAAGTCTGTAACCTTTAATATTCTTCCTAAAGGATCTAGATCAAATGTATTTGTTCCATTCCAATCCTTCATTTCTACTAGCTGTCCTACAGAGTTGTATTTGAATTCAACTTGTTTTTTATTATCATAATCTATTTTCTTTAATAGATTCATTGGATCATATTCATAATCTGTTTCATATCCATCTTTATCTGTTACTGATATTAGATTTCTATTTCCATCATATTCATATATTTCTACTTTTCCTGCTGCATCCTTTACCTTTGTAACTAGTCCTCTTTTGTCGTATGTAAATAAAGTTGGCTCAAAATCTGTACCGTCGTATTTATCATATACAGCATCAAATACTGTTTTTGAATCATCTTGATATACAGAGCTAATTACTGTTTCTTCTTTTGCATATACACTTTGTATTACTGTTTCATTTATATCTACCGCTCTATATTTATGTATTTGTGTTAGATTGCCTACTGAATCGTATACATAGTCTGTTTTATGTCCTTTTGCATCTATTACTTCTATTAAGTTTCCTACTGCATCGTATTTGTATTCTGTTTTGTTATTGTTTTCATCTATTACAGCTTTTATTTCTCCTGTTTGTGTATATTCTATTGTCTTTTCATTTCCTTTTGCATCTATTACTGTTTTTACTCTGTTTAGTTCATCATATACATATTCTGTTTCATTCCCATTTGCATCTATTACATTTACTACATTTCCATTTTTATCGTATTCCCATTTAGTTTGACCGTTTTCTGGATCTATTGCCTTTACAATATCTCCATTTGAATTGTATTCATATTTTGTTACTGATCCTTTTTCATCTGTTACAGTTTCAACTAATCCTGTTTTTGTATATGTAAATGATACTGTGTCTCCTAATGGATTTTTTACTGTCTTAAGGTTTCCATCTGGATAATATTCATATTCTGTTGTATTATTTTCAGCATCAACTGCTTTTGTTATCCTGCCTAGCTTATCATACTCATATTTTGTTTCATTATTATTTGCATCAACTGCAGTTAATACTCGATTTAGTTTATCATATTTATATTCTATTATGTTTCCATTTGGATCTATTTCTTTTATTATATTTCCATTTGAATCATAGTCATAAACAAATGTATAGTTTTCTGGATCTACTACTGATACTAATCTTCCTAGTTTATCGTAGTTGTATTTTGTTGATGCTCCATTTGCTTCAACTGTTTTTATTAGATTTCCTAGTTTACCATATTCATATTTTGTGCTGTATCCTTTTGCATCGATTTCTTGTATTAAATTTCCTACTGCATCATATTTGTATTTAGTTTTGTTTCCTCTTTCATCTATTACAGATTCTATTTCTCCTGTTTTTGTATAGTCTAATATTTGTGTATTTCCTAATGGATCTGTTACTGTTTTTATTCTATTTAGTTCATCGTATGTATATTTTGTTTCATTCCCATTTGCGTCTATTACTTTTGATACATTTCCATTTTTATCGTATTCCCATTTAGTTACAGCTCCTTCTGAGTCTGTTACCTTTATTATATTTCCATTTGAGTTGTATTCATATCTTGTAACTGCACCTTCTTCATCTGTTACTGTCTCAACAAGACCTAGTGAATTGTATGTAAATGATACTTTATTTCCTAATTCATCTACTGCTGTTTTTATACTTCCATCAGAATAGTATTCATATTCATTAGTATAATTTAGAGCATCAATTACTTTAGTTACTCTTCCAAGAGAGTCATATCCATAGCTTGTTTCGTTTTTGTTTGCATCTATTATTTTTATTAGCTGGTTTAATTCATTATATTTATATTCTGTTATATTTCCATTCGGATCTATTTCTTTAGTTAAATTTCCGTTTGGGTCATAGTTATATTTTAACGTATTATTTTCTTGATCTATTAGTGATATTACTCTTCCTAGTTTATCGTAGTTATATTTTATTTCTCCTTCATTTGCATCTATTACTTTTGTCAGATTACCCATGGCATCATATTCAAATTTTGTAACAGCATTTAATGAATCTATTATCTCTACTAATTGATCAGCTTGATTATATTTATATTCTGTTATATTCCCATTTTGATCTACTACTTGTTCTAGTTTTCCATTTGCATTATATTTATATGATGCACTGTCTCCTTTAGCATCTACTACTTTTTTAATTTCATTAGTAGCTGTATATTCAAATGTTGTTTTGTTTCCTTTAGGATCTATTATTGTTTTTACTCTGTTTAATTTATCGTATTCAAATTCAGTTTTATTTCCTAGCCCATCTATTGATTCAACTACATTTCCTTTGCTGTCGTAATTCATATAAGAAACACTTTTATCAGGCTTTATAACTTTTACTGGTAGTCCTTTTTCATTATATTGATACTCTACTTTTCTGTTTAAAGTATCTATAGCGCTTATCATATTTCCTTTGCTATCATATGTAAAAGTATATCTTTGCCCATCTGGTTGAGTAATAGAAGTTACATTATTATCTTCATCATAAGTGTATTTTGTAATATTCTCAAATGGATCCTTAACCAATGTTAAGTTCCCTCTATCATCATATTTATAAAAATATGTATTTCCATTTTTATCTGTAGATGATGTTCTTTCTCCTTTATCATTGAATGTGATTTTTTCTGATCCATCTGAGTAAATCGTTTCTGTTATCCTATAATTTTCATCATATTTATATATTGTTTGAGTTCCATCTCGTTCTGTTAAAGTAGTCGTTCTATTATTTTCATCATAACTGAAATACATTGTACTTCCATCTGCTAATGTCTGCTGTACTACTCTTCCTTTATCATCATATACATTTATTACATTTCCATCTTTTAATGGACTTGTAACCTTAGTTATTTCATGCTTTGAATTGTATTCATAGCTTATAACATTTCCTTCTGAATCTTCAAAGGCTTCTAAGTCATCTCCGTGATAAGTATAATCTACATTTCTTCCTGTACTATCTGATATTTTTCTTATTCTTCCATCCTTGTAGTATTGAATTAATAAATATCCACTGTCAGTTCTAATTTCTCTTAAAAGCATATCTTCATATATAAGTTTTGTTATATTAGAATTTCTATCTTCTATGCTTGTAAGCTCTCCTCTTTCATTAAAGTAGTACTTAGTTTTATTGTGAAGTGTTAGTGTATAAGTTTGATCATTATGTTTTTCAAGCTTATTATAGTTTCCTGGTTCTGATTCGTATTCTCCACTACCTTTTAACTTATACTCTTCTCTATGTCCATCATAAAATATTACTTCTGCTGTTCCATTTCCCATATCTTGAAGTCTATATTCAAAGTTATGGTGCCAATTCATACCTAAGTCTCCATTGTATCTATCTCTGGAGTTATAAAATCTTGTAAATGATATAGGAAAGCCTCCATCTACAAATATATCCTCATAACTGTATATATAATTTCCTGTTGAAAGGTTTACTGGATCTTCACTAAATACAGTTTCTCCAGACATTAAGTCAACAACCCCACATTTTTTCTGCATATCTTCTGGATCTGTAAATTCTGATATTGGAGGTTCTCCATCTGTTATAGGATCTAAAACTAAAAGATTACAGTCTATTCCTATAACATAAGGGTTTGTCATGTTATTAAAATCTACTATATCATTCCACTTATTACTATCACCATAGTAATGTCTTGCTATATCTGTGAATCTATCATGAGGTCTTATTTTATGTTTTAATACATTAATAGGTCCTAAGTCTATCTCTTTAGGTTCATAAACTATTCTAGTGTTACCTTCATCATCTGTTTCTTTTTTAGGTACCATATTAGTTTTCTTTGCGGTTATCTTTACTTCTTTATAATCAGGAAGTGTTACATTCAATGACCACATACCAGGCTGAATGTTTGCTTCTCCTAGTGAATGACCATCTATATAAAGTTCTACTTTATCAGTATACTCATCTTCACCTGTTTCATTTACTTCTGTATAACCATAAACCATAAACAATTCTCCATTTATATTAGGAGCTATTGCTATATCCTCTGATGGCTTATCCATTACTGTTACAGTTGTTGATGAAGGAAATTTTGCCCACTCTTCATCTAGAGGCTGTATATGTACTGTATATGTTCCATTTGGAACAATATTTCCATTATCATCTTTACCATCCCATATTTCTTCGTTAGTTACAAAATCCCCTGGATATTTTTTTGATTCTTGTATTACTTTTACCGTATTTGTTGCATTTTTTATTTCTATTCTTGTTTTTTGCTCATACTGGAAATTCCATAGTATCTTTGTTTGTTCTCCTTTACTTGGATTAAATACAGATGGCACTGCTTTTGTGAATTTAACTTGACTTGAATTAGGTGAATCCATTTGTGCAAAGCTTGTATCTATAGGTATTATCATGGATACTACCATTGTAAATACAAGAATAAAGGATATAAACCTTTTGCTTAATCTTCTCATTCGTTGACTCCTCTCTATAACTTATTTAAATCATCAAGATATCTATATATCATAGTTGCAGATTGAGCTCTAGTAGTATTTTTATTAGGTGATAGCTCATTGTTATATCCTTTTATAAACCCTAGGTTAACAGCTTCACTCATATACTTTTCTGCCCACGAGCTTATCTTGTTATTATCACTGTAAATACTTAAATCTGATTTTTCTACCTTAGTATTATTTATATCTCTATAAACTCTCATAATTATAGTTATCATCTGCTCACGAGTTATAGACTCATTTGGATTAAACTTACCATCATATCCTGTTATCCACCCTTTTTCATAAGCAGCATTTATATAAGGGCTTGCCCAGAAATATTCAGGAATATCAGTAAAATTAGTTTCATAATTGTCTACCTTTTCTCCCATACTACTTACAAGGACTTTTACAAATTCTGCTCTAGTCATTTCTTTATCTGGTCTAAAGCTATCATCCTCATATCCATTTATTATTTGATGTGCTGCTATTGTTTTTACTGTTTCATATGACCAATGATTGTTCATATCACTAAATTTTTTATCATATATCATCAATGCTAAATTATCATTTTGTAAAATATTAGTTTCAAGTGTATTATCTTCTTCATTTCTTATTGAACTTACAATTTTTAATTCATTATTATTTAATTTATATGTACATATATTTTTAGTGTTATAGCTTGAAGATTTATCTTTATAGATTATAAGTGCTTTTATTGGCTTTAAAGGCTTAACATTTTCTTTTATGTTTATTTCATAAGTAGGTGTTATATTTATATAGCCTTTTATTTTTGATGATTCTTTTTCTTTTATAGATATATTTACATCTTTATCAAAGCTTCCTTTTTCTATTTTTAAAGTTAATTTTCCATCATCAGATTTTATTGTTGTATCTTGATCAGCTTTAACAAGTTTGTAATTTTCTTCTATAATTTCTATAGGTTTTGAATTTTTTCTTGAATTACTATTATCTTTATTTGTATCTTCCTTTTCTTCTGGTGCTTCTTCTAATAAATTTTCTAAAGAATCATAATTTACGCTTTTTCCATCAAATAAAACTACTTCATCTCCTATTAAAAAAGCTTGTTTAGGCATTTCTGTAGCTTGATAATTCATAGAATAATCTACAATTTTATCTACATTGTTTAATACTAATTTGTCATTTTCAACTAGTAATAAATTATTATCTGAAAAAGCAATAGGTCTGTGGTTTTCTTCTCCTACAGTTAATTTTGTTTTAAGATCGGTTTGTACATCATACATATATACTTGAGAATATCCATTGTAATCTACCATCCATACTACTTTCCCATTATTAACTATAGGATCTACATCATCTTGAAGGCTGTATGTTATCCTTTTTTCTTTATCCTCTAAAGTATCGTATATGTAAATATCAAAGCTTTTGTTTCTTGAGTCCATCCATGCAATAATTCTTCCATCAAATGTAACTCCAAAAGTCTGTGCATCACTTGATGAAACTCTTTTTAATGTATCTTTTTTTATGTCATATAAAATAACATCTTTTTTCCCATCCTTATTGTCTACCCAAACAACCTTATTATCACATATTATAGGATTTTGATGATTTCCTTGAATATTAGATATTTTCTTTTCATTGTCTGTATTTAAATCATATAGATAAATATCAAAATATCCTGTTTTATCCTCAATATGATTTTTGTTGTCCTGATATACTATGTAGTTTTCCCATATATCAGGATATCCTTGGTCATTAGGATTATTAGTTATTTGTTTTTGCTCCTTAGTCAACTTGTTCATATAGTAAATATCCCAATTTTCATTATCATGAGACATCCATACAATATTATCTTTATAGACTTCCACTTTACCTTCTGGTTTAGTTTCAAGTGAAATATTTTCACTTTCTGCATGAATAGTGCTAGATAACATTAGAGTAAGTGAAAATATTAAAGATAATGTTCTAAAAATTCTTTTTTGTTTTGACATTCTATTTCTCCTTTCTTTTTATAAAGCGAAACTTAATTCAGATGGAGTTTTTACTTCAACTGAATTAAGTTTCGCTAATCCAGAAGCTGTTAAGTTCTTATCTCCAGCCTTAAGAAGATGGAGTTTTAGAACTTTTAGCTTTCAGACAAAATAAAAGACTTCTACGCCAAAAAACATAGAAGTCTCCTAATCTTATATTTTGGCAACCCGACTATCATAGAAATACCTTAGACCCGTGGCTTTGCGTCCCTACCTTTCGATAGGTTTGCTATTTACATAATATACTTATTTAATTTTACATTTTTCTTTATAAATACATAATATTCTACATTTTTAGGTAATATCCTCCATTTTAATTACAATAAATTCTAATTTAGTTTAAGAATATAAGAAAAGGATGTCTTAAAATAATTTTTCAAATTATTTTAAGACATCCTTTTTTAATTCATAGGAAACTTATCTTTCAGCTAATTAGCTGCTGGATTTAGAACTAATGCACATTACATTTTTTATGTTTTAAATAATTACTTATAATTTTTAAGACCTTCTCTAAAAGCATTAATAGTATCTTCATTTTCATCTAATCTATATATTCTTGCTGGATTCATGTTGCTATCCCAGTCGATTCCGTTCCACCATATAGCAACCTTTATGTTTTTGAAATATTTAATATTCCTAAACATCTCGCCCATCCATTTTACTTTGTCTCCTCCTACACTGTTACATCCAAACTCTGTAATCATAAATGGTTTATCAAAGTTTTTAATATATTCATTATAAAGTGGTATATATATTTCATTAAAACTTCTCCACTTTTCCCCTTCATAGTATGTTCCAGCATTGTATCCTGTAAGACCTATTATATCTACATACTTGTCTCCAGGATAATAATTCAAGCAATTATTCCACTTAAAATCCGGGAAAGATACATCATGTGGATTCCATACCCAAAGGACATTGTCTACTTCATTAAACTCAAATATCTTATATACATACTTATATACATTTTTAAATATATCTGTATCTTTAGAATAATAATAACTAGAATATGTACACCAATCTCCATTCATCTCGTTATTCAGCCTAAACATTATAGGATGGTTAAACTCTTTTATTTTTTTTGCATAATCATTTAGAAAATCATCGTATTTACCATTTAATATATCATACATAACAGATGTATTATCTTTATTATCTAAATACATAGTTTGAAGTGTTAACAACACATATCTATCATCATTGTATGCATTTAACATCCCATCCAGAGGAAAAGATTTGCTAGAAAAAGATTGATAAGTAACCAAAAATTTAAAATTATAATCTAACTTTTTTTCAAGAGAATTCAAAAAATCAAGACTTTTAGGAGCAGTATTTTCGAAAATCCCCCATTTCAATCCTTTATTTTTTGAAAAATATTTTTCATAAAATAACATAGTTTCTTGATTTAAATATTTGTTCTTTAATGATTCACTTGTTTTCAAATCATTATTTTCATCCAGAATCTTAAAGCTAGCTATAATCTTCATATAATTTCTATGGTGCTTTAACTTCTTTGAGGATTTAATAATTATTGTATAAACTTCATTTTCATTCTTTACAAATTCTGCGCTTACATAATAATTTTTATCATTTTTTATTTTTGAAAGCTTTTCACGCCTCCATTTTAATAAATGTACTTTCATATTGTTTATTTTCAAATTTTTATCAATTTCTATTATATGATTTTTATTAATTGCAAATTGATTGCTATAATTTATATAGGATGTAGGTGAAGATATACTGTCTTCAAAATCATCAGAGTATATTTCTATTTTTGTATTTTTATCATATATAACCGTTCTAATGCTTTGCAAAGATTTGTCTATATGCATTCTTTTAGGATATTTTAACGTGTATAAATTATTAGAATCTACATAATCAACGTATTCATCAGCATAATTCTTATATCTTGCAAAATTGAAAATAGTTAAAACTGATATTATAAATAAAAATAATACAATTAATATTTTCCTTATATTCAAGTTATCCCCCCGGTTTTCATATTCTTAATTTATTTTATTTGAAAGGGGGGTAAAACATTCCACTAAATACTCTTGTCTAATTCAAGAAACTTCTTCTTTAGTTCTATACCTTCTAAAGAAGAGCAGTCATTTTGCTGTTACTTTATATTACTCTGTGGTGGGGAACAATTATAATTAAAAGTTAAATCAAAGGACTTTCTGTCTACTGTTAATATTCATATATATCTTCAAACTGTAGTTTATAAAGATCACTATAAATTCCCTCTTGGTCTATAAGTTCTTCATGACTTCCACATTCTGTTATCCCATCATTAGTAAGAACTATTATCTTATCTGCATTTTTAATAGTCGTAAGCCTATGAGCTATTACTAAAGTAGTTCTATTTTTAGAAAGATCGTATAAAGATTTTTGAATAATTCTTTCTGTTTGAGTATCAAGTGCAGATGTTGCTTCGTCTAATATCAGTATAGGTGGGTTTTTAAGAAATATTCTAGTTATAGCAATTCTTTGTTTTTGCCCTCCAGATAATTTGACTCCTCTTTGTCCTATGTAGGTATCATATCCATGTTCAAGAGATGATATAAATTCATGTGCATTAGCATTTTTAGCAGCTTCTATTATCTCTTCATCTGTTGCATCTTGTTTTCCATAAAGTATATTTTCCTTTATAGTACCTGAAAATAAGAATACATCTTGTTCTACAACCCCTATATTTTTTCTTAAATCACTTATCTTCATATCCTTTATATTTATTGAATCTATCTTTATATCTCCATTAGTTACCTCATAAAATCTAGGTATTAACCTTAAAAGAGTAGTCTTACCAGCACCAGAAGGCCCTACTATAGCTATAGTTTGACCAGATTTAACATTCATGCTTATTCCTGTAAGTATACTCTTATTATTATTGTATCCAAATTCTACATCTTCAAATTCTATATCTCCTTTTAATTTATCAACATTTATTGAATCTTCCTTATCTTGAATTTCAGGTTGTATTTCCATAACCTGAATGAATCTTTCAAATCCCGCCATACCTCTTTGATAATTTTCTATTAACGTAGTTATCTTTCTTATAGGTTGTAAAAACATAGATACATATAATAAAAATCCTATTAAATCACCTATCGTAAATTCATTATTGTATATAAGATACGATCCATACATTAGTACTACAAGATTTATAATATTAGAGAAAAATGTTATACCACTGAAAAATTGCCCCAATACCTTGTATGATTTTTGTTTTGTCTCTTTAAAACTGTTATTACCTATATCAAATTTATCTTCTTCATAATCTTCGTTGTTAAAAGCTTTTACAACTCTTATTCCCGATATAGAATCCTCCGCCTGAGAATTTATATCTCCAATCTTAACCCTTAAGTCTCTAAATGATTTTTTTAGCTCTCTATTTTTAATAATTGCGAATGTAAGCATTATAGGCATTATAGAGAATATCACTAAAGTCATTTTCACATTTAGTGTAAGCATTATAAAGAATGATCCTAAAAATGTAACGAATGCTATAAATAAATCCTCAGGTCCATGATGTGCAAGTTCTGATATTTGGTTTAAATCATTTACAAGTCTTGACATTATCTGTCCAGTCTTTACGTTGTCAAAGTAAGAAAATGAGAGATTATTTATATGCTTAAACAATTTTCTTCTCATATCGTACTCTATTCTAACTCCTAGAGTATGTCCCCAGTAGTCTATTACAAACTGAAGTATGGCTCTTATTATATACAACATTAATAGTATTATTCCAAAGTAAATAATCTTTTGCATGTTTCCACTTGGCAATAAATCGTCTATTATTTTTTTTGTAAATACTGGAAATACAAGGTCCATTAAAGACATTATAAATGCACATGTGAAATCGAGTATAAATAAAGCTCGATGAGGTTTGTAATACTTGATGAATTCTCTTATCATCCAATCCCTTCTTTCTTAATTTTCACTTTATCTCTATTATAGTTCTATTTTTATAAATCTTCATTATATTTATCAAAATAGAATGCATATTATTTATATATTTCCATAATTAAAAGTTTTAAACAACCGAACGCAAAAATGAGGCTAATCAAAATGTTAGCTACTTTTTGATTATATAAAAATATTAATTAAGTAGCGTTATTTTAATTACCCTCATTTTCAATTAAATATATAGACTTACTAAATACAAAACACTTCTATAAATCTCTTCTTTGAAATTTTCTAACAGCTAGTATAATCATAGCTAATATATAAACTACAATATAAAACATCATAGCAGCGCTTGGTTGATTATTCGTTCCCATAAAACTACTGATGCTTAGATTTAATCCAGATGATGTAGTGAATAAAAGTGAAGAAGCTTTTCTATAAATTACATCAGACGGCATAATAAGGCTAGTTATAATACCTATGTTGCTTAAAGCTTGTTTTGTAGCTTCAATAGAAATAGCTACAGATATTTGTTCTAAAAATCCACCTATCATAGCACAAAAATACATTATAACTAACATAATTCCAGACGCCATTGTTGACATAGAACAGCTGAAAAATATTCCTATTGAAGTAAGTAATATTGGTAAAATATATAGTGTTAATAATGAATTGAATACAGACTTAAATGCTAGATTGACTATAAGTCCTTTTCCAAAGAATATATTCAACCCTATTATACTCAAGTAAAAGAAAGTCATATAAGGTATAAGTATTAATAATATCCCTATTAATTTACCAAAAACTATTTCATACCTTTTTATTGGCTTTGTTAGTATAGAATCATATGTACCATTTTCTATCTCAGATGAAATAGCTCCAACACTTGAAAAAATAGATAAAAATGATATTATAAATATCATTGCATAAATTCCCATAGACATTAACTGACTTGATATAGTAGCTCTTATAAAAGGTTCTTGTAATTCTAACGAGTCGTATGCAAAATTTAAGGCAGTTCCATATAATATCAAAAAAGCAAATGTAAGTGCGAGAGTTAAATATAGTATTTTTTTCTTTCTTATTTCAATAAAAGTAAGCCTTATTATTGTACTCATCTTTCGTCCACCTCTCCCACTGTATTTATAAATAATTCTTCAAGTACATTTTCTTTTCTTTTTATCATATATATTAATCCATCATTTTTGACTATTGTACTTACAACATTTGGAATAGTTTGATCATCAACATGTATTTCCATATTATTACTTAATATATTAATCATAGGATCAAACTTCTTTAATTCACTTATCATATCATCATTTATATTTTCTAATGAAACGATTACTGGTGAATTTGTTAATTCATTCATAGTTCCTATTTTTTTCATCTGACCTTTATCTAAAATAGCAACTCTATCTGATATCATTTCAACTTCACTTAATAAGTGAGTATTTAAAAATATTGTCTTTCCTTGATTCTTTAGATTGCATATAATATCACGAACCTGTTTTCTTCCAACAGGATCTAGAGCACTTGTAGGTTCATCTAAAAAGAGTATTTTAGGATTTGAAAGGATAGCACAACCAAGTCCTACCCTTTGTTTCATGCCCTTACTGTATTCTTTCAACTTTTTATTTTCATGCCCTTTAAGTCCTATTGTTAAAAGAACCTCTTCTATTCTCTTTTTTATGTCTTGCCTATCCATCTTGTATAAAAGCCCATGATTGAATAAAAGTTCATATCCTGTAAGCCAATTTTGATACTGAAAAAGTTCTGGTAGATATCCTATTTGCTTTCTAATTTCTACATTCCCTATTTTTTCCCCAAGAATTGTAGCCTCTCCTGATGTTGGATAAAGTATTCCAAGAAGTGTTCTTACAAATGTACTTTTTCCGGCACCATTTTTTCCAAGAAAACTAAAAACTTCCCCCTCTCTTACCGAGAGGGAGATATTAGCAAAACCACCTTTTCCATTAAATTGTTTAGTCAAACCATCAGTTTGTATAACCATAATTAAAACATCTCCTCAACTGCTTGTATTACTTCTTTTTCTGTACAATCACTGTTTATTATATACGTATTTCCTTCATTATTAAAAAATATACCTATATGAGAGTAAGATTCATCTTTATTTTTTATCAATACAGCATTTTGCCCATTAACACGTATATCTTTCTTTATTTGAGCTTCTGGATTATATGGTATTACAAGTGTAGATTCTAACTTATCTATAGCTGCGAATTGTCTTTTTAAATTCTCAGGTAAAATTTTCATAGTAATTACTGTTTTTATTAAATCTTTTTCATCTACATCTTTTGGCATTGTAAACTCAGGTGTTTCCATTTGTAAGACTTCTATATAATTTTCTCTTCCTTTTTTATCACCTTGTTCTTTTTTATTCATTGTGTATGATATAGAGTCTTCAAAACTAATATTGAAGTTCTTCTGGTCTAAAGATTTTGGAAGCTTGGTATCCTCTCCTAAATAAGCTAATAGATCATTAGCTTTATCTACATCTAATTTTATATTTATATTTGATGCTGGAATTTTATTTACATATTCATATTTAAAATTTTCAGGTGCTTTAATTATATTTTCTATTTTTAATTCTTTTTTAATTATATCTTCCGTTGGATTTTCTAAAGCTGGAAGTGCTTTTTCTTTTGAATTCAAACTTATATTTCCTATTTCCCCTATTTCAAGTTCACCGGTACCTTTATCAAATAATGCTTGAATTTCTTGTAAATCTTGCTGACTAATAGCAACACTTTTGACTTCTTCAACTCTAAAAATCTTTAATAAATCCTCTGCCATTCCTCTAACAGGCTCTGCAAATACTAATCCAGCGCAAACAACTATTCCTGCAGCTACACCCGTCCATCTTCTCATATTTTTATTCATATTTATAACTCTCCTTTTTTGTATATTTAAATTTGGTCTTAATGGTATTTCTAAGTCTTTATTTAATAAATTTTGTATTGATTTATCTTGGCGATTTAATATAGAGTATACGTCTTTACATTTCGGGCAAGAATTTATATGTTTTAATGCTTCATCTAAATCTCCTTCGTAGCTATTATCTATTATTTGTTGAAGCACTTTTTCTTCATAGCACATTTAAACCACCCTCTCCTTTATATAGTTCTAAAAACTTTTTCTTTCCTCGTGCTATAATCTGGCTTATATTATTTTTAGGAATATCAGTTGCATTGTGTATTTCTTCATAAGAGTATCCTGAAAATTTTAAAATAAGACATGTACTTTGTTCATTCGAAAGACTGGATAAAATATTTCTCACTGATTTTATTTGTTCATTTCTAAATATCTCATCCTCTATACTAAATATATTGTTTACATCTTCCAACATATTTTCTTCTCTTTTTAATCTTCTTTTTTCTCCTCTTATGTGATTAAGCGCTAAATTAGTAGCCACTTTAGATAGCCAGGCTCCTACAAACTCTATATCCTCTTTTGTGTTATAGTATTTTATAAATACTTCTTGTGTTATATCCTCTGATAGTTCATTGCTTCCTAACAAATAATATACTTGTTTGTATACTACGGAATAATATTTTTCGTAGTTCATTTGAAATTCTTCTTCTTTTATTTGTTTTTTTCTTAGGATCCTAAAAATCTCAATCACCTCCTGCTCTCATATATATAAACACCACTGCATAAAAAAAAATGACACTTTTATTTGAATTTTTTTATTTATAATAAAATTATATAATAAATGCCATGGCTTTAATAAAAGCCATGGCATCTAATCTACTATTATTCCTCAGGTTCAAATTCCCAATCAACTTCATAATCCCCTTTGGTATTTTCCCCAGTTGCAATAAGTCTATATATAGTATTTTTCTTAATAGGTATAACTATACTAGATTTTTTATTTGTTTTAAATATTTCAACTGGCTCTCCATTGTATTTATAAAGTCCTATTCTCAAAGATCCTTTTTTAACCTTGGATGAATAATCTATTTTTAAATTTCCATCCTGATGATACCTTATTTCAGTTTCTTCACTCGAATTAAAATTTGAGTAACTACTCTTAAATGAATCCTCTGTCTTAATAACTTCACCATTAACAGCTTTTTTATAACTATTAATTCCTTTATGTACCATCTTGACTGTTAATAATGATCCTCCAACTAGTACTATAATTAAAACAAATATAACCAATATTTTTTTTACTATTCTTTTATCAATTTTTATACTTTTAGGCGTATTTTTATTTTGTGAATTATACTCCACTTCATTGTAAAATCTATTATTATGACTAATTATCAGATATACAAGAAACCCTAAATGATATGGAACAAATATAGTCGTTATAGTCCAAAGTATAGTATCTAGTCCCTTACTCTTGCTATCTTTATATACATAAACAATTGTAAATATCCAAAACAAAAGTTTTAATACAATAATTATAATGTTTATTCCAGCTAATAATGATATATTTCCCATTGTATCTAAAACTATATCGTTAATAAAATTAGTATTATCATTCATTTCATACATTAAAATCACTCTTTCTTAATTTATATCATATGAATATTATACACTATTTGTATATTTATGGTAATACATGTATGGATTTTATATTTTTCTTTCAAAAAAACATAGTATGAAACCGATTCCTATGGTACAATATCTTTTAATATAGTTAAGGGGTGATGTTGATGAATTTAAATAAGACACCTAAAATAGAGCTCCATTGTCATCTTGATGGTAGTGTTAGACCTAGTACAATATTAGATATAGCTAATAAAGATAATATTGATATTCCAACTTATGATATAAACGAAATAAAAAAATATATAACCGCCCCTAAAGAGTGCCGCTCTTTAGATGAATATTTAGCTACATTTGATATATCTAATAAAGTTATGCAAACAAAGGAAAACATAAAAAGAATCACATATGAGCTTCTTGAAGATGTTTCAAAATATAATGTAAAATATATAGAAATGAGGTTTGCTCCTTTATTTCACATGGCTAATGGACTTAAATTTGATGAAATAGTTCAAAGTGTTTTAGATGGCATAAATGAATGTGAAAATAAGTTTAACGTAAGAGCTAATGTAATACTATGCTGTATGAGACATATGAGTGCTGATGATGCTATATTCGTAATAGAAGAAGGTAAAAAATTTTTAGGAAAAGGTGTTGTTGCAGTTGATCTTGCAGGTAGTGAGAACTTATATTTTCCTGAAAAGTTTAAAGAAGCATTCGACCTAGCTAAAAGTTATGGATATAATATAACAATTCACGCTGGAGAGACTGGAATTGGTGAAAATGTATTTAAATCTATTGAGATGCTTCATGCTCAAAGAATTGGCCATGGAGTGTTTGCCAAAGACTGTGCTAAATCATATCAAATGTTAAAGGATATGGGTGTTACACTTGAGATGTGCCCAACTAGCAACGTTCAAACAAAGGCAGTTAACGCATACGAAGAACATCCTATAAAAGATTTCTTAGATGATGATATACGAATTAGTATTAATACAGATAATATGACTGTATCTGATATAGATTTAGATAGAGAGTTTGAAATATTAAGTAGGATTAAAAACTTAACTGAAGAAGATTTCAAAAGAATTTATCTATACAGTGTAGATGCATCTTTTGCATCTGATGAAGTTAAGGAAAAGTTGAGAAAGTATGTAGAATAAAATAAGGGTTATTGAAATTTTGACTATTTCAATAACCCTTATTAATATTTATTTCTTAATATCTATTTTGCTAAAATTAGATGGTGCTGGAGCTTTTATCACAATTAGTTCAAGAACATCATCATGAAGATTCTTTACATTCATCTTGGTATTATAAGGAATTTGAAGTATATCTCCCATTTTATATTCATGAATCTCCTGTTCATCTAATCGTATCGACAATATTCCTTTAATAACTGTCATATAAACATTCGAATTTGAATAATGTTCAGGTAGCCCTTCTTCCTTATTAAAAATCATATGAATATAATTGATATTATCATCCATAATAATTTTTTCAACAGCTGTATTATTTTCTGTACTGTAATGATATACTTTTTCTACCATAAATTCTCACTCTCTTTCATTTTTATTTTAATATTAATATAATCATTTACATTTATTTCATATACCTTGATTTTATAACTAATAAAATGTTTTTTCGGTGATATATGTTACCTATAATGTTTCTGATTTAATTCATATATATAATCTTTAATCTCTATTTATATCAACTTTGCAGAACTAGTAACATTATGTTATTATTTAACAAATATAGTTATAAAAGGAGGATTGAATGAATAATAATAATTCCAAATCTAGTGATCCATTTATTAAAGTTTTTATAGGAGTATTTATCATTGTAACTGTACTTTTAGTCATTCAAAGACTATTGGGCTTTTACCCGTAAAATTATCCACTAAGGAATTTTGATTATGAAAAATAAAACTTTTCAAGATAGATTAAATTTATTTGTAGCATATTCTTTTATTTGTGGACTTATTGGAATAGTTTTATATTATTTTTATTTATGTTATTTAATAGAATAATATACTTTTAAAGAAACTATTTTTTTTATATATAATAACTCTAAAAATCCATATTAAAAATGAAGCTTATTAAAATGTTAGCTTATGATTTAAATGTTTTTGTATAAAACTTGTATTAAGTCGTTTGAATATCCGTTAAGAAAGTTCGTTGTCTGACCAACGGGAGTTTAGAACTTTTAGGATATTCAATAAGAAATAATGCTTAGTTTTATTAAAAACATTTAACACATAAGCGGTATTTTAATAAGCTTCATTTTTCGCTTAAGCATATTATTCAAATATTAAACAATCTTATAAACTCTAGCCTCATAAGCTTTCAAGTATATAACATCTGAATCTATCTTATCTACATCATAATTACTAATACATATCTCAAATCTTCTACCCTTATACTCATCAGGTATCTTAAACGCAACTTCCTTATCAAAGAAATTAAGTATAACCAAAACAACTTCATCATCTAATCTTCTAACATATGAGAATATATTCTCATCATCTTTACATATAAGCTTTAAATCCCCGTATACCATAACAAGATTTTCTTTTCTAAATTTAATTAACTTTTGATAATAGTAGAATACTGAATTCTTATCTTCTAGAGATTTTTTAACATTCACCTCTTTGTAATTAGGATTAACATCAATCCAAGGTGTTACATCACTAAAGCCTGCATTTTCACTATCATCCCATTGTATAGGAGTTCTAGCATTATCTCTTGATGTTGGCTTTATTCTCTTTAGAAGTTCATCATGCGATACTCCCTCATCTATTTTCTCTTTATAGTAGTTTAGAGTTTCAACATCTCTATAATCATTCATATCATCAAAATAGACATTAGTCATGCCAATTTCTTCACCTTGATATATATATGGTGTTCCTTGGAATGTATGAATTAAAGTAGCAAGCATCTTAGCAGATTCTACTCTATACTCTTTATCATTTCCAAATCTAGATACCATTCTAGGCTGGTCATGATTGTTCATAAAAAGTGAGTTCCAACCCCTATCCTTTAAATCATCATACCATCTCATAAATATATCTTTTACATCCTTTAGCTTCCAATCAGAATCTAAGAATTTATCTGAAGGATTATTAGGCATATCCATAAGATCAAAATGAAATATCATATTAAGTTCTTCTCTATTCTCATCTACATATAAATGTCCCATAGAAGAAGGTACACAAGGAGCTTCTCCTACTGTCATCATATCATATTTGCTAAATACTTCTTTATTCATCTCTTTCACATAATCATGTATCTTTGGCCCGTTTATATATATTCCATCAGGACTATCTACTACATCTGGAAATCCTTCTTTTTTAGAATACATATTAAATACATCCATTCTAAATCCATCTATACCTTTATCAAGCCAATATCTCATCATCTTGTATATATCATTTCTCATATCTTCATTTTCCCAGTTTAAATCTGGTTGTTTTTTAGTGAATAGATGTAAGTAATATTGTCCTGTTTTTTCATGGTACTGCCAAGCACTTCCTCCGAAGAATGAGTTCCAATTGTTCGGACAACTTCCATCTTCTTGAGGATCTCTCCATATATAATAATCTCTATATGGGTTATCTTTTGAAGAACAAGACTCTACAAACCACTTATGTTCATCAGAGCAGTGATTTACTACTAAGTCCATAAGTATCTTTATTCCTCTATCATGTGCTTCTTTTAATAATCTATCAAAGTCTTCCATAGTTCCAAACTCATCCATTATATCTTGATAATCGCTTATATCATATCCATTATCATCATTTGGTGATTTATATACAGGAGATAGCCATATTACATCTATTCCCAATAATTTTAAATAATCTAACTTTTCTATTATTCCGTTCAGATCACCTATTCCATCTTTATTTGAATCTTTAAAGCTTCTTGGATATATTTGATATACTACTGATTCTTTCCACCATGTTCTTTTCATATATATCTCTCCTATTTAATACTTCCAGCTGTAACACTCTTTATAATGTGTTTTTGAGCTATGAAGTAGAATATTATAACGGGTATTATAGTTAATGTAAGTCCTGCAAGTGCTAAGTGCCACTGCTTAGTGTACTCTCCAAAGAAGAAAAATGTTCTAAGCGGTATAGTGTGAGTTTCTGGTTTATTTATAATTAAAGATGGAAGTAAAAAGTCATTCCATATCCAAACAGTATTAAGTATTGATACAGTTATAGTTATAGGCTTTAATATAGGGAATATAATATACCAAAAAGTTTGCCATTTACTGCATCCATCTATAGTAGCTGCCTCATCTAATTCTTTAGGTATCCCTTTTACAAATCCATGATATAAAAATATTGAAAGACTACATCCAAATCCTAAATATGTGAACATAAGTCCTGGTATGTTTAACAGGTTAAGTTTTCCCATCATACGTATAAGTGGTAGCATTACAGCTTGGAATGGTATTAACATTGCCGCTATAAATGCGAAAAATATGAATCCACTCATCTTTGTTTTTGTTCTTTCAAGCATCCATGCTGCCATGGCTGAAAATATAACTATAAGCACTATACTTCCAACTGTTATCATAAGTGAATTTAAAAATACATGAAAGAAATCTAGTCTATCAAATGCCTCTATAAAGTTATCAAAATTTAATGATTCTGGTAATCCCAATGTACTTTGGAATAATTCTTTCTTACTTTTAAAAGCATTCACAATTATAATGTAAAAAGGTGAAAGATATATTAATCCAATAATAGAACCTATTAATCCTAAAAGTAATTTTCTAGTCTTCATTACATTTCCACCTCGCCTTTTTTTGTGATATACACTTGGCTTAATGTTATTCCTCCTATAACTAGGAAGAATATAACCGCTTTAGCTTGTGCTACACCCATATTATTAAATTTAAAAGCTGTATTGTAAATATTCATAGCAATCATTTGAGTAGAGTTTGCTGGTCCTCCTCCTGTTAAAGACAAGTTTTGATCATATAACTTAAATGAATTTGAAAGAGTTAGAAACAAACTAACTGTAAATGCGGGTCTTACAAGTGGAAATACTATATGCTTTACTCTTTGACAAGCACTAGCTCCATCTATTCTAGAAGCCTCTATCAATTCTTGAGGTATATTTTGAAGTGCTGCTATATATATAATCATTAAATACCCTGACATTTGCCAAGACATAAGTATTACAAGTCCCCAAAATCCTGTTTCGGTATTAGATAACCATCCTAAAAGCCAAGTAGCTCCAGTAACTTCTCCTAATGCTGCAAAAGCTTTTGTAAATATAAATTGCCATATAAATCCTAATATAAGCCCACCAATTAAGTTTGGCATAAAGAATATTGTTCTAAGAACATTGCTTGTCTTGAGCTCTCTAGTAACTAAAAGTGCTAAAGAAAAACCTATTATATTTATAGTAATCACAGAAGCTATAGTGAATTTAGTTGTAAATATAAATGAGTCTAAAAATCCCTTATCTTTAAAAACTTCCATGTAATTTTCAAATCCAATAAATTTAATATTTGAACTTATCCCATTCCAATCCGTAAATGAATAATATATTCCGAATAAAAGGGGTATTACAACTATTAATGTGAAAGCAAATACTGCTGGCCCTACGAAGCCCCAAAATGCTAATCTATTCTTTTTCATAAAACTCTCTCCTTTACTATGAACTTCAAGCCACCTATTTTTTTATACTTAAGTAAATTATATGATTTTCAAATTGTGGATAACATTGATTGAAGAACCACACTTGCAACTATTTTTAAGCAACGGAGCCCAATAGGAATCGTTGGCGACATGAGTCATCGCGTTAGCGAATAGACGAATTTTTTTATAAAATAGGAAAGTCTAATTAGACTTTCCTATTCATTATTTTATTATCTATTTTCTTGCTTTAGCCCAAGTGGCTTTAGCATCTTCAACTAGTTGATCCCAAGTCATATTTCCTGCAAGATATTGTTGTATATCTGCTCCAAGATTCTCTTGTCCCCAAGCTGATGGATATCCCATGAATACCCAAGGCATAGTCTTTCCTTCATTAGAATATCTTATTATTTCCTTAGCTAATGTATCTTGTGGTTGTAAATTATCTGTATCATATCCTTTTAATGCTGGTATAAACTTAAACTTGTTTATTATTAAATCTTTTCCTTCATCTGAAGTATATAACCAGTTTAAGAAATCTTTTGAAGCTTTTTTAACTTCTTCATCTTTAGTATTATTTATTGACCAATACATAGGAACTCCAACTGGTATAGAATCTTCTTTTACTCCTTCAAGAGGTATAGGAAGCATTGCTATATTAGCTGCTAAATCTTCATCAATATCTACTACACTTCCATAAGCCCAGTTACCTTGTTGAATTATAGCAACTTGACCTAAAGAGAATAACTCTTCAACTTGAGTTGAGTAATCAACACTGTTTAGAGAAGCTTTTTTACCATCTGGCATATATGCATAATCTGCTTGTAAATCTACAAGTTTTTTCAATGAATCAGCATATTTAAACTTTAATTCCTTTGAATTAAATGCATTAGTTACATTCCCAAACTCATTTGAGAAAGCAACATTTGATAAATGCAGACCAGTTACCCAAGTTTCCTTTGATGGAAATGCAAATACAGATTTAAGTCCTAATTCTTCTTTTTTAGAATCAAGTAATTTAACTGCATTTTCTAAATCACCAAATGTTTTTATAGATTCTGGATCTATTCCAGCTTTTTCAAATAATTCTTTGTTGTATATAAATCCATATCCTTCTTGATTGAATGGCATACCGTATATTTTTTCGTCCTTAGTTACAGGATCTAAAGTTCCATCATAAGCCTGAGATACCCAAGATTCAGTCGATAAATCTTCTAGCTTTTCACTCCAGTCGATCATATCTTGTGGTCCACCTATATTGAATATTGCAGGTTCTTCTCCAGATGCAAATTTAGATTTTAAAGCTGCACCGTAATCGTCTCCTCCACCTACTGTTTGAATGTTGATTTTTACATTAGGGTTTTTCTCCATATACATATTAGCTGCTTGTTCTAGCGCATCTTTAGCTTCTACTTTGAATTGGAAAATATCTACATTAACCTTGTCACCTACACTATCTTGCGAAGACCCACAAGCAGTCAATGATAGCATTAATCCCAAAACACATGCAAATATTGAAAATACTTTTCTCTTCATCTTTCATCACTCCCTTTGTAAAATTTAGTTGAATCTCAGTGCAATCGTTTGCACTAAATTATAAAAAAATATAGGCTATAGACTTTTTAATCCATAGTAATCTATCTAAATGGAATAGAGTGAACTTAATTCAGATAAAGTTTTTTCACCTTATTCCATTTAAAACTAAATTGATTTTGTAGAGTCTCTTTCTATTATCTTGTGAGATATAATTTCTTTTTTAAATTCATCTTCATTTCCGTCTAATACGCTAAATAATTTTTCACAAGCCCTCTTTCCAAGTTCAGTAGAATTAATATCTATTGAAGTTATAGATGGGTTTGAATACTTTGCTAGAATGCTATTGTTAAAACTTGCTAGCATTATATCCTCTGGAACCTTATAGCTTTTTTCTTTTATCTTTTTCATAGCTCCAAGACTCATAAGATCATCAGCAACTATGATAGCATCTGGAATATCATCTAAATTTAAAAGTTGATCAGTAAGCTTATATCCACTTTCTTCTAAGAATTTATCAAATATCAAATATTCATGTCTAAATTCTATATTATTATTTTTTAATGCTTTTTTATATCCTTCGAATCGATTTTTAATAACTACTGAGTGAAGTTCTCCTCCTATAAAAGCTATTTTTTTTCTTCCTTTTTCTATTAAAAAAGAAGTCAATTCATAAGACGCTTTCTCATTATCATTATCAACACTAGGTATATCATCATATTCAAGACAAGAGCCTATTAATACAAATGGAAACTTGTTGTCTCTTAGATATTTTATGGCTTCATCATTCTCGTTAGAGCGAGTAAGTATCAATCCATCAACCTTATTTCCTTTTATCAAGCATCTTAGTATATCTATTTCATCCTCATTTTTATGACTTGTTGAAATCAATATATCGTAGCACTTTTCAGATGAAACTATACTTATACCTCTTAATGATTCTTGAAAAAATGGATTCATTAATATATCTTCTGTCCCATATGGCATTACAACACCTATGGTGTCAGTCTTCTTGTTTGCAAGTCTTCGAGCTATAGAATTCGGATAATAGTTAAGCTCCTGCATAACCTTTACAACTTTCTTTTTAGTATTTTCACTTATTCTCGTATCGTTAGATATGACTCTTGAAACAGTCGAGGGAGATACTCCTGATTTTTGAGCTACATCCTTTATAGTTATACTTTTCATTCTACTACTCCTAATAAACTATTTTTTAATTATGCAATCGTTTGCATTAGTCTTTGTAGTGTAATTTTATCATTTATATTTTTTTAAATCAAGAATAAATTTTTAACTTTTCAGATTTTTCGATATAATTTTACAAAAGTATATTTTCTTCAGTTTCTAAATCAAATAAATGTATTTTATTACCATCCATAGCTAAAACTACTTCTTCGTCGTCCTTTAACTTGTATCTAGCATTTAGCCTAGCTGTTACATTTTCTCCACCTACATTTAAATATGCATATATTTCTGCTCCCATATTCTCTTGTATTTCAACTTTAGCATTAAAAGATGTTTCCTTAGAAGCTTCTATAAACACATTTTCCATATGAATATCCTCTGGTCTAATTCCTAAAACTACCTTTTTACCTATATATCCTTTTTTCTTTAGTATTTTACCTTTACCCAAAGGTATGCTTATTTTAATATCATTAAATGAAGCCACTATATTTTTGTTTTCTTCATTAATATTAACTTCTATTAAATTCATTTGAGGCGCTCCAATAAATCCTGCTACGAACATATTATTAGGGTTTTCGTAAAGTTCTTGTGGTGTAGCCGTTTGCTGAATAAACCCATCCTTCATTACTACTATTCTATCCCCCATGGTCATAGCCTCAACTTGATCATGAGTTACATATATAAATGTAGTTCCAAGCTTTTTATGAAGCTTACTTATCTCAGTTCTCATTTGAGTCCTAAGCTTAGCATCTAAATTAGATAACGGCTCATCCATTAAAAATACCTTAGGCTCTCTAACTATAGCTCTCCCTAATGCTACCCTTTGTCTTTGTCCTCCTGATAATGCCTTTGGTTTTCTAGTTAATACACTTTCTAAACCAAGTATTTTAGCAGCTTCTTTCACCTTTTCATCTATTTGATTTTTAGGAATCTTTCTAAGTTTTAAAGCAAAAGCCATATTGTCATAAACAGTCATATGTGGGTATAGCGCATAATTCTGGAATACCATAGCTATATCTCTATCCTTAGGAGGAAGATTGTTAACAACTTTATCTGCAATTTTAAGTTCTCCTGAAGTTATATCTTCAAGCCCTGCTATCATTCTTAAAGTAGTCGATTTACCGCATCCAGAAGGTCCTACAAGTACAACAAACTCCTTGTCTTTTATGTCTATATTTACGTTTTGAACCGCCTTATATCCGTTGTCATATTCTTTGCATATATTATTTAATGTTACGTTCGACATAAAACCATCTCCCTTAAGTTTATTTTGTAACCTTATACAATCTCGCCTCATACGGCTTTAACGTTATATTAGATGTATCATCATGATACTTCACATCGTAATTAGATAGTAAAAGTTTATCATGACTTAAATCAAAATCGTTGTATTCATATGAAGCATCAGTATCCTTTAAATTACATATAACAACTACTTTTTCATCTCCTAAAGTACGAGTATATGCATATATCTTATCATGATGTAATAGAATAATGTCATATTTCCCATATGTGAATATTTCATTTTCTTTTTTTATATTTATCATTTTTTTGTAAAAATTTAATACTGATTTTGGATTATTTAACTGCTTTTTTACATTTATATCCTTATAGTTAGGATTAATGCCTATCCAAGGCTGTCCAGTTGTAAACCCTGCATTTTCTGTATCATCCCACTGCATAGGAGTACGAGAATTGTCTCTTGAAGTTGCCCATACAAGCTTCATTATTTTCTCATGAGACATACCTTCATCTATTTTTATGTTGTACGTATTTTTAGTTCTAACATCGTCATATTCATCTATATTCTTAAATGCTACATTAGTCATACCAATTTCTTGACCTTGATAAATAAACGGTGTACCCTGCATCATAAAATACATAAGTGCTAGTGATGTTGAACATTCTCTTAAATATTCTTTATCATTTCCCCAAGTAGATACAACACGTGGTATATCGTGATTTTCAATATATAATGCATTCCATCCCTTATCTTCAAGACCTTTTTGCCACTTAGTAAGTACCTTTTTAAGCTCTACTATATCTAATTCTTTATTATTTTGAGCATCCCATAAGTCTAAGTGTTCAAATTGGAATACCATATTGAACTTACCTTGCTTTTCACCAACCCAAAGCTCTGCATCTTCAGTTTTAACTCCATTTGCCTCTCCAACAGTCATAATATCGTATTTTGCAAAACTGTTATCTCTTAGCATTTCAAGGTACTTATGGATTCCATCTACATTCATATGCTTATCAAATGAAGGTACATATCTAAGACCTTCTTCATTAGGCATATCCTTTAGTCCTTTTTCTTTATTAATGTGGCTAATAGCATCTACTCTAAATCCATCAATACCCTTATCAAGCCACCAGTTTACCATATCATATACGGCTTGTCGTGCATCTTCATTTTCCCAGTTCAAATCAGGTTGTTTTTTAGAGAATAAATGTAGGAAATATTCATCAGTTTTTTCATCATACGCCCAGGCTGATCCTCCAAAAATACTCTCCCAATTATTTGGTTCTTTATCATCTTTACCTTCACGCCATATATACCAGTCTCGCTTTGGACTTTCTTTTGAAGATTTTGATTCTATAAACCAAGGATGTTCATCACTTGTATGGTTTACAACCAAATCTATTATAAGCTTCATATCTCTATTATGAACTTCATTTAACAAATTATCAAAATCATCCATAGTTCCAAACTCATCCATTATATCTTGATAATCACTTATATCATATCCATTATCATCATTAGGGGACTTATACATTGGACAAATCCATATTACATCTATTCCCAAATCCTTTAAATAATCTAATTTAGAGATTATACCGTTTAAATCACCTATTCCATCTTTATTTGAATCCATAAAACTTCTTGGATATATTTCATAAGCCACGGCCTCTTTCCACCAGACTTTTTTCATATATAAACCCCCTCAATATAGTTCTATGCAAACGATTGCATAAACATTAAAAAAATATATTTGTTTACTAAGTTTATTATTAAAAGTTAGTGCAAACGGTTGCATTAATATGTAAAAAAATATATCGAATTTTGCACTTATTTGTAATTAATTTTCTTATTATAAGAATATTATAAATTCGCATATTAGTCAAGCGTTTTCCTTTGAATTTATAATATTTTTTAAATTTTCATTCAACTTTTAGTTATTTTCATATTTTCTTACATCTATACACATTAATTTTAAAAAGATACTCATTAAAATTTTAGCTAAATGTTGCTATTTTAATGAGTATCTTTTTTAGTTCAGGCACTATAAAAAAATATATATTTCTCTACATTATATCAAGTATATATTTTTTTATTTCATTAAACCTTTTAGAAGTTACTATATCCTTACTTCTATTCTTATCAAGGTTTACAATTATCTCTTCTTTTACACTTGCAGGCTTATCAGATAAAATATATATTCTATCTGATAAAAGTATTGCTTCTTCAACATCATGAGTTATAAACAATACTGATGTATTAAACTTTTCTAATACATTCAACAGCCATTCATGCATATTAGACTTAGTTATCGCATCTAATCCTCCAAAAGGCTCATCAAGTAACATTATATCTTTTGAGTTTATATATGTTCTCATAAATGCTGCTCTTTGTCTCATTCCTCCTGATAGTTGAGATGGATATTTATATTCGTATCCATCTAATGAAAATGCTTTAAAATAATCTTTAACTTCATTCCTAGCATCTTTTTTGCTATATCCTCTTATTGTAAGAGGTATAGCTACATTGTCTATTATTTTTTTCCACGGAAGAAGTAAATCCTTTTGAGGCATATAGCTAACTCTTGAATCGCTATCTATTAAAACGTTACCTTCATCAGGCTTTATAAGCTCAGATATTATATTAAATATTGTACTTTTTCCACTTCCACTAGGTCCTAATAAGGATACAAATTCGCCTTCTTTTAGGTGTATATTTATATCATTTAATATAATTTTATCGTCAAAATATTTTTTGATATTATTTAATTCTATTTTATTTTGGTAAATATTCATTTGTAAAAGCCTCTTTTACATCTAATTCTTTCTCTATTAATTTCTTTTCATACATCCAATTAGAGTAATTAGTCCATACACTATCTTTCATTTCTCCCCATCTATTAGCATCTGCTTTATATTCTTTAGCTAAATATTTTTGACTCTCAACAGCTATAGTTTTATCTATTTCTGGATTTTCTTTTAATAAAGATTCAACTGCATCTTCAGGATTATTTATTGAATACTCATATCCTTTAGTTGTAGCTTTTAAGAATTTTTTAACCATATCTTCATCGTTTTTTAATGTATCTTCATTTGATATTATAACAGGTGTATAATAGTCAAGATTTTTGTCTAAATCTTTCATAGATATAAAGTTTATAGGAATATTTTTTACATTAGCTGCTACTCCATCCCATCCATAATATATCCATGTAAAATCTACATTATTTTGAACACTTGTAAAGAAGTCTTGAGATCCTATATCTACCATTTCAATTTTATTATAATCTCCACCATCTTTTGTCATTAGACTTTTTATCATCTCTTGTTCTACTAGTGATCCCCATCCACCGTATTTCTTTCCTTCAAAATCTTTGGGAGATTTTATATTTTTGTCTGTAAGCGATGCAAATCCCGAAGTATTGTGTTGTATTATTGTAGATATTGCTTTTATTGGCAGTGGATTTTCACTAGTTCTTGCATAAGTTATTTCTTCTTGATAACTAATTCCAAAATCAGCTTGTCCAGCTGCAACTAGTGCTGCTGCTCCTCCTTGAGATGGTTGAATTATTTCAACATCAAGTCCTTGTTCTTTAAAATATCCTTTATCCTTTGCAACATAAAGTCCTGTATGATTAGTATTTGGAACCCAATCAAGAACTACCGTAACCTTTTTAAGCTCATTATTTGAAGTTTTCTTATCTGCACATCCTGCTACTGAGATTATAATTAAAGTCATTATGCATATAATTGATATTAATTTTTTTATCATTTTATTTCCTCCTATTATTTTGTTTTTGCCATGGCATTAAAGCCCCCTGAACAATATCTATAACCTTAAACAAAATTATGCTAAGTACTACAATTATAAGAATAACTGCAAACATCTTATCTAAATTATATGAATGCTTAACCCTTAGCATATATACCCCTAAACCATAGCTTCCTCCTAGCCACTCTCCAATAACAGCACCCATTATACTGTAGGTTGCAGCTACCTTAATTCCAGAAAAAAAGCTAGTCATAGAAGCTGGGAATTTAGCTATCTTAAATATTTGCATTTTAGATGCCCCCATAGTTTTTAACAGATTTATAATATCCTCATCAACAGATTCAAGTCCATCTAATAAACTTATCACTATGGGAAAAAAACAAACAAGAACTACTACTACAACTTTTGGCATAATACCAAAGCCAAACCATATTACAAAAAGAGGTGCTATAGCAACTATAGGAACAGTTTGAGATACTATAATTAAAGGATATAAAGCTTTTTTTATTATCTTAAAATTATCCATAAGTATAGCCAAAACTAAAGAAAATACTATAGCTACTATAAATCCTAAAAATGCTTCATAAAGTGTCGTAATTATATGTATCTTAATACTTGGTATTATATCTATTAAAGCTGATATTACATCTGTTGGAGATGGCAATATGTATCTTTGTACAATTTCTTTATCTACGACAATCTGCCATATAAGCAATATGCTTATAAAAAATATAACTGGTATTACTTTACTTTCTATATTTTCCGATCTTTTCATGCATAGTCACACCTTTTGGCTTATAGTCAATTTTTACAATAGAAGCAACTCTGCTGGCCCCTTCTTTCACACATATCTCTTGGACTTCTTTTACAATATTTAAAAGCGTGTCTAAATCACCTTCCATAGTAGTTTCCATAGGTCCAACCTCGTATTTTATATTACATGAATCAATGTACTCAATAACCTTATCTACTACATAATAAGTTTGCTCATCTGGTACCTTAGGTATAACTTGAATACTTACATTTGTGACTACTGACATAAAATCATCTCCTTATATATTTTTTAGCATAAAAAAACCTTTACCCAAGATAGGATAAAGGTTTTATATACAAATAAATTTTATAAATACGCTTTCCCTACGCTGGCATTATCCATTTCAGGTTATAAGGGTCGAAGTACCAAAACTTCCTCTCAGCCAAATTAATTTAGCTCCCCCAATTATTCAATTTACATTCATTCTATATATAAAATTGTATTTAGTCAACACTAACTTCTACAAGCTCATCTATATTTTTACCAGGTGGAACTATTGGATACACTCCAAAATCCTTATCTATATTACACTCTATAAACACAGGTTCTTTTCCTAAATCGCACTCACTTAAGGCTTCATCTAACTTATCAATAGAGTCTACACTATATCCCTTAATGCCGTATACCTTAGTAAGTAATTTATAATCAGGGTTAAAATCATTATCAGTTTCAGAGTATCTTTTATTACAGAATAAATTTTGCCACTGTCTTACCATTCCAAGAGTTTTGTTGTTTAAAAGAACTATTATAACCGGTAGCTTGTATTTTGCTATAGTTATTAATTCATTGCAGTTCATATTAAAGCTTCCATCACCAGTAACCAACATAACTTGCTTATCTTTATTGCCTACTTGTACACCTATAGCCGCTCCAACTCCAAATCCCATCGTTCCAAGCCCACCAGATGTTATAAATTGTCTATCATTTTTAAATTTAAAATACTGTGCAGTCCATAATTGATGTTGCCCTACATCCGTTGCTACCAATACATCCTTATCTAGTTTTTCATTCAATACTCTAAATATGTTTTTAGGATGAAATAAATCTTTATCCACTTTATATTCCGACTTGTAATTACTAATATTTTCCTTCCACTTTGTATTATCTTTGGCATACACATATTTAGTAAGTTCTTGTAGTATTTTCTTTAGATTTCCTACAACATGATATTGAGATTTTTTATTTTTATTCATCTCAGTAGCATCTATATCTATATGTATTATATTAGCTTTAGGTGCAAATCCTTTAGAGTTTCCTATAACCCTATCACTGAATCTAGCCCCTATAGCTATTATCAAATCACTATTTGTTACAGCTAGGTTATTCACTTTAAATCCATGCATACCTACAAGACCAAGACCTAGTTCACATTCTCTATCTATACTTCCAAGCCCCATTAAAGTATTTACAACAGGAGTATCTAATTTATTTGCAAATTCTTTAAGTTCTTTGCTAGCATTTGCTATTTTAATCCCTCCACCTGCATATATAACAGGTTTTTTAGACTCATTTATTATCTTTACAACGTCTGTCAAATCTAAGTCTTTTTCATATTCATCGTACACATCTAAAGTATCATATAAATCTATTTTATATTCTGCCAAGAATATATCTTTTGGAATATCTATAAGTACTGGTCCAGGTCTTCCTGTAGTAGTAATTTGAAAAGCTTCTTTAATTATTTTAGGTATATCATCTACATTTCTAACTAAGTAATTATGTTTTGTTATAGACATTGTAACCCCTGTTATATCTATCTCTTGAAAAGAATCTCTACCTAGTAATGATGTTGGAACTTGACCTGTTATTACAACAAGTGGAACAGAGTCCATAAAAGCTGTTGCAATGCCAGTTACAGTATTAGTAGCACCAGGCCCTGATGTTGCAATACATACTCCTACTTTTCCACTACTTCTTGCATATCCATCTGCTGCATGAATTGCACCCTGTTCATGGGCAGTTCTTATATGATTAAAATGTCCATACTCATAAAGTGCATCATAAAATGGAATAACTGCCCCTCCAGGATATCCAAATAGTGTGTCTACACCTTGTTTTTCTAGACTCTCAAGCAATAATCTAGCTCCATTCATAGTTTATCTCCTTCCCTTAATTCTTTAAATACATACAGCTCCCTTTGAAGCACTCTGAACTATCTTTGAATACTTTCCAAGATAACCAGTATAATTTTTAGTCTTTAACTTCAAGTTTTCTCTTCTTTTACTTAATTCTTGATCATCAACTTTAAGCTCAATAATACCTTTATCTATATCAATACTTATCAAATCATCATCTTTAACTAATCCTATCATTCCACCATCTATAGCTTCTGGACAAACATGACCTATTGCCGCTCCTTTAGTTCCCCCCGAGAATCTACCATCTGTTATAAGTGATACACTATCATCAAGACCCATTCCAACTAGTGATGATGTAGGTGTTAACATTTCTCTCATTCCTGGACCTGCCTTTGGTCCTTCATATCTTATTACTACTACATCACCCTTTTCTATTTTTCCTCCTAAAATACTTTCAACAGCCTCTTCTTCACTATCAAATACCTTTGCAGTAGATATTGTTTTCATCATATTATCTTTAACAGCAGATTTTTTAACAACTGCACCTTCAGGAGCTAGGTTACCAAATAACACCTTTATTCCACCATCTTCGCTGAAAGGATTATCTATATCCCTTATAACTTCACTATCTTTTTTATCTTTTAATATATTTTTCAACATCTTCAAACTTACTGTAGGTACATCTAGATTTATTAAATCTTTCTTTGACAATTCATTCATGACAGCTAGAACTCCGCCTGCATTATCAAGATCTTCTATATGATGATTTCCTGCTGGACTTAGTTTGCACAGATTCGGAGTTTTAGAACTTATGTAATTTATATTATCTAAATTAACATCTACACCAGCTTCATTTGCTATTGCAGTTATATGAAGAACTGTATTAGTAGAGCATCCAAGTGCCATATCCACAGTTAAAGCATTTTCAAATGCTTTTTGTTTAAGTATATCTCTGGGAAGTATATTTTCTCTTAATAAATGCATTATTTGCATACCAGTCTTTTTTGCAAGTCTTTTTCTACTAGAATATACTGCTGGTATTGTAGCATTTCTATCAAGTGCCATTCCCAAAGCCTCTGTCATACAGTTCATAGAATTTGCAGTGAACATTCCAGAACAAGATCCACAAGTTGGGCATGCACTTTCCTCTAGGCACTTCAATTCTTTCTCTGTCATTTTGTTTGAGCATACCTTTCCAACACCTTCAAATACAGTTGTTAAATCTGCCTTTTCATTATTAAATCTGCCTGCAAGCATAGGTCCACCGCTTACAATAATACTAGGTATATTAATTCTTGCAGCAGCCATTAACATTCCTGGAACTACCTTGTCACAGCTCGGTATTAAAACTAATGCATCAAGACCATGTGCTTTTGTCATTATCTCTATACTATCTGCTATTATTTCTCTGCTAACAAGAGAATACTTCATTCCTTCATGGTTCATAGCAATACCATCACATACTGCTATTGATGGAAACTCAAGAGGGGTTCCTCCTTCCATTAGAACACCTCTTTTTACAGCTTCTGCTATTTGTCTAAGTTCAACATGACCCGGTACTATTTCATTAAATGAATTTACAACTCCAATAAGAGGCTTATCTATTTCCTCATCTGTAAGCCCTGCTGCTTTAAGTAGTGATCTGTGTGGTGCCTTAGTTATCCCCTTTTTTACTTTATCGCTATTCATATATAACCCTCCTATTCAGCTAATCTCTTACTTTTCTATCCAAGACATCATACCTCTAAGCTCTTTGCCAACTTCGACGATAGGATGTTCTAATTCTCTTTGCTTAAATGAATTAAATACAGGTCTATTTAGTTTATTCTCCATTATCCAATCCTTTGCAAATGCTCCCATTTGTATTTCTGTTAAAACATTCTTCATCTCTTCTCTAGTTTTATCTGTTATAATTCTTCTTCCAACCATATAATCTCCATACTCAGCAGTATCGCTTATACTATGTCTCATCTTCTCAAATCCACCTTCATATAAAAGATCTACTATAAGTTTCATTTCATGAAGACATTCAAAGTATGCTACTTCCTTTTGATAACCTGCATTAACTAATGTTTCAAATCCAACTTTTATAAGCTCCGTTACTCCTCCACACAGTACTGCTTGCTCTCCGAATAAATCCGTTTCTGTCTCTTCTTTAAAAGTAGTTTCAAGTACTCCAGCTCTTAATGCCCCTATTCCATAAGAATAAGCAAGACCTAACTCTTTTGCTTTTCCTGTATAGTCTTGATGAACTGCAAGAAGTGCTGGAACTCCTTTTCCTTCTTGATAAACTCTTCTAACCAAATGTCCTGGTCCTTTAGGTGCTACCATGAATACATCTACATTTTCTGGAGGCACTATCTGGCTAAAGTGTATATTGAATCCATGAGCAAATGCCAGTGCATCTCCTTCATCTAAATTATCTTTAACCATTTCATCAAACACTTCTTTTTGCTTCGTATCTGGAACTAACATCATAATAACCTGACTAGACTTAACAGCATCATCTACATTCATAACTTCAAGCCCATCAGCTTTAACTTTATCTCTAGATTTGCTTTTTTCATGTAGACCTACAACAACATCCACACCACTATCCTTTAAATTAAGTGCATGCGCATGCCCTTGACTTCCATATCCTAATACAGCGACCTTCTTTCCATTGAATACCTCTAAACTAGAATTTTTTTCATAATACATTTTATTCATCTCAATCTCCCCTTTTTATATAACTTTTATCTCTTTTACATCTGCAAGCTTAGAAATCTGCTTAACAACACTTCCAGTCAAGCTATCATCAAATACAACTATATCCAAATCTATATGACTAATCTGAGACTTCATATTAATCTCTTTTATATTAAATTCTTTTCTTCTAAGAACACTAGTAACTCTTATAAAAGAATCTATCCCCTGATTCAACCTAGCACAAACTCTACTTTCCATAATATACACACCCTTTCTTTTTAATAATTTAATACGATTCTAAAAATATTTATATAAAAATATAAGCGATTGATTTTAGATATTTTGTTATAAAACTTGAGCTTTGATGTTTAATAATCCGCTAAGAAGTTTCGTTGTCTGAGCGTAGTGAGTTTAGAAACTTTAGGGTTATTAATAAGGCAAAGCACATAGTTTTATCAAAATATCTTTACATGAGTGTTATTTTTATATAAATATTTTTGATAAACCTAAATTTTTGAAAATAAAAAAATCTCCCGTCTCTATAAACACATAATAAATGTATTTATAGGGACGAAAGATTATATTCGCGGTACCACCCTATTTGCAATTTCAAAAATTGCCTTCTCAATTCAAGTCGACCAAAATTAAATTCTTTTAGTGAACCCTAACCATATATCGGTAGTAACCGTCCTTATTTACTCGAAAATTTTCTTTCAACTCGGCAACTCAGGAGTGATCATTATATACTCTATTTAATCCAACTCTCAGCAAATGTTGGTTCTCTGTAATTAAACTTGAATATTTTTGTCTCCATCTTCGTTTTTTTATATTAACTTGTTTTGCGTTAATATGAATTATAAACTCTTTAATATTTAATGTCAATTGTATTGTTTAATTTTTTCGAAAAAATATTTTTTTATGAATTATCTGTGAATTCCTCTAGATATTAATCCATTATTTTAACTAATTTAAAATCCGTATAATCACATGATACCAAATGATACTCTACATTGTTTCTCTCACCTTGAAGCCCAGCCTTAAAAGATTCTGTTCCGTGTAAATGTCCATATATAACCCTTTCAACATTGTATTCTTCATATATCTTAGTAAATTCGGATTCTTCTAGTTTATCATTTGTAGGTGGATAATGAGTCATAACTATAAATTTATCAAACCCAGCATTCTTAGCACTATCAAGAGATAACTCAAGTCTCTTAGCTTCTCTTTTATATACTTTTTCATCATCTTCATCAAATTTAACCTCATTAGGACAAAGCCATCCTCTAGTTCCGCATATTGCATAATCTTTATATTTATAAAAATTATTTTGTATAAATTCCATGTTGTCATAAAGTTTATTTAATTTACTTATTGTACTCCACCAGTAGTCATGATTTCCTTTTACTAGTATTTTATTACCTTCCAATTCATTTATATCATCAAGATCTGGGATAGCTTGATTTAAGTTCATCCCCCAAGAAGTATCTCCCACTATAAGAACAGTATCCTCTGGCTTAACTTTTTCCTTCCAATCAGCTATTATCTTTTCTTTATGTCCTATCCAGTTTTGTCCAAATATATCCATTGGCTTGTCTACTACCTTACTAAGGTGTAGGTCTCCGATTGCATAAATAGCCAAATTTTATCACTCACCTTTTTTACATATTCCATCTTAAAATAAATACTTTTTACTAGTTTTGCTCTTGCACCTTCATATTATCCCTTAAAGAGTTTACACAGGTAAAAAATTCGCTTTATGCTAATGCATAACTTGAGAATTACATAATTTCTTCACAGATAAAATGTGCTTATAAATAATTTATAAGCACATTTATGTTATTTTTTATCATATTTATCTAATATATAATCTATCTCACTTCTCAACATTATGATTTCTTTTATATCCTCTATATCATTTATCCTATCAAGCCTTACCTGAAAATCTAGAGCTTTTTCAGTTTCACCTAAAATATATAACTTTCTAATGCTATCAAGTATATCTTTGACCGTAAGCGACTTCATTTCAAACATAACTTGAGCTCTCATTATCTCTTCTCTTATTTCACTCATTTCTTGATCAAGTAAAAAAGCTGCATCGCCCGCACGTCTTAATCTATTCGCTATGTCTTCAGGTATATCCTGTTGATATTTATATTTTAAAGAATGTTCTATAGTACCCCAAAAATTCATGGCAAGAGTTCTTATTTGAATCTCAGCTAAAATCTCTTTTAATCCCATAGCAGTCTGTATAGGATATTTTATAATTATATGATAACTTCTATAACCACTATTTTTATAATTTCGTATATAGTCCTTCTCATATACTACAACCATATCTTCTCTGCTTCTAATTAAACTTACAAGACTATATATATCCTCAACAAACTGACACATAATTCTAAGTCCAGCTATATCCTCTATCTTCTCCTCTATTTCATCCATAGGAACCTCAAGCTTCTTTGCTTTTGCTATAATAGATGATATCTTTTTAACTCTTCCTGTTACAAATTCTATAGGAGAATATTCTCCATTATTTCTAAGTTCTTTTCTAATATTTTTAAATTTGACCTTTAACTCCTCTACTGCATATTCGTATGGAGTTAATATAGTTTTCCACTCTCTTAATTCCATTAAGATCACCCTCTAGCCTGTATTTTCATTGTTGTAATTCCCCAATATATTTTAACACAAAGTAGATAATATTAACTACAATTACTTAAAATTTGCCATTAATTTTGAAATATTATCTTATTATATAATAATACATTTTTCCATTTTCGAATTGATAATCTATTTCTCCATATTCTACAAGATACGAAATCATAGAAGATAGGGTAGCATTCGAAAAATAATATTCTTTATAGTTTAACTTAAGCTCGTTGTATTCTATAATATCTTTTAATAGGTCTTCTCTAGTATATGGTGTAGTCAAAAACTCTCTTATTTGATTTAAATATTTGTATATAACCTCTTTATTTATCTGTACTAATTTCAAAGCCTCTTCTTTATTCAATAAAGCATTTGAATGACCCATAACGCAAAACTCAAAATCTATTTCCTTTATTTTATCTAAAGTATTTAACTGCTCAGATATATCGAATAAAAAAGGAAAATTATATTTTTCTAAAATGCTTTCATTAAATAAAGAATCTCCAAGATATAATACCTTATCCTCAGTTAATATACCTATAGATCCTATGCTATGACCTTTAAGATCTATTATTTTAAATTTTTCATCATTTAACTTTATATCACCATCACAGACTACCTCATCTATGCTAAATTTATTCTTTCTATTTTTGAAATAATCATCGAGTAATTTATTAGACCTTCCACCGTATACATAAGTAGAAAATAAATACGGATTCTCTATAAAAGTTTTTGCATCTCTTGATGATATAGACTTGGCTCCACTATAATAATCTAACAATACCTCACTTGCACCATGATGATCTGAGTGTTCATGAGTATTAAGTATATACTTCACACGAAGACCCTTACTATCAAATAACTTTATAAGTCTATGTGCTCTAGAATTTGAAAGTCCAGGATCTATAACAAGTACGTATTTATTCTTAAATACATAAACTCCAGAATTAGTTCCTCCCTTTATATAATAGCTATGTCCTTTTATTTTCTCTAGTTCCATACTATCCCTCTTTTCTTAAAACAAGAAATTCGTCTACTCGCTAGCGCGGTGACTCATATCGCCAACGATCCTTACAGGCTCCGTTGCTTAAAAATAGTCGTAAGTATCTCTTTCTTGACAAGTTCTCCACAAAACAAAAATGTTATAATTTCCTATAGAACAAGAAATTCGTCTACTCGCTAACCCGGTGACTCATGTCGCCAACGATCCTTACAGGCTCCCGTTCTCAAAATTCGCTACGCTCATGACGCCAACAAGTCTTGCGACTCTGTTGCTTAAAAATAGTTGCAAGTTTAGCTCCTCTATCAATGTTATAATTTTCTATATGACAAGAGACTTAACTCTTTTTAGTATCTTATATGAATTACTCTTAGTTATATTCATCTTTATATTGCTTGCAACATTGTTAAAGAACATAGATTCTATAAAATACTCTACAATTCCTCTATCTCTAAAATCAATATCCATAATTCCTTTAGAGTAAAGCTTGGAATCAATGACCATACCTTTATCATAATACTTCATTCTCTTATCTTTGTTCATATAATCTAAACTCGGCTTAAACTCCTTACAGTACTCTATCTTGTATTTCAATATATTTTCATCTATCTTAATATTATGCTCATCTTCCATATATCTTGCAAACTCTATATTGTCTTTTTTTATTCTCTCATAATTTTTATTGTAATCTTCTTTTGTCCAATGTCCGTATATCCTACAATTAAGAGGCCTTACCTCATATATTAAACACATATTATTAGAATTTTTAAATGGACATGGCATCTTTTTCTCGTACTCTAGGAAATAATAATCTAGTATTTTTCCCATAACCATATTATTTATATTTTTATTTTCATTTAAATAATTATATATATTCAAAAATTCTACTAAATTTGCTCCAACAGATTCCATACAACATTTTCCACATCCTATACAGTCTCCATTGGGTATACTATTATATAAATCATTAAGTTCTTTAAAAAGATCATTTTTTAAACAATAATCTATTCCTAAGTTAATATCATCCTTTTTTATACTAGGCATTAGACTCTCTCCTTGATATAATATTTTAATAACCTAAAATATTATATCAAATTTTAATTTGCAATTGGAGGTATTTCATGAATAGGTATACAAAAATAATAAGACCACTTGGTTCATATTTTATTAAAGACTTTGAAAAAAAGAAAAAAGATTTAATAAAAGTAAGGGAAATTAAAGAAAGCACAGTTAAAAAATTCTTTTTAGATGGGGATTGTGAAGTTTTGGTTCATTTTGAAGAAACGGGTAAAGAAATTTTAATAGACTTTTTTAGTTGTGACGAAGATATAAAAAAATATCTAGGCGCTTCATTTATTAATAGATAATGAAGGTTAAAATAATAAACAATCCATCTTCAGGAACCCAAACACTTCAAAAGAATTTAGAAATTATAGTCGGGAGATTAATACTTGATAATACATTAAAGGAAGTTGACAAAGTAGACACTACTATAGATTTTGACTACTCGGGTGAAGTTTTAAAAATGAAAGATGAAAATTATGATTTGTTAATAATAGTCGGAGGAGATGGAACTGTAAATAATGTTATAAATGCAGTAGCCAAAAATAATATAGACGTTCCACTTCTAATCCTTCCTGCTGGAACTGTAAATGACCTTGGAAAATATTTAAACCTTCCAACCTCAATCGAAGGAGTTTGTTCTATTATTAAAAATAATATTATAAAAGAAATAGATTTATGTAAGGTCAATGATAAGTATTTTATAAACGTTGCAGCTGCCGGACTTTTAGCTGACATAGCTATTAAAACTCCAGTTAAATCAAAAACTGCATTTGGAAGCCTTGCCTACTATGCTCAGGGTATAAAGGAAGTTCCGAAGCAATTATTTGAAACACTCAAATTCAGATTTGAATGTGATAATGAAGTTTTAGAAACTGAAGCCTTGTTATTTTTAGTCTTAAACTCTAAATCAGCAGGAGGTTTTTCAAACTTTGCACCAAAAGCTGATATAGACGATGGGTTATTCGATGTATGTATAATCAAAAAATCTTACGCTCTAAATACAGCAGGAGTATTTTTGAAGATATTCTCAGGAGAACATATAAACGATCCTAATGTAATATATCTACAAACTGACAACTTAAAGGTAGATTGCTTGAGCAAGGATAATTTACTTATAGATGTAGACGGTGAAGATGGAGGAACATTCCCTGCTACATTTGAAATAAAGAAAAGAGCTTTAAAAGTTATAGTTGGATATAGTAACAAAGAATAGCCTTCATTACCTGATATTTTATGGGTGAGGTATCAGATTATATGTATAAATATACTTATGTTGAAGCAAGTGTAGAAGGTTGGAGATTCGTTAGTTTTATCCCTTCATTATTCAGAACTCATGGAGTAATTAAACAATTCGATTTAGTTTTTGAAAAAGAAGAATAATAAACTCATAACTTTGTTGAATTATGAATGAAATAATAATTTAAAGAGCGAATCTATTGTTAATGTAGATTTGCTCTTTAAATTATTTAGTCAATTAACAATCCCATTGATAAAGAGTCATAAAATTTATCGTCAATCAAAAAATCTCTTTTTATAATTCCTTCTTCTAAAAATCCAAGTTTCTTATATAATTTAATAGCTGTAGTATTATCTGTCCTAACCCTCAAATTTATTTTTCTTATTAATCCTGAATTTTTACTCCATTCAATCAAATATTTAATTAATTCTTTTCCTATTCCATTTCCCCAATACTCTTTTAAAACACTAACTCCAAATTCCCCTGTATGAGCAATTCTTTTTCTTTGACCCGCTTGAAAATTCAAATTACCTATTATTTTCCCACCCATCTCCGCTACTATAAATAAGCTATTATTTTTGTTATTAGCAATTTCAATAAATTCTTCTTCCTGCTCGATAGTTCTACTAAGTTCCCCTTCTCCAAATGTTAAGTAGTCTGATTCTTTGCTAATTAAATCAAGATAATTTAATAATTCATTTGCATCTGATTTTAAAGTTTTTCTAATTATAAATTTTCCACTATTTATTTTTATTTCTTTCATAAAATATCACCTCGCTCTATACAATTTATTCAAAATTTTAATTTCTCTAAATAAGAGATTTTTTAAATTTCTCTGGTTCTAATACTCTCATATTTAATATATAACCACAATTAGTACATACTTCTGCTCTAACTTCTGAAGAAGCAATCACAGCATTAATAGGTCTTAATACTGTTGGTAATTTACCTTGCCCAATTTCTTTGCAACCACATTCAGGACATTCTTTTCTCTGTTTTTCCATAGTATAATCCTCCTATTTTTAATATATTTCACGTTGCGGATAATCTACCTTTTCAAAAGGCCAATCCTCTTTAATCCAATTTTTAACTGTTTCAAAAAGTATTTCTTCCAGTCCATTTTCTATTTCACTTGCTCTTGCCCATAAATATACCTCTGCATCAAAATTCTTTTTCTCACTTATATTTATATACACACATCCTAAGCATATTTTCTCATCTAAACTCATTACTGTATATGTAAATGCTGTTCTTTCTAAAAATTCATTTTGGTGTCTTTGTAAATCTTTCAAATTTTCTTCAATTGTCATATCTTTTCTTGGCCATGCATACTCATCATCTTCACCTGATAGAGTAAGTAAATGGTCTCTACTTGACATCACAGCTTCGTAATCTTTTTCAACATCGTCAGTTGTTAACATTCTGAGTCTGAATATTTCAGTCTCTAACTTTTGTGGAACTATAAAATTTTCTGGTACAAGCTTATTTATCATATTAACCCCCTATTCCTTAATCATTTGCTACATATGAACCATAGTTTTTTATTCTATCTTTATTTAATATTTTCTTCCCCATCACTAGCTACAAAATCCCCAAGTTTTAAAAGATCTCTTTTACCTCTATTCCCTTTTGTTGTTTGTATAACTCCATTTTCACCGGCTTTTTTTTCTATATATTCTCCTGTTAATAAGTTATAATCCATTTCTTGAGTATACTCATTTGTAGAAGTATGAAAAGAACCTACTGTAGCTCCAATTAGATACCAATCATTATCTTGATATCTGAATCTATACTTTCCATACCATCTCCAATTACTACCACCATAAAAACTGATTAAAATAGAACCTTTATCTATTGATATTCCTTCGAATGGATCTCCCCAAACTCCTCCTTCATCAGCTTTCAATATTGCACTTTCAACTTTTGTTGAAATAGTATATGTACCATCTTTATTTCCAAAAGCTATTAACAGTTCTCTATTTGGAGCTCCATCCTCTACTTCACTAGTTCCTTCTATTACAACTGCTATATCATTTATATTATCTTCATTTAAATCTCCTTCTACTTTTTCAAGTATATTCCAACCTTTTGGAATCAAATCAGATACGTCATTTATATTATTTTTATTTGTACATCCTGCTAAAATAGTACACAATATAAAAAACAATATTATATATTTTTTCCTATTAAACATATTCACCCCCTCCTTATACAATTCAATAATTTACCATTAAAGTATATCATATGCTTTAACTTAAATATTAAAATTCTACTTATAATATATTGTTTTTGTAGTAAAATAAGACTTAAGTTAATTAAATAAGAAGGTGATAAAATGCTTCAAAAGATTGGATATGCTTGTATAAATACAAACTTACAACCTAGAAAATTCAATGATTGCAGATTAAATTCAATTTATAAATATGGAATAGATTATCTAAGAGATAAAATAATAAATAACCTCTATCTAGTAAAAGACATTCTCCTTTGGAATATTAAAAACAATATATACATGTATAGAGTAAGTAGTAGATTACTTCCACTCGTAACACATCCAGACGTTATAAATGACTTTGATTGGAATTGGAAAAAAGACGATGAAATATTAAGTATAATGAATGATATATCAGGTATAGTTACACAATACAATATAAGACTTTCTATGCATCCAGATCAGTTTACGGTTTTAAATAGTCCAAATGAAAAAGTAGTTAAAAATAGTATTATCAACCTTAAATACCACTATGATATACTAAAAAGACTCTCTGGAAATGATATGATAATTCATACAGGTGGAGTATACAATGATAAAGACTCTGCTACTCAAAGATTTATAGAAGTTTTCAATAAATTACATAATAATGTGAAAAGTATGATAAGACTTGAAAATGATGATAAATCATTTACAGTTGAAGATGTCCTTTATATAAGTTCAAAAACTAATATCCCAATAGTTTTAGACATTCATCATCATAAGTGTAACAATCCTAATAATGTAGATATTGAAAATTATATATCTGATATAGTAACTACATGGGAAGATACAAACCTAATACCTAAACTTCATATAAGTAGTGGTCGTGATAATAATCTTGATAAAAGGCATAATGATTATATAAATAAAACAGATTTAAGTTATATTTTGAAAGTTATGGATAAATATGATTTTGATCTTATGGTTGAAGCAAAACAAAAAGACAAAGCCGTTCTAAATATAATGCATATACTAAAAAACATTCCTTAAAAATGAGGAATGTTTTTTATATAATATAAATTTTTAGCTGTTACTAACATTTTCTATAATAAAATTACCTGCCATATATTTTAATCTCTGCGTTATTTTTGAGGCTTCATCTTCATTTACAAGAGCTATTAAATAATCGCCTGCTGAAATAGTAGTTTTACCTGTTGGTATTATTTCTACTTCCCCTCTTTTTATAGCTACTAATAAAGTATTATGAGGCCATTTTATTTCTTTAACCATTTTACCGTCAAGCTCAGTACCCATACATACTGCAATTTCTAAAAGTATTTTTTTAGATTTATCTCCACGAAACTCATTATATCCTTTTTTATTTAAAATCCTTTCAAGTAATGATTCATATATAGGTTCTGAATTTAATATATCCGTCACAGTATAAGAAATTATAGAAACAATAGTTAACGGAAGTAAATGGCTAAATGATCCTGTCATCTCTGTAATCAAAATACTACCTGTGATAGGCGCCTTAACTATAGCTGTAAAATATCCTGCCATGGCTAATACAATAAAATTGCTTATATATTGACTATCCATATGAAAATACTTAACAATAACACTTCCATATAAATCCCCAGTTAGTGCTCCGATTACAAGTAAGGGTAGGAATATTCCTCCAGGTGCCCCCGATCCATAACTTAACATTGTAAAAATAAATTTAATTATTAAAATAATACATATCATGTTTATTGTATACTTTCCTTCAACTAAAGAACCTATAAGCTCATGTCCTCCACCTAAGACCTGTGGTAAAAACAAACCTAGTATTCCTGCTATTAAAAATGGTATCATTGGTCTAAATTCGACTGGAAGCCATTTTTTAGAAATATAAAAATCCTGTGTTTTTATAAGAGTTTTGTTAAAAATCACACCAAATATTCCCAATATAATCCCTAATATAATTAAATACATATATTGATTTAGAGGCAAAATATAAAGACGTTTAAAATCAAAAACTGGTTTTAATCCAAAAAAGTTCTTAGATACAAAATCAGCCGTAAGTGATGCCGACATCGCTGATAGTAAAACTAATGGATAAAAGTTTTTATGAACTTCCTCTAGTGCAAACATTACTCCAGCTAAAGGTGCATTAAATGCAGCTGCAAGACCTGCACTAGCTCCACTAGTGATTAAATATTTTTCTTCTATCCTTACCCTTTTGAAAACTCTTGAGAACCCTTGCCCAACAGAAGCTCCTATTTGAACTGAAGGACCTTCTCTTCCTAAAGACAAACCTGCCCCGATTGCTAGAACTCCTCCTATAAACTTTCCAACAATTACTTTAAGCCAATTCACGTTAAGCTTTCTAAGTAGAACTCCTTCTACTTGAGGAATTCCACTTCCACTAATCATTGGTTCTTTTTTTACCATAACTCCGACTATATAAGCAAGCAAACCTAATGTTATAAACCAAATAGGAATCAAATAACTATTCTGTTTCTGCAAAATATAAATTTTGTGAGTTAAATCACCTACTTCTTCTAATAAGAATCTGTATAGTACTACTAGCAAACCAGATAAAGCACCTACTACTATACCTTGAATAACCAATTTCAAACGAAAATTATGCCAATGAAACAGAGTATTATAGGTGTTATTCTTATCTTTCATACTAATACGCCTTCCTTTCTAATATCTTAAAATAAAGCAAAACCTAATTCAGAAGCTGTTAAGTTCTTATCCTCAGCCTTAAGATGATGGAGTCTTAGAACTTTTAGCTTGCAGATAAATACACATAATCTAAAAAATGACCTATAATTAGGTCACCTTAAACTAAAGCTTATTGGTTATATCAATCTTTTCTCTTATATACCTAATGTCTTTAGCCATCATGGGTATTATCCCTAAATAATTTATTACAAATAGTAGTATAACATAAAAAGGTACAATTATGATTAAAAGAATAGGAGCTACAACTATTAATCTAATTATACCATTAATTGTATATTATTTAAAAATAACCTTTAAGTTTATATACTTCCTAATTATAGATGTAAAGAAAAGTAGAGCATCAGATTATAATCTGATGCTTTACTTTTTACGTTTTAATTGTTAATTGCTATAATACCATACTTAGGTAAACCCCGTGATGCACCAAACCATACTTCTCCATCGCCAACCATAACTCCTTGATAATTTATAAAAGTATCTTTAACATCTTGATTTGAAAGAGCTTCTTTTACTCTCTCAGTAAATATATTATCATAGTTTTTTATAAATTCATCTTCAGTTGCAATTTCTCTGGTAGAACCATCATGATTAACCTTTAACGGATAAATCACATATTCAGAAACTTTATTCTTATCACCTTTAAATACTAATCTTTTTACCTCATTGAACATTTCTTCAAATTCAGCAGGATTATCAATTCCTGCCACATCATATCTACTTTCTCTCCCAGAACCATCACTTGAATTTTCATTATCATTACTGTCAGAGACAACCACATTATGTTCTGATTTATCAACATCTGACTTATTGCACCCTATAAAAAAAACTATACTACATATAGCAATCAAAATAATACTTATAATTTTTTTCATATTCTCCTCCTATTCAAATTGGATATATATCAATTCAATATAATATGTATTTGAATATAATAAAATATATGCTTATTAATCTAGTATAATAGCAATAACCTATAAAATCAAATATGAATATACTATATTATTATACTAAAAACAGTTTTACAAAAGGTTATAATTATTATACAATTGTATACACAATACAATGTTATTTGAAAGGACTTGATGTTATGAATAATAAATCAAAAGCAATTCTATATATGCTTTTTTCATCGTTTTGTTTTGCTTTGATGGGAGCACTAGTCAAATTGGCGGGAGATGTTCCTACTATAGAAAAAACTTTCTTTAGAAACCTCATAAGCACATTTGTAGCCGCTTTCTTAGTTGTTAAGAATAAAAAAAATTTCTTTGGTAAAAAAGAAAATCAAAAATATTTAATTCTAAGGTCTATTCTTGGAACTATAGGTATGATTGGATATTTCTACACTATAGACCATATGTTACTTTCAGATTCTGCTATGTTGAATAAGTTGAACCCTTTCTTCGTAACATTATTTGCTCTATGGTTCTTAAATGAAAAGCTATCTCCTATACAAATGCCATCTTTAATAGTTGCTTTTATAGGTGCTTTATTTATAATAAAGCCACAATTTAACATAGAAGCATTCCCTGCATTTGTAGGTGTTATATCTGCCATATTTGCAGGTGGGGCTTATACTATGGTAAGACTTTTAGGCGATAAAGAGGAATTTTACACTATAGTCTTTTATTTTTCATTTGTATCATCGTGTATAATGTTCCCTATGATGATGATGAATTTTAAACCTTTAAGCTTACATCAATTTCTTATACTTATGATGACTGGAATAGTTGCATCACTTGCTCAATTTAGTTTAACCTTGGCTTATAAGCTTGCACCCGCTGGTGAAATTTCAATATACAATTACACTAATGTAATTTTCTCAGGCTTACTAGGATTTATAATTTGGAATGAACTTCCAGATACTTTTAGCTTTATCGGCTATACATTAATAATAGGTTCTGGATTTGTTATATATTTATATAATACAAAACTAAAAAATGGATAAGATATCTTATCCATTTTTTTATATGAAAAGAAATTATATGGTTTTCAACTTATGATTAATATTGATTAACCTAATAAAATATCAACTATTTTGGGCAACAGAGCCCCCTAGGACTTATTGGCGACATGAGTTATGCGATAGAATAAAGCTAATTTCATATTATCATAAGAGCTATAAAATTATTAATAGCATGTATGCAGCAAACTACCCAATAAGGATGCTTTTTCTTTTCCTTGTATACAGTATAAACATATGCCCATATACTCCCTATAACAAACATATGAACTTTATATCGAGGGCTATAAGTATGTATTGATCCAAATATTGCTCCAGATATTAAAATTCCAATATACTTTTTGTTATTTAAAAACTTTATTTTATCGCATATATCTATTACAATCTTTTGATATATAAGAGTTTCAAACAAAGGAGCAATTATAACTCCTATTATAAATAAAACAACCTTTGCCTCATCTCCATCAAAAGGAGCAGCTCCATTATTATCAGGAAAGATCATAATTAAAGGGCTAAGAATTATAACTGATAAATACTGTATAAGTATTATACATAAAATAAAAGTTACTACATCAGTATCGTACAAATATTCGTGTATCCTCAAAAACAGACCTTTTATCTTATCAAATATAGATTTTTTACAATTACTACATCCTGCCAATTCAAACCCTCCTTCATTTAAATCCTAAACTCAACCTTTTCTTCAATTTGCTTTATCTTAATAACTTTATCCTTATATTCTATTTCAAAATTGCTAAATGCAGAATATAAATCTATATCTCTTAACATATGGCAAGTCATTCTCATTCCATTTTTACTAAATCTTAAAAGTATAGCTCTTACCATTTGAAATTGTATCCTAGATATATCTAAATCATTATTCCCTATATCAAGGTCTACACTTCTATAGTTTATATCTATGAATAAATCCACATCAAATTCATCTTCTCTTATAACTCTTATTTCAAAATCACTGTCCAGTTTTAAATTTCCATTTATATACATACTATTCTCCTAAACAAATTTTTTGACACTCTTCCCATTTAAATAATCGCACTTATCTCCTTGATATATATCCTTATTGTCCATATATTCATCTATCATATCTTTTATTTTCCACCAAGAAGTATTCCAATTACAAAATAATGTATCTTCCTCAGGTGCTCTACCTATAAGTCTGTGTATTACTATATCTTTTGATATATATTGAAGAAATACACAAACCCTTTTCACGTATTCTTCCAATTCTATTATTTCTATCTCTTTATTTTGGTACTCACAAGCCATCTTAGTTCCCTTAGCTATATAAAGTGAATGAAGCTTAACTCCATCAACTTTAAGAGCAGATAATACCTTAGCATTTTCTATTATATCGTCCATATTATCATTTGGAAGATTTAGTATTAAATGAACTGTAGTTTCAAATCCATATTTTTTGATTCTTATAACTGCGTCTATTAACTCAGCTAATGTATGTCCTCTGTTTATATTTTTAAGTGTATGATAATTTACTGTTTGAAGTCCAAGCTCTATAGATATATTTACACCTTTTGACTCAATATCTTTTAATATTTTTAGATATTCATCATTTATAGCATCTGGTCTTGTAGATACTGATATCTCAACTATATCCTCAATAAGAGCTTTATTCATATATTCTCTAAATTTATCAAGTTCCATATAAGTATTCGTATAATTTTGAAAATATGCTATGAACTTATTTGCTTTATATCTTCTTCTTATATAATCCATATTTTTTTCTAGCTGCTCTTTTACCGAAAGAGTATTCTCTAAAGATTCAAATCCTGCCCCAACATCTGCACAAAAACTACAACCTCCAACTCCAGCTGCACCATCTCTATTAGGACAGGTCAAAGGTAAATTTAAAGGAAGCTTGTACACCTTTTCTCCATACTTTTCCTTTAAATACTTTGAATAAATTCTATATCTATCTTTCATATAATATCCTCCAATTAAATTAATATCTTATTTATTATAACAAAATCTCTGTTTTCAAACACATTCTTTATTAAATAAATTTCCTAGTAAGTAAAAAAGAATTACCAGTAATGAAATCCACTGTTTTTAACAAATGATATTCTACTGAAGGTTTTATCCTATAATTAAAGAATACTTATACAACCAAAATTTTATAAGGAGGTAATGTAAATGAAAAAACTTATAGCTAGTTTACTAATTGGCGCAACTGTATTAGGAGGAGGTATGACAGCTTTTGCAGCGACTGTATGTGGTAGTTGTAACGAAGGAGTTATGCTGAAAATTGTAGACAATCAACATTACAGATGTTACAAATGTAACTATTGTGGATCTTCCTATTGTCTAGACAAATAAAACCACTAATTTATTAAATTATACTCAAACAAATAAACCACTAACATTCATTAGTGGTTTATTTTTATATCATATTGTTAAATAAATAGAATTTATAAATTTAATTATTATGCATATGAAGTATAGCACTTTTAAAAAATTATTATTTAACTACTACTTTTGTTGCATTTGTAATTGGAGGTAAACTCATAGTCATTATATTTCCATAGTATACTTCAACCTCAGCTCCTTTAGTTAAATCATCAGTAGTTAATTTTTTACCATCTTCATTAACTATTATTGTTTCATCAGTTATGTTAAAGTTTATTCCATCATTCATATTCCCTATAAGAAACATTTTACCATTTTTCACATCAGTTATTTGTGATATTTTTCCTTCTTTAATATTAAAGTTAGCAACTACTATTTTTTGAGCATTTGCTATAGGAGGTAAGCTTCTTGTCATCTTTTGATCATGATAAACAGTTATTTTACTTAATTCCTTTATATCTTCTTTTGATAGTTTTTTTCCATCTAAATCTACTATCTGCGTATCTTCATTTATATTAAATCTTATTTTATTATATAGTCCTTCACCGTCAACTAATATAGTATCATTTTCTATGTTGGTAACATTTCCAAACATTTTGTAAAGTCCTAACTCCTCATCAAAGTACTTGCTTCCTCCTGTATAAATATTATCATCTTTTTTATTCAATACTACTGTATCAGTTTTAACATCCCAAGAAACATCATATCCGAATGTTTCACATACAAATCTTAAAGGTACAAAAGTTCTATTGCTTATTAGTTTAGCTGATGAGTCAAGTTCTACTTGAGTTCCATCTACTTTAGCATATTTCTTATTAACTGGTAGCTCAACCCTCTTACCATCTAGTTCAAGCACAGCTGTCTTTGTATCATCATTCCAAGTAACTTTTCCTCCTAAGTGTTCAGTTATAAATCTTACTGGTACTATAGTTCTTGATTCAGCTTTTATTAATATCGGTTTTTGATCTGGAAACGATACTATTTTCCCGTCAATATTTACATTCACATTCTTATCCGGTGCATTATTAATAAGTACTGGAACTGGATTTTTTTCTGATATTAATACCGGTTTTAAATCCTTATCTTTATGTGGATTTTCGTTTGCAAATACTGGTATCATACTGCTTAATAAACTCGCACCTATTAAAGTTGTAGCTATAGCTTTATTTCTTATTTTCATTTTGAATTTCTCCCTTCATATTGTTGTCTATACTTATTAGACGATACAAAATAGAAAAAGTTCCATAAAAAATAACTATTATATTTCTAGTCTATATCCAACTTTATATACCGTTTTTATTTCATCCAAGTCTAGCTTTTTTCTTAAGCGTTGTATATGCATATCTACAGTTCTTGTTTCTCCTAAATAATCATATCCCCAAACTTTCTCTAGTATTTTTTCTCTTGATAAAGCGAGTCCTTTATTTTCAAGAAATAATTTTAAAAGTTCAAATTCTTTCAAAGTTAATTCTATATGATCTCCCTTTTTACTTACAATCCTCTCTTCTAAAAAGATATCTAGGTCCTTTAAATTTAAATGATTCTTTCTTTTCCCATATCTTCTTAACACTGCCTCCACTCTAGCTAGAAGCTCTACTGACTCAAAAGGCTTTACAATATAATCATCCGCACCTATTTTAAGACCCTTAACACGATCGCACAAAGAATTTTTCGAAGTTATAAAAATCACTGGTATATCTTTATACTTTATTTTGTTCATAATTTGAAATCCATCTATTTTTGGAAGCATTATATCAAGAAGAATCAAATCATAATTTCCATTTTGTACAGATTCTAAAGCGTCTTTTCCATCATAAATTTTTACTGTTTCATAACCTAACATATTCAAATTAAGTTCAATTAAATCGGATATTGCCGTATCATCCTCTACAATTAAAATCTTTTCCACTTTTATATCTTCCCTTCTTACTATACATTGCAAAAAGTATAAGATACAAATCTTATACTTTTTGCTTTTTACTTTACATCTATTGCCCAAAATCTAACTTTTTTTCCTTTAGCATCTATCGTAATCCTTAAAGTCTTATTTTTATCATATTTAAATTCTAGCTCACAATCATTATTATAGCTCAACTTATTTCTTCTTAAAAATTCTAATGATTTTATATTCTTAATTAATTTTTTTTCTTCTATATAATTAACAGATATTTGTTTAGCTTCTTCTAGAGTTATTTTTTCATTGCTATCATCTTCATATACACTTTCATCATCTCCAGCCCCTGTTACTTCTCCTGTTTTAGGATCAATATAAACATATGGAAGATGACTTTCACCATACTCTTCTAATCCTTTTTTATCCTTAAAGAGAACCCTCCACCAAGTTTCATCTTGTTCCATAAGCTGTATATTATCAATTAAATCTTTTGAATCTAATTTTTTATCAAAATACTTTTCAATACTCTCTAGAGCTATTTTTTTTGCTTCATCTCTATTTACCTTAAGATTTTCTCCTTTTTTACCATATGATTGTATAATGCTGTTATCAATTCCTATAACCTTTTTTGTGCTATTATCTATGCTAATATAAATAAAATGATCTTCATTATATCTATATTCAATATATGTTCCGTTCTTTTTATCGTCTAATGTAACCTCAAATAGCTGAATATTTTCAATGTCTTTTACCAACTTATTCTTTTCAATAAAATCTTCTGCTATTTTTCTCATTTCTTTTATATCAACCTTATCATATTTTTTTATGTCTTTTTTTATCTCTGCCTCATGATTGTCTATCAAATTAACAATTTCACCTGTTTGTACATCTATTTGTCCTCCATATGTAGGAATTTTACTATTTCCATTTCTCCAATATACTCTCCAGTAATTATTAGGCCAAAGGAAACCATCTTCTATAAAAAAAATTTCTTCCTTAAATTTTTTTGTATCTACTTTTTGGTTAAAATATTTTTCTAATCCATCAAGAACGATTTTTCTTGCTTCAGCCTTTGTAATTTTGGCATTAATTTCTTCGTTTTTAACTTTCTTTATACCTTCCTCTTTATTTACCTTTTCTGTCACTAATTCATTCTTTTGCACATTAGCATGCCCCATACATCCTGTAGTGAATAACATAACTATTAAAACCACAGGGATTATTTTTTTAAAATACATAATTCTCTCCCCTTTCCTTTTTCTTACATCAAAAGTATACTACGTGGTTTTATACAAAACATGTATTAATTGTAAAATAGTTGTAACATTTAAGGAAATGTAATTCTAACAATAGTTCCATAGTTAATTTTACTTTCTATTTGAAGTTTTGCATTATGTATTTTGGAAATCTCTGCGCATATACTAAGTCCTAATCCTGCTCCATTGTTTTTTCTTGTTCTAGACTTATCTACCATATAAAAAGGCTCTAGTACTTTTTCTAAGTCTTCTTTATCTATTCCTATTCCTTCATCTTTTATTTCAAGAATAGTTTTGTCATCCTCATTTTTGTATAATTTTGAATCTATTTTGCTATTTTCATGAGAAGCTTTTATAGCATTATCTATTAAATTTCCTATTAATGTTTTTATTAAGTCTCTTTCAATCAAGGCTTCCCCATTCCCATATATATTTAAATTAATATTCTTTCCTTCTAGTTTTGGTGTTACAGTCTCTTTTATTTCGAACAAAATATTTTCTATATTTTCATTTTTCATATCAAAGTCTTCTTTTGTTAATAAAACCAGATTCATCATTTTTGTCGATAATTGTTCTAATTCTTTTCCTTCATTAAGTATATGATTCATGCCTTTTGTAAATATTTCTTCATTGTATCTTGTGGCTAATAAAAAATCTGCATATCCAATAATAGATGTAAGAGGGGTTTTAATTTCATGCGTGAAATTATCAATAAATCGCTGCTTTTCACGAGTATTTTTTTCTAATTCATTTATTTTTTCTTCTACTGCTGTTGCCATTTTATTAAAGTTAGAAGCTAAAATCCCAACTTCATCCTCTGTATGTATATTTACTGTTTGTGAATAGTTTCCATTAGTAATTATTTTTGTAGCATGTATAAGTTTATGTATGGGTTTTGTAATATGTTTACTTAAAAAATACATACCTACAGCCAACAGAACAAAACTTATTAACTCTAGTTGAATAAAAAAATAATATTGTTTTTTTCTATCTTCATACAAATATGTTATATCTCTAATATATGAAAATTTTAAATCCCCATCTTCTAGCTTTAGTAAATTAGTAATGTATAGAAAAGTTTGTTCTCCTACATCTCTTATAATGTATCGTCTTCGGTCTACTAATGGATTTTTTAGTTCTATCCGTTCTCCTTCAATATTCATGTTTATATTACTGAAAATTTCATTGTTATACTTATCTAAAATTTCTATATAAATATTTTCATCATTAGAATCCTCTAAGTAACGTTTCATCATAACTCCCAAAACATTCTTTTCAAAAATCTGAGAATACGCTTGTCTATCTTTTATAATCATCTTAACTCCTGAATAAACACTAGCATGTTCACTCAGACCTCTTTCTATTTCTCTATTTAAGTTTAAATTATGGCTATTCTCTAATAAAAAAATTCCTCCTATATTTAATATAATCAAAAACAAAGCTAAAGAATATATAAATATCTTTTTCCAAAATTTCATGCTTCCCCCCATTTTATACCTTTTTTTATACTGCTTTTATTTTATCATAAATTATTTTTTTGGTAATAATATAAATAATATCAAATACAGATTGACAAATATATATTAATATCGTAATATTATAATATAACGTACAACAGGAGGAAGTCATGGAAAATTATAAAACTAATCCAGAATTATTCGATGAATACTCAGAACTTTTAAAGGCCTTGGCTCATCCCGTAAGGCTTTGTATAGTTAAAGGTCTATTAGATACAGGTTCGAGTAATGTATCTAATATGCAAAATTGTCTTGATATGCCTCAGTCTACTATATCTCAGCACGTTTCAAAGTTGAAATCAGCGGGTATAATCAAAGGGGATAGAAATGGACTTGAGATAATTTATAGTGTATCAAATGACAAGGTAGCAAATATAATAAAGGCATTATTTTAATATGTCTTTTTTCATAATTTACATCATAATATTTTAATATATAAATATTAAGGAGGTTTTAATATGAGTAAGAAAATAGTTATAGTAGGTGGAGTTGCCGGAGGTGCTTCTACTGCTGCAAGACTTAGAAGATTAGATGAAAATGCTGAAATCATTATGTTTGAAAGAGGAGAATATATATCTTTTGCAAACTGTGGTCTTCCTTATTATATAGGAGAAACTATAACAGAAAGAGATGCTCTACTTGTTCAAACGGTTGAAGGTATGTCTAAAAAATTCAATATGGATATTAGGAATTTAAGTGAAGTCGTTAAAATAAATAGATTAAATAAAACTGTTACAGTTAAAAATTTAAGAACTAATGAAACTTATGAAGAAAGTTACGATGTATTAGTTTTATCTCCAGGTGCTAGTCCAATTAAACCTCCAATTGAAGGTATAATTGATGCTAAAAATTTATTTACTCTTAGAAATATACCTGATACTGACAATATTAAAAATTTCGTCGATAATAATAAGCCTAAAAAAGCAGTTGTTGTAGGTGGAGGATTTATAGGTATTGAAATGGCAGAAAATCTTTACGATAGAGGTGTTGAGGTTACTTTAGTTGAGATGGGTAACCAAATAATGGCTCCTGTTGACTATGAGATGGCTAGTATTCTTCACTCTCATATAAAAGATAAAGGTGTAGATTTAATTCTTGAAGATGGAGTTAAAGAGTTTAAAAACAATGGAAAGCAAATAATACTTTCAAGTGGAAAAGTAATAGATACAGACATGATTATATTATCAATAGGTGTTAGACCTGAAAGTTCTCTTGCAAATGATGCTGGTCTTGATATAGGTGAACGTGGAACAATAAAGGTAGACGAAACACTTAGAACTTCTGACAAAAACATATATGCTATCGGTGATGCTGTAGAAGTTAAAGATTATATAAATAAAAAGCCTACTATGATTCCTCTAGCTTGGCCAGCTAATAGACAAGGAAGACTTGCAGCTGATCACATAATGGGCAAAAATGTTAAATACAATGGAACTTTAGGAACATCTATAGCAAAAGTGTTTGATATGACAGTTGCTTCAACAGGTAATAATGAAAAAACTTTAAAAAGATTAGGTATTAAATACAAAGCTATACATGTACATCCAAACTCTCATGCTGGATATTATCCTGGTGCATTTCCTATATCTCTAAAATTAATATTTGATCCTAATACTGGCAGTATATTAGGTGCTCAAGCTGTAGGATATGATGGAGTTGATAAACGTGTAGATGTTATAGCTACTGCTATTAAGGGTGGTCTTAATGTTTTAGATCTTCCCGATTTAGAGCTTTCATATGCTCCACCTTATTCTTCAGCAAAAGATCCTGTTAATATGGCTGGATATGTTGCTTCTAATATAATTGAAGGTTTAGTTGATGTAGTTTATTGGGATGAAATAGATAAAATAGTTGAAAACGGAGGTCTTTTAATAGATGTTCGTGAAGAAATAGAAAGAGATATGGGTTATATAAAAGGTTCTATAAATATACCTTTAGGAGAGATAAGAAATAAGCTTGATGAAATACCTAAGAATAAAGAAGTTTATATAACTTGCCAAGTTGGACTTAGAGGATATCTAGCTTCTAGAATATTATCTCAAAATGGTTACAAGGTAAAGAACTTAGATGGAGGTTATAAAACTTATTCATCTGTATTTGAACCAAGTACTTCTAACAGTTGTGACTGTAGTGTTTCAGATTCTGGAACAGCTAATGTCGAGGAGGATTGCCTTATGGAAATAGCACCTACTATATCATTAAACGCGTGTGGACTTCAGTGTCCAGGACCTATTATGAAAGTATATCAAAATATAGAAAAAATGAACGAAGGAGAAGTTTTAGAAATAAGTGCAAGTGATCCTGGGTTTGTAAAGGATATTGCATCTTGGTGTGATAAAACTGGAAATACTCTTCTAAAGTCTGATTTTGAAAACAACTCATTTAAAGCTTTAATACAAAAAGGCCAAAGTAATAATCTAAGTAGAAATGATTCTAATATGTTAACTCAATCAAAAGATGGAGCTACTATGGTTGTATTTAGTGGTGACTTAGATAAAGCTATAGCTTCATTTATAATAGCTACTGGTGCAGCTTCTATGGGCAAAAAAGTTACTATGTTCTTTACATTCTGGGGACTGAATATTCTAAGAAAACATGATGCGCCTGATGTTGAAAAGGATACTCTTGAAAAAATGTTTAGTATGATGATGCCAAAAGGAACTTCTAAACTTCCTTTATCTAAGATGAACATGGGTGGTATGGGTGCTAAGATGATAACTCATGTTATGGAAAAGAAAAATGTTGATTCACTTGATACTTTAATAAAAAATGCCATGGATTTAGGTGTTAAAATAGTCGCTTGCTCTATGTCTATGGATGTTATGGGTCTTAAAGAAGAAGAATTTATAGATGGGGTTGAAATAGGAGGAGTTGCAAGCTATCTTGGTGCAGCTGAAGATTCTGGATTAAACCTATTCATATAAAAATTCGCTTCATGCTAACGCATGGCTCATGTCGCCAACGATTCCTACGGGCTTCGTTGCTCAAAAATAGTTGCAAGTATAGTTCTTTAATTAATGTTATCTACAAATTCAAGATTGTATAATTTTCTTAAAGATAAAAAACTGATTACTTTAAAGTAATCAGTTTTTTTGTTCATTTTCTTTTCCAACTTTTTTTATTTTAACTCCTGTATTCAATAGTACTCCTGATATTATTAACGTAGCTGATATTAATTTTATAATGCTTATACTCTCTCCCAATATAAAATATGCTAATATCATAGAAAACACAGGTACTAAATTTATATATAAGGATGTTTTGCTAGCTCCTATTTTCTTTATAGATACTTGTTGTATCGAATATCCTATTACTGATGCAAATATAGACATGTAAAGAACAGACATCCAACCTTTTATGCTAGTATTCGGTATATAAACCCACGGTTTTTCCATTATAACGAATGGAATTAAAGATATTACACATACTAAAAAGCTATAACTTGTAACCACTATAGGTTTATACTTTTTAAGTGCTTTTTTAGATATTACAGAATATGTAGCCCAGCATACAACTGCAACTATCATAAGTAGATCTCCTATATTGAACTTGAAGTTAGCTAATAATTTTAAATTCCCATTTGTTATTATAAGAGTTACTCCTAAAAAGGATACCAGTATAGATATTATGTTCTTTGGTTTTATATTTTCTTTAAAAACTACGAATGCCAAAATAGTAGTTATTATAGGATTAGTAGCTGCTATTAAAGAAGAATTTACAGTAGTAGTATACTTAAGTGCTAAAAAGAAAAATACATGATATCCAACCATACCTATTATACCTAATTGAATAAATAAGAATATATCAGTTTTTTCAATCTTATAATTCTCACCTTTTTTAATTATAATTGCAAATGTTGCAATAACTGCAAAGAAAAACCTAAAAAACGTCAATGAAAATACCGGAAACTCAACTACAGAAAATTTACCCGCAATAAATGCACCTGACCAAAATACAGTTGCTATTATCATAAGGTAATTATCTAGCCTCTTCTCCTTATCTAGAGCCTCTTTCACTTTACTCCCTCCTCAATATTATTAGATTATAATTTATAGTATTTTACTATGCAAGAGTTAATGCAAATTTTTTCATATTGAAAAATGCTTATTAAAATATTATTTCAGTAGAATTATTTTAATAAGCATTATTTTTACTCTATAAGAATTATATAATTTTTACATATCAACCTTTGATCCAATACCAAATTCAATAGCTTTTTGATATATTTTATTAGCTGTAACTATATCTTGAACTGCTATTCCAACGCTTTTAAATATAGTTATTTCTTCATCATTTTCTCTTCCTTTAATAGTTTTATTTATAATTTGTCCTAATTCACCATTTATCTTATTTTTTTCTATCAATCCTTTATTTAAAGGTATTATTATATCTCCTGCTTCTTCAAGACAAGCATCAACTGAATCAACGTATAGTTTATCAGCATTTGATACTATATATTCATCCATTTCCTGCATTTGTGGTGTGAATGAGCCTATTCCATTTATATGTGCACCCTTTTTTACTAACTTCCCATTGAATACAGGCTTATTTGAGGATGTAGCTAGTGTTATTATGTCTGCATCAATAATCGCTTCATCAGCATCCTTAGCTACTATAATTTGAGTTTTATATTTAGACAGTTTTTCTTTTATTTCGTCTACAAATTTTTGAGTCTTTTCTTTATTTCTTCCATATACTTTAACTATTTCTAATTCTCTAGCTTCAAGAACAGCCTCAAGCTGCTTATAAGCTTGTCCTCCTGTTCCAAATAAAGCTCCTATTTTACTATCTTTTCTAGCTAATATATCTGTTGCGGCCCCAGAAGCTGCCCCTGTTCTAAGCTGTGTTAAATAAGTTCCATCTAATATACAGTTAACCTCTCCTGTTGTATTATTCATAAGTATCATACTAGCAGGTACTACTGGCTTGTTTTTACTTGCATTATCAGGAAATATAGATACTATCTTTATTCCCGCATTATCTAAGCTCTCAACATATCCTGGCATAAATAAGTTTATACCGTTGTTTTTTTTATTTTCTAATTTAGTTCTTAATGGAACTATACTCTCATTATTTGAAAAAATCTCAAATGCTCTTTTGTCCGCTTCTATTGCATCTCTCATACTAAATACCTTGTCTATATCTTGTTTGTTTAATAAAAGCATTCTATCTCCTCCATATTATGTAATATAATCATCTCTTTTAAAATAACACTATAATAAAAATAAGTAAACCTATTTTTATTAAAATATTCTACCTTTAAGTACTCAGGTTAGATTTATATATTGTAAATTTACAATATTGCTAAAAATGAGAAATAAAAAAACAGTTAATACCTAGTCAATGTGACGAGATATTAACCGCTTACACTAAACTTCTTTATTTATTAAGTGTATTTAAGAGAATATAATTTCCTATTCATTATAAACAATTATTGTTCTTGAAGGTCTTCAGGATTAATTTCAGGGAAATTAACAGGTTGATTAAAATCATAATACTTATATTTAGCAGTATTGTTTATTTCTATAGTCATTTTATCTACTGTCACAGTACCTACTTCTGTTTTATCTACCAACTCAAGAATTTTTGTGTCTTTATTTATATAGTATTTAGAAGAAGTCTTCATATTCTTATCAGAAAACTTTTTTAGTAATTCTTTTTTTATTTCTTCTTTATTCATTTCTGTATTTGTTTCAAGTAAAGATTCATTGCATATTTTATCCATAACTTTCAATGAAATTTCCTTTCTAACATCATTCTTTACATCTAAATTGATTACATAGTAATTTTTACCATCAACTACTGTATCTTTATCATAAGTAGCAAAAAGATTTATTAACTCTTTGTCTGTCTCTGTTAGAATCTCTATAATGACAGGATTAACAACTTTTTTTATCCATTTATTATCATTTATTCTCCCATAGAAAACATTTCGATTCCAAAATTGCTCAGAAGTGCTTAATGGATCCATTAAAGAAATTGTTTTATAATATTCTTTTCGTGATTTTTCTGATTTTTCAATTACACCTACTACATATGATTTTTCATCAATCTTTTGCTCTTCTTCTATCAATTTTCCTTCATTGTTTGGATCAGGTATTTTTTCTATTGAATAATCTATAAACTTTTTGTGACTATTTAGTTCAGTCGTGACTTTAAAAGTTTCCCCTTTATTATATATTGCTTTTGTAATCATTTCTGATGCAGTCAAACCATCTTTTTTGATTCCCTCTTGTGCTATAGATGTAATAGTCATCGATAATATCAATAGTAGTACCATCATCAAAGTAATTTTTTTGTTTTTCATTTACACCCCTCCTATTTTTTATTTATTACGAATAATCATAATAATTACTTAATCAATATAACCAGCTTCAAGTTTTTATGTAAATAATTACCATTGAATACTATTATACCTATATAATAAATTTAAACAAGTATATTTAATAAATAATAATTAGTTTGTTTTATAGTTATAATTCTTTTATTAAAATCAATCAACTCATAATATTTTTTATATCTCTAGATCTTAGCTTTACTTATTTATTCATATTTCCAATTATAGATAACACTAAAAAATGGTGATTATTAAAATAAGACACAAACGTCATTTTAATAATCACCATTTTTCGATTAAACTACACTATAAAAAACATAAAAAAAGATTACGTGGCTACGTCCTACTCTCCCAGGAGGCTGCCCTCCAAGTACCATCGGCGCTAAGGAGCTTAACTTCTGTGTTCGGAATGGGAACAGGTGTATCCTCCTTGCTATAATAACCACATAATCTTTTAAATTTTGGTGCCCAGAGGCGGAATCGAACCACCGACACGGGGATTTTCAGTCCCCTGCTCTACCGACTGAGCTATCTGGGCAAAAAAGTGGTGGGCCTTCAGGGACTCGAACCCCAGACCTACCGGTTATGAGCCGGGCGCTCTAACCAACTGAGCTAAAGGCCCACTTTTTTTGGTGGAGGGGACTGGATTCGAACCAGTGAAAGCGATGCTAACAGATTTACAGTCTGCCCCCTTTGGCCAACTCGGGAACCCCTCCATATTTTGGAGCTAGTGATAGGAATCGAACCTACAACCTGCTGATTACAAGTCAGCTGCTCTACCGTTGAGCCACACTAGCATGTATGATTTTGCTAAAAAATTAGTACTCAGATATGCATAGCATTCCTGAGTTTTTTTTATAAATTAATTTTCAAAAGAAAGTATTTGGCGACCTGGAAGGGACTCGAACCCTCGACCTCCAGCGTGACAGGCTGGCATTCTAACCAACTGAACTACCAGGCCAAATAATTGGTGGGCTCAACAGGGCTCGAACCTGTGACCCCCTGCT
>NZ_BDQY01000020.1 GCF_002724055.1 Tepidibacter mesophilus | reverse complement strand
ATCATATTTTTCAATTTATATTTTTTTACTATATCTCGTATTATTATGAACTTGTCTTTAGGAAGCAATTTTATTTCTTTGGTATCATCATCCTTTCTATCATATCGATCTTTTTTAGAAGTTCGTTCTCAGCTTTCAATAAATTATTTTCTGCTTGAAGTCGTGCATACTTCTCCTCTAATGAAAGTTCCTTAGTTGTTGGTCTTCCAGAATTGGTTTTTCTTGTATCGGTTAAACCACACGCACCATTATTTCTATAAGTAGCTCTCCATCTTTTCCCAGATCCTCTAACTCTATCAATCCCTATGATATCTACATCAAATCCACATTCTTCGAATATTTCTCTAGGAATTTTTCCGTTCTGATTCTCAGCTATAAAAATTTTCTTAAATTCATCAGTATACGTGATTGCTTTATTGGTAACATTTTTCACATATTTATTTTGTGCCAAAGTTTCTATTTGTTCTTCTGTAAATATCTTTTTACTCATTTTTTTTCCCCCGAATTCTCATTTATTTAATTATACATAAAAACACCCTATAAAGTAGACTTTTTTATAGTGTCTACTCTATAGGGTACATTTTAAATAACCTTGGCATTTTTTATATACTAAGGGATTATAAAATTTTAGTCCTGTGGATAACATTGGTGGAAGAACTACATATGCAACTATTTTGAGCAACGGAGCTCGTAGGGATCGTTGGGGACATGAGTCAGCGAGTAGGGACTAGACGAATTTTTTATGTATACACGTAACTATAAAAGCAGATAATAAAATTAAAGTACTTTAAAAAGGTGATGAAGTATGTTTGATAAATGTTTTATTCAAAATATGAAGAAGTTATTTGTTTTTACACTTATATATACATTGATATTTATTATATTTTCTTTGACAATATCGTATACATATCCATTTGTTCTAGCATTTGTAGTTGCTGTACTTATAAAACCATGTACAGATTACTTATATAAAAGATTTCGTTTAAAAAAAGGTTTATCGGCTATATTATTATCGGGGTTTATATTTACAATTCTATTATTAGTTTGTGCGTTTATAGTATTTAATGTAAAAATAGAATCTAAGGATATAATTAACTCCATAGATGACTTTAATGAATTATACAATAATGTAGGACATCAAATGAATAAGTTGAATATACTTTATGAAAAGTTTGAGCCAGAGATAGTAAAGAAAGTTCAAGAGCAGGTTTCTTCTAATATCCATAACATATTTGATGATTTATTAGATATTATAAACAAAGGCATTCAAATTATAATTGTTATTCCATTTTTAACTATTGTCGTATTTGTTATATTATTTAGTTTGTATTTTTTTGATAAAGACATGAATATTATCAAAAGTAAATTTTTATCTTTTTTTTGTAATGAAGGAAGAGAACGAGCTGAAAATATGTTGTCTGAAATAAATGATATGATGTTTGGATATTTAAAAGCATATATAATATTAGTTGGAATAACTTTCATATGTACTTTAATAGGATTTTGGATATTAAAAATAAGATATACGCTGATTATAAGTATTTTAGTCGTAATTTCTGATATAATACCAGTCGTTGGAATTTGGTTTATATATATTCCTATGTGTATATTTTATATTATAAAAAAACAGTATATGATAGCTATTGGTATAATTGTTTTATTTGCTATAATAACTGTGATAATAGAACTAATAGAGCCAAAAGTTATATCAGATTCAGTTGGAATACATCCGTTAACAGCTCTGGCCATGATATTTATTGGTCTTACATCATACGGTATACTTGGAATGATTTACCTGATGATTTATGTTATACTATACAAAATATTAAAAAAAGTAGACGTAATATAAAAAAAGTTATATATATTATTTTATTATTTAAAAAACAATGGTAAAATAAAGAAAAGGTTTTCTGGGAGGTTTTTAAATATGAGTAATGTTGTTGATAGATTTATAAAATATGTTAAGCAAGATACAAAGGCAAATCCTGATTCAGGTTCTTGCCCTAGTTCAAGTATTCAAATGGATTTTGCCAAACAATTAGTTAATGAGTTAAAGGAAATAGGTTTAACAGATGCAAGTGTTGATGAGAATGGTTATGTAATGGCAACTCTTGAGTCTAATACAGATAAAGATGTAGAGACTATAGGTTTTATATCTCACATGGATACAGCTCCAGATATGAGTGGAAAAAATGTGAATCCTAAAATTGTTGAAAACTACAATGGAAAAGATATAATATTAAGTGAAGATGGTACAGTTGTATTATCTCCGAATGATTCTCCAGAGATTTTAAATTATGTAGGAAAGACACTTATAACTACAGATGGAACAACTCTTTTAGGTGCTGATGATAAAGCTGGTATAGCTGAAATACTTACAGCTATGGAGTATTTAATAAATAATCCTGAAATAAAGCATGGCAAAATAAGAGTTGGATTTACACCTGATGAAGAAATAGGAAGAGGCGCTGATAAATTCGATGTTGAAAAATTTGGTGCAAAATATGCGTATACTCTAGATGGAGGAGAAATAGGAGAATTAGAGTATGAGAACTTTAATGCAGCAGGAGCTAATATTACTATAAATGGGAAGAATGTTCATCCTGGATATGCTAAAAATAAGATGAAAAATGCGGTTTTAATAAGTATGGAGCTAAATGAAATGCTTCCTAAAGAAGAAATACCATCAAAGACTGATGGATATGAGGGCTTCTACCATTTAAATGATTTAAATGGAAATGTCGAAGAAGTTAAGATGGAATACATAATAAGAGATTTCGATATGAATAGTTTCGAAAATAGAAAAAAGGTTATGAAAGATGTTGTAAGTAAAATTAATGTAAAATATGGTGAAAATACTGCTGTATTAGATATGAATGACCAATACTATAATATGAAGGAAAAGGTAGAGCCTGTAAAGTATATAGTTGATATAGTTGAAGAGGCAATGAATGAAACGGGTATAACACCGATGATAAAGCCTATAAGAGGAGGAACTGATGGTGCTAGACTTTCATTTGAAGGACTTCCAACGCCTAATATATTTACTGGAGGACACAATTTCCACGGGAAATACGAATATATACCTACGTTTGCTATGGAAAAAGCAGTAGACCTTATTGTTAAGATAGTTCAAAAATATGAATCTAAAAATTAATTAAAAAAAACAAATCCAGTTATATTGGATTTGTTTTTTTTTGCAAATTACAAAATATAATAAAAAGTGATATAATAATATATAATTAAATAAAGAAGGGAGTATTTTAGAATGACCTATATCCAAAACATAATAAATACTGGTATAAATCAACATTTAAATAATTTAGGAATATATTTGGTTTATTATTATATAATCATAAATATATACGGATTTATAATTACTGGCGTAGATAAGAGAAAAGCTAGAAGAAGGCAGTTTAGAACAAAAGAACTGAGCTTTTTTGTAAGTTCACTTTTAGGAGGAGCTTTAGGTGTTGTTATGGGAATGACAGTTTTTAGGCATAAAACACAAAAAAGAGAATTCTATATAGGTATTCCTTCTATATTTTTATTAAATTTAGTTGTTTTATTTCTAATATATAGATATTTGATTTAAAGGGAGGTTATGTTATGTATGCTTTATTTTTAGTTTTGAATAAGGTAGATAAACTGGATGATGTATTAGACATATTTTATCATTTGAACTTAGGAGCTACTGTTATAGACAGCGAGGGTATGGGAAAGGTTCTTCTTGAGCATGATGTAGATGTTCCTGTATTTTCTGGTATAAAGAAGTTGATAGAAGGACATAAGCCTTACAATAAAACTATTATGAGTGTTATAAGAGATGAAAAAATATTAAGAAAAGCAGTTGATAAAATAAAAGAAGAGTTAAACTACATAGAAAAGCCAGGTATTGGATTTTTATTTGTACTTCCTGTTGTGGAATGCCATGGCTTTGGGTTGCATGAAACAGAAAATAAATAATTAAATTTTATAGTTAAGCTAAATAGATTTCGTACAGATAAAATAAAGAGAGGCATGTGTTTAAAAGTAAAGGGTATTAAAATACGCCTAGGTGTATTTTAATACCCTTTACTTTATAGAAAACCATGACGACATGAGTCAGTGCGTAGCGACTAGACGAATTTTATATATTCATCTCTTTTAAAACTTCACCGGTCATTAAATCTATAAGCTTTATACAATTATCTTGTATTATACCTATTGAATGAGTACCGTCTTTTGGTAAAGACGTACTGCCTGGATTAAGAACTATTAAATCTCCATCTTTGTAAAGCTCTTTTATATGAGTGTGACCAGATACTAATATATCTGCTTTATATTCTTTTGCCATTTTTATTATATCTTCTTTTGATTTTCTATAGCCATGGCACATAAGAATACTTAAATCACCAAGTCGACTAAATACAAAAGGTGTCTGAATCGGATGGTTTATAACCATTTGATCGACATCAGAATCACAATTGCCACTTGCAAATATTAAATTATTTAAAGAATTGATTTTAACAGCTAATTCTTTTGGATTATATCCATCCGGAAGTGGGTTTCTAGGGCCATGATACAATACATCTCCTGCATGAAGAATATATTCACAGTTGTTTAAATAAGATAAAGCTTTATCAAAATAAGTTAAGCTTCCATGAGTATCGCTTATTATTCCTAATTTCATATGCATTCCCTCCTAAAAAATTCGCTTTATAAAAATTTTTCTGATACTTTACTCCAAAATTCATAATTTTTAAATCTAAGTAATTTAATTTTAATATCAGAAGATTTTATTATAATTTTAGTTGTCTCACTATATTTATGTTCAACACCATCGTGAACTATCAAAACAGAATTTTCAAATCTATACTCTGGAGTTATATCAACTACAGAATGCTCAGATAATATTATACTAGAAGTAAAGGATCTATAGGCATTGGTATTGATAGGTGATAGAGGAGTTATTTGAATTAATTTCAAACTAGGGTCTACAATACTACCACCTGATGAATAATTGTATGCAGTAGAGCCGGTTGGAGTTGATAATATTATTCCATCTCCACTAAATTTTTCTATAAAATTATTATTTACACTTAAATTTAAATGTATCGTTCTTGATAGATTGTTTTTTATAGCTATTTCATTTATAGCAAATGATTCAATACATCTATTTTTGGTGTAGATATAAGATTTTATAGGATTTATTTCTTGTATATAGTAATCATTTTTTATGTAAGAGTCTATAAAATCATCTATTTCACATGGATGTATTTCTTGAAAAAAACCTAAATGACCTGTGTTTATACCTATGATAGGTATTGACGTAAAGTTATATTCGTGAACTGTCCTTAAAAAAGAACCATCTCCACCTATGCAAACTATAAGATCTACTTTTGAAGTTAGCTTATCTGTAACTTCAAACCCCTTGGATTCTAATTTTATCTTTAATGTTTTGGCAGTTTCCTGAGAGATGACAGATAAATTAGCAGTTATATTTATAATTTTTTTCATATAAAATCTCCCTTTCGTTAATCCTAAACATATTATAACACAATTACATTAATCTAATAACTTGCCTATTAAAAATATAAATAATATAATACTTTTATTGACTATTATAATTAGGAGGTAATAATTTGTTAGATAAGAAAAAACAAAGATACAACTTGATAGAATATCAGGTACAAGATAAAGAACTTACATTAAAAAAGATTTTGTTAGATAAACTGAATATGTCTGTTAGGTTTATAAATAAGATGAAAAAAGATAGAAATATACTAGTTAATTCAAAATATCAAACTCTTTCTTATGAAACTAAAGTAGGTGATTTGATAGAAGTTAAAATAGACGAAGAAAGTAATCATTTTGAACCTCAAAATTTAAATACACATGTACAGTATGAAGACTTTGACATTATGATGATAAACAAACCTCCGTACATGGTTGTTCATCCAACAAAGAGTCATCCTGATAAAACTATTGCGAATGGGATTATGTTTTATTTAAAGGACAAGGATGAGGATCCTAGAATAAGATTTGTAAATAGATTAGATATGAACACATCTGGATTATTAATAGTTGCAAAGAATGCATATGCGCATCACTTATTATCTCAAGATATGAAAGATAATCATGTTACTAAAAAGTATATAGCAATAGTAAAAGGTTTAATAAAAGAAGATTTCGGTACTATAGATAAACCCATATATAGAGAGGCAGAAGACAGTATAAAAAGAATAGTAGATGAAAGAGGTCAAAAGTCAGTATCTCATTTTAAAGTCATAGAAAGATTAGAAGATGCTACAATAGTAGAAGTATTACTTGAAACTGGAAGAACCCATCAAATAAGAGTACACTTAAGCCATTTAGGATATGGAATAATAGGGGATGAACTTTATGGATATGTTGATGAAAACTTAATAAAAAGACAAGCTCTTCATGCATATGAATTAGAATTTAGTCAACCTAGAACTAAAGAAAAACTTAATTTTAAAGCTGATCTTCCAGACGATATGAAACAATTAATAGAAAAACTAAAGGGGGAGAAATAATGATAATACACAAGTTTATAATACATGTATTAGATAAAAATTCTGATATGCCTGTTTTAAATGATTTTGAGGGAATGATGACAAAGGAGATAGAAGATCTTTTACAAAAGCATACTAAAAAAGTATTAAGAGATGATGATTTTAAAAAGGCTACATTCAATGAAAATGAGAATAAATTGAAAGATCTATGTGAAGCAATAATATATGATAATAATACATTTGTAGATAATTCAAAAGAGATTGCTCAATATATATTTGATAAAATGAAAACAGATTCATCTACAGAATCATGTGATTTAGCTATATGTTTATATTCTATAAAAGAGGATACTTATGTTGAAATACTTCCGCTTGAATACAAGAAGTCTTATACTCACTCAATTGAGGTAGTAGAAGAAAGATTAAAGATAAATTTAGTTCCTCATGAAGTTGGTCTTTTAAGTTCTTCCCAAAAGATAAAAGCTGCTGCAATAGTAGGCTTGAGTGGTGTTAATGATGAATATCATTTAGAAATTTTAGATAAAAAAGCAGCTAAATCAGCTTATAGGGATGAAAGTTTCTTTGTAAAAAAATTATTTGATTGCAGTATTGTATTTGATGATAAAGATAAAACTAAAATATTTAGAGATTCAACTGAAAAATGGATAGCAAATAGTTTTTATGATGATATAGATACTGCTAGAGTTATGAGAGAGAATTTGCTTTATACATTAAAAGAAAAAGAAGTAGTAGATATAGAAGAATTCATAGAAAAAACAGTAGAAGATGATGATTTAAAGTATGGGTTTAAAGAGCAGATGTTTGAAGACGGAATAGAAGAGAATAATTTTTCAATAGATAAAAAATGGGTTGAAAAAAAGCTTAAAAAGAAAAGTATAAAAACGGATACTGGATTTGAAATAAAAGGTAGTATGGACGAATTTGATGACTATCTCAAATATCAAATGAAAAAGAATCCGGATGGAAGTGTTGATATAGTAATTAAGAATGTTAAGTTTTATGAAGAAAAATAAGAGGGGTATCCCTCTTATTTTTACTTATAGAGAAGTCAATATTTTTATCCAATTATAAAACAATAAATTAGAATGACCCCTCCATTTCACAATAGGCTTATTATTTGGATCATCATCCAAAAAATAGTTTTTAGGAATTTGAACGGCTATATTTTTATCAATATCTCTTTTATACTCCTTACCTAGAGTATAAGAATCATACTCTGAATGACCAGTTACGAATATATTTTTTAAATCTTTAGATTTTACTATATATATTCCAGCTTCATCTGATTCAGATAATATTTGAAGATTATCTAAATTTTTAAAATCATCTTTTTTGATAAATGAATACCTTGAATGTGGAGCAAAAAATTCATCATCAAATCCATTTAATAATTTTGAATTTTGAATATTTAACTTATGGGAAAAAACACCAAAAATCTTTTTATCTAGATTATATTTTTTTATTCCATAATGATGGTAAAGCCCTGCTTGAGCTGCCCAGCATATATGGAAAGTAGATTTTATATTTTTAGATGAATAATCCATTATACTTTTAAGCTCATTCCAGTATATAACATCCTCAAAATCTAAATGTTCAACTGGCGCTCCAGTTATAATCATACCATCAAAATATTCGTCTTTTATTTCGCCAAAAGTCTTATAAAACATACCTAAATGATCTTTAGAGGTATTTTTAGATGTATATGTTTTAGTTGTTAAAAATGTTATTTCTATATAGTGATTACTAAATCCTAGGACTCTAAGTAGTTGAATTTCAGTTTCTAATTTCGTAGGCATTAAGTTTAAAATAAGAATCTTTAATGGCTTTATATTTTTATTAAATTTACACTTATCTATTAAACATACACCTTCATAAGTCAAAGCATTGTATAAAGAAGCATTTTGTGATATTAAAAGAGGCATTTCATATCCCTCCTTTAATTATTTAAAACCATTAAAGAGTTTATAGAATCAACATCTTCTAATTGAAGTAATCTGTCTGATATTTCATTTATATATTTTTCGCATTCAGATTTAGCCATTACAAGGATTTGATTAGTTTTTTTATTGATTTCTAAATCTAAATTTTTGAAATGTTCAGTTAATTCATTTAAGATTATATGTGATTTTTTATAGTTGATTTTTATATACCAATCACATTTTGTATTAGAATTACTTTCAAGCGAAGCTTTTTCATAGTTAAATAAAAAAGAATTTTCTTTGTTTTGTATAGAGTCTATTATATCTGAGTATACTGCAGTAGCTGTTGGAAGTTTTCCGGCGCCTTTGCCATTGAATGTAAGTTTACCAACGCTATCGCCTTCTACTATGATAGAGTTATATTCATCATTTATTTTTGCAAACTCAGAATCTTTATTCACTATAACTGGTCTAACGCTTGCATAAACCTTACCATCTTCAAAATTACTAATACCCAAAAGTTTAATAACTCCTCCTAATTCATTTGCTTTTTTTATATCACTTTCAGTTATATCCTGAATTCCTTCAACTTTAAAATTTTCCCAGCAAACTTTTTTCTTGTAAGCTATTGTAGAAAGAATTGAAAGTTTTCTTGCGCTATCGTATCCATTAATGTCTGAAGAAGGATCAAATTCTGCAAATCCAAGCTCTTGGGCTGATTTTAAGGCATTTTCATAAGACGTTTTTTCTTTATTCATTTTTGTTAAAATGAAATTTGTTGTTCCATTTAGTATACCTTTTATACTTTTAATTTCATTACTTATTAAGTAATTTTTAATGTTTTTGATTATAGGAATACCTCCTCCAACACTTGCTTCAAAATAAAGTTTTACACTATTTGTATAAGCAAGTTCTAAAAGTTCTTCTCCGTATTTTGAAATTAGATCTTTATTTGCTGTAATAACATGTTTCTTATTTTTTAAAGCTGTTTTTATATATTCATAAGCTGGGTGTATACCTCCAATTAGTTCTACTACTATATCTATATCTTTAGAAAAAATATCTTCGATTTTATCTGTTATAATACTATAATTTTTATCACTTCTATGTTTATCTATATTTTTAACTAAAACTTTTGATAGTTTTATATTATTATCATTTTTATTAATAAGCTCACAAACACCAGAGCCTACAACTCCATTTCCTAAAACAGCTACTGAAACCATTAATATCACCTCGAATTATATATTATTTAAAGCATTGTTAAAATCATCTATTATATCATCGATACTTTCAATTCCTACTGAAACTCTAATTAAATCAGGTGTAACACCTGCATTTAATTGATCTTTTTCGCTTAATTGGCGATGAGTTGTGCTGGCAGGGTGAAGTACACTAGTTCTAGTATCTGCTACATGAACGACTAGTGAAGCAACTTTTAAATTTTTAATAAAGGATTTAGCAGTTTCAATTCCACCTTCAATACCAAATGTTAGGATCCCACTTGCTCCTTTTTTAAGATATTTTTTTGCATTATCATAAGTTTTACTACTTTTAAGATAAGGGTAGTTAACCCATTTTACATTTTTATGTTTTTCTAAAAAAGTAGCCAACTTTAATGCATTTTCACTATGACGTTCCATTCTAAGGTGGAGTGTTTCAACCCCAAAGTTAAATAAAAAAGAATTAAAAGGACTTAAACAATTTCCTAAATCTCTAAGAAGTTGAACTCTAAGCTTAGTTATATAAGCTAGATTTTTAAATTTTTCTACATAACTAATTCCGTTATAGGTTGGGTCAGGTAATACTAATTCATCAAATTTACCACTAGTCCAATCGAAGTTTCCTCCATCTACAATTATTCCTCCAATACTTGAAGCATGACCATCGATATACTTAGTAGCTGAATGAATTACTATATTAGCACCGAGTTCAAGTGGTTTTAGAAGATATGGCGTTATTAGAGTATTGTCTACAATAAAAGGAACTTTTATTGTTTTAGCTACCTCTGAGAACTTATCAAAATCTAGAATGTTAAGTCCAGGATTTCCAATACTTTCGCCAAAAACTAATTTTGTGTTTTCTTTTGCATATTCTAGTATTTTTTCTTTAGATAAACTAGGATCAACAAATGTAACTTCTATTCCGAATTTTTTAAGAGTTGAAGAAATAAGAGTGAAGGTTCCGCCATATAAAGTAGATGAAGCCAAAATATGATCGCCATTTGTACATATATTTAAAATAGATAAAGCTGTAGCGCTTTGACCAGATGACACAGCTACCGCACCAACACCACCTTCTAGAAGTGATATTTTTTCTTCAAATGCACAAACTGTTGGGTTACTTATTCTAGAGTACATATGACCTTCTTCCTTTAAATCGAACAAGGCGGCAACATGGTCCGGATCTTCGTATTTGTATGTTGTACTTTGTATTATAGGTAATATTCTAGGTTCTCCTGGTTTTGGATTGTATCCTCCTTGTACACAGAGTGTTTCAAAATTTAAATTTTTTTCTTTCATAATTAATCCTCCTTTTAAAATTTTAATTTTAAAATGAGAAGAATAAAAAAAACAACCATTTCTACAGTCTTTGAGAATTGGTTGTTAGATTAGAATAGTTATGTACAACTATTTTATTCCCTCATCTCTCAGTAATATTACTGCAGGAATTAGCACATTTCTAGTAAATACTAGCTGTTGCTGGGCTTCATAGGGCCTGATCCCTCCGCCACTCTTGATAAGAGTTACTTAAAAATATTTAATTTTAAAAATAATTATAATCAATTACTATGGAAATGTCAATGACTAAATTGAAAAATTTTACTATTATGATATCGAATAGATCATTTTGCTAGTAATTCTTATAAATATATTATTTAAAAATACTAGAAAATTGGCATAAGCCAATTTTTATATTGACAAAACATGTTAGCTCATGTTTTAACAGACGAACTGGAGAAAATATAAGATTAATATATAGAATAAAACAACAGGCTATCTCTATATAGAAATTACTTTCTATTTTGAGATAGCCTCTTATCTTTTTTATTTATTATTTTCGATATATGCACATATATCTCCTATATTCTTGAAGTTTTCAGCTTGCTCATCTGGAATTTCAATATCGAACTCATCTTCAAGAGCCATCATTATTTCAACAGCATCAAGAGAATCAGCTTCTAAGTCATTAACTAAAGAAGTTGTTGGTGTTATAGAATCTATATCATCTACACCTAATTGATCTGCTATTATCTCTTTTATTTTTTCAAACATATTTGTTACCTCCTAAACAATAATAAACTAATATTTTTAATAGTAGTTTATTACATGTTTAAAAATTTTTCAATATATTTTTTTATTTGGAAGCTAAAAACTTTAAAACTAAATTTTTTTAACTTTAAAGATAAGCAATTAACAGCTTTTAAAGGATGTTTTGCTTTATATTAAGTTAAATAAGTGTAATAACTTGTACAAATATGAATATAAATATAATTAAAGTAATACTAAGGAGGAAATATATGAGAAAATTTATAGCTATATTTATATTGTACTCATTGTTTTTTTGTGTGAATCTAACTATCTATCAGAATAAATTGATAAATGATGTTAACAATATAAACCCATATATAAGAGAAACTAATTTTATAGTTGAAGATTTTAATAAAAATTACATTACGCAAAATAATGTTAGCGAATACATAAAACGAATAGACAATCTGAAAAGTGGTATGTCAAGTATTAAAAATAATAAATCTCTTGAAACATATATTGATTATAAAATGATTTCGTTAGAAAAATTAAAAACAGCTATAATTAATAAATTAAATAATAAGCACAAACTAAAACAAGACATAAGTGACTATAATACATACAATAAACTATCTAAAAATGAAATACAAAAAAAATTAAAAAAGATTCTTATAAGAGTAACACAATTAGATAAAACCTCATAACATAAATGAGAAGGAAATAACCTTTGAATATTAATTTATGGGAGGTAATAAAATGAGTGAAAAGATGAATTTATTTAGAGGTGGATTATTTGGTGGATGCGACGACGATGGTGGGTTTATATGGATACTACTATTATTAGTATTATTCTGTTGTTGTGATTTTGACTTTTTCGGTGGATGTGGCGATGACAATAACTTCTTATTTATAATACTAATAGGTATCATATTACTTTGCTGTTGTGACGGTGGATTTGGGTGCTAAAAAGCTAGTTTTTAACTAGCTTTTTTCCTTTTTTTGAGTAACATAGTTATCTAAGATTCGTTGCCATTATAAAGGGAATATACATAAAAACAAAATTTTCATGTATATGTATTAACCAAATTAACTTAACGTACATAGTATGTATGAGAAGGTATAACCTTCAAAAAAACAAGGAGGTTACATTATGGGTTGTTTTAATGATTTTGATGGTTGGTGGATTATAGCTTTATTTTTCTTATTTGTATTGTTCCAAGATTGTATACAAGATCTTGATATATGCGATTGGATTCCGTTCTTAATATTAGTGTTAATATTGTGTGCAGGTGATGAATTTAACTGCTGTTAACAAATTATAAGGCAAATTCATAGTATATATTAAGAAGGCAAAACCTTCAAATTAATTTTAGATTATTAAGGAGGTAATATTATGGGTTGCTTAAGAGATTTTGATGGTTGGTGGATTATAGCGTTATTCTTTTTATTTGTATTGTTCCAAGATACAATTCAAGACGTAGATATATGTGACTGGATTCCGTTCTTAATATTAGTAATGATACTTTGTTCTTGCAATGAGTTTGAATGTTGCTAATATTTAGAAAAAAATCAACAATAAATTAATAACAAATCAATAACTAAAATCATAGTATATATCAAGAAGGATATTCCTTCAAAATTATAAGGGGGTAAGATTATGGGTTGTTTTAAAGACTTTGATGGTTGGTGGATTATAGCGTTATTCTTCTTATTCTTAATATTCCAAGATTGTTTAGATGATCTTGATATATGTGATTGGATCCCATTCTTAATATTAATATTAATACTTTGTTCTTGCAACGAGTTTGATTGTCATTAATATTAAAAATACAAGCAAAGAGTTAGATTAAAATCTAGCTCTTTGTTTTTTACATAAATAAGTGGTATAATTAACATTTAATAAATATAGAGAATATAAACTTTAAATAAGGAAAAAATTTAAAGTATGAGAGGAAGTGATACAATGATTACTATAAAGGATGTAGCTAGAAAAGCAGGAGTTTCTATATCGACAGTTTCGAGGGTAATCAACAATTCGAAGCCTGTAAGCAATGAAATAAGACAAAGAGTATTAAAAATAATAGAAGAAACGGGATATGTTCCAAATCCACTAGCTAGAAGCTTAGTAACCAAGAAAAGTCAGTTGATAGGAGTAATAGTACCGGATATATCTGATTTTTTTATGGGAGAATTACTTAATGGAATAGAAGAAGTGGGTAAGATATATAATTATGATATTGTTTTATGTAATAGTTATGGAGAACCTGATGAAGAATTAAAATATATTAATCTTTTAAAATCAAAGCAGGTGGCAGGTATAATATTTGTATCATGGAAGATGAATCAAGACCATGTAGATGTAATAGAAAAAGCAAATATACCAGCTGTATACATAAGTAAGAATGCAAGTGAATTTGATGTCTATTCTGTAAGTATTAACAATTTTGAAGCATCATATGATATGACAAAATACCTAATAGAAAACGGTAATAAAAAAATAGCATTTATGAAATCATCTGTACAAGATAGTATAATGGATTCAGATAGATATAGAGGATATGAAAAAGCATTAGAAGAATCTGATATAGAAATTGATGAAAATCTTGTAAAAGAAGGAGATGCAACTAGTGAATCTGGATATTATCTTATGAGTGAGCTTATTGAAGCAAAGGATATACCAGATGCAGTATTTGCATCTCATGATGAAATAGCAGTAGGGGTTATAAATTGTATATTAGATGCTGGGTATAAGGTGCCAGAAGATATATCTGTATCAGGCTATAATGATATTAAATTAGCATCTTTATATAGACCAGCACTTACTACTATTAAACAGCCTATATATGATATGGGAGCTGTATCTATTAGAATGATAGTTAAGATGATAAATGGTGAGGGATTAGAAGATAAGAAAATTCTTCTTCCGTATAGTCTTGTAGAAAGACAAAGTGTTCTTAAAAAATAGGTCATATATGACCTATTTTTTTTGTACATTTTTTTTATTTAAAACCCATAATTTAATGTCGAATAAGAGGTTTAAAAAATGCACCACTGTGCTCAAATAAAGTGATACAGCGATGTGTGTTGATTTACATAAAATGTAAAAACCATAAATATTTTGCAAAATATATCAAAAAGATAAAGGGAAAATGATTACGAATATAGAATAAATTATAAACAAAATGAATTTTTAGATAATTTCAAAAAGGGGGGTATTACTTTGAATAAGATATATATAGACGGGAAGAGTTTAACTATTGAAGATGTTATCAATGTAGCTAGAAATGGATACAAGGTAGAACTTACTAAAGAATCAGAGGAAAAAGTTATAAAAGCTAGAAATATAGTTGATAAGTTTGTTGATGAGGAAAAGATAGTTTATGGAATAACTACAGGATTTGGCAAATTTTCTGACGTTGTTATAAGTAAAGAAGAGACTAAAACATTACAAAGAAATCTAATAATAAGTCATTCTTGTGGGGTAGGAGAATACTTTGATGAAGAGGTTTCGAGAAGCATAATGCTTCTTAGAATAAACAATCTAGCTAAGGGATATTCAGGAATAAGATTAAATACTTTAAATACTCTTATTAAAATGTTAAACGAAGGAGTTCATCCATTAATACCACAAAAAGGATCACTTGGTGCATCCGGAGATTTAGCACCACTTTCTCATATGGTTTTAGTTATGATTGGTGAAGGAGAAGCTATATATAAAGGAGAAAAAATAAACGGTATAGATGCTTTAAACAAAGTTGATATAAAACCTGTGGAACTGACATCAAAAGAAGGTCTTGCACTTATAAATGGAACTCAGGTAATGACTGCTGTTGGAGCATTAACAGTATATGATGCAGTTAATTTATTAAAAACTGCAGATATCGCTGCAGCACTTACTATGGAAGCTCTTAATGGAATAGTTACAGCTTTTGATAAAAAGGTACATGAAGTTAGGGGTCATGAAGGTCAAATAAATGCAGCTAAAAATATTTTAAATATACTAGAAAATAGTAAGATGACTACAACTCAAGGAGAAATTAGAGTTCAAGATGCATATACATTAAGATGTACTCCTCAGATTCATGGAGCTAGTAAGGATGCTATTAATTATATAAAGAAAAGAGTAGAGATTGAAATAAATGCTGCAACTGATAACCCTCTTATATTCCCTGAGGTAGAGGAAGTTATATCAGGAGGGAATTTCCATGGACAACCTATGGCTTTAAGCTTTGATTTTTTAGCTATAGCTTTAGCTGAGATTGCAAATGTGTCAGAGAGAAGGCTTGAAAGACTTGTAAATCCTACATTAGGAGGACTTCCTGCATTTTTAACTAAAAAGGGAGGACTAAATTCTGGATTTATGATAGTTCAATATTCTGCTGCTTCACTTGTTTCTGAGAATAAGGTATTAGCACATCCAGCAAGTGTTGATTCTATACCATCATCAGCAAATCAAGAGGATCATGTATCTATGGGTACTATAGCAGCTAGAAAGGCTAGAGAAGTAATGGAAAATGTAAGAAAGGTACTTGCTATGGAAATGCTAGGAGCAGCACAAGGAATAGACCTTAATGAGAACAAAAGTCTTGGAACTGGAACTAATATAGCTTATGAACTTATAAGAGAAAAGACTAAGACTATAGAAGAAGATATAATAATGTATAAAGAAATAAACAAATGTGAAGATTTGATAATCTCAAATATAATAGTTGATAAAATAGAAGAAAAGATAGGAAAACTTAATTAAGATGTTTTATTAAATATAATGAATGGTATAGTTTTAAATCTATACCATTTATTGTTTAAAAATACAGAACTTATAAAATATAATTAATAAAAAGAGGGTTATAGTTATGGATATTATAAATATAAAATTTTTTAATAATCATAGTGTATCTAAGAATAATGATATTATTTGTTTTCCTTATAAAAAAACGGAGGCACTCTTTTATTATTTAGTAATAAACGAAGAAGCTACCCGAGATGAGCTTGTCAACCTTTTATGGGAGGATTCAAAGGAGAGTACTGCTAAGAAAAACCTTAGAAATGCAATGTATCAAATAAGAAAAGTATTTAATATGGATATAATAATATCCCCTAAAAAAAGCACTGTTAGTATAAATCCACAGACACATATAAAAACAGATTTAAATGATTTTTTAAATAAAGAAGATATATATTTTGAAAATGGGAAGTGCGAATTTTTAAAAGGACTTATATTAAAAAATAATGAAAATTTTAATTGGTGGATAAATAGTAAAAGACAAAAATATAAAGATATGAATATAGATAGATTATATAATAAGACTAAATTGTTGATGAAAAAAAGAAAGTACGAAGAAGCTTTAGTATGTGCAAAAGCATTTATGAATGAGGATGAATTTGATGAAAGAGCCTACAGGGCTTTGATGAATATATATTACGAGCAGGGATTTTTTTATAAGGCAATAAACTTATACTATAGGTTAGAGAAAATGCTAGATTTAGAGCTTGGAATAAAACCAGATGATAAGACTTATAATTTGTATAAAAAAATATTAAATGAAAAAAATATAAGCCAAATAGAATTTAAAAAAGAGAGCTTATTTTATTATAGAGAGGAAGAAATAAAGTATATACTTGATAATTACAATAAATTTATAAAAGGAGAAGATTCAAAATCAATACTTATAACAGGTGAATTTGGAATAGGAAAAACAAAGATTAAAGATGAGTTTATAAATAATGTTAACAAAAAAAAATCTTATATAATAGATATAACTTGCTATGAAGGGGAACGAGAAAGCTTATTAAAGCCATGGAATGATATACTTATAAATTTGAATAAGATAATAAAAGATCAAAATATAAATATACCGAAGTCTTGGAAAAAAAATATAGACACTATATTTCCTATATTTGATATGAACCACGACAAATATGAAAAATTAGATTTATTGAAACTTGAATTAATAAAAAATACTATAGTAAATATAGTTGAAAAGGTATCTAAAAACAAAAAAATTGTGATATTAGTAGATGATATACATTGGATGGATAAGACCAGTATAAATTTACTAAAGAGTCTACTTATAAGACAAGACGATATAAATTTAATAGCGACTGCTCGAACTTCTTATGAATATAATATAGATAGATTTAAGAATTTTATGATTAAAAATGAGAAATTGATAAATATACAGCTTAAGAGATTTGATCAAAGGCAGGTATACGAAATATGTAAATTAAAAATCTCTAAATGTAAATTTGACAAAAACATATCAGATAAAGTGTATAAAGAAAGTGAAGGAAATATATTCTTTATTAATGAAATTATAGATAATATAGACAATCAAAATAAAGATACAATGTCTGATAAATGTATCCAAATGCTAAAGAGCGTTTTAAGTGATTTATCTTGCGAATCAATTAAAATACTTGATATAGCATCTATATTTTTAGAAGGTTTTAATATAAATATATTAAAGCTTATAACGGGTAAATCTCAGCTTGAGTTAATAGATTATTTAGATGAATTAGAAGTAAAAAATATTATAAAAGAAGATGTAAATAGCGGTAAAAATAAATATGTATTCACCCATAATAAACTCAGAAAATATATATTCAACAAGCAGAGTAATACTAAAAAGAGAATCATTTATGAAAAGATAGAATATATATTTAATAAGAATTCAGATAATATTAAGCAGGATATATTATTTTATAAGCTTAAAGGACTTAATTTCAATATAAATCATATAAAAGAAAATAATGTAGCTTTAAAAAATTAGAGTGTATTTAAGGGGGATATATGGGTAGACGTTTTAAAAATAATTATGAAAATGTAAATTCTTATTTAAATGAGATTTTGAATAATACTAATGAATATAGAGGCAAATTTAAAGTTTCAACAGGAATTGAGAATATAGATAAATTAATAGGTGGGGGAATATCTAATCAACTTTATGTTATAGGTGCTATGCCTAGTTTTGGAAAGACAGACTTTTTAAATCAAATAGGAGACAATATATGTAGGCAAGGACATGAGGTTTTATTTTTTTCATATCAAATGAAGCAAAGAGAACTTACAGATATAAGTTTATGTAGAAAACTATTTTTATTAAATCCTAGAAAATATAAAAAATTAGATTCACTCGATATAAGTTATGATGAAATTGATAGAGAAGCGTTAGAAAAAGTAGTTGATATATATAAAGAAGAAGTTTCTCGAAGAATAGATATTATTGAATGTGATTTTAAATTTTCAATAAATCAGATAAAAGATAGAATAGAAAATCATATAAAAATAAAAAAAGCTAAGCCTATTGTAATAATAGACTATATACAAGCTATTAGGTCTTTAGATACTAAAATTACCGATAAAGAAAAAAATGATTGTAATTTAAGTCAGCTAAAGGATATGGTAAAAAATCTAGGTATAGCTATAATATGTATGTCATCTCAAAGCAGAGATTCATATTTTAAACAGGCAAACTATAATAGCTTTAAGGATATATATGATATAGAGGATATAGCAGATGTAGCTGCATATTTGCAGTTTAAGAATATATCTGAACAGTTTAAAAATGGAACTGATATTGAAAAAATAAGAAAATATCATGAACTTAAGAATCAATATCCTAGAAAAATTGAGTTTGCACTACTTAAAAATAGAAGTGGACTAGAATGTAAAATAGAAAATTTATACTACTATTATAAAAATAATTATTTTTGTAGTGAAAGAATAAAAGAGAGCATGTAATATTACATGCTCTTAATGGTTAGTCATCGTGATCATCATCGTCGTCATCAAAGCAAAAATCTAATTTTCTAGTATTAGGTTCACATTCTTTTTCTTCTAAATAACATAAAACGTTAATACGAGCTTCTCCTGTGATTTCCATTTTAATCTCATACTCTACTTCTACAGAAATAGTAGGGCATCCACTCTTATTTATAATCATTGCACCTAGAGATACTGGTTTTTTAGAAAGTTTACACAGTATTTTTTTGCTGTAGTAATCTACACCTTCAAACACTGGTATAGATACATTTTGCGAGAAATTTTCGAAACTTTTCACTACATTTGTATTGTCGTTTTCTTCATACCAAACATGAACTTCAAATTCTCCAATAACGTTTACTAACATAAAATCATTTGATATATCAACGATTTTAGTCTCTTCAATATGAGCATTTCTAATAGCTGAACCTAAAATTTGAGTAGGTAGTACAATATCATCAATATCCAAGCTTATAGTATTTTGACATAATTGCGTCTTTTTACCGCAAACTGTATTAGTGATAATAGTTGTTACACGTTTATCTTTCTTATACTTATTATCCATAATACCCCCTCCTTCTCTATACTTATATATATTATTCAAGGTGAGATAGAAATGTGATATTAAAATCAATATTTTTTTTAGAACTTAGCTTTAATTAAAATCATATAAGTATACTAAATGCTTAATTTGAGGGGGTTGATATTTTGAAAGCACTTGTAACTGGATGTGCAGGATTTATAGGTTCCACTTTAAGTGAAAGACTATTAGATGAAGGATTTGAGGTTATAGGAATAGATTCTTTTACTGATTATTATTCTAAAGATATAAAAGAATTTAATTTAAAAAACTTGATTTTAAATGATAAATTCACTTTGGTAAGTGAAAATTTAGTAATCTGTGATTTAAAAAAGTATTTAGATGTAGATTATGTATTTCATCAGGCAGGTCAACCTGGAGTAAGAGGAAGTTGGGGATATGATTTTGAAGAGTATATATATAATAACATATCTGCAACTCAAAAACTTTTAGAGGAATCTAAAGAATTTGATATAAAAAAGATAGTTTATGCTTCATCATCCTCGGTGTATGGAAATATAAATACTGTACCTATGAAGGAAACACAAATAACAAAGCCTTACTCTCCATATGGAGTTACTAAGCTTGCGGCAGAAAATTTATGTGATCTTTATAGCAAAAATTACGGATTACCAGTTATATCTCTTAGATATTTTACAGTTTATGGACCAAGACAAAGACCAGAGATGGCTATTAGCACATTTATAAAAAATATATTAAATGATAAACCAATATGCATATATGGAGATGGTAATCAGGGAAGGGACTTCACATATGTAGATGATATAGTGGATGCCAATATAAAAGCTGCATATTCAGATATTAAATCAGATATATTTAATGTTGGGAGTCAAAGTCCAATAAAGCTTATAGATCTAGTAAAAATAATAGAAAAACTTATAGATAAAAAAGCTAATATAAATTACTTGGATTTTGAAAAAGGAGATGTAAAGGATACTTACTCTGATATAAGCAAGATAAGGAAGTTTTTAGGATATAAATGTGAATTTGATATAGAAAAAGGTATACATGAACAAATAAAATACATCAAAAATTTTTATTTATTATAAGTAACAAAATTTTATATACAGAATATAATATAGAGAAGTTAGGTTACAAACTTTAAATAATCATACGGAGGGGGAATTATAAAGTGAAATATCAAGAAAAATATATAGGAAGCAAACAAGATTTATATGCATTCTTGAAGGAAAATTATTCAAAACTAATGAAAGAAATACTTGAAATAGAAGGCGAAAAAGTAGTACTTCCTGGTGATAAAGAATTAGTATACAAGGTGAAATATGAAAATAATGAAGTAGAAGGATCCTATTCTGTTAAAATAAGTTGGGCAAACCAAGAGGAATTTGAAGAATTTGAAGAAGAGGAAGAAGAAATTGACTTTTAAAAACTAAGTTTAACTTTATAAAAAGGAGGGGGCGAAAGCCCCCATTAATTTTATCTGTTAGAAATTTATGAGATTGAAGGAGGAGAGAATATGCCAGCAAAAGGTGAAGATATAACTCCTGTTTTGAAGGAATATGATATAGCTGTTAAAGGAATAAAATTAGAATCTTATAAAGGTAAGAAAGGTGTTTGGTGGATTAATACTGATAAGGGTTATAAAATACTTAAGAAGCAGTCTTTTTCATATAAAACACTAGATTTTATTATAGATGCAGTTAATCATTTGAATAGTAATGGAGTTTATATACCTAAGATAATAAAGACCAAATCAGGAGATGATTATGTTATAAAGGATGATATTTGCTTTGTATTAAGTGAAGCTATTGATGGCTCTACTCTTGATTATTCAAGTGATGAAAATGTTAAAAGAATAATACACGAGCTTGCAAGATTTCATAAGGCATCTAGAGGATTTAAGCCTAGAGAAGATTATAAGGTTAGAACTCATCTTGGGCTTTGGATAGAGAAGTACGAAAAAGATATGAATAAATTAGAAAAATACTATGATGAGGAACTTAATAAAGAGGAACATTCCGAGTTTGGGAACATTATACTTAAGGAATATACTCATTTTTATGAAAGAATAAAGAGTTCAATAGATGGATTTTATCAGCAATCTTACAGTGATTGGGTGAAAGAAATAGATGAAAATGGAGGTCTTTGCCATCAAGACTTTACAGCTGGCAACTGTATATTGGAGAACTCCGGGAAATTATATATATTAGATACGGATTCTTTGACTATTGATATACCTCTTAGAGATATTAGAAAGATATTAAATAAGATAATGAAGAGAAAAAATGATGGATGGGAATTGGAACTCACAAAGAAAATAGTAAAGTGGTACAATGAGCAAAATCCTCTTGAAGATTATCAATGGAATTTATTAAAACCTACACTAACATTCCCTCATTTATTTGTAGGAATAATGAGTAAATATTATGAAAAAAGAGAAAAGACTTGGACAGAGCAAAAGTATGTTAAGAGATTAAAGGAAATGATATCTATTGAAAAATCAGTAGAACATATTATAAATAATTTTGAAGAGATTATTCCAAGGTAAGGGGAGGAATATATATGTCGATTTTAAATCAACTAGCTAAGGATGTTTTACTAACTTATGGGATGGAAGTAGATGAATTTAAAATAATTCAAAATAGTGGACTTAAGACTATTTGGAAGTTTGACTATAATGGGAAAACAGTATGCCTTAAAAGACTTAGACACAGTAAGGAAAGAGCTTTATTCTCAGTTAATGCACAAGTATATATACGAAATAAAGGGGGACATGTTCCGAGTATATATTTAAACAATGATGGAGAGCCTTTGACTGAATATAACGAACAGTTATTTGTAGTATATGAATGGATAGAGTCAAAAGATCTGAACTTTGGAAAGGCTGAAGATTTTAGAATTGCAATGCAGGCTCTTGCTAAGTTTCATATTGATTCTATAGGTTATATACCTCCTGAAGAAGCTAAAGTATCATCAAAAATAGGAGAGTGGAAAAATCAGTATGAATCTATGAAAAAGAGAATGCTAAAATGGAAGGATGAGGCTTCTAATAATTTAAATAATGCATCTCATAAAGCATATTTTGACAATATAGATTCTATAATAGAGCTTGCTGATATTAGTATAGATATGATTGAAAAATCATCTTATTTTAATATTTGCGACAATGAGCTTCATAAATTTAATTTATGTCATCAGGATTATGGGGTTGGGAATGTTATTTATTCAAATAATGGTCCTTATGTGATAGATCTTGATGGAGTAACTTATGATTTAGTTATAAGAGACCTTAGAAAAATAATAGGTAAGAAGATGCAAAAGGGAGGAGTATGGAAAGAAAATATAATAAAGACAACTTTATCATATTATGAAGAGTACAACAAGCTATCTCCTGAAATGTTAGAATTATTAAAGATAGATTTATTATATCCTCATTGGTTTTTCGGGGATGTCAAGAACTTGTATAAGAAAAATAAGAATGTTGGTGCTAATAAGATAGAATCAATAGCTAAATTAGAGCTTAGCAAGGTGAGTTTATTAAAAGATTTTTTCTAGGAAGGAGATATTTATGAAAATTGCATTTGTGTGTACGGAAAAACTACCAGTACCACCTATACTCAGTGGAGCTATTCAAATATATATAACTAATTTACTTCCTATTCTATCCAAGCATCATGATATAACTGTATTTAGCGTAAGTAATACTAATTTACCAGATAGAGAAGAAATTGATAACATAACTCATATAAGAGTTCATGGAAGAACAAAAGCGGAGTATGTAAACAATGTAAAAGAAAATCTTACCGATGAATTTGATCTTGTACATGTGTTTAATAGACCTAAGTGGGTGCGTGTTCTTAGCAATGATTTACCTAAGACACCTTTTAGTTTAAGCCTTCATAATGAAATGTTTTTACCTAAAAAAATAGATTCTAAAAGAGCCAAGGAGTGCATAGATAGAGTGGAGTTTATATGTACTGTAAGTGAATTTATAGCTAATGGAGTTGAAAGTTTATATCCAAATGCTAAGGGAAAGATGAACCCTGTCTATTCGGCAGTTGATTTAGATCTTATAAAGCCGTTTTGGAGTGAAGATGTTTTAAAAGATAGAATGGATATGAGAAAAAAATATGGAGTAAAGTACCAATCAAAGGTTATTATATATGTTGGAAGATTATCTAAGAAAAAGGGCCCTCATATTTTAATCAATGCTATGAAAAATGTACTAAAAGATTATCCAGATACTAAACTTATATTTGTTGGAAGTAAGTGGTATGGGAATAATGCTACTGATGACTATGTAAAAAAACTTCAGATTGAGGCTCAAGAACTTGAGGATAATATAGCATTTACAGGATTTTTAACTCCTGATGAAATACCTAAATATTACAATATGGGGGATTTATTCGTTTGTACATCTCAATGGCAAGAACCTCTTGCGAGAGTACACTATGAAGCTATGGCAAGTGCACTTCCTATAATAACTACTAACAGAGGTGGAAATGCAGAAGTAATAGATCAAGGTGTTAATGGATTTGCAATTGATGATTATACAAATCCAGATGAATTTAGCAAGTATATAAAATATTTAATAGAAAATGAAGAAAAGTCTATTGAGATGGGTAGAGCTGGAAGAGAGTTTGTTGAAAAGAATCATAATTGGGATGTAATTGCTAATAGATTATTGAAACTATTCGATTATGTGCAAAAAAAATATAAATAAAAAAAGGCTGTTGATAATCAACAGCCTTTTGTATGTCCTTTTCCTATTGAGTAATACGTTATATTTCTTTTTTTAGCTTCATCTAAGCTTAACATATTTCTTCCATCTATTATAAAAGCTTCCTTCATATTATCTTTAACAAAGTCTAAATCTATACCTTTAAATTCTTCCCAATCTGTACATATAATAATACATTCTGATTCTAATAAAGAATCTTTAATATTATCAAAATAATTTATATTTGGATATATCTCTTTTATTTCATCTGATACCATAGGGTCGTATGCATTTATTGAGGCACCTTTTTTTAAAAGTTCTTCTATTATATATAAAGATGGAGATTCTCTTATATCATCTGTTCCGCTTTTGAATGTAAGTCCTAAGAGAGTTATAGTCTTATCTTTTATATCATCGTATTCTTCAAGTAATATATCAACTGGAATAATTCTTTGTTTATTGTTTACGCTAACTGCACTTTTAACTATTTCAAATGGACAGTCATATTTTTCTCCTATTGAAATAAGTCCAATAGTATCCTTTGGAAAACATGATCCACCATAGCCTATTCCTGGTTTTAGAAATTCTGGAGATATTCTTTTATCAAGACCTAGTGCTAGAGCTACTGTATCTACATCAGCACCTACCTTGTTACATAAATTAGCAATCTCATTTATAAATGAGATTTTAGTAGATAAAAAGGCATTTGAGGTATACTTTATAAGCTCAGCAGTTTCTGGATTTGTAAATATAATTGGTATATTGAATGGTTTATATAATAAGTTCATTATATTTTTAGATTTTTGAGATTCATATCCTATTACTATTTTATCTCCATAAAAGAAATCATACAAAGCCTTTCCTTCTCTTAAAAACTCAGGATTAGATATTACATCAAAATTATCACGAGGTACACCATTTTTAGTTAATAAATTTTTCACATAATTTTGACTACCAACAGGAACTGTACTTTTATTTACTATTACTTTATATCTATTTATATATTTAGATATTTCATTTATACATTCATATACTTGACTCATATCCACTTCTCCGTTGTCAAGAGATGGAGTTCCCACAGCTATGAATATAATGTCAGATTTTTTAACGCTGTCACCTAATTCATTTGTAAAGCTTATAGCTTTATTTTCTAGGCAATCAATTAGTAAATCATCTAAACCTTCTTCATATATAGTTGGGATTGCATTATTTAAACTATCAACCTTTTCTATATTTTTTTCAACACAGATTACATTGTTTCCCATTTTAGCAAATGAAACAGAGGTTATGAGACCTACGTAACCAGCACCTATTACACAAATATTCATTTAAATCACCTTCTTGGTCGAATTTAGTTTTTGACTATTACAATAATATTATATGGAAAAATATAGTTCATGTGATAAATTAGACGTTTTATAGACGATAAATTCATATAATTTAGTTTGAAGATATTTATAATGAACTTATTGGAGACATGAGATATGCTATAACATAAAGCGAATTTTTAGATTAAAGTATAAAAAATTATAAGGGGGAGTTTTTTATGATATCTAATATTGATATTTTTAATGGGATGACGATAAAGCTTGATGACGTACTTTATGAAGTGCCTGAATTTATGCCTAATATAAGAAGGGCGCCGAAGAGAGAATTTACTTTAAACAAAGCAGAAACTGAGCTTGCTTTAAAAAATGCTCTTCGTTATATACCGGAAAATTTACATGAAAAATTAGCTCCTGAATTTTTAGACGAGCTTTTAACTAGGGGAAGAATATATGGGTATAGATTTAGACCAAATGGGAATATAAAGGCTAAATCTATAGACGAATATAAAGGAAAGTGTATTGAAGGTAAAGCCTTTCAGGTAATGATAGATAATAATTTAGATTTTGATATAGCTTTATATCCTTATGAACTTGTTACTTATGGAGAAACAGGACAAGTTTGTCAAAACTGGATGCAGTATAAACTTATAATGAAATATCTTGAAGAACTTACGGTTGATCAAACTCTTGTTATTCAATCTGGACACCCTGTAGGTCTTTTTAGATCAAATCCTAAAGCTCCAAGAGTTATAATTACTAATGCTCTTATGATTGGTATGTTTGATGACCAGCAAAATTGGCACAGAGCAATGGCATTAGGTGTTGCTAACTATGGACAAATGACAGCAGGAGGATGGATGTATATTGGACCTCAAGGTATAGTACATGGAACTTATTCTACTTTATTAAATGCTGGAAGATTAATATTAGGACTTGATGAAAAAAGTGATTTAAGAGGAAAATTATTCGTAACATCGGGTCTTGGAGGAATGAGTGGAGCACAAGGGAAGGCTGTTGAAATTGCTAATGGAGTAGGTATTATAGCTGAGGTTGATTATTCAAGAATTGAAACTAGATATGAACAAGGCTGGGTAAGCAAGGTTGTTAAAACAGCTAAAGATGCTTTCGATGTTGCTAAAGAATATATGGATAAAAAAGAAAAATGTGCAATTGCATATCATGGAAATATAGTAGATCTTTTAGAGTATGCTGTTGATAATGATGTTAAAATAGATTTACTCTCAGACCAAACATCATGCCATGCTGTATATGATGGAGGATATTGTCCTCAAGGTCTTACATTTGAAGAAAGAACTGAACTATTAGATAAAGACAAGGGTAAATTTATAGAACTTGTAGATTCAACTTTAAAACATCATTTTGAACTTATTAAAAAGCTGCACGAAAATGGAACATATTTCTTTGATTATGGAAATAGCTTTATGAAGGCAGTGTATGATGCGGGAGCTGTTGAAATATCTAAAAATGGAGTAGATGAAAAAGATGGATTCATATTCCCTTCATATGTAGAAGACATATTAGGACCTCAATTATTTGACTTTGGATATGGACCATTTAGATGGGTTTGCTTAAGTGGTAAAGAAGAAGATTTATTAAAAACTGACAAGGCTGCTATGGATTGTATAGATCCAGATAGAAGATATCAAGATAGAGACAACTATATATGGATAAAAGATGCACATGATAATAAGTTAGTAGTTGGAACACAGGCAAGAATATTATATCAAGATGCTATGGGAAGAACTAAAATAGCGCTTAAGTTCAATGAAATGGTCAGAAATGGTGAAATAGGACCTGTAATGCTTGGAAGAGATCATCACGATGTATCTGGAACAGATTCTCCATTTAGAGAGACTTCAAATATAAAAGATGGAAGTAATATAATGGCTGATATGGCAACTCATTGTTTTGCAGGAAATGCTGCAAGGGGTATGAGCCTTATAGCACTGCATAATGGTGGTGGAGTTGGTATTGGGAAATCTATAAATGGTGGATTTGGAATGGTACTTGATGGAAGTAAGAGAGTAGATGATATATTAAATGCTGCTATGCCATGGGATGTTATGGGTGGGGTAGCAAGAAGATCATGGGCAAGAAATCAAAATTCTATAACTACAAGTATTGAATACAACCAAAACAATAAGGGTACAGATCATATAACACTACCTTATATAGCTAGTGACGAACTTGTAAGAAGTTTAGTTGATAAAGAATTTAAATAATAGGAGGAATAAATTATGGCTAAAATAGTTCAATGTGTTCCAAACTTCAGTGAAGGTAGAGATTTAGATAAAATAGAGAAAATTGTAAATCCTCTTAGAGGAAAAAAAGGTGTTAAGCTTTTAAATTATGAAGCTGATAAAGATTATAATAGAGTAGTTGTTACTGTAATAGGAGAGCCTGAGGCTGTAAAAAATGCAGTTGTAGAGGCTATCGGTGTAGCAGCTGAAGTAATAGATATGACTAAGCATGAAGGACAACATTCTAGAATGGGAGCAAGTGATGTAGTTCCATTTATTCCAATTAAGGAAATGAGCATGGATGAAGCAGTTGAACTTGCAAACTCTTGTGCAAAGGATGTTTGGGAAAAACATCAAATACCAGTGTTTTTATATGAAAAAGCCGCTACAAAGCCTGATAGAGAAAATCTTGCAACAGTTAGGAAAGGTCAATTTGAAGGAATGAGTGAAAAATTACAAGATCCTAATTGGCATCCAGATTTTGGACAAAATAAGATACATCCAACTGCGGGAGTTACTGGTGTTGGAGCGAGAATGCCACTTATAGCTTACAATATAAATCTTGATACTACAGATATAGAAATAGCTAATAAGATAGCAAGATGTATAAGACATTCAAATGGAGGATTTAGATTCTGTAAGGCTGGTCCTGTTGAGATACCTGAGAGAAACATAGTTCAGGTTACTATGAATTTAACAGATTACACTAAAACTAGTATGTATAGAGTGTTTGAAACAGTTAGAATGGAAGCTAAAAGATATGGTGTAAATGTTATGGGAAGCGAAATTGTAGGTTTAGTTCCTATGGAGGCATTAGCTGATACTGCAGCTTATTATCTAGGACTTGAGAACTTTGGAATGGATAAGATATTAGAAACTGGACTTATGGAGTAGGTGATATTATGAGAGCAGATTTGATTATAAAAAACATAAGACAATTGGCTACTATGAGAGGGGCTAATAGACCACGTATAAAAGAAGAAATGAATAATATTGAAATACTTGAAAATGCATATATAGCTATAACTGATGGGAAAATATCGTATATAGGACAAGGGCATATAATGGAGGGGTTAATAGGAGATAGCACTGATATACATGATGCTAAGGGGCTTACTGTAACTCCGGGCCTTATAGATCCTCACACTCACTTGGTTCATGGAGGGTCACGTGAAAATGAATTTAGCTTAAAAATAAGTGGTGTACCATATATAGATATATTAAAACAGGGTGGAGGAATACTTAGTACAGTTAAATCTACAAAAAAAGCTTCATTAGATCAGCTCTATGATAAAGCTAAGAAGAGTCTTGATATAATGCTTGGATACGGAGTAACTACTGTAGAATCAAAGAGTGGATACGGTTTAGAACTAGATACAGAAAAAAAACAGCTTAAAGTAAATAAAAAATTAAATGAGAGTCATCCTGTAGACATAGTATCTACCTTTTTAGGAGCTCATGCAGTACCTAAGGAGTATAAAGAAAATCCAGATGAATTTGTAGATATAATAATAGATATGCTTCCGAATGTAAAAGATTTAGCTCAGTTTTGTGATGTATTCTGTGAAGAAGGAGTTTTCTCGGTAGATCAAACTAGAAAGATATTAAATAAAGCTAAAGAATATGGATATAAAGTTAAGATTCACGCAGATGAAATAGTATCAATAGGAGGAGCAGAACTTGCAGCTGAGATAGGAGCTATATCTGCAGATCATCTAATGGCAGCTAGTGAAGATGGCATGAAATTAATGGCTAAAAATAATGTCATAGCAAATATTCTTCCTGGAACATCATTTAGTTTAATGAAAAATTATGCAGATGCTAGAAAGATGATAGAGTATGGAGTTCCGGTTGCTTTATCTACTGATTATAATCCAGGAAGTTGTCCAACTGAAAATATACAACTTATAATGCAATTAGGATCATTAGCACTTAAAATGACTCCAAATGAAGTATTAACTGCTGTGACTATAAATGCGGCTTGTGCAGTTGATAAAGCGGATGAGGTTGGATCAATAGAGGTTGGTAAAAAGGCAGATTTAGTTATATTTGATGCTCCTAATGTAGATTATATAATGTATCATTTTGGAATCAACCATACTCATAGTGTTTATAAAGAAGGAAAATTAGTTGTAGACAATAAAAAGATTGTATATTAATAAAGGGGTGAATAGAGTGAAACTTATAGATATGAAAGTTGTTGATTTTACTAATGAAGTTGATTCATCATCTCCAGCTCCTGGTGGAGGATCTGTTGCAGCCCTTGCTTCTAATATAGGAATAAGTCTTGGAAGAATGATGGGAAACTTAAGCTTTGGAAAGAAAAAATTTGAGGCTTTAGATGATAATATAAAAGAAGAGTTTAAAGAAAAATTTAAAAAACTAGGATTAATAAGGGATAATCTTTTAGAACTTGTAGATAGGGATACAGAGTCTTTTAATGAAGTTATGAAAGCATTTAAACTGCCAAAGGAAACAGATGAGGAAAAAAGTATAAGAAAAAAAGCTATACAAGATGCTACTATACAGTCTATAGATGTTCCGTTTGAAACTGCTAAGAACTCACTAGATGCACTTGAACTTATGGAGTATTTTGTTGATTATGGAAATCAAAATGCTATAACTGATTTAGGTGTAGGGAACCTTCTTTTATATACAGGTCTTGAAGGTGCAATACTAAATGTGAAGGTTAATCTATGTGGGCTTGATGATGGTGAATTTGTACAAAAGAAAAGATCAGAGTGTGAAGATATGATAAAAAAAGGATGTAAAATAAAGGACTGTGTATTAAGAAGAATACATGAAAAACTAGTTTAATAAGTTATATGATTAAATAAGCAAATAAAGAGCCCATATGGGCTCTTTATTTGTTTAATTCTTTGGTTATTTTATCCAATTTTTCTTGTTGCTTTTTATTCAATAAAGGTTTTAATTTCTTTAAAATATTATCTTTATTATCTATTTTTTTTGAAATTTTCTTTAATTCTTCCATAAGTTCATCTTCGCTTTTTCCTTCATAATCCTTTTTAACCTTATCTTTCATTTTTTTTATTTTTTCTTTATCTAGGTTAGCCTCTTTAAGTTTTTTTTCATCTATTTTCATATTAAATACCCCCTTTATAAATACTATATGCAAATTGGACAGAAATAAGTAACACATTTTAACTAAAATACATAGGATATAAAGTGAAGAGTACTATTTGTTTGTAGAGGAGGGAATTATATTGAATAATAAGATGATAATAGCTATGGCTGTACTTGCGCTTAATGGAGACAAACTTTTAAATAGTGAAAAAGATATTTTTGAGAGTTTTAGAGGAGGAGAATTAAATGAAAAAGGTTTGGAACGAGGAATAGAGATGTTAATGAGAAGCAAAAAATACATGAAATCGGATGAAAAGCTAATAATAAACAAGGCTGAGAGTATGTTAGATTTAATAAGAGGTATAAAAAAATTAAGTTCAGTAAACGAAGCTAGAGGAATAGAAGAACCTGATTTTTTTAGAAGCATGGATAATAAAGATAGAAGAAATATGATGATAAAAGAAATTATAGAAGTTTTTCCAGAAAATAAAAAAGAAAGTATAACAAAAATTATGGATATGAAAAAAAAGATGGAGTTGTTAAAAGATCTTATGCAGTCTGAAGCATTGGGAGATATGAAGAATATGAATTTCCTACAAAACTTGATAAGTTCAGATGAAGAGTAAACAAAAAATATAAAAAAAATCAGAATTTGGAAAGCAAAAATACTTTTAAAAATATATAGATTGGTATATAATAATATCAAGAACAAGATATTGTTTGATAACTTCTGAGGCGTACGTGATGGCTTAGTAAATTCAACCTACATGAAGTATACGGGAGTTCGTGTTTGACTGAGGATAACAAGCCTTGCTAGAAGAGGAAGTTAGATACAGGCGACAGGACACCCACCTGGGTGAAGCTCGGGTGTGAATTTAATAAGCGAACGGCGCAATGGATTAAAGAGGCTCATTTATGAGCCTCTTTTTTAGTGCACAAAATCGAAAAGTTAAATATGTGTAAAAGTATAAACTTATTTTCCTCACAGTAATTTCATTTTTCTCATAATATGTTAAATAAGATAGTAAAGTTATAACTAGGAGGGAAATTATGAAAATTCTAACATTTTGCAGTTATTCTGTTTACAGCATGTTTTATAGAGCTTTATCAGATATTGGAAATTATGTAGTGATACAAGATTTAAATAATGTTGATTATAAAAATAGACCTAACCATATGTTAAATTGTATAGATAAAATAAAGCCAGATGTTATATTTTCAATAGGAAGACCGGAGACTGTGCATGGGATACCTATTGAATTTTTACAGAATATCTGTAGGGAAAAAGGTATTTTAAATGTATACTGGGCTACTGAGGATAGAACTTATCACCAAAAATATAGTATGGAAATAGCTAAGTATTTCGATTATATATTCACTCCAGCAATAGAATGTGTACAAAATTATAAAAATATTGGGAAGGAGTCATCTTTATTAATGTATGGATGTCTGCCTAGTATACATAGAAAGTGTAATAGTGTACCTAATTTATTGAGCGACATAACTATAGCGGCTACTTATTATCCTGGGATGAATTGTAACTATGTAAAAAATGTTATAAGCAAACAAGAAAATGATAATGAAATCAATCAAAGAAAATTTAGTTTTGAAAATATAGTATATCCATTAATAGAAGCAGGATATAAAATATCATGTTGGGGAAATGGATGGAAAAATATGGTTCCTAGAGAATCTGTTAAAGGGGATTATCCGTATGAAAATATTTCAACATTATATAGTTCATCAAAGATAGTCTTAGGACTTGAATGGGATAATATATCAAGTACTAAGACTACAGGAAGACCTTTTGAAGTACTTGGAAGTAATGCCTTTTATTTAAGTCTTAGAACGAAGGCATTGTCTAATTTATTTGTAGATAGAACTCATTTAGCACTTTCAAGTTCTTCAAATGAAACATTAGATATAGTTAAGTATTATTTAAACAATGATAAAGATAGAATTTATGTTGCAAATGAAGGACAAAAAGAAGTGTATGCAAACCATACTTATTTTCATAGAGCTGGGGAATTTATGAATGCATTAAAGGAATATGTATAAAAAGGAGGAGATATAGTGAGAATTTTAACATTCTGTGATTATCCTGTTTATATGAGTTTTTATAGAGCATTGTCTGATGTTGGCAATTATGTTAGCGTTTGTGATTTGAACAATATAAAGCCTGATGGTAGATATAAAGTTATGATAGATATGATAGATAAGGTTAAACCAGATGTAATTTTTACTGTTGGAAGGCCAGAAATTATAAATGGTCTTAATGTAGAGGATTTAAGAGATATATGTAATCTAAAGGGAATATTTAACGTATATTGGGCTACTGAGGATAGAACTTATCATCAAAAGTACAGTATGAAAATGGCTAAAAATTTCGACTTTATATTTACGCCAGCTATAGAATGCATACAAAATTACAATAGAATAGGAAAGGGAGCAGCATTGCTTAGGTATGGGTGTTATCCTATGATTCATAGAAACTGTGGAGTTGATAAAAAGCTTATAAGTGATATATCAATTGCGGCAAGTTATCATGATGGAGTTGTTAATGATGAATATACTAAGAAAAATGTTTTGGGGAAACAAAATGATGGAGAGGAAATGCTTAGAAGAAAAAGTATAGATACTATAGTACTTCCACTTATAAAAAGCGGATACAATATATCTATTTGGGGAAGTGGATGGGAGGGAATAGTTCCTTCTAAGTATATAAAAGGCTATCTGCCATATGAGCAGATACCTTTGCTTTATAGTTCATCAAAGATAGTGCTAGGACTTGAATGGGATAATATATCAAGTACTAAAACGACAGGAAGACCTTTTGAGGTTTTGGGATGTTCAAGTTTCTTTTTGACTTTTAGAACAAAATCTCTTTTGAATTTATTTGAAGATAGACAACATCTGGCTTTGAGTGAATCAGCAAAAGAAACATTAGATATTGTTAAATACTATTTAAACAACGATAAAGAGAGAAATCATATAGCTAATGAGGGTCAAAGGGAAGTTTATTCAAAGCATACTTATTATAATAGGGCTGAGGAATTTATGAATAGTATATACAAATACTTATAAAATACTAAAATCCCCTTTTTCACAAAGGGGATTTTAGTATTTTATAAATTCTTTGAGTATCATATTAATCTTATCTTGATCTTTTATTTCAGGACCCATCAATGCTAGATATCCCTTATTATTAACCCATACATCTCCATCTATTTTAGGCCAAATTTCAGTTTCTAAATTAAAATCAAATGCTACATTGTTTTGATGAGAGTGATTTATATAATTAGGGTCTTTCAATATTTCGTGTGGAAGTTTTATAGCACTTTCAAATCCATCCATTGGATGTCTTTTACCATTCAAATAATCCATAACAGAGTATATTAAGCAGTTAAATGAACTAGAATGATTGAAATAAGGTGCAATTCTTTTTTGAATAGAATCGTATATATAGCCATTCTGACATATCAAAATTTTTGTATTAGGTTTAGGTGTGTAGTCAAACATTTGTTGTATAAAAGACTTATGGTACATATCATCACTTGACATTGTTATTTCATATAAAAATTTATACCCTCTTATAATTTTAAAAACCATATTATTGTATTCGTATGTGGTTACGAAGTGTATATTATTTGGTAATGGTTGATATTTTGAAATAGCTTGTTTTATTAAATCTTCTGTTGAAGGCTCATATCTTATATATGCATTGAAATTTTGGTTAGTTTGATTTTTTAAACTTTTTAATGTGTAATTCATAAATATGTTTATTCTATAATCTATCCATTCTTTGGTCAAACATTCTTTTCTTATACCAAAATTATGATAGGGCATATTCATATCAGTTAAGTTAGATATATTAAATGGTATATTGACTATTATATTTTTATTTTTTTTTGAATATTCACTTGATATTTGTTTTGCAAATTCAAATAAATCTATATCATTTTGATTTTTTCTTTTTATAATATCTATTATACGCTTTGGAATAGTATTATAATTGATAGAATTTTTAGGAGAATAAAAATTATTGTTTGGAACATTCCATCCTAAGTTTGTTTTCAAAATAGATATCATTTCCTGGATTCTATCTTCTGTTCCTACTGCTAAAAAATAATTTTGCAGATTGTACTTGGCTTTTTCTAAGTTATCACTATAATCTTCACATAAATATTTTGTTTGAACATTAGATGTAATTTCATTGAATTTATCATTTAAGACATAATCGTAGAGTGTTATTTTATTTACATCAGAATAATAGGGAGATGTTTTATTAGATTTAATATCATAGTATGAAGAGATAACTCTTTTTATGGGATCTGTTAGCATTGTTATATACATGTAATTTTTATTGTTCAAATATTTATGCATTCCAAAATGATGATGACCTCTTATTACTTCTATTTTATCTATATAATCATGATTTAAATCATATGAAAATGGTATTTCAAAATAGTCGTTAATATATGTTCTATTTATCATAGCGTTTATTATATCGGTTTTAACTGAAGGTATATCTACAAATATTAATGTATAATTTGATGGTTTTCTCTTGTTCAATATAATATATGACATTTGAAACATCCTCTCTTTGTATGAAGCGAATTTTTTTATTTTGTATATAGTATGTATATATTTATTTTAGTGTGATATATGTGAATTTATGAATGTGAACAAATTTAATTAATATAATATTATAAGGTTTGCTTTTTATTATATTATGCTATGCAAATACTTAGATAAGATAAATAATACTGATAAATGAAGTGAGCTATGGTAGATAGGAGTTGAGTTATATGTTTAAGATTGATAATAGAAATCTTAAAATAGCATGTATAGTAGACGATTTTTCTTATGAATGCTTGAAGTATGAATTTGATATTATTTTGATAAATACTTATGATTATGAAAAAGTTATAAAGAACCAAAAACCTGATTTATTGTTAGTAGAGTCTGCTTGGGAGGGAAATAAAGGGCAGTGGACTGGAAAGTTGACTCAAAATAACTACTTAATTAGAAAATTAACAAAATTTTGTAAAGATGCAGGTATCCCAACTGTATTTTGGAGCAAAGAAGATCCTGTTAATTTTAAATGCTTTATAAGGTCAGCTAATTTATTCGATTATATATTTACGACTGATTCTGATTCTATACCAAACTACAAAATTAAGTGTAATAATGATAAGGTGTTTGTTTTACCACATGCTGCTCAAATTAAGATACACAATCCTATAGACAAAGATAAAGAAAAAATAGGAAAAGTAGCTTTTGCCGGGGCGTGGTATGGAAATATATTTCCTCAAAGAAAAGAAGATATGAAGACTATATTAAGACCAGCATTTGAATATGACCTTCATATATACGATAGAAATTACAAAAAAAGTTTTAGTTCGCAGTTTAGATATCCTAAAGAGTATGTGAAATATATAAGACCAAGTCTTAGTTATGAAGATATGATAAAAATGTATAAAAAATATTATGTATTATTAAATGTAAACACTGTAAGAGATAGCCCTACTATGAACTCTATGAGAGTGTTTGAAATATTAGCATGTGGAGTGAATTTAGTAAGCACTTATTCAAGAAGTTTAAAAATGATGTTAGATGATATAGTTCATATAGTAAGTAATGAAAGTGAAACTAAGAAGTGGTTAAATAAATTACTCAATAATAAAGATTATAGGGATAAATTATCTGTTAAGGGACAAAGGAAGGTTTTTAATAATCATACATATACTCATAGAGTAAGTAATATTTTAGATAAGATAAATATTGAATATGACAAAATTTATAATAGAGGGATATCTATTATAGGTTATATAGACTCTGCTTTTAATTTGGATAAATTGATAAATAATTATTTAAGACAGAGTTATGATACAAAGGAACTGATAGTAGTTTATAATAATATAGATTTTTACAAAAAAGTAGATTTGAGTAAATTCAAGCTTTATACTGATATAAGATTTATTTATATTAATGATTTTGATATTAACTTCATAAATTACAATTATATATCTAAATTCTATTTTTTAAATTATTACGCTAAAGAGTTTATAGGAGATTTGATGAATGCTTTTGATTATACAAATGCAGAAATAGTGGGAAAGAGAACCCATTATATGTATTTAGAAGAAAATGAAATCAGTATTATAGATAATGATATGGAAAATAGATATATAGATATATTATATAGTGACTGCTCAATAATAAAAAAGAATGCATTTAATATACTTTTTAAAGATATCAAAAACTATTTAAAAAATCCAGATTATAGAATAAATTATAATGATATTAATATGTATTCAACTGATAGGTTTAATTTTTTAAGGGGAGCTCAATTGATAGATGAGAATGAATATATAAAAACTATAAGTATATAAAAAGTAACAGAAAAAGAAATCATTGAATAGGATGATATAGTAATAAAGGTTAAAAGAAATATATATATATTAGGGGGGATAATATGGCTAATAATATGGTATTTAATAGAGTTGCATCTCAACTTCAAGCAACAGTAACAGCAACAGCGTTTGATATAAGAGCATTATCGGGGGCAACAGATAGTGTAACAGTAACAGCAACAGCGTTTGATATAAGAGCATTATCAGGGGCAACAGATAGCGTGACGGTAACAGCGACAGCGTTTGATATAAGAGCATTATCAGGGGCAACAGATAGTATAACAGTAACAGCAACAGATTTGGATATAAGACCGTTAACATCAGCAGATGTTGTAACAGTAACAGCAACAGCATTTGATATAAGAGCATTATCAGGAGCAACAGATAGTATAACAGTAACAGCAACAGATTTGGATATAAGACCGTTAACATCAGCAGATGTTGTAACAGTAACAGCAACAGCGTTTGATATAAGGGCATTATCAGGAACAACAGATAGTGTAACAGTAACAGCAACAGATTTGGATATAAGAGATTTATCAGGAGCAACAGATAGTGTTAAAGTATCTTCTTATTTATTTACAGAAGACAGTACTTCTATAGATGGAGTTACTGATGCAGCAGCTATTCTAGCAAAAGATACTTCTGAACAAGGCATTTATTCTTATTATGTAACAAATACAGGAACGAATAGTATAGATTTAAAACTACAAATAAGTCCTACTACCACAGATACTTACTTTGTAGATGATATATCTGGAACTGTAACTGTAGCAGCAGGGCAAAAAGCTGTTCTTGTAGCTCAACAATATTTAAAATATACAAGACTTTACTATGATACTAGTGGAGCTACATGTACATTTGAAGCTCATTATAATGCGAGAGTGTAGACTGTAGTAAAACATGGAGATGAAAATAATATTATTTTTATCTCCATTTTTTATAACGAATAGGAAATTATATTCCTTTTCAAATTGTAGATAAATATAATAAGAACTTTTTTATAACGAATAGGAAATTATAAGACTAATATAATAAAGTCAAATTTCTAAGGGGGGAATTAAGATGGATAGAAAAAAAACTATTAGCTTATGTATGATTGTGAAAAATGAAGAAAAATATTTACATAGATGCTTATCTAGTATTGAAGATTTAGTTGATGAAATAATTATTGTAGATACAGGATCTATTGATAATACAATAGGAATTGCTAAAGAATTCAGTGCTAAAATATATCATTATGAGTGGGATAATAATTTTAGTAATGCTAGAAATTTTTCATTGAGCCATGCTACTAAGGATTGGATTATATTGATGGATGCTGATGATGAGTTTGTAAGTGATGATAAAGAGAAATTTATAGATATAGTTAATACTTCGAATAAACATGGACATTATTTTAAGACTTTAAGTTATGCTGGTGACCGAGTAGGGGAAAATATAGTTTCTAATTTGAATTTAAGATTGATTAAAAATATCAATAAATATAAGTTTATTGGTGCTATACATGAGCAGATAGACTGTATTAGTGGAGATATAGAATATAAAAATTTTTCATCAGAAGATATTAGAGTTATTCATTACGGGTATTTAAATGATGTAGCTAAAGATAAAAATAAGAGACAGAGAAATATAGGTATTATAAAAGAAGAACTTGAGAAAAACCCTAATAATAATTTTCATTTATTTAATCTAGGAAATGAATATTTTGCCATGGGGGATAATGAAAAGGCATTTGAATTATTTGATTCAGCTTACAAAAAGTTAGACTTTAACTCAGGATATGCATCTAAGCTTGTAATCCGACGCATAATGTGTTTACATCAATTAAAAAGAGATGAACTTGCTTTAAAGAGTATAAATGAAGGATTGGAAAAATACCCTAAATTTACAGATCTTGAATTTATGAAAGGTATGATAAATTTAAAATACAAAAGGTATACTCTGTGTATTGACAGTTTTACAAGATGTATAGAATGTGGAAATGCACCGTTTCATTTAGAATTTCTAGATGGATGTGGTACATATAGACCATATCAAGCACTAGGGGAGATATATTTTACTTTAGATGATTTTAATAGAGCTTTAATTTGTTTTCAAAAAGCATTTGAATTAAATCCTAGCCTTCACAATATTTTATACAAAATATTAGAAATAACTAATAAGTTATATATAGATAAGGAAAAAGCTATATCTCATGTATTAAAATATTTAGATTTAAAAAATGAATCTCATATTGTATTGGTAACTGATATTTTACTTAAAGAAGGATTGTATGACCAAGCTGATATGTATTCAGATAAAATTATTAATTCTAAAGTATATAATAATGAAGCGCTATATTTTAAAGGGAGAATATTGTTTTATAGAAAAGAATTTGAAGAGGCACGAGAATACTTTGAAAATATCAGTGTGAATTCAGTTATGTATATAGATTCATTGAAATATATTTTTATAGTTGAACTTATAAAGAAAGATTGTTGTGATGTATTAAAAAAGTTAGAGCGTGCTAATAATGTATTGATATTAAAAACTTATACTCAAGTATATAACGTATATATAAATATACAAGAAAATTCATTGTCAAATGAAGATAATCATGAAAAAGCACTTAAAATATTATTAGATGTATTAGGTGAAATATTAACTATTCAAGAGTTTGATCTATTTGAATCTTTGATTAATTCTTTGAATTATATACAATCAAAGAATATATTACTAGAACTTTCAAAACTTTATTATAAAAAAGGATTTAAAGATATGGCTATAAATAATATTTTAACATCAATAAAACAGCTTGATACAATAGATATTGAATGTATTGAAATACTGCATAAAGAAATAAATTAATATAAATAATAGAGTATAAAAAATGGTGTATAGATTCGTCTATACACCATTTTTAAGGTTCCTTTGTAGAGGGATATATATTTAGTTGAGTTGATTGATTTGTTGAGTTTGATTTAAAAGATACTCTAGCATAATTCATATAAGCAGATGTTGTTAAAATAGTAGTAGTTCCAGGTGGTAAAACAGAATTACTGACAAATGGATATATATCATCAAACCATGTAATTCCATCTAGGCTAAGTTGAAGGACAACTTCAGCATCATTAGAGCCTATATTTTTAATACCAAATGATCCAATTCTTGAGATTAAAGATATAGGAATTGAGTATGTGAAATTATCTGTGGTAGTCACAGTTTCTGTTGCATACGTATTTAGAATTCCTGGAATATATTCTATTTCTAGTAAAGGCCATTGTCTAGAATCACTAGAGTTAGAGATCGTAAATCCAACTAGAGAAGGAGTATCTTCTACTCCTTTGATTATAATACCTGTATTTGGAATGCTACCATTATGCCAACCAGCCACTAAATTTGTTATATCCCACTCTATATAAAATCCGGTTCCTGAGGTTAATGTGAACGTAGCCTCTGATGCATATGGGACTAAAGGCTGGTTAGAATAAGTCACAGTGTTTTGATTAAAATAATTTAAAAGTCTAAATATATGAATTGGTTTTGAAAGTTCAGGAACATCGTTTCTATATACATATAATTTTAATTTAGATGAAGCTATAGTGCTTATTAATGGAATAGAACTTATATCGAATTGTAATAAGCTTCTGTGTATACTATCATTGGTATGAAATACACCTACATAAAAAGATGAACTGTTTGAGAAATTAGTATCTGGAAAAGCAGATATTACGTATGTTTCTTGAGATGGATTAAGTGTGATAGATGCCATAAAAACCTCCTTTTTAAAACGGTAATAGAATTTTAAAAAATAAAAACTATCTATTAGATTACATTATAACTTATATGCTTTTATAACATATATTATAAAAGTGAAATGATTTATGTGAAGAATATTTTAATTTCATTATTTTATTTTAAATTTTTAGTTATATTTCTTTTTTAAATAATAATCTGTTTCAATCATTTTGTATGTTGGAGCACATATAACTTCAATAAATTATATCATGAAAATTTATAGAATAGTGTGACTTGAGTTTTTATTTTGTAACTGATAACTCAGACATTACATAATTTAAACTATAGATATTATATCTATTCAATGACAAACATACGAAAGGTGATAAATATGTTTTCAAACAAAATATTGTTGATAACAGGTGGTACAGGTTCTTTTGGGAATGCTGTTTTAGATAGATTTTTGAATACAGATATTAAAGAAATTAGAATATTTAGCAGAGATGAAAAAAAACAAGATGATATGAGAAAAAAATTTAAAAATAATAAAATAAAATTTATTATTGGAGATATAAGAAATTTTGATAGTATAGATTTTGCTATGAGAAATGTGGATTATGTATTTCATGCAGCAGCGCTTAAACAAGTTCCATCTTGCGAATTTAATCCTATAGAGGCTGTAAGGACAAATATACTAGGTGCTGAAAATGTATTAAATGCAGCTATAAATAATAATGTTAAAAAGGTTATAGCACTTAGTACTGATAAAGCGGTGTATCCTATAAATGCTATGGGGATATCAAAGTGTATGATGGAAAAATTGGTAACAGCAAAGGCTAGAGAGGTAGGTAAAGGTAATACTATATTTTGCTGTACTAGGTATGGAAATGTAATGGCATCAAGAGGCTCAGTTATTCCTTTTTTTATAGATAATATAAAGCAAGATAAAGATTTGACTTTAACAGATCCTAATATGACTAGGTTTTTGATGTCTCTTGATGAGGCTGTTGATTTAGTATTATATGCATTTGAAAATGGAGAACAAGGAGATATATTAGTTAAAAAAGCTCCTGCATCTACAGTTTATGATTTAGCTATAGCGCTTAAGCAGATTTTTAATTCTAGGGTGAGCCTGAGAGTTATAGGTATACGCCATGGAGAAAAATTACATGAAACATTAATAGGAAAAGAAGAGATGCTAAAAGCTCAGGAAAAAGAAGATTATTTTAAAATATCAGCAGATTGTAGGGATTTAAATTACGATAAGAACATGAGAGTGGATAATATAATAGATATATCGAAAGTTAAAGAATATACATCAGAAAATACTATGAGGTTGAATGTTGAACAAATTAAACAGATTCTATTAAAGATTGATTACATTAAGCAACAAATAAAAGGTTAAAGAGGTGTTTTTATGAAGAATATCTTAGTAACTGGGTATAACGGATTCATAGGTAAAAATCTATTAGAAGCACTGAACAGGACGAAGGGCTTAAATATACTTAAATATGGGAAAGGTGATGCTGAAGATAAGTTAAAAGCATATCTTGAAAAAGCTGACTTTATATATCATATAGCGGGTATTAATAGACCTAAAAATATATTAGAATTTCAAGCAGGGAATGTAGATTTAACTAAAAATATGATTGAAATTCTTAAAAAATTAAATAAGAACACACCTATGCTTATAACATCATCAATTCAAGTTACGCAGGAGAATCCATATGGTATGAGCAAGAAAGAAGCAGAAAATCTTATTATAGATTATAGAGAAAAAACAGGGGCAAACGTATATATATATAGGCTATGTAATGTATTTGGTAAATGGAGTAAACCTAACTATAACTCTGCTGTTGCAACATTTTGTAATAATATAAGCAAAGATTTGCAAATAAGCATATCTGATAAAAATAGAGAACTTGAGCTTGTATATATAGATGATGTAGTAGATGAGTTTTTAAAGCATATATATGAATCAAGTGATGATATTTACTATAATGTCAAACCAACGTATAAAATAACTATAAAAGAACTTGTAGATAGTATATATAAAATAAGAAAAAATGTAGAGTCATTGATTATGCCAAATATGGAAAGTGATTTTATGAAGAAGCTTTATGCTACTTATATAAGTTTTTTAGATTCTAAATATTTTTCATACGAATTAAAAGAGCATAAAGATGATAGAGGTAAATTTTGTGAATTTATAAAGTCAAAGCAGTTTGGTCAAATATCTGTATCTACTACTAATCAAAAATTTATAAGAGGAAATCACTATCACAATACTAAGGTTGAAAAAATATGTGTTGTAAAGGGATATGCATTAATAAAATTAAAAAATATAAATACGGATGAAATAATAGAGTACTATCTAAGTGATGAAAAGTTTGAAGTAGTAGATATACCTGTAGGCTACACTCACAGTATAGAAAATTTATCAAATGATGAGTTAATATTGCTTATTTGGGCTAGCCAAATATATGATAATAAAAAACCAGATACTTATTATTGTGAGGTGTAAAAATGGAAAAAATAAAAGTTATGACAATAGTAGGAACTAGACCGGAGATAATTAGATTGTCAGAGGTTATAAAAAAGTGTGATAAGTATTTTAATCATATATTAGTTCATACAGGTCAGAATTGGGATTATACACTAAATGAAATATTTTTTGAAAATTTAGATATAAGAAATCCGGATTATTACTTGAATTCAGTTGAAGATAATCTAGGAAAAACTATAGGAAATATAATAGCTAAATCATATGAACTGTTATTAAAGGAAAAGCCCGATGCATTGTTGATACTTGGAGATACAAATAGCGCTTTAAGTTCAATAGCGGCAAAAAGACTCAAAGTACCTATATTCCATATGGAGGCTGGAAACAGATGTTTTGATCAAAATGTTCCAGAAGAGATAAATAGAAAAATAGTAGATCATATAAGTGATATCAATTTAACTTATACAGAGCATAGCAGAAGATATCTGTTGAGCGAGGGTTTTAAAAAAGAGCATATATTTGTTACAGGTTCTCCTATGTCTGAGGTTTTGAACAAAAATAAAGAAAAGATAGATCAATCAAATATAATAGAATACCTAAAGCTACAACAGAAGAAATACATTATAGTAAGTGCTCATAGAGAGGAAAATATAGATATAGAAGATAATTTTTTAAAACTTATGAATGGAATTAATGAAGTTGCAAAAAAATATAATATTCCTATAATATTTTCGACACATCCTAGAACATGGAAAAAAATCGAAGAAAAAGACATAAAATTTGACCCTCTTGTAAGAAATTTAAAGCCATTTGGATTTTTCGATTACTGTAAGTTACAAAAAAATGCATTCTGTGTATTATCAGATAGTGGAACTTTGAGTGAGGAATCATCTATATTAAAGTTTCCATCTGTTTTAATAAGAACTAGTACTGAAAGACCAGAGGTTTTGGATAAGGGAAGTGTAGTGCTTGGAGGGATACAGGATAAAGAAATAATTACATCTATAGATATGACTGTTAAAATGTTTAATGAGAATGAAGATATAGTTCCAATTGATTATAAAGATTTAAATGTATCTAATAAAGTAGTTAAGATAATACAAAGTTACTTTAAAATAATAAATAAAGTTACATGGAATAAGAAAGAATATATATAACAAATATATATAATTATACAATTAAAAAAGTATGTTGATAGTTTGAAATAAAAATACCCAATAGTATAGATAAGTAAAAAATCATATACTGTTGGGTTATTTTGAATACAATAAAAATATAAGGAATTAAAAATTGAAATGGTAATTAAAAAAATAAATATATTATATGAATGAATTTATTTTTTTATCCATAGCATATAGATCGATTGAGATTTTTATTTATATTTTTTAGAATTTCCGTTATATCACAACTGATTTTAATATGAAGTTCTATATATTTTCAATTTGCCAATTAATAGGGTTAGCACCTATTGATATAAGAAAATCATTAGTCTTAGAGAAAGGTTTACTTCCAAAAAAACCTCTATATGCAGATAGCGGACTTGGGTGAACGGATTTTATTATGCAGTGATTTGGATTTTTTATTATGTTAAGTTTGGACTGAGCATTTTTTCCCCACAATATGAAAACAATAGGATTTTTTCTGTTATTTAAGATACTAATAATTTTATCAGTAAAATATTCCCATCCTATATTCTTGTGAGAATTTGCTTGATTTGCTTTGACTGTGAGTACAGCATTAAGAAGCAAAACTCCTTGGTCTGACCATTTCTTTAAGTATCCGTTATTAGGAATATAACATTCTAAATCACTATTAAGCTCTTTATATATGTTTAAAAGTGATGGTGGAATAGCTACATCAGGTTTTACAGAAAAACTTAGACCGTGTGCTTGATTAGGACCATGATATGGATCTTGTCCAAGTATTACTACTTTTACATCTTTATACTGTGTATAGTTTAAGGCATTAAATATGTCGTACATATCTGGATATATAGTTTCTGTTTTGTATTCGTTTATTAAAAAACTTCTGAGTTTCAAATAATAATCTTTTTCAAACTCATCTTTTAATAAGTTTTGCCAATCATTTCTTAATATTTTCACATAAATCACCTCTATAAATTATATCATAACAATTTCATAGTGTTCTTCAAATTTTGTAAAAAAGCTATAGGATATATAAAATGTAATCTATAAAGTAGTTATATCAATATCTAAAATTTCATTAACAAATAATACTGATAGTGGAGTTATATTATGTAAAGAAAATAATATAGATGTATTAAGAGATACATTACTTCAATAAGTAATAATTAAAAGAATTGAATTTAGTTTTTTGAATATATATATAATGAAGGAGTCAGGAGGTTATGGTATGTTCTTTACTAAAGAATATGAATATGTGACATGTATTAATAACGTATTTAACTTTTTTTACTTGAAAAAGGGGATATTATATAAAAAAATTAATAATAATATTGAAGAACTTTTTAATGATGTATTCAAATTTTCTGTTTGTATGGATGCTTTAGGAAATATAAATATAGGAATTGTAAATTTCTTTGGAGAAATAATCTATGTAAGATATAAAAATGATATGTATATAAAAAATAGGATAGATATATACAATATTCCTATAAAAGAGTTTAAGGATATAAGAATCTATGTTCATGATGATATGACAAATATAATAGTTGTAAAAAAGAACACTAATAAAAATGATGTATTAGAGATTATACATTATTTTATAATAGATAATAAAATAAACAAATACAAAGTAGGGGAATTTTTCGAATATTATGAAGGTAAACTTTATGAAACGGATATAGATATTAATGGAAATATTCATCTTGTATATAGATCTAAAAATAACCTAAATCATGTATTTTATAAAATGTTTAATAATAGATATAATAATTGGAGTATACCTGAGAAAATAAACAATAATAAAGAGATTATAAAAGAATTTTCTCTTTTATGTGATACAAAAGGTAGTATTCATATAACTTTATATAGCTTTGAGTTTGATGGAATAAAAGTTGATTATTTAGTTAAGGATATAAGACGTACATATACACTTGGATTTAAAAAAAGGGAAAGTATAAAGAAAATACTGGGTGGGTTAATTGAAGCATTCTTGATTCAAATTGACGATGTTATAAAAATAATTTGGAATCAAAATAATAAATTTTATAAATTAAACATTGATGAGTATTCTGTAGATAATATAGACTTAGAGTATAATAAAAAATTAATACCTATTATATATATCGGGAATAAATATAAAGATTTTAAAAGTATTAAAACACATATGTACTACAGGTATTTACAAGAAGAAGTAGATCTATTAGGCATAAATCGGAAAAAGATGATAGACAAGAATTTATTTAGAACTATAAATTATAAATACGAAAGCATAGATGCTTTAAAGGAAGAAGCTGTAGGAATAGATGATATAAATAATATAAAAAATAGTATAATAAATTATTCAAATGATATTAAAGATTATTTAAATAATAATATAGATGAAGTATTTATTGATAATCAAGAATCTATTATTTGTGATTACAAAGAACATTATTCTTATAAAATTACAAGACTTAAAAATGATATAGAGTATATGAAAAAGAGGGAAACTAAGTTTATAGAAATTTTAGACAAAATGAATGAAAATTATGAAAATCTCGAGTCTAAATTTAATGATTTTTTAAAAGCACATGAAGATATAAAAAGCAAGGAGGGAAAAACTAATTTGATTTCAAAGATAAAAAGTTGTATATGGTTAAATAAGAAAAAAGGTTAATATTTATTAACCTTTTTTCTTATTTCATTTAAACAATCTAGCTTAACTAGATTATTTACTTGTCTACTGTAATTTTTAGAGTGAGATCTTGTTTTAACTAAATATTTGGGTATATGGAAAAATTCATATTTAAATCCAAGCTTCAACCATAAATCGTAGTCTTCTAAGTACTTAAATTTTTCATCAAATAAACCAACCTCATATAAGCAATCTTTTTTTATCATTACAGTAGAAGTATTTATAAAGTTGTGATTTATTAGATGTCTAAGTTCATGTTGATGTGATTTGAATTTAGGACATTGATAGTGTTGTATGTTTAGATTGAGTTTTTTATTTACAGCTGTGAAATTGGAATACAAAAGAGCTATACTATTATTAGAAATAGAATTGAATGTATCAATTTGAATCTGAAGTTTGTCAGGCATGAAAATATCATCTGAATCTAAAAAACATATATATGAACTGTTAGAGTTTTTAATACCTAAATTTCTGGCACTTGCAGGGCCTTTGTGATTTTGGTAGTAATACTTTATTTTATTCTTGTATTTGATTAATAAATCTTTTGTATTATCGGTAGAACCATCATCTACAACTATTACTTCTATGTCTTGGAATGTTTGGTTGAATACGCTTTCTATTGCATCGCATATAAATTCTGAATAGTTAAATGTAGGAATAATAACGCTTATCACAGCCATATTAATCGCTCCTTATTTATTATATATTATATGATATTCTATTCTATTGTATTAATAATTATGATTCTAACTAGTATTTATAATATTAAATAGGCATATATATTAATAATAATAGGTATCTTAAGGGAGGGAAAGATGATGAATTTGAGTATGTGTAAAAAAAATATAATACGAAAAGAGTCTGGAGAGTTATTGAAATTTTATATACAAAATGAGAATATTTATTGTGAAAAAATGAATATAAAATCGCGAGATAATATGGAAATATTAAGAAATGTAAAAGCTTATGATGTAGCAATTGATTTTAAGGACAATATTCATTTGTTAGGCGTCACTAATTGTGGTAAATTATGTCATTGTATTTATTCTGGAAATACAATTAAAATTAATATTTTGAAGAGTTATAGACCTTTGATAAATCAAATAAATAAAGTTAATTTATTTATTATAGCAAGAAAAATGCATATGATTTATTCATTTGAAAAACTAAGCGATAAAAATTCAAAAATAGTTCATAGTCATATGGAAGGTAATAGATGGAAAACAGATTATATTCATATAGAAGCTTCACGCGATGATAGATTAAGTTATATGGTGGATTACAATTCTAAAGGAGATATATTCTTAATATACAAAAACTTAGAAAAAAGACCATATATAAGAGTATATTCTAATAGCTTAAAAAAATGGCAAGAGCCTTTGATTCTAAATTCAAATAATGATGATATGGAATTTGAAAATATGTTAGTTGATTCGATAAATAATATTCATGTATTATATAGGTCTAAAAATGATAAAAAAAGATTAAATCATATCTCTAAAAATATTAAGAATATTTCAGAAAATTCTTGCTGGGTAAAATATACATTTGATAAAGTTGAGCATAAATGTGATTTTAAGATATTTGAATTTGATAAAACTATATTTATAGTATGGAATATAAATAAAACAGTAACTATTCAAAATTCTATGATGGATACACTAAAATGGGATATGAAAAAACGAATAAGCTTATCAGATATACAAGATATAAAGTATATAGGGAGTAAATATAAAAATATGAATATAGATAAATATATAGATTCGTTAGGGGTTATAGAAAGTAATGATATAAAATTTATATGTATAGATAGAGGGGTTATATCTAAAGGTGATGAAAAAGAAATAATAGAAGAAGAAAAACAAGAGATTACACAAGGAAGTATACAATCAGGAACTCAACTTGATGTTGAAAAAATCACAAAAAAAGAAATAGCTGAAAACAATTACTTTAGATCATATTATAAGGAAGAAGAAAAAGAATCATTTATAAAAAGTTTGAAAAAATATTTTAATTTATAATAAAAAAGAAGGCTAGAAAGCCTTCTTCTTAGTCGCGATTACAGTTACAATCAGAATAACTATCATTACTACCTAGTATAGGTTTATTGATTTGATCTGGAAATAGTTGAGGGAAATCAGAACATAATCCCAATTGTTTTGGAGGCTCACAGAATCCTGTAGATAGAACACAAAGTTGCACAGGAACTTTAATTTTCTTCTCACAAGTTATACATAATATTAAAAATGCATCGTCTATTTGAACTGTAAATTCAGTTGTAGAGCCTAGAACTGGAATTAAAGAGACATCATCTAATCCATTAGGTAAAACAAGTTCACAAGAAATTGAGCAAAATTCGGCTAAAGATGGTTTCATAGCATAAGCTGTTGAAGGAATACACAATTGAGCAAATGCATTTATTAATATTGACAAAGGATCAAGATCTATAGAAGCTATAGTTTTGAATTTACAAAATCTTGGCTCAGAACAAGATTTAACTACCCCATTTATTTCTAAGTTTATTTGTCCAGCTATATCTAATGTTTGAGCTATATAAATAGGAGTTCCTTTGTTTTCTAAATCGCATTTTGAAGTATCTATGAAAGATAAATCAATTTGCTCGATTCCGCCAGGTCCTGGTATTGGAGTTGGAAAAGCGGACACATCTGTTCCGTTGATTTTTGTAACAATAGGAGTTACAACAACGTCTCTAGTAGAGCAAGTTATATTAAGTGTTTCTATTTCTGATCCTGAAGGAATCGTAATCGGATCAGAAGTTATAGTAGCTGGGACTGCATCTACTTCTTTATTTATTATTATTGAATCATAAACTTTTTCTACAAATATACATTCTGATATTATTTTTTCTGGATCATACTCAAATGGAGTAGTGCATGATGTGTTAGCTGAACAACAAGTTTTTTCTACTGGTACCTTAGGATCATCTTTAGTATAAGTTTTTGTACCACAAGTTTTACATGACATATTATTTTTACCCCCTCTTTATTAAAAAGTATACAAAACTAAATAAGTACCTTGTTACTTTTAGTATATGATTTTGAATCTACATCGTTACTATATTTCCTAAAATGGTTTTTATTTCATACTTAATATATGCATTTAACAAATTATAAGTGACTAACTACATATAATTTTAATAATAAATAGTAGGAGGTGTATGTATGCCATTTATTAATCATGTTGAGACAATAATAAAAAAATCAAATAAGGACACGCTGGTATTTTATACTCATAAAAACGATTTGGTTGTTAAAATATTTATACATAACAAAGGATGGTTAGACTTAAAAAAAATAGTATCGGATATTATAAGTAATCAATTTAATATCCAAGTAGATAAAGATGATAAAATTTATGGAATAGCAAATAATTTGCATGGAGAAATACTATATTTATATACAGATAATAATCTAGATATAAAGTATAAAAAATTATTTGATTACGATAATGAAAAATATATTATTAAATATCCGTATATAATAAAAAATGATGATGATATACATGTTTTTTATTATATAAGAGATGTTAAAAATTATAGAATATGGTCAATACTTTCTCATTACTTTAATGGAAAAGAATGGAGAAGTTCTAATATTGAATTTATAAAATCATATCCAATTATAAATCCTTATATAGTTAATAAATATAAAGATGATTTGAATATTTTCTATTTTAATAAAGTAGACGATAAAGAGGAAGTATTTTATAATAAATTCAATTATAACACTAAAGAGTGGACTGAATCACATAAATTAACAAATACAAAAAACAAAAAAATATATTTAGATGTATTAAAAGATGATAATAACTTGTACCATATGACATGGTCCGAATTTATAAATGAGAATTTGACTATTAGATATACAAGTAGGGATTTAAATAAAGGGATAAATGAAGAAAATAATGGAATTATTTTATCGGAACAGTCTAATTGCTCGTTTCCAACTATAATAAAATGTCGGGATGTATTATGGACTGTATGGGCTCAGATGAATAAAGTATATAGCTCTAATTCATTTGATGGAGGAAACACATGGAGAGAACCTATTATAGATAGTAATAGTTTTAAAAATGATATAATAAGATATAAATTTATTAGTAATGACAAAGAAGAATTGAAAAATTTCAAACTAAATAATGCATTTGGGCTTAATTATCCTAGAATATCGTTCGTAGGTTTTGAAAATATAAAAACAAAATAAATAAGAAGGTGGCTTTAGTACCACCTTCTTTGTGTTTTATAAAGTGTAATTACATGAAGTATAAATATTATAACTCCAGATAAGGTAAATCCATATATAAATCCATATACATTTATAGAGTTAATAGGAAGTAAAAAGTATATACAAAATAGCTGAACAGATAATCCGATTATATTATTTATAGTAGCATTGTATTCTTTTTCAATAGAGTGAAGTATACCTGATAGAGTGTGATTTAATACCATGAAGAAAGTACTTATAGAGATAGCTTTTAAGTATATTCCAGCAAGCTTACTATCAAATATCAATATACATATTTTCTCACCAAAGAAAAAATATATTAGGCTTGAAGAAAATCCTATGCATGAAGTCAAAAATATAGAAAAAAATATTTTTTTGTTTATTAAGCTATAGTTTTTATTCGGCATTTCTTGAGAAATACTTGGAATCAGGTTCACAACTAATGCTGATGTTAACGTAAATGGTAAAAATAAAAAAGGGAATACCATACCTGTAACAGTCCCATAAAGAGATAGAGATTGAGAATGAGATAAACCACTTAGTTCAAGTCTGCTCGGTATTAATATAGAACTAATAGATTGAATTACTACTGTAAAAACCCTATTAAACGTTATAGGAATAGCCATCTTAGTTATGTTATTAATACTATTTTTAAAATCATTAAGCGAGATAGAGTAAGTATTGGATAACGTGGGTTCAAAAAACAAGTTTACAATTATAAATATTATATTTACTAATTCTCCCACAGATATACCTATTAGAGCTATAAGAGGATAAATAGATTTATTTTTTGTAAATGAAAATAATATAATTACAAATAATATTCTGCCTACTTGTTCTAATATTTGACCTATGGCTGGAATTTGAACTTTTTTTATGCCATAATAATAGTTTCTTAGTATATTTGATACTGTGATTAACAATATAGCTGGCAGTATACAGATTATCAACATTTGAGAATCGTTAGAATGTAATAATTTAAATCCTATAAATTTTGAATTAAAAAATACTATTAATGATATTAATATAGAAATAAAAAAAGACAGATATAGTGTAGAGATAAAAAGTGAATTCATATTATGTTTATTATTCATTTTTTTTTCTTTTGAAATAAGGCTATTTAGTGCAACTGGTATACCTGTTGTTGTTAAGCACACACAAAGCATCAAAAAATGAAAAATCATATGAAAAGTACCTAAACCATTAGCACCTATCTGTTTTGATAGAAATATTTTATATAAAAAGCCTATTATTCTAACTATAAAATTTGATATAAAAAGTATAGTTGTTGAATATATGAGATTTGGGACTTTCAATTTATCACCTCCTCTTCAAATATATTCTTTAAATTTAACGTTTATACCCATTTTATTTTAAAAGTATATGAATTTAATTTTTATTTACACAGTATTATCTTGATATCAGTTGACACAAAGAGTGTGCGACCTAATAAAAAAATTATGTTGGTATTAAAATGAAAGTTATACTTTGAAATTATTCTTAAATTACAAATAAAACAGCAAATAAAGCTTGAAAATGAAAAATAAAAAATGCAAGATTCAATTGACAAACAATTAAAAAAATGATAATATATAATTGCAAAGATATAAAGGGGGTATGTTAAATGGAGAATATAAATATATTTAAAACTAAAATAAATGAAATAGATAACACAAATGAAAGTGGGATGAAGAAGTGTAGAGCAGTGACATGCATTCACTGTGTAGGAGATGTATGCACAAATGAAACTTGTGAGATTTATGAGAGATTATTTATTCAAGAAGGATAAATAAAGTAACTCTTATAAACTAACTACTAAAAGTTAGGTATATAAATTTAATATGCATCTAAGGACGGAATCCTATATTCTAAAGGATTCCGTCCTTTTATTTTGATATTATAGAACTGAGCATATGACATTGTTAAAAACATAAGGGTATGTATTTTAGAATGCGTATTCGATTTTTTATAAACATCTCTTTTCAAATATCGTTAATCTATTATTTGAACCATGTTGTTATTTATGATTACAATATCTAAATATATAATCATTTATTAAATCATTAATATATTTTTTGTCTTTTATCTTGTAATGTTTTATATGTTTATTTCTTAATTTTACATAAAAAACTTTATTGGAGAGAGTTAGCATGCTTTACTCATATATTGTGTGAATTTTTTCTAATATATAATAATTTATGGTATCAGTTATATGGCAAAAACTTCACTTAATAAGATTGAAAAACATATAATATATTAGTATGTTTTTCAATCTTCATGAAAGGGGGTTTCTCGGATTATGTTAGTTTATACAAAAAATAGAAAAGACTCACTAGACTATTATATTGAGGAATATCAAAATAAATATAAAGAACATAATGATGATGTTGAAGAAAAAGTAGAAAAGGGAGAAAAACAAGAGGAGGAAAAGTTAAATAGAAATAATAATAATATAGAGAATGAACAAATGCAAAATGAGTATATTGAAGAAACGGTTGATAAAGAAGATGAGACAAATTATGATTATATAGATATAAAAATAAATAAAAATAATTGCGTAAGAGTAGAATCTTGTGTAGCATATGTAGAACCGTATAAAAACGAAAAAACAGATGTAATAGAAGGCTCAATATCTTTAGTGCCAGTAGTTCTAGCACAACTTGAATTGCAGATAAATATCATGTCAGATACTAAATTTCCACATGATGCTGCGGAAATAAATAATATAGATAATAATATTAAGATAACACAGTGCATGCTACTTCAAACAACGAACGTGTTATTTATAAGTGGTTATGTTAGAAAAAATATAGAGTATACAACTATATGTTGTTCAAATGAAGAAGGAGGATGCGGAGACATTAAGCATTGTACAGTAGATGTACCTTTTAAATGTAATACTTCTATAGAATTTAATGGTATAGAACCAAAAAAAATAATTTATAATATTAAGGATGAATTTGAATATCACAAAGTATCTGATATATCTAACGCGTTTACTGAAAATGACGGTCTTATATCAAGTTATTCATATAAATATAATCAAGAAAACATAGAGTGTTTTAACAGACTATCTTATTGCAATTTGATAAGCGCAAGAGTTGTAAATATTGATGAATATATAAATCGATATAGAAGAAAAAATGAAATTTCATTTGAAAAAATGGAAGAAAAGATGGTTGTATATATTATATTAGAGATTTTACAAGAAAGAGATGTATTGATACCTCTTAACGATTATAATCACATAAATTAGAAATCTTAATATTATGTATTGAGGAAAAAGAAATCCTCATAAAATAATAAAAAATAGGGGGAAATTAATAGATGGAAAAAAATAAATGCAAAGATGTATATTGTGTAGATGTTTGCGGGGGAACTGTTGAAAGTTGTTCAAATATACCTTCAGAAATAACACCTATAGTAGATGTAGTTGCAAAGGTTCCTGTTATTTTAGCAGAACTTACAGTACAAATAAATGCTATGTCTGATATAGAACTTCCAGAAAAAGCAATAGAAATAAAAGATATCAAGAAAAAGGTTAAAATAACTCAATGTATGTTACTTCAAAATACAAATGTATTATTTATAAAAGGTTTTGTTAGAAAGAATATTGATTATTCAACTAGAAATTGTTCAAACAGTGAAGGGATATGTGGAGATATTAAGCACTGTACAGTAGATGTACCTTTCCAATGTACTACACAAGTAGAATTTAATGGAATAGAACCTGCACCAGTACTATTTAGTGAATTAGAGGAATTCGAATATCATAAAATAGATAATTTACCAAATAATTTTGCAGAAAAAGATAAGCTTTTGTCAGGAGATTTATCAGAATACAACCAAGAAAGTTCTGAATATTTAAATAATTTACCTTATTGCCAATTAATAAGAACGAGAATAGTAGAATTTGATGAATATATAGGGCGTCATAAACCACAATGTGGAACAGTTCCGTTTGAAGAAAAAGAATTTTGCAAGATAGAAGAAAAAATGGTTATATATATAACACTTAAATTATTACAAGATCGCCAAGTTCGTATTCCAGCACCATAGAAGATATATAATTAAATGTTTATAAATTCCATATTTAAATGTGGATTTAAAAGTAAAAAATAGTATAATTTTATCTAGGGGTTAGCTTTTCTTATGAAAAGTACCCCTTTTTTATTTTTTAATATTTCATTAATGCTAATATTAGATTATGACATAAAAAGTATGCTATTAATTAGTATTTAATTACAATTACCAGTAACTTTAATCATACTGTTTATATTTAAAATATCCTCTTATCAAAATTATAATTAAAGTCATACACAAAAGATGCAAGGAGATATGTATAACTGTTTTTGGTCTTAATTATACTAAATGAATTAAAATTTGATTTATATCCTATAAAATCACAGATGATTCATATGAAAAAAATAGTAAAATCAATAGATTTAATTTAATCTAAATTAAATCAAAAATGGAAACCTATGTATGTAATTAGTTATGACACTATTTCATAAAAAAACTAAGCCTTGGTCAAAGGTTGTAAATACAATTAAAAAGTGTTTATTTTCTAACTCGCACTTTAAAGAAAAAACTGTGTATGTGCATCAAATTGTACTTGTTTTACTTTTTTGTGATGGTCTAGTTTTAGCTTATTTAGTAGGAATGTATAATAAAAATAATATGAGTGAAATAGATGCCGATTGTAATATAATTAAGTCTCTTACAAAGCCAGTTAAAGTATAATATGTTTTTTGTAGTAGTAGATAAACTTAATAAATATGCTTGTGGAGTCTGCTGTTAAAGGCAAACCATACTATATTTATAGCTAGGTTGGTAAATTAAATATGAAAAAGTATAAATAATATTAAAAGTAATTCAACACACTTTTTGATATTATTAAATTAGTTAGTGTATATGATAGTAATATATGCATGCCTTCAAAATTTGCCACACATAATTATAGTATTCATATATAATAATTTTTGTTATAATAAAATTGGTGATATATATGGAAAAATACAAGTTCGACATGATTATAAATAATATTCCAAAATATGTTCAAATATATAGGAATATTAAAAACATGATAGAGAGTGAAAAAATAGTAAAAAATGAAAAATTACCACCTATAAGGAAAATCTCAGATTTATTAGGTATTAATACGTCTACTGTAGTAAAAGCATATGAACTATTAGAAAATGAAGGATATATATATAAAATAGTAGGAAGTGGAAGTTATGCAACAGAGATTAAAAATTATAATCAAACATCTTCAATTGTAGATGATAAAATTATAGGATTTGATGTTGGTAACCCATCTACAGACATATTTCCTGTTGATAATTTTAAAAAAGCTATAAATATGGCTCTTCAAAATGAAGGTCCATCTTTATTTGAATATGATGAAGGTCTTGGGTATTTAAATCTTAGAAATTCGATATGCGATTATTTAAAAGGTTTAAATATATATACAGATTCATCTACAATACAAATAATATCTGGAGCACAGCAAGGGATAGATATTATTTGTAAAACACTCATTAACTATGGTGATGTTATATTTTGCGAGGAGCCTACGTACAGTGGAGCTTTAGAAATATTTAAAAACAAGGGTGCAAAAGTAATGCAAATTCCATTATTGGATGATGGAATTGATATTGGTATTCTAAAGTTGAAATTAGAAAAAATAAGACCCAGGTTATTATATGTTATGCCAAATTATCAAAATCCAACGGGAATATCATATTCTAAGCAGAAAAAGAAAAAACTTTTAGAACTTGCAAATGAATATGATTTTTATATATTAGAGGATGATTTTTTAAGTGATTTTAAATTTTATTCAGAAGATAACAATACATTAAGATCGTATGACGATTATAATAGGGTTATATATATTAAGAGTTTTTCGAAAATACTAATGCCAGGTCTTAGAATCGGTTTTATGGATATACCTATAGGAATTTTGAACAAGGTAATATGGGCTAAATATTCAAGTGATATAGTTACATCGAGCTTGGTTCAGAAATCACTGTACTATTATATGAAGTATTATGATTTCAAAAATCATTTGAAAAATATAGAACAAACATATAAAATAAGGTTTGATAGTATGATTAATTTAGTAGAGACTAAGTTATCTTCTAGATTAGAATTTAATAAGCCAACAGGAGGTATAAACTTTTTTATGTCTCTTCCAAAAGGATACTCTTCAATTGATTTTAAAAACTATTTGATACCATATGGAGTTTCTATTATGCCTGGAAATTATTTTTTTGATAATCCCATAGAAGATAGTTTTTTTAGGATTAATATAGCATCTACCAATTGTGAACAAATAGAAAAGGGAATAGATATAATAGATAAAAATTTAGATGATTTTTTATTGAAATATAAAAATAATATTGATTTTAAAAATAATAAAATATTCTTTTAGTAAGAAAGAGGTGTTTATATGTTATGTAAAGAAAAGATTGATAGAATAAATTATTTAGCAAAAAAAGCTAAATCAGACGGTTTAAATGAAAAAGAAAAAAAAGAGCAACAAGATTTAAGAAAAGAATATATAGAAAATTTCAGAAAAGATTTTAGAGAAAAGTTAGAGTGTATAGAAGTTGTAGATTAATATAATAGAGGGGGATGTTTATGGCTGAAAAGAAATATGTTATTTTTAAGCTTAACGATGAAGAGTATGGAGTAGACATAATGAAGGTTAAGGAAGTCAGCGAGGTTAAAGAAATTGTTAAAGTTCCAAATACTCCTGACTTTGTAGACGGAATTATAAACATAAGGGGAGATGTAACTCCTATAATAAATTTAAAAAAGAGATTCGGCTTATCAGAAGAAATAGAATCTTGTGAAGTATCTAGAATAATTGTAGCTAATATAAATGGTAAAATGCTTGGTTTTTTAGTAGATGATGCTTCTCAGGTGATATCTATGGAAGATACGGATATAGAACCGGCTCCAGAAATAGTAGCAGGATTTGATAGAGTATATATTGAAGGTATTGGAAAAGTTGATTCAAGAATGATAATAATATTAAATCTTGAAGAGATTCTTGATGAAAATGAAAAAAATAGTATGAGTACTATTGAATTTTAGATTATAAATAAAGATTGCCACATGGTAATCTTTTATTTTTTGTAGATATCGAAAATGATAAATATGGCAAAATTTATATGAATATGAGCTGAATAGGTGTTATATTGACTAAAAATATAGTATAATGTAATAGGCTGTCGAAAAATGAAAAAAAGAGGTAAGTTATTGTGAATGGAGAAGATATGTTCATCAATTTTAATGAAATATTCGATAAAGTGATAGACACTATAAAGAATAGTCAAGATGAAGTTCTATCTATGTATGAAAGTGTACATAATGAATGTGAAAAAATGAGAGTAGAGTTAGAAAACTTCAGGATTAGAGTTAAGTTTTTAATAGATGAGGTTGAATACTTAGAAAAAGAGGAGAAAAAGAGTAAAGAAAAACTAGCTTTTATAAGTAAGAATTTCCACAATCAGACAGAAGAGAGAATAAAACAGGCTTATGAAGATGCTAAGAGTATACAGGTAAAACTGACATTGAAAAGAGAAGAAGAAAAAAACATAATAAAAAGTAGAAATGATCTTGAGATAAGACTTAAGAAGATGAATGACATATTAGAAAAAGGCGAACTATATATGTCTAAGATGAAGTCGGTTGTTGATTTTTTAATGGGAGATTTACAAAATGTATCTCAGAAGATGACCTCGTTGGAAGCTAAAGCTGAGATCGGAATGAAGATAATAAAATCACAAGAAGAAGAAAGAAGAAGAATAGTTAGAGACATTCACGATGGTCCAGCACAGAGTATGGCTTCTTTAGTAATAAAGTCTGAAATAATGAATAAGCTTTTAGATAAAGATATAGAATTATCTAGAGAAGAAATAAAAAATATGAAGAAAATTCTTAGGACTACACTTAGAGAGTTAAGAAGAATTATGTATGATTTAAGTCCAACTTCATTAGATGATTTAGGTTTGATACCAACAATAGAAAGAGCTATATCAGACATAGAGTATGAAAATGATATAAATATAGATTTGATTGTACTCAATGATACAAAAATAATGCATCCTTTGGTTAGAATAACTACATTTAGAGTTATACAGGAATCTTTGAATAATATATGTAAGCACTCTAAAGCATCTAATGCTAGAATTAAATTAGATATAAATAAAAAAAGAGTAGCTGGTGTTGTTTTAGATGATGGAATAGGATTTAATGTAGATTGTGATAATATTATAAAAGGATCATTAGGAATAGGGTTTATGAGAGAAAGAGCGTCTTTACTAGATGGTCAATTAAAAATAGACAGTAAAATAGGGGAAGGAACTAAGGTTATATTTGCTTTTCCTAATAAGGAGGTAAATGATGAGGGATAATATAAAAGTTATGATAGTGGATGATCACTCTCTTATGAGAGAAGGTCTTGCAAAAATATTAGAGCTTGAGGATGATATAACGGTTGTAGCTAAAGCTTGCGATGGATATGAGGCTATGGAATATTATAGAAAGAAAGATATAGACATAGTTTTATTAGATATTAATATGCCTAATATGAATGGGATAGAGACTTTAAGAAAATTGAAAGACATGGACTCATCTAGTAAGGTAATAATGTTGACTATATATGATGAAAGAGAGTATCTTATAGAAACTTTAAATCTTGGGGCTAATGGGTATATGCTTAAAGATTCAGAATCATCAAGTTTAGTTGCTGCAATAATAAATGTATATAATGGTGGAAGTTATGTTCATCCAAATCTTGCAGGAGAATTATTAAGAGAGATAAACAAAAGAAAAGATAGAAATGCTGTTAAAGAGGGATTAGATAGTTTGACTAAAAGAGAATATGAAGTATTGTCTCTTATTGCGGATGGTCTTAGCAATAAAGAAATTTCAGAAAAACTTTATATAAGTGAAAAAACTGTAAAAAATCATGTTTCCAGTATATTAAGAAAACTTGAGGTATCTGATAGAACTCAAGCAGCTATATTTGCATATAAAAATAATATAAAAAAATTATAAAATCGTATCTATAGATGCGATTTTTTATTTATTAATAGGAAAAACTAAAGACATATAGAATAAGTATATAGAAGTTTGATAAATTGATATTTCTGAAAAATGAGTTACAAAATGTGATATAATAAAAATAATATGTTAAAATTATACTATATGGAAGGTGGAAAATATGAATTTAACTCATGAATTTAAAAATGCATGGAAAAATTTAAAAGATGGGGATATGGAAGCTGTAATGTCTTACTCTAAAGATTATATGGACTTTTTAGATAATGGAAAGACTGAAAGAAGATGTGTAGATTATATAATTGAGAAGGCAAGAGAACAAGGATATATTTCGTTAGAAGAAGCTTTAAAATCTAATGATGTTAAAGCAGGCGCTAAGATATATGCAAATAACAAGGGTAAAGGTGTAGCATTATTTGTAATAGGACAAAATGAAATAGAAAAGGGTATGAAGATAGTTGGATCTCATATAGATTCGCCAAGGCTAGATTTAAAACCATTTCCACTTTATGAAGATGGCAATTTAGCTCTCTTAAAGACTCATTACTATGGAGGAATCAAAAAGTACCAATGGACATCTATTCCTTTAAGTATGCATGGTGTTGTTTATACTAAGGACGGAAATAAGGTTGATGTTAACATTGGTGATGATGAAAATGATCCTGTAGTATACATAAGTGATCTTTTAATACATTTAGCTAAGGATCAAATGAGTAAAAAACTTGCTGAAGGTATTACGGGTGAGGGGCTTAATGTTTTAATAGGACATATACCTTTAAAAGATGAAGAAAAGGATGCTGTTAAGAAGAATGTATTAAAATTATTAAATGAGAAATACAATATGACGGAAGAAGATTTCTTAACTGCTGAAATTGAAATAGTTCCGGCTGGAAAGTCAAGGGATGTAGGTCTTGATAGATCTATGATAGCAGCTTATGGACATGATGATAGAGTTTGTACATTCGCAGGGCTTAGAGGTATTTTCGAAGTTGAAAATCCTGATTATACAGCTGTTGGATTGTTTGTAGATAAAGAAGAGGTTGGTTCTATGGGTAATACAGGAATGCAATCTAGATTCTTTGAAAATGTAGTTGGAGAAATTATAAATGCTCAAGGAGATTATAATGATTTAAAATTAAGAAGAGCATTGGCTAATTCGAAGGTATTATCTGCAGATGTTACTTGTGGTTTTGATCCAAACTTCCCTGATGTTGTCGATAAGAGAAATGCAGCATTTATAGGTCATGGTGTAGTTGTGGCTAAATATACAGGAGCTAGAGGAAAATCTGGTTGTAATGATGCAAATGCAGAATTCTTATCTGAAATAAGAAATACTTTTGATGGAAATGATGTTACATGGCAAGTAGGAGAACTTGGAAAGGTAGACCAAGGTGGAGGTGGAACTATAGCCTACATACTAGCTAATTACGGAGCAGAAGTTGTAGATTGCGGAGTTGCTCTTTTAAGCATGCATGCACCTATGGAACTTGCAAGTAAAGTAGATTGCTATGAAACTTTCAAGGCTTATAGAGGATTCTTAAAGTAGTTTTTGAAATATAGTTGATAACTGAATTTAGTAATCAAGTTAAAAATGGCACTCATTAAAATGAGTGCCCAGACTGTTGACAAAGAGATGTTAATTTCAAGTAATTAACATCTCTTTTTTGTCCATAATCATAAATGATAAGTTGATTTATTGTACTAGTTAGGGCTTAATTTCTTAAAAAAGGTGTTTAAGCGAAAATGAAGATAATTGAAATACCGCTACTTAATTAATCTTTTAATAAAACTACAGATTATATCTTATTAAATATCCTAAAACTTCTTAAACTCCCTTACGGTCAAACAACGAAGTTTCTTAACGGATATTTAAACGATACAACCTAAGTTTCATAGTAAAAGATTAATCAAAAGTAGCTAACATTT
>NZ_BDQY01000019.1 GCF_002724055.1 Tepidibacter mesophilus | reverse complement strand
AAATCTTTGACATTTCTAAGATGCCTTAAAAATGTATTATCTCGTATTAGCATATCTTTCGATATGTTATCCGTGTGTATAGGGCAGGTTACCCACGCGTTACTCACCCGTCCGCCGCTAAGATTAAAAAGCAAGCTTTTTAATCTCCGCTCGACTTGCATGTGTTAGGCACGCCGCCAGCGTTCATCCTGAGCCAGGATCAAACTCTTAAATAAAAGTTTGTCAGTACTCAGTAAACTGACTTTTTGTTTATTCCGAAAATCACTGATGTGATTTATTTATAACCTACTGTTTAATTTTCAAAGTTCATTTTATGTTTGCCTCGTTTTCGAGGACAAGTAATAATATATCACCTATTTAATTATTCGTCAACCCTATTTCATATTTTTAAAATATTTTTTTAAATATTTTCTCTTTTTATCTTTTTTTATCTTTAGTATTGTATTTTTAAAAAGGTTTTTGTAATTATTAGTCGAATGTTTATTTTAAGACATTTATTTTTAACTATAAAAACAACTAGGAGGTTACTATGTTTAAGAAATCAAAAAAAATAATAAGTTTAATATTTTTCATTGCACTCACACTACTTTTTACAGCATGCTCCACTTCTAACACAGACATCTCAAATAATGAATTCGAAAAATATAAGAAAGAAGATCAGCTCAACACATTAGATAATACAAAATCAAATAATGATAATATTATAAAAGTCCATTTTATAGATGTAGGACAAGCAGATTCTATACTTATTCAAGATTCAAATAATAATACTATATTAATAGATGCTGGTAATAACGATGATTCGGATTTAGTTGTAAACTACATTAAATCTCAAGATATAGACACTATTAATTATATAGTAGGAACACATCCACACGAAGATCACATAGGAGGGCTTGATTCCGTCATTGATAATTTTGATATAGGAAAAGTTATTTTGCCAAAAGCTACATCTACAACAAAAACATACAAAGATGTTTTATTATCTATAAAAAATAAAAAGCTTAGTATAACCCCTGCTATAGCTGGTAAATCATTTTTTTTAGGAGATGCTAAATGTGAAATATTAGCCCCAAACAATTCAGAATACGATGACCTAAATAATTATTCAGTAGTAATAAAGCTTACTTATAAAAACAACTCATTTTTATTTACAGGAGACTGCGAAGATGTTTCAGAAGAAGAAATGTTATCTTTAGGATACAACTTAAAATCAGATTTATTAAAAGTAGGTCATCACGGTAGCAATAGTTCTACATCTCTATCCTTTTTAAAGTCAGTATCTCCAAAATACGCTATAATATCAGTTGGGAAAAACAATAAATATAATCATCCCACTCAAGAAACTTTAGATAAACTAAATTCTCAAAATGTTAATATATATAGAACTGATGAGTTAGGAAATATAATAGCTACATCAGATGGAGACAATATCGTTATAAATAAAGCTTCTCCAATAAATTCAACTTCTATAGATACTACACAATATGTTTATATAACTAAAACAGGTAAAAGGTATCATAAAAAAAATTGTAGTTTTCTAAAAAGTACTACAATCCCTATAAGCTTAAAAGAGGCTCAAAAATCTTATACACCTTGTTCTAAATGTGATATTTAATTAATATTTTTAAAGGATTTTAGAATTTTTTTGTCTAACTCGTTATGTAATCATATGATGAAACACCTCATAATTAGTGCTTTTATGCTTTTTTATACCGCCATTCTATTTTTATACACTTTTACTAATAAGTGTATATTTTTTTATTATACGAATTTAAGGCATATATAAAATCCGACTATAATAAATAAACTTGTTACGATTATCTTCTTTCTTTTTCTATCCAACCTTTTTTTATTTTTTATTTTTTTATACACTCTACTCATTTAATTCTCCTCCTTTTAGTCACTTTTTAATAATTCTACATATATTTTTTTTATCCTTTATATATGTTACTACGATAATTCTTCGTTATAAATAATTTTAATACTATTTACAGAGTTATATAATTTAATTATTGGGTATAATGTTTAAATAATATAATTTTTAACGGAGTGATAAACATGTCAAATATAAAATCATTTTCACCTATAATAGATTCTAAGTCTACGATTTTAATACTTGGCTCTATTCCTGGCAAAGAATCTTTGAGGCAAAATCAATATTATGCATATAATCAAAATCAATTTTGGAAAATAATTTATTCATTATTTGATACACCTATTGATGATGATTATAACAAAAAAATACTGTTTTTGAAAAAGAATAACATCGCTCTATGGGACGTTATAAAATCATGTTATCGTGAAGGAAGCCTTGATTCAAATATTAAAATGGAAGAAGCTAATAACTTTGAATCTCTATTTAATAGATACCCAAATATAGAATATGTATTTTTCAACGGGCTAAAAGCATATAATGTATTCAAGAAGAAAGTTGGATTAAACTTTGAAAATATTAAGTTCCAAAGATTAGAATCTACAAGTCCTGCTAATACAAAAAGATTTGAATACAAATTAGATAATTGGAGTATAATCAAAAACATTATAAAGAGATGAGAATCATACACATATCCGATTCTCATCTTTTTATTTATATTTTTACTTTGATTCATTATCTCTTATTTGTTCTAATATATTATTCATTTTATCATAAGTCATCATCCCTTGAACTGCACCTAATAAAATTCCATTTTTATCTACGAAATACGACGTAGGAAAAGCACTAACTAAATAAGTAATAGCTGTTTCTCCATTTTCATCAAGCAAAACCGGGAAATCATAATTTCCATTATCTATATATGATTGAACCTGATCTTTACTTTCTTTAACATCTACTGCAAGTACAACTAAATCTTCATTTTCCTTATATATCCTTTGTAAATCAGGCATTTCCTTATCACAATATCCACACCATGTAGCCCAGAAGTTTATAATAACTATTTTTCCTTCATAATCAGATAATGATACATCTTCTCCATTTAAATTCTTAATTGTAAAACTAGGTGCTATTTTTCCAACAGCTAATTCTTGAGATTGTTCATCTATATTTTCTTTATAGGTATTTTCTTGAATATTATCATTTCTTACATTTTCTTTAGTTTTATTTTGATTGCTAAAAATATAAAATCCTCCAAATAACAAAACTACAACTACAATTATAGTAAATACCTTTTTATTCATAAGAATCCTCCTCATATCAATAATCTACTTATATCAACAACCTTATCCAAAATTATTAATATTCCAAATATAACCATTATAGATCCACTTATTCTAGGTATATATATCATGATTTTTCTTGTATTATTAAAAAACTTACTAAATATATCTATGAATAAAGCAGTCATTATAAACGGTATAGCCATTCCTATAGAATAAACCAGCAATAGATATACTCCTTTTGAAACAGTATTGCTATTTCCTGCATATATTAATATAGATGCAAGTACAGGTCCAAAGCAAGGTGTCCATCCTGCCGCAAATGCTATTCCCATTAGTATAGATCCAAACCAAGTAGTAGTTTTCATATCTGTATTTATTTTTTTTTGCACTTCTAAAAATTGTAAGTTTAGAACCCCCATCATTTTAAGTCCAAACAATATTATTAATACCCCACTTATTTTTGAAAAAACTTCTTTATTTTTTACAAAAAATTTTCCTAAAAAGCTAGCAGATGTGCCCATTATTATAAATACCATTGTAAATCCCACTACAAATCCTAGTGTTCTAGTCAAAACAAGCATTTTATTTTTAGAAAGTTCATCTCTAACACTAATGCCTGTTATATACATAATATACGCCGGTATCAACGGCAATATACAAGGTGAAAAAAAAGACACAAGCCCTGCCCCAAATGCTATCGATAAAGAAACATTTTCAGGTTCCATAGACACCTCCAAAATAAATATTTAATCTATCATAATTATACCATAAATAAAAAAGAGAGATTTCTCTCTCTTTTTTATTTATAAAAATATTCACCATTTATTATTTTGTATAAACTTTTTTTCTTGCTCTTAAACGGTCTTGAATTAAAAAACAAGCAGGTTTCAACATTATTTACTCCTTCTAATGCTTTTTTAGCTGCTATATTGCTTAAATTACTCGCTTTTAATGTCTTAAACGATTTTTTATGAGCTGGAGGGAACTGTCCCGGTTGATACACTACATCTTTTATATTATTTGGAAATCTATCACTCTTAACTCTATTAAGAACTACATTAGCAACTCCTAATCTTCCTTCTAAACGTGTATTTCCTGACTCTACCTGTATAATTTTTGCAAGCAGCCTCATTTCTTCATCTGTATATGATCTTTGTTCGAATTTTTCTTCAGAAATTACTAGATTTTTTTTAGTTATGTCCACAGTGAAAGTCTCGTGTACCCAATCAATATCACAATTTAAATTTTCAGAAACGAATCTAACAGGTATGTACATTCTTCCACCTCTTAAAAAAGGCTTTGAATCCATTTTGTATTCTTTTGAATCTATGTATGCCACATCACTATCTGCTGTTAACTTTATTTTTTTTCCTTCATAATCAATTATCATACTTTTAGTATCTTCATTCCATGCAACTTGACCATTTAAAGCTTCAGTAACAAATCTTCCAAGTACGAATACTTTATCATCAATGAGTACATTTTTTTGATCACTCTTAACATAATTATCATTTATCTTCACAGTAACTTCTACCTCAAGTGCAAAACACGAACTTATATATAAAGATATAATAATTATAGTACAAAGCATTACCTTTAACTTTTTTTTCATTAAACAACCTACTTTCCTATTTTTATCTTGCTGTTAAAATTCAAACTCTCCTTAAGATTCATTTCTACTTTTATTATTCTCAAAATCATCAAATTATATTATAAAAATTTTGTCTACTAGCTACGCACTTACTCACGTCACCAATGAAGCTTATCGGTCTCCGTCGATCAAAATAGTTGAAAGTGTAGTTCTTTCATCAATGTTCTCCACAGATTCAAAACGATATAATTTCCTATACAATAAAAAAAGCCCATACTAGGCTTTAACCCCTAGTACAGACTCTTTTTCATATTTCTTATCTACTTTTGCATTATATACAAGGCCTATAAGAAATAGTATGCCTCCTATTATTTTCCCTTTAGAAAAAATATCTAAATATATATAATCTATAATAGAACTAGTGATTATCTGTCCTACAAACGGAAGTATAACTATATATAAAGCAGGAATTTGAGGTACTATAGTGTTGAATAGGTATATTATTAAAACTCCAACAAAACCTCCTAAGAAATAATGTATTGGAACGTATTTTATACTACTCAAAGACTGTATAGAATCTTTCATAATAAAACATACTATAATAGAAGTTACCATCCCCATAAAGTAATTTACAATAACCCCATTTATCATTCCTTCCTCATGAGCAAGCTTTCCATTTATCATGACATTCACCACAATTGATATTCCAGTTAAAAACGATAATAATATATACATATAATCACCTCATCACATTGTAATCATAGCTATTATCCCAAGCGAAATAATAGAAAAAGCTATCATTTTTTCTTTCTTAAACTTATTCACTGGCATTCCAAATAACCCCAAATGATCTACTATATTAGACATTACAAGCTGCCCAAATAAGCTAATTCCTATAATAAGAGTTATACCTATTTTAGGAATACAAATATTATTTAAAAGTATAGTCAAAACACTAAGTACTCCAGGTAATAAAAATAATATAGGTATCTTTGTTATTCTAGGTAATTTATTCTTTTTTACAATTGAAATTATAATTATAATTATAAGTCCTATAAAATGGAACATCAAAGTACTCATATAAGGCCCCATTATACTAGCTAGCATTCCATTAAAAAAAAGCATAACTGCTAATATAACCCCCGTTATAAATGCTAAATTTTTGTACATATAAAAACCTCCATACTTTACAATACTTTATAAATACTTTATCATATTTTATATAAACACTAATATGACATATGTCATACAAGGAGGCTTTATGCAGAAAATTTCAGACTATATTCTTTTAAATCAATATATTATTAAACATAATATATTTGATATATTTGATGATAATATATTGCAATACTCCCAACTGCACTACTACGAGAAAAACGAATCTATACTTCAAGCTGAATCCGAACTAAATTATTATTATTTATTTGTAGATGGTAAAATAAAAATATCATATCTTTTAGAAAACGGTAAATCTATATTACTTAAGTTTTATACTGATTTTGATTCATTAGGAGATTTAGAACTTCTAAATAATATACCCGTTCGCTGCAATGTTGAAGCAATTGAAAATACATATTTAATAGCACTTCCTTCTAAATTATTAAGAGATACTTATTGTGACAATCCTAAGTTTTTAAAGCATATAATAAATTCACTAAGTCAAAAGTTAGATGCAACAGGTAACAATAGTTCCTATAATCTTATGTATCCTCTTATAAACAGGTTATCCAGTTATATAGTAGAACATATAACAGATAAAAATTATATACAACTTAACTCATCATTTAAAGAAATCTCTCAGTTTTTAGGTACAACTTATAGACATCTAAACAGAACCTTTAATACTCTCGAATCGAGAGAAATTATAAAATGCGATGACAAAATAGTGTATATATTAAAAGAGGCGGAACTAAGAAAACTATCTAAAAATTTGTATATATAGTATAAAAGCTCAGACTTGTAAGTCTGAGCTTTTATACCTCTTTTTCTAGAATATATTAAGCTTAAATTCTTCATTAACTACTTCCACCATACACCTTCCGCCTTCACTTAAATCTCCAAATAAAATTTCATCTACAAGTAATGGTTTTAATTTTGAATCTATAACCCTTATAATTTCTCTAGCTCCAAACTCTTTTGATACTCCTGTTTTTGATATATATTCAACGCAAGAACTCTTAAAATCAATCAATATATTTTTTTGATTTAGTTTTTGTTTAAACTTTTCAAGTTCTTTTTTAGCTATATTAACTGCCATATCACCATCTACATGATTGAATTTAACTACTTTATCAAGTCTATTTCTAAACTCAGGGCTAAATATTTTCTTTACTTCATCATCTATTGCTTGTGAATTCATACATCTATCTCCAAATCCTACAAAGTTTTTCCCAATATCTTTAGCACCTGCATTTGAAGTCATTATTACTATCACATTTTTAAAGTCAGATTTTTTTCCTTGATTATCAGTAAGTGTTGCATTATCCATAACTTGAAGCAATACATTTAATATATCTGTATGAGCTTTTTCTATCTCATCTAAAAGTAAAATACAATGAGGGTTTTTTCTAATAGAGTCCGTAAGTAGCCCCCCTTCTTCATAACCTACATACCCAGGAGGTGACCCTATTAGTTTAGAAGCTGAGTGTTTTTCTGTATATTCACTCATATCAAATCTTATAAGCTCTATACCTAAAGTTTTAGATATATTTTTAGCCACTTCAGTCTTTCCAACTCCAGTAGGACCTACAAATAGCATAGATGCAACAGGTTTATTGTCTTCGTTAAGACCAGCCCTTGACATCTTAATACATCTTGTAATCTCTTTAATAGCTTCATCTTGTCCAAATATATTTCTTTTCAAGACCTTTTCTAAATTTCTAAGAGAATTTATCTCATTATTTTCTACAGTTTCTTTAGGTATATTACATACTTTTGATAGTATTTTTTCTATTATATTTTCATCTATAACTATTTTTTCTTCATTATTGTTACTCATTCTAACATAAGCCCCTGCTTCATCTATTATATCAATAGCCTTATCAGGTAAAAATTTATCATTTATATATTTATTACTTAGTATAACAGCACTTTCTATAGACTTATCTGTATATCTTACATTATGATACTTTTCGTAGTTTTCCTTCAAACCTTTTAATATTTCTATAGCTTCTATTATAGTCGGTTCCTTAATTTCTATCTTTTGAAATCTTCTATTTAATGCCTTATCTTTTTCAAAGTACTTTTTATACTCATCAAAAGTACTAGCACCTATAAATCTAATTTTTCCATCTAATAAATATGGTTTTAATAAATTAGATGCATCTAATGAAGATCCAGTTAACGCCCCAGCCCCTACTATATTGTGGATTTCATCTATGTATACTATAGGATTTTCATGTTTTTTTATATTGTCTAATACCTTTTTTATCCTTTCTTCAAAATCTCCTCTATACTTTGTTCCAGACAACATAGAACCTATATCAAGAGAAAATATTTCAGCTTTTTTCAGTTTATCAGGAACTTTTTCCTCAATAATCAATCTTGCAAGTCCAAGTGTGATAGATGTCTTTCCCACACCAGGCTCACCTATATGAATAGGGTTATTTTTATTTCTTCTACAAAGTATTTGAATAGTTCTATCTAATATATCTTCTCTTCCTATAAGCGGATCACTTTTTGTACTATTTACAAGTTCAGTAAGGTTTAACGAATACTTATCTATCATAGATTCGCTTTTTATTTCTTCCTCAGTATCATAGTCATAATACGCTTCATCTGCTACCTCATATTCTTCTTCAATACTATTACCCAAATTATATACTAAGTCCCTCTTTGTAACTCCTTGATCTAGTAAGTAGTATTTAGCATAGCTATCCTCTAAACTGTATATAGCTGCTAATAAATGCTCTATATCTATAACATTTTTACCACAGCTTTTAACTTGAGCATTTGCAATTATAATGACTTGCTGAAATGCCACACTCTCTAAAGGTTCAAAATCATCTACTTTACTTATATATTCATCTATATATATCTTTAAATTATTTTTCAATTCGTCTATATTTGCTCCACATTCCTTCAAAGAATCTATAACTTTACAGTAATATAACGACACATAAAGTAAGTGTTCTACTGTAACATATTCGCAATTATTTGTTTTCGCTTCTTCATAAGCATTTAATATTACTTCATTCACTATATTTGTTATATTCATATTTTTACTCCTCTTCAATAGTAAGTTTAAAAGGAAATCCCTCTTCTTTTGCCATATTCATAGCTATAGACACCTTAGTAGCTGCAATATCATAAGGATATACTCCCGCAATTCCAATCCCTTTTTTATGTACATCAATCATTATTTTATTTGCGATTTCAATTTTTTTATTGAATATATTTATAAGTATATATACTACAAATTCCATAGTAGTATAATCATCATTGTGCATAATTACTTTATAATGTTTTGGTTTTTTTATTTTTATCTTATTCTTTTCTATAGTTATAATGTTAGTTTCCATATTTATGCCTCCAATTTCAATAAGTAATTCTCATTAAAGTAGTTCAACTTTTTTAATTGGTATAGATATCTCTGTTAAATATTCGCCTTCACTTTTTACTGCAAAGAAATCTAATAATGTATTTTCATAAGAACCACCTTCAATTTCATATCCAGAATCATGTATATATTGTAATAATTTTTCATATGACTCATAAGTTTTTTCATAACTTCCTTTATGAATAATGCACGCATACAACCCTTCTTTTTTTATATGCATATTGCAATCTTTTAATTTATGATCACTTTTCACAAATAGTTTTAAAATCTTTTTATATACCCTATTCTCTATAGACTCTTTACTAAGCATTGCCCCAATAGGATATCCATAATCTATATCATTTTCATTACAATAATTCAAAAACTTTATTATATCAATCATAACTGTTTCTTGTGAACTATTATGTAAATCAGATACTATAAGATATTCTTCATCAAATTTTTTAATATATACTCCTTCATTCTTTGTAGCATTAATACCACTATATGCTACTTCTATTTTGTTTTCAATATTATTACTTATTCTTTTTAATTTATTAATTCTTTTTTTTATTTTATAATTTTCCTGTTTTAGCATATTTAAATAGTTTTCAGGACTTTTTTTATTTAAATAATTCTTTATATCATTTAACGACATTCCAATATCCCTAAGATCTGTAAGTATACTAAAAGCATCAAACTGATTAAGCCTATAGTATCTATAATTTTTTTCATTTTTATACTCTGGAGAAAAAATACCTATATTATCATAAAATATAAGTGTCTTTCTGGAAACTCCGCATAATTTACTAAATTCTCCTATAGTAAGGTACTCATTCATTAATCTTTTTTCCAAACTTATCACCCTTTTAACAATTAAAGTATTGACTGTATAGTTACTGTACATACTATTATACTATATATTGATATTAATTATAGGAGGTTATTATGGATTATTTATTTTCTAAAAAGTTTACATTCAAAGAATTTCTGAAATTCGTAGCTCCAGCAATCATATCTATGGTTTTTATATCTCTTTATACAATTATAGATGGTATATTTGTTTCAAAACTTGCTGGTTCCAATGCTTTAGCTAGCATAAACATAGTTTTGCCTATCTTCAATATTATCTTGGGATTTAGTATAATGTTGGGAGCAGGGGGTAGTGCCTTAATCTCAAAACTGATTGGGGAAAAAAATAATAAAGTCGCTAATGAAGCATTATCTTTACTTGTTTATTCTGGGGTTATAATAGGAATAATATTAGCTATTGTTGGTATAGTATTTTCTACTAAAATATTTAAATTTTTAGGTGCAACCGATATCCTTTTACCATACTGTATTCCCTATGGAACTATAATTATATTATCAACTCCAATATTTATAGTTAAAACTATGTTTGAGTTTTTCGTTAGATCCGATGGTGATTTTAATTTCAGTCTATTCCTATCCATAATAGGAGGAGTTGTAAATATTATTTTTGACTATGTATTTATAAAACTATTTAATCTTGGAATACTAGGAGCTGGTTTAGCTACCGGACTTGGAATATTAGTATCTTCCACGTTTGGTTTTTTATATTTTTTTTCATCCAAATCAAATTTAAGGTTTTGTATTCCAAAATTAAATTTTAATTTATTAAAAAATGTTATGTATAACGGTTCATCTGAAATGGTATCGGAATTATCAACTGGAATAACTACATTTTTATTCAATATACTAGCCCTAAAATATGCAGGTGAAAACGGTGTAGCTGCACTGAGCATAATATTATATATACATTTTTTATTAGTATCAACATATTTGGGATTTACTTCTGGCATAGCTCCACTAGTAAGCTTTAACTATGGTGCTAAGAATATAGATAAATTAAGAGAAACCTTTAAACATTCTAAAACGTTCATTCTAGTTTCTTCTTTAATAATTTTTACTATATCAATAGTTTTTGCTCCATTTCTAGTAAATATATTCGTAAGTTCAAATAGTAGTATATATAGTTTAACTTTGATAGGCCTTAGAATATTTTCATTTAGCTTTTTATTTGTAGGATTAAATATATTTACATCAGCTTTTTTCACAGCATTTTCTAATGGTAAAATTTCTTCTATAACTTCATTTTCAAGAACATTTGTTTTTATTTTGTTGGGAGCATACTTATTCCCTCCTCTATTTGAAATAAACGGACTTTGGTTAATAGTTCCTTTTGCCGAATTCATAACTATGTTCATTTCTGCTATATTTATAAAAAAATATAAAAATACTTACATGTATTAACTTTATAAATAATACTATACTCCCTATATTTAATGTATAATATTATGTATACGTATTTTCCACTATGCGTAGTGAAAAACTAAAATCAACTCTATATAGTTAGGAGTAATTACCATGAACTACATAATATACGACTTAGAATTCAATCAACCAAGATCTAGTAAATCCACATCAAAAGAAGAAACCAAGAAATGTCCATTTGAAATAATTCAAATAGGTGCAATCAAACTAGATGAGAGCTTTAATTTAATAGGAACTTTTGATAAACTTATAAAACCTACAATATATACATCTATACATCCGTATATACAAGAACTCACCAATATAGATATGAATCAACTACGTAAAGCAGATTACTTTCCCAAAGTTTACAATGACTTTTTAAAATTCATAGATGAATCCAGTATTTTTTGTGTATGGGGAAAAGTAGATCTTAAAGAGTTATTTAGAAATATTCGTTACCACGAATTAAACTTACCTGTTAATATGAAATATATAGATGTTCAAAATCACACTACTAAACATCTTAAATTTACGAAAGGCTTTAGTGTAGGGCTTGAAAGAGCCGTAGATACTTTTAAAATACCACTTGATAAAGAATTTCATAATGCTTTTAATGATGCCTATTATACAAGTAAAATATTTAAAATCATATACAATGAAAATATAACTCCCGAAACATATGATGCAAATAGAACCGCCAGGTCCAATAGTTCAAAGCAAAAAGTTGATATCAATGCCTTATTTATGCAATTCGAAAAAATGTATTGCAGAAAAATGACTAGACATGAAAAAAAGATTATAAAACTTGCTTATATGATGGGAAAGACAAATCAATTCACTATTGATAATGCAAAAAAGACTCATGATTAAAATTTAATCATGAGTCTTTTAATTATGCTGATGTTTTGTTTTTTTGTGATTTCATATCTTTTTCATATCTAGAATATATAACCAATGCTACTATTGAGAAGAATATCGGTCCTGCTATACTCCAAACAGTTGTAGTCATATCTCCATTCATAGCAGGTTGTATTATAGAGAAGAAGTTAGCAAATCCAATAGTAAATATTACTACAATCATACTTATTAAAGAAGCTTTTTCAGTCTTATATACTTCAAAAGGCTTCTCGATTTCTTTATTTTTCTTGAATGAATAGAATCCTCCAGCTACAAACATATAAGGTATAGTCATAGCTACATTAGTCATAGCTACCAATATTACAAAGAATTTAGAAACTGTATCTCCACCAAAAGATACAAGAAGTATTATTACACTAACTATAATACATTGAATCCACATAGCGTTAACAGGCATCGAATCCTTTGTTTCAGTTATTTTCTTTGGCCATAATTCTTTAGGAGTACCTTCTATTAATTGCTTAAGTGGAGAATATGTTAATGTGAAAAATGCTCCAGTTAATGCACATAGCATAGAAATACCTACAAATCTAGCCATCCAATTTCCCATTTGAATAGATATACCTTGACTTACTCCAAATGCTTGTCCTAATTGGTATCCAAGATTATTCATAACAACATAACCTACATTACCCATGTGAACAGCATCAGTAGATAAAATATCATTCCAATTAGTAAATATACCTACAAAGAATATACCTATAGCATATCCTATAGCAATAATAATCGCTGATATTGCAACACCCTTAGGGAATGTTTTTTCTGCATTTTCAGTTTGATCAACAAGTCCACCAATTGCCTCTATACCACCATATGCAAATATAGCAAATACAAGGAATGAAAGCACTGATACAGGATTTGAATACGCTATATTTGGTGATTTTACAAATGCACTTGCATTATTTATAGGTTGAGCTAATTCTCCACCATTTCCTATTAAAACAAGTATTCCCCCTATTATTAAAACTACATTAAGTAGAGCAACAGCAGTTCCTCCTATAGAAGTTATCTTTCTTATTTTATCCAGACCTTTACTAGATACAACTGTTACAAACATCATCCATACGACAGCTAATATACCTAGTGTTTGAGTTGCTGAAAGTCCAAATAAAGACCATGATGCTGTAGTATCTGTTCCAAATATAGCATTTGAAAACACTACCCATATTCCAGATGCAACATTTACCATCCAAATTACATACGATGCATACCACATAAACGTACCAACGAATGCGTATTTAGGCCCAATACATATTGACATCCAAGAATATATTCCACCTTTTTCATTTTTAAATGCAGCCCCATATTCAGCCATCATAAATGCATAAGGTATAAAAAACGTTATAGCTGATATTATGTACCACGGAATAGCACCGTATCCCATTAAATAAAAAGACCTTGGGATATTATTAAATCCAAATACTGATGTGAAAATCATTAAAATTAAAGATATTAAAGTCAATTTTTGAGTATTTTTAGTACTAGAAGCCATTTTTCTCCTCCTTGCGATTTTTTTTGAAATGTTTTCATGTTTATTATATAACAATCTACAGAAAAATCAATATTTTTATATTATTTTTTTTATCCGTATAGTTTTTTTTATATATCTATTATTTACCAATACATTAAATATCAATTGACAGTTTAGCAATAAGGTTATAACATTATAATGTTAGGCTTTTATATAAATATAAATTAAAATTTATAATAATAGAGGAGTTTTAAAATGTCACAACAAAATTTAAGTTTTATCGATGAGGTTAGAAGAAGAAGAACATTTGCAATTATTTCCCATCCAGATGCAGGAAAGACTACTTTAACTGAAAAATTTTTATTATACGGAGGAGCAATTCACCAAGCTGGATCTGTTAAATCTAGACGATCTCAAAAACACGCTGTATCCGACTGGATGGAGATAGAAAAACAAAGAGGTATATCAGTTACATCTAGTGTACTTCAATTTGAATACAATAATTTTTGTATAAACATACTAGATACCCCTGGACACCAGGACTTCAGTGAAGATACTTATAGAACACTTATGGCTGCAGACAGTGCCGTAATGGTTATAGACTCTGCAAAAGGTGTGGAGGCTCAAACAAAGAAATTATTTCAAGTTTGTAAAATGAGAGGAATTCCAATATTCACTTTTATAAACAAAATGGATAGACAGGGAAAAGACCCTTTTGAGTTAATGGAGGATATTGAAAATGTATTAGGCATCCGTTCTTGTCCTGTTAATTGGCCAATAGGGTCAGGTAAAGACTTTAAAGGAGTGTTTAACCGCCAAAAAGATCAAATAGAATTATTCAATGATGGAAATCACGGACAATCTATAGCAAAATCTGTAATAGGGAAAGTAGATGATGAAAAATTTGCTGAACTATTAGGTGATTCACTTCATGAACAACTATTAAACGATATAGAACTACTAGATATAGCTGGAGATGAATTTAATTTAGATCAAATATCAAAAGGGGAGCTAACTCCAGTGTTTTTCGGAAGTGCCCTTACGAACTTTGGTGTCGAGCCGTTTCTTGAATCATTCTTAGATATAACAACTCCACCAACACCTCGTGATAGTAATATGGGTATTGTAGATACTGAGTCTGATAACTTCTCAGGATTTATATTCAAGATTCAAGCTAATATGGATAAGGCTCATAGAGATAGAATAGCTTTTTTAAGAATATGCTCTGGTAAATTCGAAAAAGGTATGACAGTAAATCACGTTCAAAGAGGCAAAAAAGTTAAACTTGCTCAACCTCAACAATTTGTAGCTCAAGATCGTGTTATTGTAGATTCTGCTTATCCAGGAGATATAATAGGTATACATGACCCTGGAATCTTCAATATCGGAGACACTCTATCTGAAAAACAATCAAAATTACAATATAAAGGTATTCCTCAATTTGCTCCTGAGCACTTTGCTAGAATTTCTACCTTAAATTCTTTAAAGAGAAAACAATTCTTAAAAGGAATTACTCAGATATCAGAAGAGGGTGCTATTCAAGTTTATAAACGCCCTAATATAGGCATGGAAGAACTTATAGTAGGAGTTGTAGGCGTTTTACAACTTGAAGTACTAGAATATAGATTAAAAAATGAATATAGTGTTGATATAACAATGCAGACTCTTCCTTACCGTTTTATACGTTGGGCAGAAATCGGAAGCTTTGATGCTAATAGTATGTCTATGACAATGGATACTATTCTTGTTGAAGATAAGGATAAAAATCCTGCATTCTTATTCCAAAGCGAGTGGTCTCCTACTCAATTAGTTAATAGAAATGAAGGATTAGTTTTAAGCGAGACTTCTATATATTAGTCTTATGGGCAATATAAAATATACAAAATAAATCTCTACCTAGTTTTTTATAAAAGAAAACTAGGTAGTTTTTTTATTCTTTATTATCTAACACTCAATTCCCTCTCTCGCCATTACGCCTTCATTATAATAATGTTTAACTTCTTTCATTTCTGTAACAAGATCTGCAATTTCGATAATCTCTTCTTTTGCAAATCTTCCAGTACATATAATTTCTATATGTTTAGGTTTATTTTTTAGAATTTTTAGTACTTCATCTACCTCAAATAATTTGTAATAAAGGGCAATATTAATTTCATCTAATACTACAACATCATATTTTGACGAATTTATTACATCTTTTATTTTTTGAAGACCTTGTATTGCAATTTCTATATCATCTGTACTAGGTTCATTGTATATAAAACAATTTAATCCAAACTGTTCCATTTCAAAATTAGGCAAATATTCTAAGGCTTTAACTTCACTATATTTCATGCCTTTCACAAATTGTCCGAAAAATACCTTTTTCCCAGCACATACCGCTCTAAGTGAAAGACCTAAAGCAGCAGTTGTCTTGCCTTTACCATTACCAGTGTAAACATGTATATAACCTTTTTCTTCCATAAAAATCATCCCCCTTCTAATTATAATTATACTTGAAAACACCTATCAAAAGTACAAAAAAGTAGCTATCTAGATTTTATAAAAATCAAATCTAGATAGCTACTTTTTAAATATAATAAATAAATTTTTCTACATATTTTCTATAACAGCCTGTGCAAATTCTTTTGTTCCAAGTAATCCACCTAAATCCTTAGTCAATTTATCTTTTTGTTTAAATACCTTTTGTAGTGCAGATTCAATTCTTAAAGCAGCATCATCCTTACCTATATACTTGAGCATCATAACACCTGTTAGTATACAAGATATCGGATTAGCTAAGTTTTTCCCTGCTATATCTGGTGCTGATCCATGAACTGGTTCAAATACAGCTATATTGTCTCCAATATTTGCACCCGGGGCCATGCCCAAGCCTCCTATTAAACCAGCACTCATATCAGATAAAATGTCCCCATACAAATTAGGTGCAACTACTATATCATAATTTTGCGGATTCATAACAAGCTTCATGCTCATAGCATCGACTATTACATCTTCAAAATCTATATCATAATCTTTAGCTATATCTTTTGCACATTTTAAAAACAATCCATCTGATAACTTCATTATATTTGCTTTATGAGTTGCAGTTACTTTTTTTCTATTTTCTTTTTTAGCAAGTTCAAATGCAAATTTAACAATTCTATCAGATGCTTTTTTAGTTATTATCTTTATACTCTCACAAGCTTCATCACACACTTTATGTTCTATGCCAGCATAAAGATCTTCTGTATTTTCTCTTACAATTATAAAGTCTACATTTTTATGAAGGGAATTTATACCTTCATACGACTTAATAGGTCTTATATTTGCATATAGATTAAGTTCTTGTCTTAATGCCACGTTTACACTTCTAAATCCTGTTCCTACAGGAGTCGTTATAGGTCCTTTTAGTGCCACCTTGTTCTTTTTTATGCTATATATAACCCCGTCCGGCAAAGGTGTATTATATTCATCCATTACACACATACCAGCATTTAATATCTCCCAATCAATGTCTGCTCCACTTTTATCTATAATATCCTTTGTAGCATATACTACCTCAGGTCCTATTCCATCTCCCGGAATTAAAGTTATTTTATTTGACATATTAAGCTCCCCCTATATCGTTATTTTCCTTTATCAAGTTCAAAAGACCACCTGATAATATCATTTTCTTTTGTCTGTCTGTTATATCTAGGCTTACTTTATAATTCTTATCTTTAGTTATATTATTTAATACAAATAAACCCGTATCTATATTTTTAAAATTATCATCAATCAATATTTCATCCATTAAATCTATATCATCATAGTCTTTATCATTTTCAAAAGTTAAAGGAAGTATTCCATTATTTATAAGGTTTTGCTTGTGTATTCGTGCAAAAGATTTTGCAATCACAGCTTTAATTCCAAGATACAATGGTGCTAAAGCTGCATGTTCACGGCTAGATCCTTGACCGTAGTTTAATCCACCTAATATAAATCCACCTTTAAACTCTTTTGCTCTGCTAGGAAAATCAGGATCACATGGATTAAAACAGTATTCAGATAAATAAGGAATATTTGATCTATAAGGAAGTAATTTTGCATTCGATGGCATAATATGATCAGTGGTTATATTATCATCTACCTTTATTAATATTTTCCCTTTTAATTTATTTTTTAAAGGCTCTGTTTTAGGAAAATCCTTGATGTTAGGACCTTTTATTATATCGATTTCTTCTCCTTCTTCAGCAGGAGGCACGATTAAATTATCATTTATCAAGAATTTATCAGGCATACAAATTTCTGTATTATCTATTTCTTCAGGACTCGTTAAATATCCTGTTATAGCAGATACAGCCGCAACCTCAGGACTTACTATATATATATCAGCAGATGTCGTTCCCGATCTTCCCTTAAAATTCCTATTAAAAGTTCTAAGAGATACCCCTCCAGTACTAGGTGCCTGACCCATTCCTATGCAAGGTCCACATGCTGATTCTAATATTCTGGCACCAGCAGATACCATTTTAGCCAAGGCCCCATTTGCAGCTAGCATATTTAATACTTGCTTAGATCCTGGAGCTATAACAAGCGATACATGCTCTGCAATAGTTTTATTATCTAAAATTTCAGCTACCTTCATCATATCTACGAAAGATGAATTAGTACAGCTTCCTATTGCAACTTGGTTTACCTTTATATTTTTGAGTTCATTAACAGGAACTACATTATCAGGACTATGAGGACACGCTGCTAGAGGTTTTAGTTTATCTAAATCTATAATTATAGATTCATCATATATAGCTCCTTCATCTGCTAGTATCTCAACATAGTCTTTCTCTCTTGCCTGAGCCTTCAAAAATTCATAAGTGACATTATCTGATGGAAATATAGATGTTGTAGCACCAAGTTCTGCTCCCATATTAGTTATAGTTGCTCTTTGAGGAACACTTAAATATTTTAAAGCTTCACCACAGTATTCAAATATTTTGTTAACTCCACCTTTTACTGTGTATTTTCTTAGTACCTCTAATATTATATCCTTTGCAGATACGCCTTTATTTAGTTTCCCTATTAATTCTACTTTTACTATATCAGGAGTGTTAATATAATATTGCCCACCTGCCATGGCAACAGCCACATCAAGTCCTCCAGCTCCAATCGCAAGCATACCAATTCCCCCACAAGTAGGAGTATGACTATCCGACCCAAGAAGAGTTTGCCCTGGAACCCCGAATCTTTCAAGATGAACCTGATGACATATTCCATTTCCAGGCTTTGAAAAATATATACCATATTTTTTAGCAACCGTTTGAATATATAAGTGATCATCTGCATTCTCAGGTCCTGCTTGAATTGTATTATGATCTATATAAGCTACTGATTTTTTAGTTTTAACTTTATCTATACCCATATTTTCAAGTTGAAGATATGCCATAGTTCCTGTAGAGTCTTGCGTCAAAGTTTGATCTATTTTTATTCCAATCTCACAACCTTTTTTAAACTCCCCGCTAACAATACGACTATTAATAATTTTTTGAGCCACTGTAAGATTCATATTACCCCTCCTTAAACTGCTTGTGTTTTTTCTATTTTTTCTATTTGCGGTAAATATATATAAGTTATTTTCTTTAATTCTTCATTGGATATAACTGTAGTTCTTCCACTTGCATATTGATCATCTACCCATCTTTTAATAGGATATATTCTATCATCATCCTTAGATATTTTTTGACCTTCACTTAATCTAAAATAAGTATTAATCCAAGCCGCAATACCAGCAACACCTGAATATTGATTAACAGATACTACTATAGGTCTATTTAGTATTTTTTCAGTATCAAAAGCATTGTATATTTCCACATCTTTCAATATACCATCTGCATGTATTCCAGCTTTTGTTACATTAAATTCGCTTCCAATAAAAGGAGTCTGTGGATGGATATCATAGTCCATCTCCCTTTGGAAATACTCACTAACTTCAGATAAAATTTTAAGATTCATGTTTTTAATATCACCTTTTACTTGACCATACTCTAAAAGCATAGCCTCAATAGGACAGTTTCCAGTTCTTTCCCCTATACCAAATAAAGTAGTATTTACAGAAGATGCACCATAAAGCCAAGCTGAAACAGAGTTCGTTACAACAGAATAAAAATCATTATGTCCATGCCACTCTATAGACTTAGACGAAACATTACATTCATTTCTAAGTCCATGTATAATTCCAGGTATACTTCTTGGAAGAGATGTTCCTGTATAAGAAACTCCCAGCCCTAATGTATCACAAGCTCTTATCTTTATTTCAACTCCAGATTCTTTTGATAAATCCATCAAAGATCTTACTAGTGGAACTACAAATCCATAAAAATCAGCTCTAGTAATATCCTCAAGATGGCATCTTGGAACTATTCCATTTTCAATAGCTTCTTTTGCAATATCTAAATACATATTAAGAGCATTTTCTCTTGTTGTTTTTAATTTTTTAAATATATGATAATCAGAACAAGACATAAGCATTCCTGTTTCTTTAATCTGCATTTCTTTAACTAATTTTAAATCCTCTTTCTTAGCTCTAATCCAAGAAGTTATCTGAGGGAAAGTGTATCCTCTATCCATACACTTCGAAACTGCTTTTCTATCTTTCTTTGAATAAAGAAAAAATTCAGATTGTCTAATAATCCCCGATTCATTATCTATCTTATGCAGATAATCATACAACTTAAGTATTTGATCTACACTAAAAGAAGACATAGACTGTTGACCATCTCTAAAAGTTGTATCAGTTACCCATATCTCATCCGGAATATCCATAGGCAGTAAAATATTATTAAACTCTACCTTAGGAATTTGAGAATAAGGAAACACATTTTTAAAGTAATTTGGATTTGACAAATTTACAACAGAACTTTTCACAACAACACAACCCCCTTTTAAAATACATTGCTTTTTTGAATTAATTAACATTCAATATTTCATATGGTTTATTTTTACATTTGCTTTGTTTTTATATTTTCACATTCTGAAATTCATATTAAATTGCCTATTTTCAATACTTATAAGTTTGTATTTCTTAATATTCAAATTATAAAACAAAGTATTTTTATTTTGAAATTTCTAATTTATGATTTATTATTTATTTCATATTTCATATTCTAACATGCCTACTTCATGTTTGCAACCACAAAATGCAATATTTTTATATATAAATTTCATTTTACGTAAAAAAAAGGTGTAAAAAAGGTATTTCCCAACCTTTTTTACACCTTTTTTTTAACTAAATTTCATTTTCCGAAAGACTCATTTTTAAAAATTTAATCTTTCAATGAATTATTCTAAATACAAATTTTCTATTATAAAAGTCCTTCACTAAAATATCTCTCTGCTCTATCCGGAAGTATAGTAACTATTTTTTTATCCGGATATTGTTTTGCCATACTCATAGATGCCCATACATTAGCACCTGCTGAAACTCCAACTAAGCATCCACATACATTTGCTAATTGTCTAGAAGTTGAAATAGCATCTTCATCACTAACTTCTATAACCTTATCCATTAAAAATACATCCAATACATCTGGTATAAATCCATCACCGATACCCTGTATCTTATGAGTTCCAGCACTATGACCATTAAGAGCAGATACTCCTTTTGGTTCGACTGCTATAATCATACAATCAGGATTCTTTTCTTTTAAATATTTTCCTATTCCCTGCAGAGTTCCTCCACTTCCAAGCCCTGATACAAATACATCCACGTCTTCATTCATATCTTCAAATATTTCAACCGCCGTTGTATTATAATGTATCAACGGATTATTAATATTACTAAATTGATTTAAAGCAAATATATTATCACTTGAATCCATCTGTCTTTTCACCTCATTTAAAGCTCCTTCTACACTTTCTTCTTTAGGTGTTAGTATAAGTTCAGCCCCAAGTCCTTTTATAATTCTTTTTCTTTCTTCACTCATATTCTCAGGCATAACAATCTTTACCTTATATCCCATTTGAACTCCAACTAAAGATATCCCTATACCTGTATTTCCAGATGTAGGTTCTATTATAGTCATACCCTTTTTTAACACTCCATCTTTTTCAGCTTGTTCTATCATAAACTTAGCTATCCTATCCTTTATACTACCCCCCGGGTTTAAAAACTCAGCTTTAGCGTATATATTGCTTCCAGTTAATTTACTTAAATTTATAAGCGGCGTGTTTCCTATTGACTCTATAATATTATTTAATATCATACAATTCCCCCCCAAATCTAATAACATTATATATTTTTATTTAAATTAAGTTACATTCTCTCATCATAAATATATTACATTTTATACCATTTGGATACTTCTCATTTTATCATTATCATTTTGATAATTCAAGATTTATTTTTTAATTACTATTATGTATAGATCTAAAGTTATATCATTTACTTAGAAATAAAAAAGGCGACTAATAGCTTAATCTTAGCTATTAGTCGTCTTTTCATAACAAATAGAAAATTATATAATTTTTAAATTAGCGAATTTTATTAATCACATAAATCATAAAATGCTTGTGATACTTTATTAAACTCATCATCCTCTTCTATTTGTGCTAATTCTGGTCCTTCTTCAGTCTCTTTGTATTTATATATATATACATCTTCTGAGTTTTCAGGTAATAAAGATATGTACTCATTACCTTCCACTTCGAATATAGTCAATACTTTGCAAGCTATTTCTTCATCTTCATCTAACGTTAAGTATATCATTTGAGCTTCTTCATGGTCATGCTCGTGTCCTCCACATCCACACTCATGATTTTCTCCATGATCGTGCTCATGTCCACCGCATCCACATTCATGATGATCTTCATGTCCTCCACATCCACAATTATGCTTTTTTTCATTACTCATATTAATACACCTTCTATTCTATATATTTTTTTACTATTACAGTATCTCACATCTAATTATAATTATAAAGTAAAAAAGTCTTTATTCTCTAAAGATTCCAATGTAGACTTTTTTGAAACTCATAACATAAATTATATTTACCTACAATTAAAAGTAATATAATTTTCTATTCATTATAAAAAATTCGCTTTATGCTAACGCATAACTCATTCCGCCAACGACGCTCCGACTCTGCTACTTAAAAATAGTTGCAAGTTCAGTTGTTTAATCAATATTCTTTATAGATTTGAATTTTTATAATTTACTATATATATTTTCTCACTATATCTATCAAATATTCTTTCGTATTAAACTCCGGATCTTTCAATACCAACTCATTCAATTCATTTAAAATCTCACCTATTTTTTTACCAGGCTTTATGCCAAGTTCAATTATATCATTTCCATTAATAGCTAAATCATTTATACATAAAGGCTCCTTCTGATTTATGATTTTTTCAATAATATCTTTAAGTTCTAAAATTAATCCTATATTATCACAATCTGTACCAGATTTTCTATCAGCTATTTTCAGGTCTATAAGATTGAATACATTTTCTATTTTAGACCTATTTATAAATTTTTTTATAGATTTCTTATTTTCAAGATTTGGCATATTCATATGTTCTTTAACTAGTATACAAACATCGTCTATAGTTTTATTATCAAATTTAAGCCTTTTCAATATTTTTTTAGTGAGTCTTTCACCTTTTATGTCATGTCCATAAAAATGGCCTACACCTTTTTCATCTATACTAAAACATATCGGCTTTGCAATATCGTGAAACAAAGCAGAAAGTCTAGTTTTTATATTGCAAGGTGTATAATCTACAACAGACATAATATGATCAAATACATCTTTATTATGATAAAAATTCTTTTGATCAAACCCCACACACTCATCAAGCTCAGGAAGAATGTATTTTAACAAATCTAATTCTTTAAGAATATTAAATCCCAGTGAAGGTTTATCAGTAAGCAGTATTTTACAAATTTCTTCTCTTATTCTCTCCTCACTAATATTTAAAAGTAAATTCCCCTTATCCTTCATAGCATGTTTTGTAGCTTCATCTAATTTGAAATTTAACCTAGTTGCAAATCTTACTCCTCTTAATATTCTAAGTGCATCTTCTTCAAATCTATTTAAAGGATTTCCAACACACTTTACAATTTCTTTTTTTAAGTCTTGTTGACCTAAAAACGGATCACACAAACCGTATTTATGATTATATGCCATTGCATTAATAGTAAAATCACGCCTTGATAAGTCTTCTTCTATTTCATCAGTGAATTCTACACTTTCAGGACGTCTATTATTTTTATATTCTCCATCTATTCTGTAAGTTGTAATCTCATAGTGATTATCATTTATCACCGCAGTCACAGTCCCATGCTTAATTCCTGTTGGAATAGATTTAATACCCTTATCATGTAATATTTTCATGGTTTTTTCAGGCATGCAACTCGTGGTTATATCCCAATCTTTAGGTGTATTTTTTAAAAGAGTATCCCTTACACATCCACCAACTATAAAACCTTCATAATTATTTTGATTTAATACATCTAATATCTTCTGAACTTCTACTGGTATATCTATATTCATAATCCTCACCTTTCTTACCTACTTATACCAGTTTAATACAAAATCTAAACTTCTTCAAATGCCATTTTAGATTGATTACAAGTAGGGCACTTCCAATCCTCAGGTAAATTCTCAAAACTAGTATTTTTCTCTATATCATGTGTCCAATCTCCTCTTTCAGGTTTATAGACATATCCACATACACTACATTTATAATTTTTCATAAGCATCCCTCCACTTGAGTTATACCCAATTATTATATTTTCAAACTACATAATTTATAATGACTACTTAGAGCTTTTCTATCAAATCTTTTTTAATCCATCCGTATTCACCATCCAATCTAGCAAGTGCATAATTCCCATATATATTTACAACGTCTATCACTTGCCCTCTATAAGTAGTCAGGTAATATTCTTGGTAGTCTTGGTTACAGTAATATCCTTCACTTCCTAACTCTATTACTTCATTCTTTATATTAATAAGTTCTCCTGTATCCACCCTTTTACACACTGAAAATTCTTTTCTTCGCTTTATAATCTCAATTTTATTATTAGGCCACCGTATTTTTTGGGGAATTTCTTTCGTCCCAAATGAACCTTCTTTTACTATATATTTATCAAATTCATCAGCACTTTCATTATAGATATTGTATATCTGATTTGTTTTTTCAATTATAAGTGCATTTATTTGAGCAATCTTCTTTACATTATATCCACCATCAATACATATAATCTTCTTTTCAGTATCTATTATAGAATCACAGTTAATAGTATAGTCCTTGTAATTCGACGCTGGCCAGTGTCCTACAACCACAGTCTTACCACTTTTATTATCTTTTTTATAAAATTGTTCACAGTATAAAAATGTCTTAAGACTTGATTTTTTCCAATACATCTTCTCACTTATACCTGCATGAACGAATATAAAATCCTCAAGTTCTAAAGCAACAGGTAGCGATCCTAAAAATTCTATATCATCTTTATAATTTGTAAGCAATATATTTTGTAAATATTTTCCACTAATTTCATAAATATTTATATTCAGTTCTTTAATCCACTCATCAAATATACTTTTATGAGTCTTATACTTTATATATCTAATTAACTTTTGAGAATTATATTTCTCTAAAACTAAGCTTGCTACAAACGCTTCACAGTTTCCAGCTAATACTATAACATTGTCTTTTTTAGATAATTCTCTTATATATGAAAGAGTTTCTTTATTAAACCTTCCTTTTTCAATAAAGTCACCTATTATAACCAAATAATCACTTCTTTTAAACTCTACTTTTTCAATTAATCTCTTGAATAAATACAATCCACCATGAATATCACTTACACTTATAAGTCTAAAGCTTTTTTCTTCTTTTAAACTCATTATTGTACTATTTAACCCCATACATTTCTCCTTAATCTGTAAATTTAAATTCCTTAACCATTAGTTCTTCACCTATAACAGAGTTTTGAAAAACGTTTTTAGCTACATCTAAAAACTCATATGGATTTTGAAGCGCTGGACTAAAATGAGTAAGCCATAATTCTTTAACATCCCCCTGTTTAGAAAGATTTGCCGCTTCCGAAAACAGCATATGGTTTGTATCTTTTACTTTTTCAGCATAAGCATCATCACCATACATACCTTCGCAAATAAATAGATCAGCATTTTTTATAAACTCCACAATTCCAGGAAGAGGTCTTGTATCTGTACAATAGCAAATTTTAAGTCCTTTTCTTCTATTCGAAAGTACCATATCAGGGGTATATATAATTCCATCATCTTCTATTATTTCTTCTTTTTGAAGCCTACTCCAATATTTCATAGGTACACTTTGACTTTCAGCCTTATCTTTATCAAATTTTCTTGTTCTCATAACTTCAATGCTATACATCATACAATCAACACTATGTTGTACAGGTAGTGAATTTATTACAAAATCCTTATGTATATATTCAACTAATTTATCAGAAGTCTCAATAAGCTTTATATCATATGGAAGTTGAGGAGTTATAACCATAAGACCCTCAACCACATTTTGCAATCCACTAGGTCCAATTAGTATTAATTCATCTTCTCTCCCCGAATTCCCTATCGTACTTAAAAGTCCCGGAAGTCCAGCTATATGATCTGCATGATAGTGAGTAAAACAAATTATATCTATATTTTTCAAACCCCATTTTAGCTTTTTTAAAAGAATCTGAGTCCCTTCTCCACAATCTACAAGTGCCATACTTCCATTACAGCTCACAATCATAGATGTAAGAAATCTATCGTAAAACGGCATAACACCTCCAGGTGCTAACAAACAAACATCCAACATTTAATCACTTCCTTTTATCTTTATATTATATAGTTTTCCTATTCATATTATAATATATAAAAAAGTCTTTATTCTAAAAATTTCAAACAATACCCGTTAAAAGATTTAATGTATAAAAAAATACTTGTTTTGTAGTTACAAAACAAGTATTTTTTGATTAAGCATTAGCTTTATTCATATTTTTAACTTCACCTATATGCGTTGCCAAATCTATAACTCTATTAGAGTATCCCCACTCATTATCATACCAAGATACAACCTTTAACATATTATCTCCAATCATCATAGTAGATAATCCATCAACTATAGATGATCTATAGTCTTTCTTATAGTCAATCGATACTAAAGGCTTATCACTATACCCTAATATTCCTTTAAGTTCACCTTCAGAAGCTTCTTTTAATTTACTATTAACCATTTCAACAGTAACATCTTTTTCAAGTTCAAGAACTAAATCCACAACTGAAACCACTGGGATAGGTACCCTCATAGCCATTCCATTTAATTTTCCGCTTAGTTCTGGTATAACTTTGCTTATTGCCTTAGCAGCTCCTGTAGAAGTAGGTATAATTGATTCTGCTGCTGCTCTAGATCTTCTTAAATCCTTATGAGGAAGATCTAATATTTTTTGATCATTAGTATAAGCATGTACAGTAGTCATAAGTCCTTTTACTATTTTAAACTCATCGTTAATGACCTTAGCAACAGGTCCTAAGCAGTTTGTAGTACAAGATGCATTAGATATTATATGATGCTTATCTGAATCGTAATCATTATGATTAACACCCATAACTATAGTTATATCTTCATCTACTCCAGGAGCAGAAATTATAACCTTTTTTGCCCCTGCTTTTATATGTTTACTGCATGCTTCTCTATTTGTAAATAACCCAGTTGATTCTACAACAATATCAACCCCTAATTCTTTCCAAGGAATTTGTTCTGGATCTCTATGAGCTGTAAATTTAATTTCTTTATCACCTATTATTATAGAATCATTAGTAGCTGTAACTTCTTCATTTAAAATTCCGTATAAAGAATCATATTTAAATATATGTGCATGTTTTTCAGGTCCACTAGTACTATTTATAGCCACTATTTCTATATCCGATTTTCTTTCTAACCATGCCTTTAATACGTTTTTTCCTATTCTTCCAAATCCATTAATTCCCACTTTAATACTCATTCTAAAACCCTCCATTTATGTAGTAGTTATTAATATATAATATTTAGAATAACACATTGTTGCCATTACCACTAGATTAGTGTGTGTTTTTATTTATAATGTGTTATACTTTTTACAGTTTAACATATTCATCCTATTTTGTATACATGAAAATGTATTTTTTTATTGTAGTTTTATATTATTCGTAACATTTGTTCTCTAAACAAATAAAAACATAGTATATAATATACATATAACAACATCATATTAAAGGAGGATTTAAAAATGAAAAGACAAATAATTGAAATAAATCAAGAAAAATGTATAGGATGTGGATTGTGTGCTAATGCATGCCATCAAGGAGCTATACAAGTCATAAACGGTAAAGCAAAATTAACTAGCGATTCTTATTGTGATGGATTAGGAATGTGTTTACCTGCTTGTCCAGTTGATGCAATAAAATTAACAGAAAAAGAAACTGTGGAATTTGATAAATCTAGAAAAGGATATGCCATTAATCAGAAAACACCTTCTGGTGGATGTCCTGGATCTGTAAGCAAAGTGTTGAAAAGCAATTCAGGATGCGAATGTCAAGGCTCAGGTACTAAAGAAATAAATACTATCGATTCCCAATTAAAGCAATGGCCTGTACAGTTAAAACTTGCAAGTCCCTCAGCTGATTTTTGGGATAATGCAGATATATTAATTGCAGCAGACTGTTGTGCATATTCTTACTCAAACTTCCACATGGATTTTATGAAGAATAAAATTACTGTTATAGGATGCCCAAAGCTTGATGACAACCAATACTATATAGATAAGCTTACGGAAATATTTAAAACCAAAAATATAAATAGTATAACAGTTACAAGAATGTCAGTACCTTGTTGCTCAGGATTAGTTCGTGCAGTAAAAGAAGCTATCTTAAATTCTAAAACAAAAGCTTCATACAATGAATTTATAATATCGACAGATGGAAATGTAATATAAAATTCGTCTACTCGCTAACGCGGTGACTCATGTCGCCAACGATCCTTCCAGGCTCCGTTGCTCAAAAATAGTTGCAAGTACGACCTTTTCAATAAGTTATCAGAAAAACCAAAAATAATATAGTTCCTATAGAATAAAAAAAGGTGCTAGGGATTTTCTCTAGCACCTTTTTTCTTATATTTCAATTATTTTATTTATATCTATAATTTCTTCATTTTTTTCTGTTTCACTCATAATCTTCCATTCTTTTATTAAAAATACTAATGTAATTAACGAAGATGAAAAATCAGATATAGGATATGCAATCCAGACTCCTTTAAGTCCATATAATTTAGGTAATAATATAAGCATTGGTATTAATATGAGCACCTGTCTTGACAGACTAAGTACAATAGAAATTTTAGCTTTACCAATGGCTTGGAAAAAATTTGATGTTACTATTTGAAATCCTATAACAGGGATCATACATAAAAATATCCGAAGTCCATTTGTACCTATCTTGAGTATGTTTTCATCATCACTAAATATAGATATCATAAAACTTGGAAAAAATTCTACAAATACAAATCCTGTTATGCAAAGTGCAGATGCTGCGCTTATTGCAAGTATTAAAGATTTTTTAACCCTATCTATTTTAACAGCTCCATAATTATATCCTAATATAGGCTGTGCACCTTGAGTTATTCCAAATACAGGCATCAAAAATATCATTGTAATGCTTATAAGTATACTCATAGCACCTATCGCATAATCTCCTCCATTTGTTTTTAATGTATTATTGGCAAGTACATTAACAACACTTGCTGCAATTTGTATTAAGAACGGAGACATTCCTATTGCAAATATTCCCTTAACTATATTAATATCCAGCTTCATATTCTTAACTTTAAGCTTCATAGAAGAATTATTATTAAACATAAAATATCTAAGAACCCATATAGTATTTAAAGTTTGCCCTATAACAGTAGCTATAGCTGCTCCTTTTATCCCCATACCCATTTTCATTATAAATACATAATCAAGAATTATATTAGTTATAGCTCCTATCAAATTTGTCATCATGGCAGTCTTTGGGCTTCCGTCAGAACGAATAGATGCATTAAGACCAAATCCAACTGCATTAAATACAGCTCCAGCAAGTATTATAAATATATACTCTTTAGCATAATTAAATGTCAAATCACTTGCCCCGAATAATCTAAGTAAAGAATCTAAAAATCCAATACCCACAACCGTCACTAAAACAGAAATAATACTTAAAAGTATAAATGTATTTCCAAGTATTTTTTCAGCTTCATCATGCTTTCCTTCTCCGAGTCTGATAGATATTAAAGCAGAACCTCCTATGCCGGCAAGCATTCCAAATGCCATTATTATAGTACTGAATGGAAGAGTTAATCCTACCGCAGATATAGCAATAGCGCCTACTCCTTTTCCTATGAAAATTCTATCTACAATATTGTATAATATGTTAATTAACATACCTATAATTGCAGGAAATGAAAATTCGATAAGTAATTTACCTATATTTTCAGTTCCGAGTCTTTTCTGTTTTTCCATGAATACACCTCCTATTTAATTGTACGAACATTTTTTCCATACTAGGTATTATATATAATATTAGTTGCTTTTGCAACTATTCTACAACAAAAAACTATACCCAATATTATATGAGTATAGTTTTGAATAGTTTATATTATATATTTAATACAGATTGCCATTGTAAGGATGGGCTAATTACACCCCCACTTTTTTGTAATTTTCAAACGTATTCATATTAACTAACCTTGTATAAATATTTTTACATCATCTTCCACATTAGTAATTCCAGCTATTCCAAAGTTGTCTACTAATACCTTAGCAACATTTGGAGATAAGAATGCAGGTAATGTTGGTCCTAGGTGAATATTTTTAACACCTAAGTATAAAAGTGATAATAAAACTATTACAGCCTTTTGCTCATACCAAGCTATATTATAAGATATAGGTAATTCATTTACATCATCAAGCCCAAATACTTCTTTAAGTTTTAAAGCAATTACTACTAATGAGTATGAATCGTTACATTGTCCCGCATCTAAAACTCTTGGTATTCCACCTATATCTCCTAAATCAAGTTTGTTATATTTATACTTTGCACATCCAGCAGTTAATATAACTGTATCATTTGGTATAGCTTTAGCAAAATCAGTATAATAGTTTCTTGATTTTGCTCTACCATCACAACCAGCCATTACAAAGAATCTCTTTATAGCACCAGATTTAACAGCATCTACAACCTTATCAGCAAGAGCTAATACTTGGTTATGAGCAAATCCTCCTACTATTTCTCCCTTTTCTATCTCTGTTGGAACCTCACATCTTTTAGCCATTTCTATTATATCACTGAAATCTTTATTTCCATTTTCATCAGCATTTATATGTCTACATCCAGGCACTCCCGAAGCTCCTGTTGTAAATAATCTATCCTTATATGAATCCTTTGGAGGTACCACACAGTTTGTAGTCATTAATATAGGTCCATTGAATTTTTCAAATTCTTCTGTTTGCTTCCACCATGCATTTCCGTAGTTTCCTGCAAAATGAGAATACTTTTTAAATTCCGGATAATACTGTCCAGCAAGCATTTCACTATGGGTATATACCTCTACTCCAGTTCCCTCTGTCTGCTTCAACAATAATTCTAAATCTTTTAGATCATGCCCTGATATTAATATACCGGGCTTATTTCTAACACCTATATCAACTTTAGTTATCTCTGGATGTCCATAAGTTCCTGTATTAGCTTGGTCTAATAGAGCCATTCCATCAACACCATATTTTCCAGCTTCCATAGCAAGTGCCACTAAATCATCAGCAGTTAAACTATCATCAAGTGTTGCCGCTAAAGCCTTAGCCATAAAACCATGAACATCTTCATTATTGTATCCTAAGTTCATAGCATGCTTCATATAAGCTGATAATCCTTTTAATCCATAAATAATAAGTTCTCTTAAACTTCTCACATCTTCATTTTCTGTTGATAATACTCCAACAGTCTCTGCTTTTATATCAAATTCAGCTTCTGTAACCGCAGACCAATCTGTTGCATCACCAGTTACATTTCCACCAGCTTCTTCAACCTTAACCTTTAATTCTTCTCTCAATCTTAAAGTTTCTTTAACTCTATTTATGATAGCATCTCTATCAAAGTTAGCATTGGTTATTGTAGTAAATAAGTTTTCAGTTATATACTTATCTACCTTAGAATCTATAACTCCTACCTTTCTTCCCTCATTACTTACTATCGCAAGTCCTTTACTTGCATAAACTAATATATCCTGTGACTTAGCTACTGATTCATTCTTACCACATACCCCTCTTACTGTACACCCTTTACATCCTGCAGCCTCTTGACATTGATAACAAAACATACCCATAGTTAACTCCTCCTCATTTATATTATGTTTAATTAATTTTCTTATGTTGTGTTGCTATGAGTAAAGTTTACTATATTAGTAGAGTTTATTCCGTAACATAGGTTCCCTAAATGAAGTTTTTAAGATATATTTATGAAAATATCCTCATTTACTTTATTTTCATATGAAAAAGTAACTTAATTTGAATACTTAAAAGTAAAAGTAACTAAAAAGTAGCCACCAAACTCATTGAAGTATATTCTACTCTCTTAGCTTGATGGCTATGCCTACTACTCTATATTTTTATATTTCTCTAGTATATTCTTTTAACCATTCTTTTTCGTCTTCATTTAAGTATAGTGAAATCTTATCGTATACTGTCTTATGATACTCATTTAACCATGCTTTTTCTTCTATATTTAAGATGTCAGGGTTTACTGCATCTAAGTCTATAGGTACATAAGTGATTGGTTCAAAGTACATAAATTGACCATATTCATTTTTTTCACCTTTGCATACAATCATTTCGTTTTCAATTCTAACTCCGTAGGAATCTGCAATATATATACCTGGTTCATTTGTAAGAATCATACCTTCTTCAATTTGATGAATTTCATGTGCACGGTACTGCCATCTAAATCCTGTTGGCGCTTCATGAATGTTCATTAAATATCCAACTCCGTGACCTGTTCCATGATTAAAGTTCAAGTTATGGTTCCAGAACGGAGCACGTGCAACTATATCTAAATTCATACCATTACATCCATAAAGGAATTTTGCATTTGCAAGGCGTAGATTACTTTGTAAAGTTATAGTAAAGTGATCTTTCATTATTTGTGGTATTTCTCCTAGTGCAATTGTTCTTGTAATGTCAGTAGACCCCTCATAGTATCCACCACCTGTATCTGTTAGGAATAAAGATCCTTTTTTAAGTTCTATATTAGTTTCTGGAGAAGAAGTGTAGTGAACAATCGCTCCATGTGGACCAAACGCAGATATTGGTTCAAAGCTTGGGCGAATAAATCCTTCTTGTTCTGCTCTAAGCTCTTCTAGTTTATTAGATGCACTAATCTCTGTAATTGTTTCTTTGCCTATATTTTGTTTTAACCAATAAATATACTTTGTATGTGCTATTCCATCTTTAATATGAGCATTTTTTATATTTTTAATTTCAGTCGGGTTTTTCATAGCTTTAAATAAAACAGATGGATTTTCTTTTTCTACTTTTGTAACATCATTATTGATGTTATTATATAATGCATAATTTGTTCTAACAGGGTCAAGTAACAATACATTAGAACTAGTGAATTTTTTTGCTTCTTCATATACATCATTATACGGATGAACAGCTGTTACCCCATTTTTCATAAGCTCTGATATTATTTCATCGCTTAATTTATCTTTATTTATAAAAAGATGTACTTCATCCATTGTAATGATTAAATAGCTTAAAACTAGAGGGAAGAATTCAATATCATCTCCACGTATGTTCAGAGTCCATGCTACATCATCTAAAGATGTAATTACATGTGTATTTGTACCTGCATCTTTCATTGATTTTCTAATGCGTTCCAATTTAGAAGCTGTAGATTCACCAGTGTATTTTATATCAAGAGCAAAGGCGGGTTTTTTAGAAAGTGCTGGACGATTTTCCCATATATCATCAATTAAGTCACAATCATAGCATATAGATCCATTTTTGTTTTTTACAATTTTTTCATACGTTTGTCCTTCTCCCATTGAAATAACACGACCATCAAATCCAAGTATTCCTTTTTCAGAAAGTGTGCTTTCAATATATTCTTCTATAGTTGGAACATTTGGCTCTCCCATTTTAAATAATTCAACAGTTGTTCCTTCAAGTTGTTCCCCAGCTTGAAGAAAATATCTTCCATCTGTCCAAAGACCTGCATGATCCATTGTAATAATAGCAGTTCCTGCAGAACCTGTAAAACCTGTTATGTATTTTCTAGCTTTGAAATGTTCACCAACATATTCGCTTTGATGGAAATCGGCAGTAGGGACAATATACATATCAATATTTTTTTCTGCCATCAACTTTCTTAAATTTGTAAGTTTTTCAGATACTTTCATTATATTAATCTCCTTTCAACATTGTATATCTTCTAGTGCAAATTATAACATAAAATCTCTAAAAAAATATAACAATTAAGATAATATATGGGAATAAATATACAAAATAATTTCTTCTTAGGCATTTCATTATAGAAAGCTATTATAATCACCTACCTAAATTATATTTTGTATTTAGGTCAAATTCCTCTTCATAACAATAGCATCCAAATCCTTACCCGTCCAATTAAGTATAGTATCTTTAAACTTAACAAATCTATTTTTAGTCCAAAACTCAATTACTGAATCGTCATAATCAGCAACTACATCTATTCTTATACAATTACTTTTTAAAGATAATGCATATTTTTCTAACCCCTTATATATTAATCTTCCTAAACCCTTATTTTTATAATTATTATGTATCATAAGTAAAGATAAGTATGTTTCCTTATCTACCTTAAAATCTATTACTCCAACTATTTTTTCCGAGTTCATATCTACTATCTTACAGCATAAAAATCCAATTTCTTTCATAGACTTCAATTCTTCAATCATCCATTCAATTGTTATTTCTTTTTTATCCATATGGCTAATCAAAAAATTTTTATTAGAATTATAAACCTCAACAATTTCATTTAAATCCTTATTATTAAGTTCCTCTACTCTAAACCCATTTACCTTAAACATCATTTTAATCTACACCTCAATTTATTTTCACCCTTGTATAATATATAAAAGACAACTCCCATTTTGATTAATCCAAGAGTTGTCTTTTTACTTATTCATTAATATCTATTTTATTATCTTCTAAAGTATCCATTTTCTTTTCATCTAGATTATTTTCAAATTCTTCAATTTTATTATTGCATAATTTGTTTTCTTCTTCTAAACTTTTAATTTTCTTTGACTGTTCTTTTATTTTAAGCTTTAGTTTAATTTGTTTTATAAACCCTAGTAACATAACAATTATTGCACCTAAAGCTGCTGAAATCAGAATCACAAGAGCTTGAGAAATATTGAATTCAGCAAATAGAAAACTTATAACCACACTACCAGAATTTTGTACAGCAAATAATGCTACTAAAATTGCAAATATTAAAGAAATGATAAATCCCAATTGCATAAACTTCCCCCTTTACTAAAAAAACCATTATACATTATTTGGATTTCAGCTCAATTTTACTTATTTATCCTTATTTCATTACAATTCGACATTTATTTTTAAATTCCTTTTTAATTTTTCTGAGAATTAATATTATTAATTTATATATACTAGTAAATAAAAAAACTCAACGAGTCACATTTAACTCTTTGAGTCTTTTTAAATTATTTAATTTCAAATACCTTATCTAATCTTGTCAACTCAAAAATCTTCATAACTTTTGGATCTATTGAGTTAAGTGTTAAACTCCCATTTAACTCAGCGCACTTTTTATATATTCCTACTAATACTCCAAGTCCTGTACTATCAATAAATGTACAATTATTAAAGTTAAGTACAAAGTTCTTATTACCTTCGGTTATCAAATTATTCATATTCTGTCTAAATTCTGCTGCTTCATCTACTGCGAAATTTTCTGGTATTGATATTTTTACTTCATTCATCTATGTTCACCTCAAATTCTAAATTTTTCTACAAGACTATTTAAGCTAACCGCCATGGCACTAGTTTCTTCTGCACTAGCAGCTAAATTCTGAATTATAGAAGACTGCTCCTGAGCGGCTGCTGCAACCTGTTCACTGCTTTGAGATGTAGTCTCAGTAGTAGTTGCTACAGAATCAATAAGCTGTATTATTTGATCCGAACTTGCAACTTCATCTTTTGTTACATCTACAACTTGATTAACAGCATTACTTATTTGCTCTACTGCATGTATAATATTTATAAATGATTCATCTGTTTCTTTTGCTACAACTACTCCATTCTCGACTACTTGTTTCCCTATATTCATTGAACTAACTGCTTTTTCTATTTGAATTACCATCTCATTTACCAGTGAAGATATTTCATTTGATTCAATATTTGTTTGTTCTGCAAGCTTACGAACTTCATCAGCTACTACACTAAATCCTTTTCCATGTTCTCCAGCCCTTGCAGCTTCTATAGAAGCATTTAATGCTAATAAATTCGTTTGACTTGAAATATTATTAATTGTACTGATGATGCCACTAACTTTTTTAGAAAGATTATCTAATACTTTGAGTACATCTTGTGTTTCATTTGATACCTTACTAATATCTTCAATAGCCTTAACTGTCTCCTCAACTTTTATCCTTCCTTGTTTAGCCGTATTCATAGTATTATCAGAATTTTCCTTAGCTATAATTACTTTATTTTTTGCTATTTGAATCAGACTCGAAAGTTGAACCAGAACTTCAGATGTTTCAATTATTGATTTATTTTGGTTTTGTGCATTATATGCAACACCTTGTATATTATCAGTTATATGTTCTGTTGAGGCACTTATCTCTTCTGATGATGCTGCTAATTCTTCTGATGATGCTGTTAATTCTTCTGATCCACTTCTAACATGCTTTATTATATTTGCTTGATGATCAATCATATCATTAAAATATTCACCTAACACCTGTATTTCATCATTTGTATTTATATTCGATCTAACTGTTAAGTCTCCTTCTCCTGCTTTAATCATTAGTTCCTCTAAATTCTTAATAGGATTTATAATATTTTTAGTTGTTATAAAATAAGCTAATAACATTATAATTGATAAAGATAATACAATTGTTATTATTGTAATTTTTCTAATAGATAGTGCCGGAGCCATATATTCTTTGTAGTCAGCTGTTACTGCTACAATCCAATCATTAACAGGAGCAAATTTTACAAATTTATATGCCCCCTCATACGTATAGTATCCTTCACCAGCCTCACCAGACTTCATTTTCTTCACTAAAGCTTTTAACTCATTATTATCTATATCCCCTATATTTTCATTATATATTTTTTCTTTTTCAGGATGAGATATAAACATTCCATTTTTATCAATCATGTAAGCATAACCATTATCTCCTACTTTAACTTTTGATACACGACTTGAAATATTATCAAATTTAATGCTTGCGCATATTGTACCTACAACTTTACTATCAATTACTAAGGGATAAGCAATAGCTATTATAGGCTCATTAATATCTTTATCTAATATAACATCACTTTGAGAAAAAGATTCATTTAATGCCTTTTGAATATATTCTCTATCACTTAAATCAACATCAGACTTTTCATTTCTAGTACTCATAATTTCTTTACCAAATTCATCTGTAATATATAAAGAATCTATTCTGTCTTTATTTTCTTCTTGTAATTTTGATAAATATGTATATACCTCATGATTATTTTCATTATATCCAGCTGCTGTCTTAGCTATATCTAAATCATAGGTCAAAACTTGAACATACTTACTTACAGAATCTATATCTTGTTGTATAAACTCTGCTGTTTGTTCAGTAAGTTTTCTCAAATTTTCCTCAGTTGTATGCTGCATTGAACTCGAAGTCATAAAGCTAGAAGTAACTCCTAAAACAAGAAGTGGAATTGATATAAATATAAAAAACATAGAAATCAATTTGGTTTTCAAACTTATTTTCATTATTATCCTCCATTTACTAATTAGCATGAAGCCAATTTTTTATCCGACATTTAAATATTTTTGTATAATTAATTTATTCTCTTTAAACTCAATATTATCAGCAATACACTCTATAAGAAATAATCCTCTTCCACTATCATTTAATAAATTTTCATCTGATAGTTTATTTGGAATACTCAAACTTTTAAATCCATTACCACAATCCTCTATTTCAAATTCTATGTTCATATTATTATAAATATATCTTAAATAAATAGGCTTATAATTATCACTATTGTTTCCATGCTTAAAAGCATTTGTTAAAGACTCTGTAAGTATCAGTTTAATATCAAAACAATCATGTGAAATATTTAATTCATTAATAACATTATCAATAACCTGTTTATAATTATCTAATCCATATAAAACAAATTCATTTTTCTTCATTGTCATGCCAAATTCCACCTCACTCTATTTTATTTCTAATGCAAGTAATGTGCAATCATCTTTTATTCCTTCTACATCAGTTAACATATTATTCAAAGAACTTTTAATATAATTTTTAAATTCATCTATTGTACTAGTTTTTAAATACATTTCTTTTATTTCATCGTTATCAAATATAAAATCTAAACCATCTGTGAAAAAATAGAATTTATCACCTGATTTAAAATTAATTATCTTTTCATCAAATTTGCTATCTTCAAACATACCAAGAAATGGACCTTTTACAATTCTATTTTTAGTATCACATTTATTATCTTGATATATAAATTGATTAATCCCAGCTCCTACTATCTTTGATTCATTTTTTTTAAAATCAAAACTAAAACAACATACTGCTATATATCTTTCTCCTAAATATTTAACAGACTTTTTATTTAAACTATCGATGATTTTAGATGGATCATTATTAATCAAAACTTCTTCATTGAACAAAACATTAAATGCCGATATATTAAGAGCAGCTGTAATTCCTTTACCACTTACATCTCCAATTATCCCAACAAGTAAATCTTCATTTACTTTATGAGTATAAAAGAAGTCTCCACTAACTGTTTTTGCTGGTATATAAAGAGACTCCATATATACTTTATCCAATATATCACAAGGCTTTTTTAAAAGCTCTTTTTGTATCTTAGCAGCAGAATTCAATTCCCTTTTTCTTTCTGTAATATCTCTAATTATAGAAAGAACAGCTGGTTTCCCTTTATATATTAAATAACTTGAAGATATTTCTGCATCTATTTTTGTATTATCACTAAGAACAATTTTATAATCAAATGTAGTTTTTTTTATTTTATTTTTTAATATTTGATTCATTCTTTTATACATAGTTTTTGCAAAATCAGGAGAATATTGATATATATTTTGTCCAATAAGATTATTCTGGTATTTTAACCCCTCTTTATTTGCCAAAACAATCTCACTACCTACAGTAATAATTATAGCATCTGGGGATATATCGACAATTTGACGATATCTTTCTTCACTTTCTTTAAGTATATTCTCAAGATTCTTTTTATCCGTAACATCTCTTAATTGTTCAACAATAAATATCACTTGTCCTGAATCATCTAATACAGGACTGTATCTATATTCCAGGTATTTATTGATTTCCGGAATATATTTTTCTCCATATCTTATTTGCTTAGTTTTAATTGCTTCTTCACAAAGACAATCAGGGCATTTTTTATTCCTATTAAGCATCTCATAACACTTTTTCCCCTTAACTTCTTTATGGCTTTTTTTAAAGAAGTCATACCCCGCTTTATTATAAAATAAAATTGTATTATCAGGTTTGTATACACCTATAATATCTGAAATTCCTTTTAAAACTCTTTCTAAATCCAAGTTATGTTCATCTCCTATATTAAATAAACCGTTAATATGTTATTTTTTCTATAAATACCATCAATTCGTATTATAACATAATTCTTGAAAATTTTTGACAATTCACTTAAATAATTCAAGCATATATTATAAGTCTATTATGTGCTTTTATAACTTAATTCAACTTAATCTTTTATAATCTTCAACTCTTCTTCAATTACACCAATTCTTTGAGACATACTTTTAATTTTTTTGTTATCCCCCTTTATTTTAATAAATTAAATATTTAGCTCTTTCAACCTTAAATTTATTTAAATCACCTTGATAATAATCTACTATTTGCTCAGGAGTATACTTCATTTCAAGCAACTCTCCGTATTTTGAAGTTCCCATTATTTTTTCAAACATAATTATCTTTTTACCACTCTTTGGAACCTTAAAATTTGTTAAATCATGTGCATATGTTAAAGCATATGTACCTACCTTACAAGGATTAAATCTATGATAGTCTGTTACATTAAGTCTTGCTCCACCCTTATCTCCTTTGCTTTCTGGAATGAACTCTACACCTTCAAGATTTGAATTGTTTAAAAGTTCAGCAAACTTATTGCTATCTATTCCATCTCCACCTATCCAAGTAAATTTATCTCCTTGCCCTATTCCTGTTCCTTCACCAATACCAGTTGCCATATATCCAAAAGCAGATTCTATATTTGGTATATTAGGAGACGTCATAACCCATGGCAATCCTGTATCTTGATATATCATATCTCTACTATAATTTAGCATAGGCACAACAGTTAGATTCGCACCAATATTTCTATTAAAAAACTTAGCTAGTTCTCCAACAGTCATTCCATGAGACATAGGAAGATTATCTATTCCTACAAACGACTTATACTTGTCCTCAAGAACAAAACCCTCAACTTTATTAGCTCCTATAGGGTTGGGTCTATCAAGAACTATTATTTGTTTATTATACTTTTGAGCTGCTACCATACAGTAATTTAAAGTAGAAATATATGTATATGTTCTAGAACCGATATCTTGTATATCAAAAACTAAAACATCCACACCTTTAAGCATATCCTCACTAGGCATTCTAGTTTCCCCATATAAGCTGTATACAGGAATATTCATACTAGAATCTGTATAAGATTTTACATATTTGCCTGCTGGCGTTAATCCATCTAATCCATGCTCTGGAGTATAAATTGCTGTTAAATTAGTATTTTCATAATCGTAAAGCTTTTCAAATGTATTTTTACCTAAACTATCAACTCCAGTTTGATTAGTTACAATTCCTATATTTTTTGAATCTATTAACTCACTGTACTCGCTTATTAACCTTTCATTTCCTAAAACTACCTTATTATCTTTTAGTTGTTGTGCTGGATTTGAAGCAATCATAGACATTGAAATCAAAAAAGCAAAAAAAGTTTTCATAATACCTCCCCCAATTTTATATTTATTTAAAGTTTATCATTATTTTGCATTATTTGTAAGACATTAAAATATCCTGTACAACAATTTTGTACAGGATACTTTATATAAATTATTTTAATAATCTCTTCCTACTTCACTTTTTATAATATAACTGCTAACTACCTTTATAATCAAATCAAATCCTCCAGCAATAATTATACTAACTAAAGCCCATGCAAAAACTCCAGCAGTATTTAAATTTGCTTTTTCAATTTGAAAACTCGTTCCTATAGAAACTCTCGGTTGACTCAAAACCTCGGCTGCTATTATTACCTTTAAATTAAGTCCTATAGTAGCCGAGGCAACCGATATTAAAGAAGACATAATATATGGTATGTATATATCCTTTATAACTACGATTTTCCTTAATTTATAAATCCTAGCCATTTCTATAAGTTTTATATCAACATTTTGGATTCCTTGTATAACGGTAGAATATATAATAGGAAATATTATCAAAAATCCAACTAAAATAGGTGCTGACTCAGATTTTAACCATATTATAGCAAGAAGTATTATTGCCATAGTAGGAGTTGCTTTTTGAATAACTATTATAGGTCTTAATAAATAATATACAGGTTTTAAAAAAACAGATAAAATTCCTAGAATTAATGCTAGTATAAATGATATTGAAAATCCAATTATTACTCTAGTTAAAGTAGAAATTATTATTACATCAAAATCTTTAGATTTAATTATATTTATAAATTCAAAAAAAGTACTCTCAGTTGATGGTATCATTATTGGATTGTCTAACCATATAGAAAGAAATTTCCATAGCACTATAATAGATAATATAGAAATCATGGTATACAATCTATTTTGTGAAATAGAAGTCTTCATCTACGAGTTTACCTCCGACAAGCTTAGAATCATATTCAAACAATATGCTTAAATACTTTTCTATAGCCTCTTTCGCATTCTTAGAACTTACATAATCTATATTGCATCTTTGAATTGATTTTTCTACTATATTCTTAGAAAGTCCCATATCCAACTCTTCACAGTACTTTCCAGCTTCACTAGGATTTTGATTAACCCAATCTATAGATTTTTCATACTCATCTAAAAAACTTTTAACAAACTCTGGATGATTGTTTATTAATTTTTCACTAACTATTAAAGAAGCTTGAGGATAACTTGAATTTAACTTGGTATTCGTTTTCCACTCTTTTTGTAAATCTATTAAAATCTTACTATCATTTCTTTTTATCAAAGCTTTAGTAAGCATAGGCTCAGGCATTAATGAAAAATTACTTTTCCCTGAAATAAAATTTGTAGCTAGCTCAGAAGCACCTCCAAAATAATTCAATTTCACATCTTTATCAGGGTCTATATTGTTTTGAATAAGTAAGTATCTAAATATAGCATCAGGAGTTAATCCTCTTCCTATCATGTCTATTTCTTTACCCTTAAGGTCTCCCCAATTCGATACATCTTGATTTCCTACTAAATAAAAAGTTCCCCATACAGTAGATGCAGCTATCTTATAGCCAGAATTTTTATTATATAAGTTTGCAGCTAGGTTCGTAGGTACTATGAATATATCAGCCTCATTAGATAATATCTTTGAAGATAAAATATCGGTTGATTTTACACTTTCATAACTGATACTTACATTATTATCTATTGATGGATTTTCTTTAAACATTTTAATCATACTGATAGTAGGTGTTCCAGCAGGTGTAGCAACCTTAATATTTAAAGGTGTACTTTCTTTTTGTATCTGTTCATTAGTACTCGTACAACCTACAAATAATACTACAACTATGACTAATCCTAATATTAAACTTAAAATTTTTTTCATAACTATTCCCCCTTATTATTTGAAATTATCAGTAAGTCTATTATTCTATTTCTCACATCTGTAATATAATCATTCGTTAAACTTCTTTTGCTTTGATGAATATCAATATTAAAAATTTTTAATACACTAGTGGGTCTATTTGATAAAACTATAATCTTATCTCCTAACAGAACTGCTTCATCTATACTGTGGGTAACAAATAGTATTGAGTTTTTAGACTTGTCCCATAATTTTATTAAATAATCTATCATGTTAGCCTTAAGATTATAATCTAAGGACTTAAAAGGCTCGTCCATTAAAAGTATTTCACAATTAAAGTAAAAAGCTCTCGCTATTGAACACCTTTGCCTCATACCACCACTTAGTTTATTTGGATATGATTCTTCAAATCCATCAAGCCCAACATCATTTATTAAGTCCATTATTTTTTTGTGATTTTTCTCTTTACCTACAATAGCTATATTTTCATAAACTGTTTTAAAAGGCAATAATCTATCTTCTTGAAAAACATATCCCACACTATTCAAATCACCTATAATATCTCCTTTATCAGGTCTAATTAGTCCAGACACAATATTTAAAAGTGTTGATTTACCACATCCTGACGGACCTACTATACAGATAATTTTTCCTTTATTTATATCTAAATTTAAGTTGCTTAAAACATCTAAGTTATCAAATTTTTTATATATATTTTTTAGTTTGCAAATCATAAATATCTCCCTATAATTTTTCCCAATAATTTTTAATATCTACTATTATTTCTAAACACTCTCTTATTTTTCTGTCTCCTACTATCATATATTTTAAATTATATAATATTTTACATTTATTATCAATTTTACGATACTAATGCAAGTAAATCAATTTGATTTTTTCTAATATACGAATATAATATAAATATAAATAATATATAAAAAGGATGAATCAAATATGAGAAGAAGATTTATATCAAAAGTGATTAAAATAATAGTTTTAATATTAATAGTTTCTTTTATTATTATTGAAGGACTTATTATAATCCATGGGCAAGAAGATAAGAAATATGATGCTGAATATTTAGTAGTTTTAGGATCAGGTCTTTGGGGTGATGTTTTATCTCCTACATTATTAGATCGTATGAATAAATCTTTAGAGTTTATAAAAAATAATCCTGATACTAAAATAATTGTTTCTGGAGGTCAGGGTAGGGGAGAAAATATGCCTGAATCTCAAGCTATGAGAGACTACTTAGTTTTAAATGGAGTAGATGAAAATAAAATTATACAGGAAGATAAATCTACAAGTACAATTGAAAATCTAAAATTCACAAAACAAATTCTTGAAAATTTGGATGGTAAAAACAATCATAAAATTATGATTGTTACAAATGAATTTCATTTATTCAGATCTAAGTTTATAGCTAAGAGATTAGGGTTTATCGCTTACGGTATGCCATCTAAAACAATCACTCATATAGCTCCTAAGTATTTTATACGAGAGTATTTTGCAGTGATAAAATCATTCATTTTTGATAGATAAAAATGCTCGTCAATGAGACCTTAAATGTTTGATATATTCCCTATTTAACATAATATTAACATATGACATGATAAATAATCCTTTTATATTAAATAAAACATTGTTATAATAGGATATATTGATAATAAAAAAATAATATATAACGATAATAGCAAACTTACCTAAAGGTAAGGACGCAAAGACATGGGTCTAAGGGATATAAATCCTATGATTGCCAGTTTGCCGAAAAATAAAAAATAAAACTTATTTTAATAAGTTTTATTTTGTGTATTAAATAAATCTAAAAACAGATAATTGTTTAGTACTAAAATGTATAACATAAAAAATGTTAAGGCAAAAGATGTCTATGTTCTATAGACATCTTTTTTATTTTTATAGATTTCTAATAGTATTAGAATACTATATCAAATTATAGTCAGGGAGGACTGCGTGTATGAAATTAATTTTTTTATCAGACAAATACATTGGAAGTGAGTTGGCAAAACCTGTTTATAATAAAAATGGGCATGTTGTATTAAACAAAGGAGGAAAACTATCAAATTTTTCCATAAAAAAACTAAATGAACTTGGTATTTATAGTGCTTATGTTGAAGAAGAAGGAACTGAAGATATTATAGTAGAAGATGTTATTGATGTAAATACTCAATTAAAATGTATAATGCTTTTAGAAGATGCATTTAATTCAATAAAAAAAAATGGATATTTTGATGAATCAAAGATAACAAATTTACTCAAAGAAATTTTACAAAATTTATCTATTTCAGAAAATACACTTTCAGTTTCTAACGGAGTAAGAAATATAGAAAATAGTATATATGTTCATAGTTTAAATGTTGCCATTCTTTCTGCTATTATAGGTATAAATTCGAACTATAATTATGAAAAAATGTATAATCTAACATTGGGTGCATTTTTACATGATATAGGATACGCTTTAACTGATGATGAACAACATACAGTTAAAGGAATAGATATTTTAAGAAATACTAAAGGAATCAACGTTACTTCTTATATAATAGCACTTCAACACCATGAAAGGGTTGATGGGTTAGGATATCCAAATCAACAAAATGGAAATGATATATATGAGTTTTCAAAAATAGTTGCAATATGTAGTGAATATGATAATTTAATCTCAAAAAAAGGATTACAGCCTTTTGAAGCTTTTGAAGAAATTATAGGAAAATCATCTACTTACTTTGATGTAAATATAGTTAACATTTTTAAAAAAAGTATATATATATACCCAACAGGTATGGAAGTTAAGCTTAGTAATGGAGATATAGGTGTAGTATGTCATCAGAATAAATATATGCCAATGAGACCTATTGTTAAGACAAAAAATAAATATTATAATCTTTTAGAAGAATTAACTTTATTTATAGATAATAACTAAAATCATTTTGTATTAAAAAAATACCCTGCAGGGTATTTTTTTAATACAAAATCCTAAATGAATTTATATACTATATATTTTTTTATAAACTAAACTTTTTAACTACTTGATCTAATGTATCGGCTACATTTTTTAAATCGTTAGCATTACTTGATATATCTTGGATTATATTGCTTTGTTCCTCCATAGAACATAAAACCATTTGAGTCGATGCGCTTGATTGTTGTGTTATGGCTGATATTCCTTCTATTGAGACTACAACTTCATCCTTATCTTTATTCACAAGATTTATATTTTGAATCAGGCTGTCTATATTCTGTGCCATATTCTCGATAGTTGTATCTATACTTTCAAATGACTTTTCAGATTCTTGCATAGATTCAATCGCTTCTTTATTTATGTCCTGACCTTTACCAATATTTATCTTTACTTCATCTACTTGCTTTTGAATTTCTTCTATCATATCACTTATTCTTTTTGTAGATAATCCTGTTTGTTCTGCTAGTTTTCTTATTTGTTCTGCTACAACCGCAAATCCTCTTCCAGCCTCTCCAGCTCTTGCTGATTCTATAGCTGCATTTAAAGCTAGAAGATTTGTTTGTTCTGCTATATCTTCAATAGTACCTACTATCTGTCCAATTGAATTTGATTTATCTTTAAGAATATCTACATTTTGAGCTACCTCATCATTAGCTTTTGTTGTTTGTTCAAACTTATCTACCAATATTCTCATATTCTTTATTCCCTCAGCATTTGCCTTCCTTGACTTATCAGTATCTTTTTTAACTTTTTGTGAAGCATCTACTGATGCATTAATTTCATTTGCAAGTTTTTGAAGATTTGTTACACTCATTTGAGCTTCCTCTGCCTGATCACATGATCCAGAAGCTAATTCTTCTATAGCCCTATTGACGCTTTCTATCCCGCCCACTATTTCATTAGTAGAATTTGATATTCCATATGAACGTTTTAGAAGTTCACTTGAATTTTCTTGTATCATCCCAACAATTCCTCTAAGTTCTTTTCTCAAATTAGCAACTGCTTTAGATATAATGCCTGTTTCATCCTTATATTCAAGTATTTTTTCAAAGTTTTTATCATAGGCTAAGTCTAGATTAGCTGTTTTATTAACAATATCTGTTATTACTAAAATAGGATTAGTTATCTTTTTGGAAAAGTATAAAGATAAAATGACCCCTATTGCCAATACTAATAAAGATAGTCCTATAGTAACTTTGACACTATTTTCAATCTGCTTTTGTAAAAGATTTTTTTTGTGTGCAATGAATTCGTCTATATCATCTGTATAATTTCCTGTTCCAATTACCCATTCAAATTGTTCAAAAGATCTACTGTAAGCACGTTTTGGAGACGAAGTTTCTTCCCCTTGTTTAGGAAAAAAATAATCTGTATATTCTCCTCCTTCTTTTAATCCATTAGCTATAATTTCTTTTACTATGTACTTTCCCTTTGTATCTTGCAGATTCATTCTATTCGTTCCCTCGACATCTTTCCCAAGAAGAACAACATTTTCTCCATCATATGTATCAATCCAAAAATATCCTTCTTCTCCATACCTAATATCTCTAACTAAATCAGCACCTTGTTTTTTAGCTTCTTCTAATGTAATTTCCCCTGTTTCATATTTGCTATATATACTGCCTAACATAAATATCACACTATCAACCTGTTGTTTAATCATTGTGTCATAATCTTCTCTAGCTGATGTTTCAACTAATTTCATCATATTGTCATTTGCTTTTTTCATTGAGTATATATTACTTCCGCCTATAAACAATGCTGTAATCATAGATGTAAAAATTGTCAATAATATTATTTTATTGCTTATCTTTTTCATAAGTAATTCCCCTTTCAACTGTCTTAATTAAGATATCGGATACTTTTTTATTTTTTTTATAAATAGTAAACGGAAAATAACAGGCAAAATATACAATAATAGTTTACCTGTTATCCATTATAAAGTTCTATATTTAATTTCTTACTGTATTTCTTACTATAATTTTAATCAACCTTACTAACTCTTCTAACTCTCCCCTTAATAGGTCTTCCCTGAAGAGCGTTATAAACCATTTCACCTTTTCCATTCAATATTTCTACAAAAGTAGATACATCTATTATATTTATAATCCCTATATCAGCAGCAGTCATTCCTTCTATATTGCAAAGAGTTCCAACTACATCTACAGGGCGCATCTTAGTTTTCTTACCTGCATTTATATGAAGCTTCATAATTCCTTCACTTACTTTTTCACTCTTTAGTGGGCCAATATCTAATTTTGTACTATTTTTTTCATTAAAATCATCTCTAGATTTATCTACTGTAAGTTTATCTGGATGTTCTTTAGATTCTATTTCCTTATTTATATACTTTTGTATAACATCTATAAATTTCATATCATCTTCTGTTACGAAAGTAATAGACTTACCCGATTTGCTTGCACGAGCAGTTCTTCCTATTCTGTGAACATAATCTTCTTTATCCTCAGGTGTATCATAATTTATAACATGAGTTATTCCATCTATATCAATACCTCTAGCCGCAACGTCTGTAGCTATTAAATGTCTAAATTTACCTTTTCTAAAATCATCCATAACCTTGGTTCTATCTTGTTGCTCCATTCCACCATGAATTTTGCTACAAGATTTTATCCAACCAGATAGATTATCATAAAGCTCATCAACCATTTTTTTTGTGTTGCAAAATATCATGCATCTATCTGGATTTTCAACTACTAAGATATTCTTTAAAAATTCGAACTTATTTTCTTCATTTATAAAATATTTTTCTTGATTTATTTTATCAACAGTTAGATTTTGAGCTTCAATTTCTATCTGCTCATAATCCTTCATATATGATTTACACAGGTTTTGTATATCTTTAGGCATAGTTGCAGAAAGTAGCATAGTTATTCTATTCTTAGGAAGTTTTTCTATTATAGCTTCAATCTGCTCTATAAATCCCATATTTAACATTTCATCAGCTTCGTCTATAACTAAATATTTAATCATAGATAAATCTATAGTTCCTCTTTCCATATGATCTATCAATCTTCCCGGAGTTCCTACTACTATATGAGTCTTTTGTTTAAGCTCTTTTTGCTGTCTTCTAAATGAAAATTGTCCATATACTTCAGATACCTTAAGTCTTTTGAATCTACCTATATTAAAGAACTCTTCTCTTACTTGAATTGCAAGTTCTCTTGTTGGAGTAATAATTAAAGCCTGTGGCTTATTCTCATCCCAATCAACCTTATCACATATAGGTATTGCAAACGATGCTGTTTTTCCACTTCCCGTTTGAGATTTAACTACAACATCTCTTCCTTTAAGTGCTAGTGGAATTACTTTTTCTTGAACTGGTGTAGGTGATGTATAGTTTAATCTATCTATAGCTTTTAATATTTCATCGCTTAAATTATAATCTTTAAAATTTAACATAATTATATAATCCTCTTTTCATGTTTATTTTATCCATAAGTATTAATATAACATAAAAATAAGTGCCATGGCTAATTTTATAGTCCACAGCACTTACTATCAGACAACTTTTTCTTCAAGTATATAACATTCACCACACAACTTAAATTTTTGATTCACATATTGCAAAGCTTCTCTTCCTTTTTTATTATCTATTATACAAGATATCTTTATTTCTGATGTACTTATCATCTGTATATTAACTCCTAACTCATAAAGACTTTTAAAGAAAATAGATGCAACATTAGAATTCCCAGCTATCCCAGTTCCTACTATTGATATTTTTGAAACAGATTTATCTATAACTAGATCTTTAGCATTAATTTTGTTTTTTAGTTCACTTGATATAGTTTGAACATCTTTCAAATCCTCAGTCTTTACCGTAAAAGAAATATCATTTATGTTTTCTCTATTTATATTTTGTATTATCATATCAACCTGTATATTGTTATTTGATAACTCATTAAATAATTTATATGAGATTCCTGGCTCATCTGGAACTTCAAGTATAGAAACCTTAGCTATACTTTCATCTAAAGAAACTCCTCTTATCAATACCTTCTCCACATTATTCGCCTCCATAATCTCTGTGCCTTTACATTTATTATTAAAGCTAGATTTCACTACAAGGGGTATTCTATATTTTCTAGCAAGTTCTACACATCTAGGATGAAGAACTTTAGCTCCTAAACTTGCAAGCTCTAACATTTCATCGTATGAAATTCTATCAAGAAGTTTTGCTCCTTTTATAATTCTTGGATCTGATGTATATACTCCATCTACATCAGTATAAATCTCACATTTACTTGCATTTAATACAGATGCTAATGCAACTGCTGTAGTATCTGATCCACCTCTCCCCAATGTAGTTATATCATTGCTTTGTGATACTCCCTGAAACCCTGCAACTATTACTATTTTCCCTTGTTCTAATTCTTTCTTTATTCGTGTACTATCGATATCCATAATTCTTGCTTTCTTGTGCTTGTCGTCAGTTAATATTTTGCATTGATATCCATTTAATGATACTACCTCTTCATTCAGTTCTTGAATAGCCATGGCAAGAAGTGATATTGACATTTGCTCACCAGTTGATAAAAGCATATCCATTTCCCTACTTGATGGGTTTTTATTTACATTCATAGCTTTTTCAATCAATTCATTAGTAGTATTCCCCATAGCCGATACTACTACAACAACTTTGTTATTGCTATATTTTGCTTTTACAACCTGCTTTGCAACATTCTTTATTCTATCTATTGACCCTACAGAGCTTCCTCCATACTTTTGAACAATTATATTTTCCATACTATTCCCCCATTTATTACATCATTTTGCCTCATATTTTAAATTTATAATATCTTCTTCAATTCTCATATAGCAATATTCTTCTTTAAGCATATTTAACTTACTTATAAACTGCTCTATTCTATCAGCTCTTACAACATCAGTTATAACTATTAAATTTTCATTCATACTAAGTATTTCATATTTTAGTTTATCCAAATCCATCAATTTCAAAACTTTTGACATATCACTCTTATTATCAGGACTTACCCTTATATAATATCTTCCTTCAAATAAATCTATACCTGTAGATATTAAATTTCCATTTTGTACAAAATCATCTCTTTTGTATTGATCAGTCACAATATCAAATATATCTGAAACCACTGCATTTGCAGTAGGATTTTTACCTGCTCCTTGACCGTAAAACTGCAACTCACCAATAACATCTCCTGTAATAGATACTATATTAAATGCATCTTTAACAGTTGTAAAAGTAGAACTTTCATTTAAAAGCACAGGCTCAACGCTTGCAGAGTAGTTGTTACCATTAGAAATTGCACTTCCAACTAACTTTGATACAAGCCCTAACTTCTTAAACATATTGATATCATCTTTACTTATAGAGCTTATACCCCTACACATAATACTATCTACGTCTGTTTTATTGTTAAATGCTATAGAGGATAATATAGCAAGCTTTCTTTTAACATCATACCCTTCAATATCATCAGTAGGGTCAGCCTCTGCATAACCTAATTTTTTAGCCATATCCAAAGCCTCATTAAAGCTTAGATTTTCATCACACATCTTTGTCAAAATAAAATTTGTAGTTCCATTTAGTATTCCTCTAACATTGCTTATATTGTTAATTCTAGCACTCTGCTTTAAAGGCTTTATAATTGGTATTCCCCCCCCAACACTTGCCTCGAATAAAAATCCTTTATTGTACTTATTAGAAAGTTGTAAGAAAGTATCTATATATTTTGAAACAACAGCTTTATTTGCAGTTACAACATGTTTATTGTTTTTAAATGCAAGACATATATATTTATAAGCATCATCTATTCCTCCCATAACTTCAACAACAATGTCAATTTCAGGATTCTCTAATATATCCAATGGATTTTTTGTGAATATATCCTTAGGGGCATCTACATTCCTATTTTTATTCATATCTCTAACTAATATTTTACTAACCTGAATCTCTTTATTCAAAAGTCTTCTTAAATTATTTTCAGTATTATTTATAATTTCGTATACTCCTGTTCCAACTGTCCCAAAACCTAAAAGCCCTATTTTTATCATTTCAATACCCCTTTCTTGAATCAAATTTCTGTTTTTTTGTCTTTCTATAAAAGACATTTGTATTTATATAAAATACATTATATCACAGTTTTTTTGATTTTCAATACTTTTTTTGTTTGAACCTTGTTGATTTATTATAAAATTTATTTTTCTGCATTAAAAAAGGACTTTTCAGTCCTTTTAGTTTTAATAAGATTTATTTTTTCCTTCATTTACAACTGTATTTATATCCATCAAAGTAGTATCAATGTCTAAAGTGTATTTAAATGTATTATTTTTATGTTTTTGATGTATACTTTTTTGTATTTTTAATTTTTTAGCTTTTTTAGTCATTAAAAAACCTCCCTTCTGTCTATTATATTTAATTTGCCCAAGACAGAAGGAATGTAAATAGTAAATTTATGGTTATACATATAAATTAATATACTACATCCAAATTTTTAATATATACCAAAATTTTATGAATATATTCTCCATTAATAATCTTAAAGCTTTTTTTCAATGCCTATATCTGAGTTATTTAATGATTCTATAAAAATTTGCTAAAAAAAATGGCCACTTAGAAAAAATAGCCATTTTTTTAATAAAATTATAATACAAATCTCGAATTTTATATTTTATGCAGTTCGTTCTTTTTAAACTAATTCTTTATTTTCAAGTTCTTCATCTTCAAGCAATTTTACTAACTTTTTATCAAAAGAGAATAAAAGTATTGCACATACGAATAAAATTATTGGAATCGCAGTATATGCTTGTATTACAGAGAATTTTGAAGTCAATGCATATAGGTATCCATATGATTTTCCAGCTAAGAATGTAGCAAAAGTCCAAACACCAAGTAAAACAGAATACATTTTATTTGGTGCATATTTAGTTACAAAAGAGTTCCCAAGTGGTGAGAATAGCATTTCTCCTATACTTAGAAGCAATCCAAATGCAACAAGGTAAACAAGACCTGCTTTAGATGTAGCATCTGCACCAACACCTCTTGAAAATTCTGCAAGTACTAGCATTAAGAAAGCTGTACCAAGGAAACCAAGACCTAATGCTAATTTTTTAAATAAACTTAAATCCCCTTGAGGTCTCTTCGATAATTTAAACCAAAGTGCACCAAGTACTGGTCCAAGAGCAATACATGCAAATGAATTTAGTGAGTCAAACCATAAAAGCGGAACTTCAAATCCATTCACAACCATATCTATAAACTGATCACCATAATCGTAAGCAGCTAAATAAGTTAAATACCAAAATACCCAAAATACTACTGAAAACATAGATACAAGTACAATAGCAAAAACTTTCTTCTTTTCAGATTTTGTTAATGGTTTAACTTCAGTTTCCTCTTTAACTTCCGTATTCTTTCCAGCTTTAAATGGTTTTTTTCCTATTTCTCCAAGGAATCTTGTACCAAATAAAAACCAAATAGCATTAACTACACAAATAGCACTACAGATTTGGAAAACAGGTCTAAAGCCTAAAACATCACCTTGTTTAAAAGTTGTCATATAAAGAGCTCCTAGAACTGTAGTACCTATAAAAGCACCAATATTAACAAATGAGTATTGTGTTGAAAAGGCTGAGTCTAGTTGCTTTTTATCCGTAAATAAAGATCCAGTAAGTGCAGACACGTTACCCTTAAAAAGACCAGTACCTATAGAAACAAGTATTACTAACATATGCATACCAGTAAGATCTGTTGCAGTTGATCCAACATAGTATCCTCCAGCCATTAAAAGTAGTCCTACTGGAACACAATATCTTGCTCCTATATATCTATCAGTAATATATCCTCCGATAAGTGGTGCAAGATAGGTAAATGCAACAAGATTTGATTGTATTAGTGCAGCTTCAACCTTAGTAAGACCTAATCCACCTGTTATTAAAGTATAAGAAATAAAGAAAAACATAATACCTTTGGCAGAATAATACGCCATTCTTTCTAGAACAAATGCCATAGAACAAATATAAAAACCAAAAGGTCTTTTGTTATTTACTGTAATTTCACTCATAATTCTCCTCCTAACATAAATTTTTAAGTTTCACTTATCGGTTTTAGCAATCTTTTTCATGAAATCGACAGCTAAATCGCTATAGCAAACTTGCTTTACCTATTTCTAATACCTACTTCCCCCCTCTTTTTTCTACTTTTAGAATACCCAATTTTATACATACAATTTTTCTACAAAGCAGAAAAAATTGTGCATAACAACATAATTTTAATATAATAATGTGTTACTTTATATAATCGAAATAGCCTCAATATAGTTTATATATCTAATTTATAATTTTTATAATTTTTTTTACTATTTGGAGGCACTTTAATTATAGTTCTCTAGTATATTTCTTTAGCCATTATTTCAAGTTAGGTACAAATAATGTAATACGTCAATATCATACTAAAAATTATCTATCTGTTTTTTGTTTATATGTTTAAATTTATCTATATGTTTAAATTTATCTATATTCTAAATTTACCACGTTTGGATAACGTTTTCAATGATTATTGTTAAATTTTTCATACTTTTGAATTTTCTAATTCAAATTAAGTTAATTTTACTTAAATTTAATTAGTATTTTTACAATAAATTTTCAATACAAAAATTTAAAAGCATGTTTGCCTATATGTAATTTTTTAGTTGGAAATGTTTATAAGGTATTATAATTTTTAAACATGAGAAAATAATAGTACATTGAATTTAAGGAGGTTTTATAATGAAACAATTTGAAAAAGATCATAATGTAAATACAAATAAAAGCGAGCATTTAGGTTTAGAAAATGCCCGTAGAATAGATGAGCTTGTAGATTTGGTTGAAAAGCATACAAGAACAGAGCGTCATCTTGAGCAGCATTCCGACATTTCTTCTCCTGAACAAATTGAGCATTCTAAAGAAGTTCAACGCGAAAGAGAACACCAAATGAAAAATTTAAAAAACATAATAGCATATGGTCAACATGAAAGTGATAATGATCTTGAAAATTTAGAAAAAAATTATCATTACTCTCAGGGATATTTATCTCATAATCAAGAGAATATGAGTGAGCAAGATGTTGAAAGAGCAATGGAAAAACAAGAACATCGTAAAGACCAAATGAAATTCTTAAAATAAAAAAACAAAATATAAATGTCTCATATTAAAATATGAGACATTTATATTTTTTCTTCATTTTCTAGATAATACTGTATATTTATACATATACTTTTGTTACAGATGAAGATCCACTTAAATAAAGCATATGCGAGTAATACATATGAAAATCAAGAATATCTCCTAATTGTATCTCTTGTTTGCAATTTTCGACATCGACAATCAAATGATCACTACTACTCCCTATAATCTCAACGCCTTGTTTTTGTGGTATTAATTTATCATGAGAAGCAAAATCTTGTTTGCCAACAGCTAATATAGCTCTCTTGCGTATTCCTCTATCAATAATATCAGGTTTATTCCCAAATGCATCAATAAACATCTCTCCAATCGGATATGAAGGCTTATCTTTTATTTCTACAACCTGAGCTTTCAAAACAAATGTATCTTGATTCATTTTATCAATATCATAGCCCCAATAATCTTTTAAGTCTCTAGCTAAAATTATTCCTTCCCCTATTCTTAAATTATTTATTTTATTTGGCATTTTACCATCAATTATTAAAGGAATTGATGTTGTTGCCCCTCCAGATACAATATCCAGCTTTCTATCTATATTTTTTTCTATTTTTTCAGCAATATCACATAGTTTTCCAAGATTTTCCTTTGTAGGCATAATAGATCCATAGCATCCTAAATTTGTACCTATTCCATATAGCTGCACATTTTCAAGCTTATTTTCAACGTGCATAGCTAATTCAATAAACTCTTTTTCATCAATTATGCCTTCTCTAATATCTCCAAGATCAAACATAAGTACTACCTTATGATTGTTATTCTGAGATTTACATTCATATTCTATACGATTTAGTGTTTCTAATTCTGAATTTAAGCTAATATCTACATACTTAACTAATTCTTCTATTTCACTAAACATAGGAATACGTATTAACATAAATGGTACATTTATACCATGTTCTTTTAATTTAATTATTTGCTCAATTCTTGAATGTGCTATATATTTACATCCGGCATTCACAAATTGTTCAACAACTTTAGGCAGACCATTGAAACCTTTAGCCACACTAGCAATACTAATACCCCTAGAATCACATAAATCAACCATATATTTAGTGTTTTGATATATTTTATTTAAATCAATTTCTAATATCGGATATTTTTGGTTTATTCCACTATTTTTAGACATACTAAATCCCTCCCCTTACAACACTGTATTATGTATCAATATGTATTGAATTTATTATATATTTTATATGTTAAAAAATCTTTATTATTTTAATATTATTATAAAAAATTCAAAATATGATTTAATAGTTAAATTCAAAATCTATATTAAAAAAATTATTACTTTTTGTAATGAAAAATAAAGTGTATAAACTTACAGTTACACACTTTATTTTTCATTACAAATTTTTTTTTCTATCCATTCCATTTTAAGATTAAATTCCTAGCTGCTCTTGCCTCATCAATTCTTCTTACAGGTGTATTATATGGGGATCCCTTTAATATGTCAGGATTTTCTTTAGCTTCATTTGCAATTTTTATCATAGTTTGAATAAATTCATCCATAGTCTCTAGACTTTCAGTCTCTGTTGGCTCAATCATTATAGCTTCATTAACTATAAGTGGAAAATATATAGTTGGTGGATGATATCCATAGTCTAATAAGCTCTTAGCTATATCAAGAGTTGATACTTGTAGATTATCTTTTATACCTCCTAATACAAATTCATGCTTGCACAATTGATTTATTGGTAAATAATAATCTTCTTTCAATTTATTCATCATGTAATTTGCATTTAATACCGCCGTCTCACTAACCTCTTTTATACCGTTTTTACCCATGGCTAATATATAAGTATAAGCCCTCAAGATAACTCCATAATTCCCATAAAATCCTTTTATTTTCCCTATAGACTCTGGTCTATCATAATCTAATATATATTTGTTATCCTTTTTCGTTACTATAGGAACAGGTAAAAATTTAGTTAAATGTTTCTTAACTCCTACAGGACCACTTCCTGGACCACCGCCTCCATGAGGAGTTGAAAATGTCTTATGCAAGTTATAATGCATTACATCAAATCCCATATCTCCAGGTCTTGTAATTCCCATAATTGCATTCATATTAGCACCATCATAGTATAATTGGCCTCCAGCGCTATGAACCAAGTCTGCTATCTCTTTAATATTTATTTCAAATAATCCAAGAGTGCTTGGATTTGTCAACATCAATCCCGCTATTTCATCACTTAAAGCTTCTTTTAATGAATCTATACATACAGAACCTTCTTCGTTTGATTTAATCTCTACTATTTCATAGCCAGCTAAAGCTGCTGTTGCAGGATTTGTTCCATGAGCTGAATCAGGAACTATTATTTTAGTTCTCTTAAAATCATTTCTACTATTATGGTATGCTTTTATTATCATAAGCCCTAATAGCTCCCCATGAGCTCCAGCTGCTGGTTGTAGACTAATCTTATCCATCCCCGATATTTCGGCTAACATATCACCTAGTTCATACATGATTTGTAAAGATCCTTGAACTGTATTCTCAGGTTGATATGGATGAATCATACTTAAGTTTTGCATCCCTGCCACATCTTCATTTATCTTGGGATTATACTTCATAGTGCAAGATCCCAATGGATAAAACCCTGTATCCACTCCATAGTTTTTATTAGATAAATTAGTAAAATGTCTAACTACATCTAACTCGCTTACCTCGGGTAAGTTTAACTCTTCTTCATTTAAAAACTTCTGTGGAATTATATTTGACAAATCATTTTGTGCTACATCATTTTTAGGAAGCTTATATGCACGTTTGCCAGATTTAGATATTTCAAATATTAACTTGTCATAGTTTCTCATCATAACACCTCCAATACACTTGAAAGTCTATCTATTTCACTCTTAGTTCTCTTTTCTGTTACACAAAACATTAAGCTATTTTTGTATTCTTTATAATCTTTATCCAGTTCATATCCACCCAAAATACCTTTTTCTAATAACTTCTCATTTACCTTAGAACTGCCCAAATCACTAGTAACTACAAATTCTTTAAAGAAAGGTCTATTGAATAAAGGCTTAAACTTTCCACTCTTAGTTATTTCATTAAAAGCATACTGAGCTTTTTGAGCAGACTGAGTAGCAACTTCTCTTAATCCCTCTTTCCCTAAAGTAGTCAAATAAATAGTTGCCATTAGCATATTCAAGCCTTGATTTGAACATATATTAGATGTTGCTTTAAATCTTCTAATATGTTGTTCTCTAGCTTGAAGAGTTAAGACAAAAGCTCTCTTCCCATTCGTATCTACAGATTCACCTACTATTCTACCTGGCATTTTTCTAGCAAGCTTTGACTTAACAGCCATAAATCCCAAATAGGGCCCTCCAAAATTCAAATCGTTTCCAAGTGATTGAGCTTCTCCCACTGCAATATCCGCGCCTTGTTTACCTGGACTCTTTAATATACCTAAAGATATTGGATCTACACAAGTTATTAGTAGTCCCTTATTCTCATGTATTAGTTCTCTTGCTTCAGAGTAATCTTCTATTATCCCAAAAAAATTTGGACTTTGCATTATAAATCCTGCTATTTTTTTACTTACCAAAGACTTTAGATGTTTAATATCTGTAACTCCATCTAACACATTTACTTCAATTACGTCTATATCTCTATAATTCATATAAGTTTTTAGTACTTTTCTTGTCTCAGGATTTACAGTTTTAGATATTAATATAGATTTACGTTTAGTATTCAAACAAGCCATTATTGCTGCTTCTGTACAAGCTGTTGCTCCATCATACATAGAAGCATTAGATACATCCATTCCCATTAGATCACTAATCATAGTTTGATACTCAAATATAGCTTGCAATGTTCCTTGGCTTATCTCAGCTTGATAAGGTGTATACGCAGTTAAAAACTCAGATCTTGAAGTTATATGTTTTATAATTGAAGGTATATAATGATCATATGCCCCTGCTCCTAAAAAACACGTTAAATCTTTTAAGCTCTTATTCTTACTTGCAATATTATTTATATTATCTAATATTTCTATTTCTGACATTCCATCTCTTAAATTAAGTTCTCTACCCAACCTAAGTTCATCTGGAACATCACTAAATAAATCCTCTACAGATTCTACATTTATTTCATTCAACATATATTTTTTATCTGTTTCTGTATTTGAAATATATCTATGCATAGCTTGCCTCCTTCATACTTTTACATAAATTGTATCTTAATGAGTCTCATTTTTGTTTTTACAAAAATCACTATACTCTTCATAATTCATTAAAGTATCTAATTCTGACAAATCACTTATTTTCACTTTTAGTATCCAGTTCTCATATGGACTATTATTTAGAAGTTCTGGAGAGTCTTCTAACTCTTCATTTATCTGTATAACAGTGCCCGAAACCGGCATATAAGAATCTGATGCAGCCTTAACCGATTCAATAACACCAAATGCCTCTCCAGCATCCAGTTCATCGTCAATCTCAGGCATCTCAACATAAACTATTTCTCCTAAGGCATCTTGAGCATAATCTGTTATCCCTATACAGACTTCTTCTCCCTGTACCTTAATCCACTCATGATCCTTTGAATAATAAAGTCCTTCTACTATTTTCATAATAAATTCCCCCTTAATATTTTTATAATCTTATGAACATATATATAATAAATCTATTCATACAATTTGTTAAACTCGATAAGGCTGTTGTTTCTTATAGCTCTTAGTATAGAATCTCTTGCTTACCACTTGAGCATTTAAAAACTTTTTTCTAACCTTTATTTCAATAATCGTACCTAATTTTGAATACTCTACAGGAACTATTGCAAACCCTATATTTTTCTTAACTGTAGGAGAAGCATATCCAGTAGTCACAAAGCCTATTTGTTTTCCATGTGCCCATACTTCATACCCATGTCTAGGTATTCCCTTATCTATCATTTCAAAACCTACTATTTTTCTTTTCAATCCATCTGTATACTGTTTAACTAAAGCCTCTTTTCCTATAAAATCATCTTTTTCTAATTTTACAAAAAACTCAAATCCTGCCTCTAATGGGCTTATATCCTTAGATAGTTCATTCCCATAAAGAGGTAATGCAACTTCAAATCTTAAAGTATCTCTAGCTCCTAGACCTACAGGCTTTAATCCTAACTTTTTTCCAACTTCCATGAGTTTTTCCCATACATATTCTACTTTAGTGTTTTCTAAATAAATTTCAAAACCATCCTCTCCTGTATATCCTGTTCTTGAAACCAAACAACTAACCCCAGCTATATTTACATTCCTCTTAAAATAGAAAAAATTTATTTCCCCTAAGTCTATATCTGTTAGTTTTTGTAATATTGTTTGAGCATTAGGACCTTGTATTGCTAATTGAGATATCTTATCAGAAATATTCAAAATATCTATATTATATTTTTCTGAATTTTTATTCATCCATTCAAAATCCTTATCTATATTACCAGCATTTATCACAAGAAAAAAATGTTCTTCATCAAATCTATACACTAATAAATCATCTACTACTCCACCAGTCTCATAACACATAAATGTGTATAACACCTGATTGTCTTCAAGAGCAGATATATCATTTGTAACTAAGTTCTGTACAAATTTAAAAGCATCTATACCCGTAACTTCTACCTCACCCATATGAGATACGTCAAATAATCCCGCCTTATTTCTGGTAGCTTCATGTTCTAAGGTTATACTCTCATATTGCACTGGAAGTTGCCATCCTGAAAAATCAATTATCTTTCCTCCGTACTTTTCGTGAACATTAAAAAGAGCCGTTTTTTTTGAATTTAGCATACCATTTCCCCCTTGATAATTTGTATATATCAAATATGATTCTGATATTATATGCATAAGTATAGTCTTGCTTTTTTGCATAAATAAAGAGAGATACAAAAGCATGACAAGTTTCAATGCCTTTATATCTCTCTGTCTTTTTTACCTGAGAGATTTTACACAATATAGTGCATTTCCCCTTCGGCGTGGAAGCAATCCAACTTTCCAGAGACCCATCAGATAACGATACTTTTGCCTGAAAGTTTCTATGAAAATTTGGCTTTTTTCATATTGCTCCTTCGGCTATCTTTTAAAGATATCTCGCGCTACCCTCATGTGGATAATCATATTCCAATATTTGTATTTATATTACATCACTTTTCTGAACATTTCAATAATTGTTATCAACTTAACAACTCTAAAATCTATGCTTTTATATAATGTAATTGCCAAAATATATATTCTTTATGTAGATTACCTACAATAACTATATTCTAGGTTATTAAAATTTCATACCTTTCTTGTCTTTATAAAATTTTTTTATATATTTTATAAATCTAATTTTTATTTTTTAATTCAAACTTATAAGTTAGTAGTTTTTTTGACAATTTAAATATCGTTTAAATTATATTTTCGCTTTAACTTGATAATTCTTTTTAAGCTCTCATCAATTCTTTCTATATCAATGTCCCCTCTATTTACAGCTTCTTTTAACCCCTCTAACGCCTCAATTTGCTTTTCTTTAGTATGACATACCAAAATAATATCAGCACCCGCTTTTACAGCTTCAACTGATGCATTTTTGATTTCATAATTTTTTGCAATAGCACCCATTTCCATATCATCTGTAATTATCACTCCATTAAAATTTAGTTCTCTCCTTAAAATATCAGTCAATATTATTTTAGATAAAGTAGCTGGTTTCTTATTTTTATCAATATCAGGTAAAACTATATGAGCTGACATTACTGCATCTGCTCCTTTGCTAATTGCTTCTTTAAAAGGAATTAATTCAAATTTATCAAGCCTTTGTTTATCATGGCTTACAAATGGAAGTCCCATATGAGAGTCTACAGTTGTATCTCCATGACCAGGAAAATGCTTTATAACAGAAATAACATTAGCATCTTGTAATCCTTTCATAGTAGCAGTACCCAATGTCTTAACTATTTCAGAATTTGTCCCAAAGGATCTATCTCCTATAACTGTATTTTTAGGATTACTGTATATATCAATCACTGGTGCAAAATCCATATTAAATCCGAAAGCATCAAGCTCTGTTCCAATTTTTTTACCTATATCATAGGACAAATCTTTATCATTTTCTTTTCCTATTACTTGATTAGATGGGAATTTTGTACTTCCCTTAGGTAGTCTTGTAATTCTTCCTCCTTCTTCATCAACTGATATAAACAAACCTAATTTATTTTTTGAATTTATACTTTTTATATTATTATTTAAATTTAAAAGCTGGTGTGCATTTTTTATGTTCCTTTTAAATAAAATAACCCCTCCCACTTTATAATTTTCTAGCAAATCTATAAAATCCGAATTAACTTCATATCCGTCAAAACCCACTATTATCATTTGCCCTATTTTTTCATCTAACGACAAAGAATCTATAATATTATTTATTTCATTATCTTCTAACTCTTCTTTTATTATCATCTCTTGTTTATATTCTTCAACTTTTTTAACAGTATCTTTCTTTTTTATAGTTACAAAAATTAATATTAGTCCCAGTAATATTGTTGTAACTAAAATAAATATCTTCTTCACTATTGACCTCCTTTTAATACCTAGACAAAAAGACTCAGTTAAACTGAGCCTATTATATATTATATTAAAATCTGTATATTAAAAATCTCTCATTGTTATCACAATTATATAGCTTGTCCATTATAATCTCATCTATTAATGCAAATGATGTATTATTTTCTAAATAATATATATAATCATCCGATGGATAATATAGGATCAATTCTACTATTCTTTCATATTCTTCTACAGATTGTAAAATATTATTTATAATTTTTCTAAATATCTGTATAGAAAATGGATTGAAAAAATAAAATTTATTGTCTATAGGCTTTATATCATACTCCTGGGCAAAACAACATAAGAATTTAATTTCATTTTTATTATTTCTATGTTTCTTCAAATAACTATTTTTATTATTAATAGCTTCTATATATATATCCTCATTCATTTCTATACCTGTAACATTTGACTTGTAAAAGTGATTTATATAAAAAGCAAGTCTTCCCTTACCACATCCAAAGTCAACAATATTATCGTAACTTTTTACTTGATATTGTTGGAATAATATTTCTAATGCAGAATATAAAGTAGCCTCGTATGGATGATAGTGAACCACATTTTTATCCCATTTTTGATGTCCTGTTGTTTTTATATTTAATAAATTTTCATAATATTGTTCTTTCATTTAATTTCCTTTCTTTTCTAAAAATACTTATTAACTATAATAGTGCAGTTTTGCTTGAAATTTTTTACAGTTACATAGCTAACGGAATTCCTATGCAATTTTCAGAGTTTCAAAAATTTTATTAATAGGTTCACCTTTTATTGCAGCATTGTAAATATTAA
>NZ_BDQY01000018.1 GCF_002724055.1 Tepidibacter mesophilus | reverse complement strand
TGTTAGCTAAGTTTACTATTTGTTGCTTAAATTCATCTGTATATCTTTTATGTTTATTAGACATGATATCTCCTCCGATTTTATTTAATTAATATTATCATGTCCGAGTATTTATTGTCTAATTAAGTGTAGCCTATCCATCTTTTTACTCATTTTTTTTCCCCCGAATTCTCATTTATTTAATTATACATAAAAACACCCTATAAAGTAGACTTTTTTATAGTGTCTACTCTATAGGGGACATTTTAAATTATAATAAGCATTATTTTTTATATGGTAATAGAATTATTTCTCAGGCAATAAATCTCAAGTTTTGACAATAATCTAAATTTTAGATGATTTTCATAGAAGAAATTTATAAAAATTAATTTTTTATCGATTCATCTTTTCCTGTAAATTTAGATTTACGAGATTAGAATTTGCTTAATTTGAGTTATGCAAAGTAAAATCGGTTATTAATGGAAAAAAGGTTATATATCTACAGTGAAAATAACTTCTAAATCATCACTATTATCTTCTAACATATGAATATATTTTTCTCTTTCATCTATTAGAATTGATTTATGTTACGAAAAATTTTAATATGAAATGATTGAAATTAGTCGCAAAAAGTGTTATGATATCAACGGTAAACTCAAAAAAAGAATGTCTTTACTGGATAATAAGCAATTGCGAAATTGCGACTGGGAATAATATATTAAAGAGCTTATTTTTATAAGCTCTTTTCAATTGATAAAGAGAGGTAATAATATGATAAAAGTTGATAACTTGTCCTACTCATTTCCGCAAAAAGATTTATATAATAAGATTTCATTTACATTAGAAGAGGGTCAACATTGTGCTTTTATAGGAACAAGTGGTAGTGGGAAAAGTACACTGATAGATATCGTTATGGATCCAGAAAGATATATGTTCGATGGTAAGTTAGAGATGAATCCAAATTGTAAAATTGGGTATGTAAGTCAGTTTTCACAACTAGACAAAACAAAAGAAACTACAGTTTTCGAATATATAGGAGAAGAATTTATTAAGCTACAAAATGAAATGACATCTATTTGTACTGAAATGGAAAAATCTTCGGATATTGATACTTTACTAGAAAAGTACCAACAATCTTTAGACGCATTTGATGCAATTGGTGGGGACGATTTCGAAAGCAATATTAATAAAAAATTAAATCTTGCAAACCTAATCAAGCATAAAGATTTAATGATATCTGAACTTAGTGGTGGAGAATTCAAACTTATTCAAGTGATTAAGGAAATGCTTAATAGTCCAGACTTAATGATTATGGATGAACCAGATGCATTTTTAGATTTTGAAAACCTTAATTCTCTTAAAAATCTAATTAATTCTCATAAAAAAACAATGTTAATTATTACGCACAACAGATATCTATTGAATAATTGTTTTAACAAAATTATACACCTTGAAAATATGGAACTTCAAGAGTTTGATGGAAGATATATTGACTATAACTTCTCATTACTTCAAACTAAAATTGAGTTACAAGAACTCGCTATTACTGATAATGAAGAAATTGAGAGAAATGAGATCTTAATCAATAAGTTAAGAACTATCGCAACTAATAATGCGGACGCTTCTAATGGGAAAGCTTTAAAAGCTAGAGTTAAAATTCAAGAAAGATTAGAAAATCGTAGAATTAAAGCACCATTTGTAGATATTAAACAACCTGATATCAGTTTAGCTACTGATAATAAAATCGAAGAAACCATTGCTTTAAAAGTTAATAATTACAGTGTTACCTTTGATGAGAGGCTTTTAGAAAATGTTAACTTTGAGATTAAATCTACTGATAAAGTGGCTCTTATAGGTTCAAATGGTACGGGTAAAACGACTTTATTGAGAGAAATATTTAAAAATAATAGTGATTCCATTGAATTAAATGATGAGGTTGAATTGGCTTATTTATCTCAGATTCAAGGAGAAATACTAAATGAGTCTAATACAATACTTGAAGAGTTCTTCGATGCAGGATTTAAAACTTATCGAGAGATTAAATCATATATTTCAAACTATGGTTTTGATGAAGAAGTCATTAATCAAAAGATAGGATCTTTATCTGGTGGAGAAAAGAATATACTTCAATTAGCTAAAGTTTCTGCTAGTAAAGCAAACATGTTGCTTCTTGATGAACCGACAAGTCATTTAGACACTTATTCACAAATAGCACTTGAAAAAGCCATAGAAAACTATAACGGTGCGATTCTAATGATTTCTCATGATTACTATTCTATAATAAACTGCATGGATTATGTTTTAATCATTGAGAATAAGACAATTAGAAAAATGAGCATGAGAAAATTTAGAAAGATGATTTATACTAGTCATTTTGATAAAGACTATTTAGAAATTGAACAAAAGAAAAAATCAGTTGAAACGAAAATAGCATTGGCTTTAAAAGATACTGATTTTGAACTTGCAAAAATTTTATCTAAAGAATTAGAACAGCTGATTAAGTTACTTTAAATAGTGTATTCTTTACAGAAATAAGTTATAATCCCCATCTCAATTAGCTTTTAATCTACTAAATCAAATAACTTATTGATAAATTAAATTTTAGAAATCAGATTATATACTAAGCCCTTAAATGCGAATTTTAGGTATAGTTGAATTTTCATATGATAACGTACATTATGCGAAGTTATTTAAGCAATTAAATATAAAGAATACTTTAGTCATCTTTGAAAATGAAGATGGCTTTTTTAATAAATTTAAAAAAATTACTATTTAAGGTTTACATTTTCAAAATAAAAGCGTCTTTATTAGGTGTAAGAGAAAATTAGCTGATAGGAAATCTTGAAAGTGGTTGATTATTTAGCTTTAAAACGTCTCTTATATAGTGTAAGTCAAAACAAACTGGCCAGAAAGTTAAGACTTACAGAATAATAAAATTTAAAAATAAAGGAGGAATTTTATCATGGGTAGAGGAGACGGAATGATAAAAAGAAAAACTGTATCACAAACTTTTAGCAGAGGGGATCTTCAAGATTTACTGGAAAAATATGAACACTCACAAGCAATAACAAATGAAATAATTGGTGATTTTGTTACGATAGCATGTGCTTTTATTCATCCAGCATTAGGTGTAGGTGTTGGGATAAGCTACAATAGACTTTCAACATTGTTTTCTGATTACTTAGAATACAAAGACGATCTTATTGAAGATATTTTAGAAAAAACAAGAAAAGAAGATGAAGTTACACTTAGAGTTGATTTATATGAAAGAACTATTAAACAAGGAAAGAAATGGGAAATACAAAGTATAAGCTATGTAAAATAAACTTTTAAATAGGTATATTATCGCTAATAGGCGATAATATACCTCTTTGCTTATATGCCAATTATTATGTATAAAATTGTTATTATAAATACATTAAATATTCCCGTTTGTATTAATATATTTTTTTGCTTTAACTTATTATATGACTTAATGTTTAACACAGTAATTACTATAGCAATTACTATAAGTATAATGATTTCTAGTAAATCTTTTATATAGTGGGTTTTTATATACTTAGTAGGAATTATAACTCCAAAATACCAAAATATATTTGATAATTTAAAATCAAGTCCATTACCTATATTAAAAATACAAGGATTATATTTGTTTTTATTAAAAGCATTTATAGTTAGTTTTAAAATATAAACTAAACACAATATCGAAATAATGCATAATAAGATATCTATCATATATACCCCCTATTAGAAATTAAATTTTTATCTGTTTTTTTAATCATTAATTGAAGTTTACTACAATGATGAGATTTTTGGAACATTACATTATTTACTTAGTAGGAATAACAATATTTGATTTTTCTATATTATAGCTACTAATATCAGGATTATTGCTATTAATATCAAGTATACAAATCTTATACTTTGAAGGGTTATTAGGCTAGTTTATATCCTGTGAAAATAAAATTTTATTACTTTTGTGAAAATAAAGAAGCAGACATAGTAGATGATGTGAATATAAGCATTATATAAATTATGAAAAATTAAATAAAAACAATACTTTTTTTAATCTAAAACACTCTTCTTACATATTTATCGTTAATTAAATAAACTACTTTGAGATGATTACAGAATATTCCATAATTAAACCTATTATATCACCTATATATATATAGCACAATTATGTCATATTTTTGTTTTTTAATATTTTACCTCCTTTGGTTAATCTTTGAACTCTCAAAAAGTTGTGAAGTACTCAGATGGTTTAATAAGATAGGATTTTAAATTGTAAATAATAGAAAGAACTCTACGAAGAGTTATCGTATATTAGGATTATTGGAAAATTGTTTAATGAATTTCACTAATATGGAAAAACTAACTATATAATAAATTAATTTAATTCAAATATTTAAGTAAATGGTAATTAGATGGTAATTAACTATAATTTGGAGGAATAAATATTGAGCAAAGAGGTTATTTCTGATAGACAAGCTACTTCTCTTATAATCTTATTCATAGGAGGAAGCACTTTATTGTTTGGGACAGGAGGAGAAGCGGAACAAGACGCATGGTTGTCTATTTTGTTATCAATTTTATATGCATTTCCTATATTAATGATTTATGCCAGAATACTTTCTCTTTTTCCACAGAAAGATTTATTTGATATTCTTGAACTAGTATTTGGCAAGTTCTTGGGAAAAATCATTAGTTTATTATATATTTGGTTTGCCCTTCATTTAGGCACATTGGTTCTAACGGATTTTGGTGACTTTCCTACTATTGTATCAATAGGGAAAACGCCAAAGATTGTACCTATGACATGTATTATATTTTTATGTTCTTGGGCAATTAAGGAAGGTATAGAGGTATTAGGTAGATGGGGAGAATTTAGTATATGGGGATTTATATTTACAGCAATTGTTGGGACATCATTATTAACGCCTAATTGGGATATTAATAATATTCAGCCAGTATTATATAAGGGCATAAAACCTGTTTTACAAGGAGCGTTTGCAGTATTTTCGTTCCCTTTTGCTGAAACCATTTTGTTCTGTTACGTTTTTTCATCATTGAAATATAAAAAATCACCATATAGAGTATATTAATTAGGATTAGTCATTGGAGGATTTTTAATATTCATAACTGCACTATCAGAACTTTTAACTTCAGGGGTAGATGTATATACATCCTTTTATTTTCCTTCACATGCTGCTGTTGCTCGAATAAATATTGGATATATGGTGAAAAGGGTAGAAATATATGAAATGGAATTTTAAAAGTAGAATTACTACTTTAGTAAAGATATTAGTTTGATATACCTAATATTTAAAAGTTATATGCAAGAGAAATTGCAAATAGTCAAAAAAATGAAAATGCATAAAAGAAATGGTTAAAATTCAGAAAATGCTGAATAACAAGGTGTTTAGCGAAAAAATGAGAATATAGTTAAAGAAAAAATGTAACTTAGATATTGAGAAAAAATGTTATGTTGCAAGAAAAATTGCAAAAATGATTGTAAAATAATTGGACTAATGTTAATATTAAGAAGGCATAATTATAGCACAGAGAATACAGAAAAAAACACGGTGCTTGCAAACGATTTCAAGCATTGAATTAAACAGGAGGAGATTTACATTATGACTGATAATCAATCTAAAAATATTACATGGCGCAATCTCGCTTTAATGTGTTTTGCTATTGTATGGGGTTTTGGTAATGTTGTTAACAACTTTGCTAATCAAGGATTACAAGTAATTGTATCATGGATATTAATTATCGGAATGTATTTTATACCATATGCATTAATGGTAGGAGAGTTAGGATCTACTTTTAGAGAGGGGAAAGGTGGAGTAAGTTCATGGATAAGCACTACAATGGGTCGCAGATTAGCTTATTTAGCAGGATGGACTTATTGGGTTGTACATGTGCCTTATTTAGCACAAAAGCCTCAAAGTGTAATGATAGCATTAAGTTGGGCAGCATTCCAAGATGGAAGTATAGTTAAAAGCATTGATCCGTTGATTTTACAAACAGTTTCATTATTTGTATTTATATTTTTCGTATGGATTGCATCAAGAGGTATTACTTCACTGAAGAGAATAGGAACTTTAGCAGGTTCATCAGTATTTATAATGTCGCTATTATATATATTATTAATGATTACAGCACCTGCAATTACAGGTATTAAGCCTGCAACAACAGATATGAGTTTTAAAACATTTATTCCAAATTTTGATTTTACATATTTTACGACAATATCTATGTTGGTATTTGCCGTAGGTGGATCAGAAAAAATAGCTCCTTATATTAATAATATGAAAAATCCATCTAAAGGATTTCCAAAGGGAATGATTGCTTTAGCAGTAATGGTAGCAATATCAGCACTACTAGGTTCGTATGCAATGGGAATGATGTTTGATGCAAATAATCTTGCTTCAGATTTAAAAATGAACGGACAATATTATGCATTTAAAAAGTTGGGTGAGTATTATGGGTTAGGAAATGTATTCTTAATTTTATATGCTTTATCTAATACAACGGCTCAAATATCTGCATTAATGATATCAATAGATGCTCCATTAAAAGTATTAATAGCAGATGCTGATTCAAAATATATTCCTAAAGCATTAACTAAAACTAATAAATATGGAGCCCCAATTAATGGATATAAATTAGTTACTGTTTTAGTTGGTATTTTAATAATAATACCTGCGTTAGGTATTGGTGATATGAATTCGCTGTATAACTGGCTATTAGACTTAAATTCAATTGTTATGCCAATGAGATATTTATGGGTATTCTTAGCATATATGGCATTAAGAAAAGCTGCTGCTGGAAAATATTCTTCAGAATATAAATTTGTAAAAAGTTCTAAGCTTGGATTCGGAATTGGTTTATGGTGCTTTGTATTTACTGCTTTTGTATGTATTATGGGTATGTTTCCAAAAGGCATAGATACATATACATCACAATGGTATTTCCAAATAACTCTTAATGTTTTAACTCCATTTATTCTTATAGCATTGGGATTAATATTACCTATAATTGCAAAGAAAACAAATAACAAAAATGATTTAAATAGTTCAGAAAATGTAGATACTATTGCATAACGCAAAACTTAATTCAGATGGAATTTTTATCTCAACTGAACCTGTAACTTTTGGATAAAATAATCAGAATATAACAAATTTAGAACAGCTAAAGCTTTAAAGCCTTAGCTGTTTTTTTAGTAAGAATTAAGTTGTTAAATATTGAAAGAAAAATAAAATGATAAAGTTTGTACACTAATTACTGGATATATGTGAAAAAATTACACTGATATTGATAATGCAAATTAAAACTTTTAAATGTTAGCATGTATAAATTATATACACGAGAAATTAAGTTGGATTATGACAAAAAGTAGTGCTTTTGTACATATAGATAAGGTAACTCAAAATTATGTAAGTATTTCTAAGTATAAAATATGATTGAGCTAGTTTATAGTAATAAAAGAGAAGAAGAAATAAGTTGTTCTTTTTTTGTATTAGAATAGTAATAAGCATAATATGCTTATTTTTAATATTTAATAATATAATTAAATATATTTGATATAATATATTTATAGATAAAATAATACATATAAGGAGGTATTAGATGAAACCTATAGATTACAGTCTCAAAGCAAAACCTAAATACACAATAAAAGAAGAAATCGCAAATAGTGTGACTCATGGTATTGGAGCTTTATTTAGTATTGTTACATTAACAATTCTTTTAGTTTACTCAATTTCAGAAAAGAATACTATATCGATTGTTGCTTTTAGTATATATGGTTTTGGGTCAATTTCTTTATATATAGCATCAACATTGTACCATAGTTTTCAACAAGAAAAATTAAAGAAAATATTTAGATTATTTGATCATTCCTCTATATATTTATGTATAGCTGGAACATGTACACCTGTAATTTTATTATCTATGACAGGGTACTGGAGAATAGGTCTTTTGAGCGCTATTTGGATAATTGCGTTGCTGGGAATTACATTTAAAGTTCTAACATTTAATAATTTTGAAAAATATAAGGTGCTTTCACTATCTTTATATATTTTTATGGGATGGTTATTAGTTATTGCTATAAAACCTATGATTAAAGTGGTTCCAGTTCAATTTTTTATATGGCTTTTAGCTGGAGGAATGATGTATACAGTTGGTACTATATTTTATGCTATAAAAAAGATACCATATAATCATGCTATATGGCATATGTTTGTCTTAGCTGGTAGCGTTATACATTTCTTTGGTATTTTTATATATCTAAGATAAAAAACTTATAAAATAAAAATCACATTTCTTAAATTAGAAATGTGACTTTTTGTTTTATTGTTGTTGTCTGTATTGAGGTTCTTCATTTTTTACATATTCAACTCTACCTTGAAGCTGTTGTGCCATATCTTCAGCATTTTGTGATAGTTGATTAAACATTTGTTTTGCATTTTGATCATCCGTATCTAATGAAAAAGTCTTGAATTGGGATGCTAAACCTTTAGCACCTGCTAATGCTTGCTCTAATTTATTTATTGTACTCATTAAAAAACCCTCCTTTGTTATTAACTCATTAAAAATAGTATTAACTTTTAAAACAAATATATATCATTAATAAAAAGTTAATTATAGAATGTTTATCCATTAACCTTTAGGCTTAAATACTAACGATGCCATAAATCCAAAAATTATGGCACAGGAAATCCCTGCACTGGTAACTTCAAAAATTCCTGTGAGAACACCAATTATACCAGTTCTTTTTGCTTCTGCTAAAGCTCCTTTAACTAAGGCATTTCCAAAACTAGTTATTGGAACAGAAGCTCCTGCGCCTGCAAATTTTATTAGAGGCTCATACCATCCAAAGCCTCCAAGAATTGCTCCTATTACAACTAATGTACTTGTTGTATGAGCAGGAGTAAGTTTAAATACATCAATCATAATTTGTCCAATAACACATATTGCCCCACCTATTAAAAATGCCCAAATAAATTTTTCCAATATTTAGACCTCCTTTTAAGCCATTTCTATCGATACTGCATGAGCTATACAGGGTATACTTTCCTTTTGCTGATATGAAATAGGAGATAATAAAGCTCCAGTTGCTATGATTAATATTCTTTTTAATTCTCCCTTTTTCATACGGTTAAGGAAATGTCCATAAGTTACAGTAGCAGAACACCCACATCCACTACCTCCTGCCATAACGGGTTGATCTTTTTTATATATCATTATTCCACAATCTGTAAATATATTAGACGGGATTTTTAATCCATGTTTAATCAATAAATCTCCTGCAATTGTATGCCCTATTTTTCCAAGATCTCCAGTAGCAATAATATCATAATATGATGGGTCAATATTTAAATCCCTGAAATGAGCCTGAATTGTATCAACTGCTGCAGGAGCCATGGCAGCCCCCATATTAAATGGATCAGAAAGACCCATATCTATTACTTTCCCAATCGTAGCTGATGTAACACGTGGTCCTTCACCTTTATTTGATAACAAACCTGTTCCAGCACCAGTTACAGTCCATTGAGCAGTTGGAGGTTTTTGAGAACCATACTCTGTTGGGTATCTAAATTGTTTTTCAGCTGATGCATTGTGACTAGATGCACCCGCTAAAACATAGTTTGCAGCCTTACTATCAATCAGCAAGCTACCCAAAGCTAATCCTTGCATAGCACTAGAACAAGCTCCGAATATACCTAAAAAGGGTGCTCCAAGAGTACGTGCAGCGAAAGAACTTGAAATAATCTGATTCATCAAATCTCCACTTAGGAAAAATTGAATATCTTCTTTCTTAAGTCCAGCTTTTTGAATTGTTTTTTCACAAGATTGTTCTAATAGTTTTTTTTCTGCTTTTTCATAGCTATCTTGTCCTAGCCATATATTATCATGGAGAATATCAAAATCATCAGCTAAATTCCCCTGTGCTTCAAAAGGACCTCCAACAGCAGAAGAAGAAATTATAACAGGTTTTGAATCAAATACCCACGATTGATGTCCTTTTAACATTTACATCCCACCTAACCATTGAATTGTAATTTTAATAAGAGCAACCACAAATGCTGAAAAAACACCATAAACAATTACTGAACCTGATATTTTAAACATATTTCCGCCTACTCCAAGAACATATCCTTCACTACGATGCTCAATAGCAGCTGAAGCCATAGTATTAGCAAACCCTGTAATAGGAATTATAGTGCCACCTCCAGCCCATTGAGCAATATGATCATACACACCGAATCCAGTAAGCAAAATTGCAATAATAATTAAAACTGCTGTGGCTGGATCTCCTGCTGTTTTTTCTGTGAAATTGAAGTGGTTAATAAACACCCATTGAAGCCCTTGCCCTATAGTACAAATAAATCCACCAGAAATAAATGCTCTAAAACAATTGCGAAGAACTTTTCTCTTTGGCTCCCTAGACTTTGCAAAATCTTGATATTCTTGTTGAATAGGAGTTAGTTTTTTCTTTTTTTTATTAGACATTTAATCATCACCTTCTAATGTAATAAATAAGGTTCTAGTTTTTTTACAATATTTTGAAGTTTTTGTGCATCATTTGAATACATATCTTTTGCTTTTTGATTTTCTGTTTCTAATGCAAAACTAAGAAGATCAGCTTGAGCTTTTTCAAGATTAGCATAAATTAGCTCTTTAACTTGAGGTTTAGGAATCTGTATAGAATCTTCAAAAAGATCTACATATAAATCTCCAGAAGAATCTACCTGACCAATAAAAATATTATCTAAAGATACGCCTAGACTTTCTAGCTGTGTATTTAACCATCCTCGATTCAATTCTCTATTAGTTAGAGCCTCATCAATTATGTTTCCATCTAATATTACTGTTTGAGATTCGGATTGTGGTGATACTTGCTTTCCTAAGTCATGTGATGTAATAGGTGTTTTGTCCGATTTTAATAGAAGATTAATTTCACCTGTTGATTCCATTAGAGCAAATTCAACGTCCATCAAATTAAACACATTTTTAGATCGTAATTCTCTTAATAATTCCTCTCCTGTAAATCTTACTTGACTTAAGTTTTCTTCCATAACTTTCCCATTTTTTATTAAAATAGTTTCTTTTCCGTATACCCAATCATGAATTAATTTACTTGCTAAACATAAATAGTCTAGACCTATAGTAAATAAAATCCAGACTCCTAAAGAAATAAACCCAAATGCTAAATTTTTAATTATATTTGTTGAAATTAAAGCAACTAAAATCGAAATGATAGTATAACTAATAAAATTAAACGGTGTCATTTTAGCTAATTGTCTTTTTCCCATGATTCGAATAAATAGTAGAGTTAACAAAAATAAACCTATTGATCTTACTAATATTTCAATCCACGTTTTCATATCTACCTCACTTAATAACCTTTATATTGTGGTTCTTCAAATTCTAAAATTTTTATCCTCTCTTCTAAATCATTAATTATATCATTAGTTATATTTAAAGCTTCTTTATATGTTTCTTTTATTTCTTTATCTTGAGATTGTATTGAATATAGCCTTAAAGTACTTTGAGTACCTTTTAAACTAGCTAAAGTTTGCTTTACTTTAGCACCAACAGACATTATTATCATCCTTTCTAGTGTATAATTTACTTTATATCTATTTTTTGCAATTATTAATTATTCATTCACAATACAAGTTTTTAATATTTTGAAATGATTTCCATATAACATAACACTTTCGAAAAAATGCATACATTAATTTTTATAAGTATATAATACAAAATAGAATTGAGGTGAAATGATTGAATATATCAAATATATCAAATTTAACTATTGAATTAATTATTGGTTTTTTTGTATTGCTTATGATTACTAAAGTTTTAGGAAAAACTCAAATAAGTCAAATTACTCCTTTTGAATTCATATCTGCATTAGTATTAGGAGAACTAGTAGGTAACGCTATTTATGATGAAGATATTAATATATTCTACATTTTATATGCAGTTTTCTTATGGGCTTTATTATTATATATAATTGAATTAATAACACAAAAATTTAAAGGGTCAAGAGAATTTTTTGAAGGTAAACCTTCTATTATAATTAGAAATGGACAAATTGATTTTAAAGAATTAAAAAAGGAAAAACTAGATATAAATGAATTACAAAGTTTATTAAGAGCGAAGGATATATTTTCTATTCGTGAAATTCAATACGCTATATTAGAAACTAATGGTGCTATTAGTGTTTTAAAAAAATCAAAATATAATAATCCTACAAATGAAGATTTAAATTTATCAGAAAAACCTGCATATTTACCAGTTACGCTTATATTAGATGGAGAAATTTTATGGGATAACGTTAAAACTTGTGGATTTGATGAAAAATGGCTTAATAAACAGCTTCATACGAGCAGAGTAAGTAAAATAAAAGAAATTCTTTATGCTGAATGGAAGCAAGATGAAGGACTTCATATAGTAAAAAAGAAAGAAAAGTAAAAAATCTCTGGTAAAAAAATTATTTTTTAAAATTTATAAATAAAACTTCTTAAAAAAAGGAAAACTAATAATGATCAAAAAAAGAGGAGGTTTTAATTTTGAAAGTAAGAGATATAATGACAAAAGACGTATCATATGTAAGATTAAATTCCAATATATCAGAAGCAGCAAATATTATGAAATCTCTAAATGTTGGTATAGTTCCTGTTTGCGATGAAAGTCAGAGTCCTGTTGGAGTGATAACAGACAGAGATATAGTTTTAAGAAGTGTTTCTGAAAATAATGGGGCTAATCAAAATGTAGGAAATATAATGAGTCAAAATATTATAAGTGCAACTCCTGATACAGATGCTCATGAAGCAGCTTCATTGATGGCTCAAAATCAGATAAGAAGATTACCAATAGTTGAAAATAATAAGATTGTTGGAATTCTTTCATTAGGAGATTTAGCAAATGTAAATATACATGTCAATGAAGCTGGTGATGCTTTAAGTTCGATTTCAAAACCAGATCATGGAATGAAATAAAAAACTGTAGAAACCAAAGAGAGAGCATTTGCTCTCTCTTTTACAATGTATAATAATTTTACTCATTTTATTAGAATTAGATTAATATACTTAATTATATTAATGTAGTTTTTAAGGAGTTGAAATTATTATGAAAATAAATTCTATACCTACACAGCCTGATAATCCTACAAATGTACAAAGATATGAATTGACTAAATATGGATTGAAAAATGTTAATCGTTTAGAGGATTTTAATAATGTTGTAAAATTGTTAAGTCCACCATCTGATATTACGAGTATAGCATCACCAGGAAGCTTTAAAGGAGTTAAAGTAGGTATAATAGGTGGAGGGTTAGCTGGTTTATCATCAGCATTTGAACTTAGAAAGCTTGGATTTGATACTACTATATTTGAAGCTTCAGAAGATCGTGTAGGAGGAAGAGTTTATACTTATTATTTTGATAAAGACAAAAAACTTTATGGAGAACTTGGAGCTATGCGTATTCCAGTAAGCCATGAAACTACATGGCATTACATAAATCTTTTCAACTTAAATACCAGACCATTTGTTCAAACTAATAAAAATGCTTTTTTATATGTAAGAGATATAAGAGTTAGAAATGATCCTGGTGGAAAAAATGCAATGGAAAAAATTTATCCTCAATTTAAGTTAAACCCATGGGAAAGGAGAACTCCGTGGCAAGAACTTATACAATATGGAGTAGGTACTCCTTTAGCTAGCATTAATCCAAGTTTAAGGAAAGAAATTTTAGAAGTTAAGATGAAATATAGTCCGCCCATTAATTACTGGACATATTACAATACTCGCCAAGTTCTTGAATTAATGAAATTAAGCCAGGGGGCTTTAAATCTTATAGGGAGTATTTCTCCTTTTATAGGTTCTTTTTATTACAACAGTTACTCTGAAATATTACAAGAAGAATATCCGGTAAATTTTTCATTTTTATATGAAATTAAAGGTGGCATGGTAAATCTGCCTCTTGCTTTTTATAAATCTTTAATATCTAAAAAACCGAATGAATATGAAAAAATTTCAAATAATGATTTGGGCAAGGTTACGTGGAAAGCTGGAAATTTAGTTACAACAATTAGTAGATTGGAAACTGGAAATAAAGTTGTATTAAACTATAAAAATAAGAATTCAAAAGAATATTTACAAGAAACATTTGATTATGTTATCTGTACTATACCATTTTCAAGTCTTAGAAATGTTAATATTAATCCGTTGTTCAGTCCTATGAAGATGCAATCTATAAAAGAAGTTAACTATACAAATTCTCAAAAAACATTTTTTCTTTGTAATAAGCGTTTTTGGGAAGAACAAGGAATTATAGGAGGAGGTTCATATACTGATTTGCCTATTACTAGTATTTGGTATCCTTCTGATCATGCAAAGTGTATCCCAGATGATAATAGAAAATCTTGTTTTGGTGAATCTACTTTTGATAATTGGAGCATTAGAAGAAATTGCTCACCTGATGATCCGGGAGTTCTTTTAGCGTCATATAATTTTTCTCAGGATGCAGTAAGGTTAGGAAATTTAAGTGAAAGACTGCACTTTAAAGAAGTAAAAGAACAAGTAGAAGCTGTTCATGGACTTGAAAAATGTTATCTTGATTCAGTAGTAAAAGATTATAAAACTATACAATGGTATGAAGAAGAAAATTTTTATGGTGCTTTTGCTTACTTTTTTCCAGAACAGAAAAGAATTTTTTCATATGCTATGGTAAAACCTGAATATAATAATAGAGTATTTTTTGCGGGTGAACATACATCTGCTACACATGCATGGCAACAAGGAGCTTTAAATAGTGGAATGAAGGCGGCGAACTCTTTAGTGGAATATTGTAAAATTCATAAATCTCCAAAAGGTAGCGCCTAGGGACAGGTGCTATTTTTTTGGAAAAAGTTATAAAATTTCAAATCTTAGGATAACATTGTTAAAAATATTATATGATTAACTATTTTGAGTAATTAGAATATTTAACTAAAGATAAAGTTAGAAAAATTGCTATTGAAGCTAATCTTATAACTGCTAAAAAGTGTTTAGGTGGAGGAATAATAGACACGGATATTAGATAAAACAATAAATATTCGTAGGAAGGGTATAAATACTTTTTTGAAATTTGGTAATTAAAGGAATATAAACTAAAATGACGAATTATATAATGTTGGAGAAAATATTTAGTTCATCTAAAATAGTTATCAAAATTTTTATTGAGCAGGGGGAAATATAATAATATGTTTAAAAAAGTGATTTATATATCATTTATTATACTAGCTTTATCATTTAATTTAAGTTTTTCACAAGAAAAAATAGGACAGGTTGTTGGAAAATATGAAAAAACAAATGAAAAAGTAAGTTTAAATGGAGTATTTGTAGACTTATACAAATTAAATGGTAAAGATGCAGTACTAATAGAAGAATTAATTTACTGTGGTTATGATATGAATTGGGATCCTAAAAGTAGAACTACTACTTTTAAAGATAATAACAAACAAATTAATAAGAATATGAATAGTAGTATGAATAAAAATATGAAAGGTAATATATATTCAAGTGATGTAAAAGTGTATATGCAAGATAATAGTAAAGGTTCAGATAAAATACAAATAAATGCTTACAATATAGGCGGTTATTCTTTAGTTTATTTAGAAGATTTAAAAAATGTGTCTGGATACACAGGCTATATAAATAGTATAAAATTAAAAGATATTAGTGGGAATATATGTCTTCCTAATAAAGAAAAAGCACCAAAAGGAGGTATAGACGTAAATATTCAAACTTATCACTGCTTTACACCATATGTAGGAGTTGTTGATGAGGTTAAAGTTCATTTGAAAGAAGGAGAAAACAGTGCTAAATATAATTTGAAAGGAAATAAAGATGGTGAAAATATAATTTATTTTTTTGTAATGGATACAGATAAATATTATAATTCTAGCGACGAACAGCTACATCATAATAGAACATATGAAATAGCACAAGATTTTAATGCTATATCAATAGGAGATAAAGTAAAACAAGATGTTTTAATATCAAGAAATTCTAAAATTAAAGGAGTTATTAATTTTCCAGAAAATGTAGATAATAAAAGTCTTATTACTACTATAGATACTAGAGAAATTAAGGTTAGAGCTTTTTATGAAAATAAGTCAAATGATATGACATTAAAAAAATCATTAGATGATAAAAATATTTCTTTTGAATTAAATGTTCCTAAAGATTTTAATAATGGAAAGTTTAGCTTAGGAGTACAAGCTACTATGTATGAGGGATTTAGCCGAAGACATTATATGGGAGGGCCTATAATGCTTGGTGCATATTATAAAGATGGAAAATTAATAAATGATATAGAAAAAGCACAGGTATTAAGTGCTAAATTAGATAATATAAACCTAAATATAGATATAGATAAATCTATAGGAAAAGATATAGGAAAGGTATATATTTTAAAAGGAAAATTTAAAGATAAACAGATAGATGTATTTAATATAGACGGACATCTTGGAGTTAAAGCGTCACATTTAAATGATTTGGGCTATGAAATTAATTTTGATAATATGAACAAAAGATTAGATATAAAAAGCAATAAGTCAAATAACACTTTAAATGAAATGTTAAAAATAAAAGATTCAGAGCTGACTATGACTTGGGCTAAATATACTGATATTAATACTTACTTAGATAATAAGAAAATAACTGGATTTAATGTAGATTCAAGTATGGTGGTTTTCTTAGATAACTTGAAAATTAAAGTAGATTTAAATGAACATATAGTAAGTTTTGATGATATTAATTTAGAAAAAGCAATAAGAGAAGTAATAGATAAACCTAGTGGGGATATATATTTATCTGATTTAAATAGAGATTATTTAAGATATTTAAATCTTTCGTCTAAAGATATAACAAGTTTAAATGGAATAGAGAAAATATCTAGTATTAGAACTTTAAAATTAAATGATAACAATATACAGGATATATCTTGCTTATCAAAATTGAAAGAATTATATTCAATAGATTTAAATAATAATAAAATAGAAAATATAGATTCATTACAAAAACTAAGCGATTTAAGTAATGTTAAGTTAAGCGGGAACAATATAAGTGATATATCAGCATTACAAAGCTTGAGTGAATTAAGTAGTGTAGATTTAAGTAATAACAATATAGAAGATATATCACCACTAAAAAATCTTAAAAGTCTTAATAGGTTAGACTTGGCATGTAATAATATAAATGATATATCGGATATTAAGAACTTGACAAATTTATATGAACTAACTCTTAATAAAAATAAAATAAATAATATAGATTCTTTATCTAATATACAATATCTATATAAGTTATATTTAAGTGAAAATAACATTAAAGATTACAGCCCTATTAATAGTTATTATAATAAATTAAAGGAAAAAGACTTTTAAATAGAAAAGAAAAATTTCAAGGAGAGTAGAGATACTCTTCTTTTTTAGATTGATTAAAAAGGGATAAAAAGGAAAATGTTGAATTGTATAATGTTGAGATAGTAAAAATCATTTTACAAGAAAGGAAGACAAAAAAAGTGGATAACATGTGTAATAGAAAAATTATTATTTTTATAATTGTATTGATTTCCTTAATAAAGAAAATAAAAGATATACAAGGTAGAAATGTATTACTTAGACTGAAGGACAAATCTATATCAACTATATTTTTTACATTTATCAGTTGTATAGTGTTAATAATTTCAATAGTAGAACTTGTCTGTGGTGAATTTAATGAAGGTGTTAGTAGTTTGAGTACCGCTATTATAGTAATGACTGGTGCATTAGGAGGTAATAGTAGATATTGTATATCTGAAAAGGGGGTAATACTAGATCATAAATTATACAGGTGGAATGCTATTAAGTCATGGAGATTTGAAGATAGCTTGATGAATGAAGTTGTACTTGAACTTGATGATAGCGAAATTAAGTTTGTTGCTCATCAAGAGTATAGAGAATACAATGAATACTTAGAGTCTTTATTAAATAAATATATAGCTTAATTAAATTTAAATATATTGACCAAATTTTTATATGAATGTATAATCAAATATATCGAAAATAGTTGGATATAAAACTAATTACATCTAGGAGGATTATATGAGATATAATGACGGAAAATACATAGGCATAGGAAATGGATACGGAGGTAACATAGAGATTGAAGTTGAAATACTTGAAAATAAAATAAATAATATAAAAGTAATAAATCATAATGAAACAAAAATTATATCAGATTCAGCATTTGAATATGTTATCAAAAACATAATAGAAAAAAATTCTATTTTAGTTCCTAATGTATCAGGCTGCTCTATGAGTTCTAGAGGAATAAGAGAAGCAGTAAAAAATGCTTTAATAGAATCTGGTGGAAATAGAGAGGAATTAGAAAATCTAATATTAGAAGCGGAAAATCTTGAAAAAACTAATACAAAGAAAAGAACTTTAAACTCCATAGAAAAGTTTGATGTAGTAGTTGTGGGAGGTGGAGGAGCAGGTCTTTCAGCGGCAATTGCAGCAGCAGATAAAGGAGCAAAAGTAGTATTATTAGAAAAAATGAACAATCTAGGTGGAAATACACTGGTATCTATGGGCGGAGTCAATATTCCTGAAAATGACGAACAAAAGGAAAATAAAATAGTAGATAGTGAAGAATGTTTTTATAATGATATACTTCAAGGTGGAGATGGAGAAAGTGACTTAAATCAAGTAGATATCCTTGTAAAAAATGCTTTAGATACATATAAATGGCTAAAGAATTTTATAGGGGTAGAGTTTAAGCCAAAGAAACTTATTCATTTTGGAGGACACAAGGTCCCAAGAGCCTCTGTTTTCAAAGGAAAATATGCAATAGAGCTTATATCTAAATTAAAAAATAAAGCTTTGTCTCTTAAAGTGGAAATTATTACTGGAGCAGACTGTAATAATTTAATTTGTGATGATAAAGGAAGAGTAGTTGGGGTTAATGCTGTAACTGATGGAAAAGAGATTACTTTTAGTGCTGAGTACGGAGTTATACTTGCAACTGGAGGATTCAGTGGAAATATTGAAATGAGAAAAAAATATAATTCTAAGCTTGATGATAGATATAAGACTACTAATGTGAGTGGGGTAACAGGCCATGGGCACATAATGAGTCAAGAAGTTGGGGCAAAATTTGTTCATATGAATTATATTCAAACTTTCCCTATTTGTAATCCCAAAACAGGAGAACTTTCTCATGTTGGAGGCTCTAGATTTGATGGAGCTATATTAGTAAATAAATCTGGAAAAAGATTTGTAGAAGAGCTAGAGAGAAGAGATGTTGTTTCTGAAAATATATTAGCACAAGATGGACAAGTTGCTTATTTGGTTTGGGGAAAAGAAATTGAGACAATAGGTAATGGAACAATAAATCATGATGCAGAAGTAGGAAGACTTATGAAAGATAATTTATTTGGAGAGTTTAAAACTATAGAAGATGGATCAGAGTTCTTTAAAATAGATAAGGGTGCTTTAAGAAAAACTCTAAAAGGTTATAATGATTATGTGAAAAATGGCAAAGATGAAGAGTTTAATAGAAGAGGAAATTTAGTATCAATAAATGAAGGTCCATATTATATCCAAGTAGTAGCTCCTGCTGTTCATCATACAATGGGTGGGGTAAAAATAAACAATAAAAATCAAGTAGAAAAAAAAGATACTATTATAATTAAGGGACTATATGCTGCGGGAGAAATAGTAGGAGGAACCCATGGTACTAATAGGCTTGGAGGAAATGCTATAACAGAAGTTTTAGTATTTGGAAAAAGAGCTGGAGAAAGTATTGTAGTTAACAAATAAATATACTTGCAGTCATATTTTACTTAATATGGCTGTTTTTTTATGAGTAGGAAAGTATACATGCTTACAAAAAAATCTCTATTAATAGGAATCTTTTGATTTCTTGGGAAATAGAAATCTTTAGAATAAAAGTATTTATAATATAATACAACTTAATATATGGTGAAATCTACATAATTAAAATTAAGAATATAGTTGGATATTTCGTAAATTGATATTAAGAACATTAAAGACTAAAGATATAGAATATGTAATGGAATTTTTGGAAAATCAAGAAGTTACGACATACTGTGGTAAGTCAAGCAATAGAAAATGATTAAAAGATCAATATTTTGAGTTAACTGAATTATAATTTATTAAGTAAAAAATAAGGGGGGATGTTTATGAAGATTGAAGCATAAGAAATAAAAAACAAAAAAGGATAGAAATTTATAAGTATTGTATTATGGGTAGTGATCCAGGTGTAAGTTTTAGGTCATCATCATACAAAGATAAAAATATTCAAATTAACGTTTTAGGAAATACTCAGTGGGGAGCTTACGCTATTACAAATAAAATAGAGGAAGAACTCAACTTGTGACAGTGTATAGAGAATTGAACGAAAAAATTTATAAAATATATAAAAACAATCTATTATTAAAACCTATAATATAAGATAATTCAATTGGACTAAACCCTTGGTAAATATTAGACTTATAAAGTATAAACATAATATTGGGGGGGGAATTCAAAAGATGAATAAAACAAGAAATTTAACCTTTGTTGCTATGGGGATAGTTATAAATATAGTGTTTGGAACAGTAGTAAGTATGATAAAAATTCCTTTATTATTTTTAGATACTATAGGGACTGTATTTATAGCAGCTATACTTGGACCTTTGTATGGGGCTCTATCTGGCGGGCTTACTAATATTATTCAAGGAATAATAAATAACCCTAAGTCTATGCCTTTTGCTTTAGTAAATATAGCTATTGGATTAATTGTAGGATATATATGTAAAAAAAGAGAATTTAACTTTCAAACTGCACTTATAACAGGAATTATATTAGCTATAATAGCTCCACTAATAGGAACTCCAATTGTAATTTATGTATTTGGAGGTATTACAGGAGATGGAAATGATGTAATATTCACATGGCTTTTAACATCTGGAAAAACTATATTTTCAGCGGCATTTATACCTAGAATAACTGGTAATATATTAGATAAGATAGCAACATGTATATTTGTAGCATTTTTATTAAAAAGATTACCAAAAGAATATAAAAGAAAACAAGGTAATATTTAAGGGGATGACATAGTGTATAGACAAGGAAAAGTAGTATTTTTATCACACTGTATATTAAATCAAAACTCAGTTGTAAAGCCTTTGGCTAGAGCAAAGGGAGGGTATAATAAGATAATTGAAGAAATAATAAAAAGAGATATAGGCATATATCAAATAATGTGCCCTGAAAATAAATATTTAGGACTTCATAGATTGCCTAAAACTAAACAAGAGTACGATAATAAAGACTATAGAAAAGTATGCAAGGATATAGCTTGTGAAGTAGTTGCCGATATTGAGAAATACACAAATAATTCAAATAAAGTATTAGGAATTATAGGTATAAGTGAAAGTCCTACTTGTAGCTATAATAAAAATAAAGGAATACTATTTGAAGAAATATTTTATTTATTAAAAGAAAAGTGTATTTCTATACCAATATTAAATGTTCCCACAGATTATTTAGAAGAAAAACAAAATGAAAAATTTATAGATAAATTAATAGATTTTTTAGATAATAAAACCACAGACATTAATATAGAAATCAAATAAATATAATCAAAAAATATCTATCCATATGGATAGATATTTTTTGATTAAAATTAATTTACAAGGTTAAACTAAGAACATATTAAAATTTAAGAATCAGAGGTGTGATTAATGCAAGGATATGTTAAAGGTAAGCCTATATTTACTAGTATAAATAATGTTGATAATCAATACCCTTATTTAACTGAAGATTTAGAAACGGATGTAGTAATTGTAGGTGGAGGAGTTACTGGAAGTATATGCTCTTATTATATGTCTAAAAATAACATAAAATCAGTATTAATTGAAAAGGGAAGGATAGCTCATGGAAGTACGAGTGTTACAACATCTCTTTTACAATATGAATTAGATGAAAATGCATCTGACCTTACAGAAAGTATAGAAAGTAAAGATATTGTAAGAGCATATGAACTTGGGATACATGCTTTGAAGGAGATAGAAAAATTCGTAGATGAGTATGGGAATAGATGTGATTACATAAAGAGAGATACCTTACTTTATACAGCTAAAAATCTTGAAAAAAATAGTATTAAAGAAGAATATGAATTTAGGAAAAAGAATGGATTTGATGTTGAATATATAGATGAATTAGATAATCCATATATGTTTGATTTAAAGGCAGGACTTTTATCAAAAAAAGGAGGAGCTGAGATAGATCCATATAAATTTACTAAACACCTTCTTGAAGTGAGTAAGAAAAAAGGTGCTCTTGTATATGAAAATACTGACGCTAAAAAAATAGAATATTTAAATGAAGGAGTAATAGTACATACGTGTTATGGATATAAGATTAAAGCAAAAAAAGTAATTGTTGCTACAGGATATAATACTAGTTTGTTCACTAATAAAAATTTTGGAACTAAGTATAGCACATTTAATATAGCTACTAAACCCGTCAAAGAAATTATAGGTTGGAAAGATAGGGTATTAATTAGAGATAATTCAGATCCGTATAACTACCTTAGAACTACAAATGACAATAGGTTAATTATAGGTGGAGAAGATATAGATTTTAAAGAAATAGAGGATGAAGATATAGCTTTAAAAAAATATTCTATATTAGAACAAAGGCTTAAATCTATGTTTAAAGATATAGATGATATAGAAGTTGAGTATAGATATTGTGGATGTTTTGAAACAACTAAAGATAACTTGGGATATATTGGATCTGACATAAAAAATGATAATCTTTGGTACTGTCTAGGATATGGAGCTAATGGAATACTATTTGCTATATTAGGAGCAATGATGTTGAGCAAATTATATTATAATGAAAAAGATGAGGATATGAGATTATTTAAAGTAAATAGATTTGATAATTAAGATATTGAGTAAAATATTATAAAAAACAGTTTTTTTAAAATAAAGAAGCTGTTTTTTTGATTAAATATACAAATCAGAAAATTGGATAATTTCAAAAGAATAATAATTTAATGTAAAATTCAATTATAAAGAACTAGTAAAAAATATAAAATTAACGAATAAAAATTACTTTGTTCTATGAACATTAACAAAAAATATACAAAAAAACATTAAAAAGACTAAAAAATGACGGAAAAATATAAAGAAAATAAAAATAAAATGAAAAATAAATAAAAAAATAAATTAATCGCGATTAAAATAATGTACGTGAAAAATACATTGTTATATTGTTGACAAAGAAAAATGGAAATAATATACTTTGACTAGAAGCATAACAAGATAAATGTTTTGGATGAAGGTAGCGGGAGAGCGTAGCACCGAAGAAGTAAAGCTTTCAGGTAAAAAGACCGCTATTGGACAAATCTCTGGAGAGACTCTATGGAGCACCGAAGGAGCAAACTGCATTTAATTATGCATGTGAAACTCTCAGGTAAAAGGACAGGGAGATTCTCCCAGCTTTTTTAAATCTATTAGAAATAATAAAAGCAGGAGGTAAATGTTATGGAACAAATTAATCAAATTGCACAAAATATCAATTCTTTCGTATGGGGACCACCACTTCTCATATTACTCGTTGGTACGGGTATCTTTTTATCATTCAAACTAGGTTTTTTACAAGTATTTAGGCTTCCATTAGCACTTAAGTATCTTTTTTCAGAAGACTGTGAGGCAAAAGATATTAAGGCAGAAGGTGATGTATCTGCGTTTGCAGCTGTGTGTACGGCATTATCAGCTACTATAGGTACAGGCAATATAGTCGGAGTTGCAACTGCAATAAGGATGGGAGGGCCTGGAGCCTTATTTTGGATGTGGGTAGCAGCGTTTTTTGGAATGGCAACAAAATATGCAGAAGCACTTTTAGCAGTTAAATACAGGGTAGTAGATGATAATGGACAAATGTCAGGAGGCCCTATGTATTATATTGAGAGAGGATTCAAAAATAAGTTTCTTGCAAAATGTTTTGCGGTATTTGGGATAGGAGTTGCTTTCTTTGGCATAGGAACATTTGCACAAGTAAACTCTATAACATCAGCTGTTAATATAGCTTTTAATATTCCTATTTTAATAACAGGGATAGTACTTACTGTATCTGTTGCTATGGTTACTCTTGGAGGAATAAAGAGTATAGCAAAAGTTTCCGAGGTTATAGTTCCTTTTATGGCGGCATCATATATAATTTGTACATTAATAATACTTTTATTAAATGCAGGTCAAATTCCTGATACAATAAGCTTTATAGTAAAAAGCGCTTTTAGTCCAACAGCTGCAGCTGGTGGATTTGCAGGATCAACAGTAGCACTTGCATTAAAGAGTGGGGTATCAAGAGGTGTATTTTCAAATGAATCAGGACTTGGTTCTGCTCCTATAGCAGCAGCTGCTGCTAAGACTAATTCTTGTGTAAGACAAGGTCTAGTTCAGATGACAGGTACATTCTTTGATACTATAATAGTATGTACAATGACAGGTTTAACTTTGGTTCTTACAGGTATGTGGAATAATCCTAATATTGAAGGTGCTGCAGCTACAACTGCTGCATTTAGAGCTGGACTTCCTTCTATGCCTATAATTGGAGAGTTAATAGTTACTATAGGACTTATATTCTTTGCTTTTACTACTATACTTGGATGGAATTATTATGGAGAGAGATGTACTGAGTATTTATTTGGAGTTAAAGGAATAAAGCCTTATAAATATATATTTATATTCCTTGTGGGTATAGGACCTTTCTTAAAGCTTAGCTTAATATGGACAGTGGCTGATATAGTTAATGGACTTATGGCTATTCCAAATCTTATTGCTATAATAGGTCTTAGTGGGGTTATATCAAAAGAGACTAAGATGTATTTTGATGAATTGAAAAAAGAAAAACAAGCATCTTAAAAATAAAGGGGTTGTCTCAAAATAGAAATTATTTTCTGTTTTGAGACAGCCCTATTTTTATAAATTAAACTATCATGTTATTATATTTAATTTTTTAAAATTGTTAATGTGTAGGAATTTTTATGAAGAAAGTTTATACTAAAATTGTAAGATGTATTAATAAATAAAAGATAGTAGTGAAAATATGAAGGTAGGAGATGTACATGAATATTTTAATAGCAGATGATGAAAAAAGTATGCTTAAGATTTTAAAAGCATATTTTGAAAAAGAAGGATTCAATATACTTTTGGCAGAAGATGGGGAGGAGGCTTTGGATTTATTTTATAATCATGAAATAGATCTTGCTATACTAGATTGGATGATGCCAAAAGTGAGTGGAATAGATCTTTGTAAGGAAATAAAAGAAAAAAGTAATATAAAGGTTTTAATGCTTACTGCTAAATGTGAAAATGATAGCGAGCTTAAGGCATTAAATTTAGGTGCAGATGAATATATTAAAAAACCTTTTGATCCAAGGATATTGATTATAAGGGCAAAAAAGCTTTTAAAAGAAGAAAAAGTTGTATACGTAAAAGAATTAAAAGTAAATTTTGAAGCGAAAAAGATATTTAAAAATGGACGAGATTTACATGTTACGAAAAAAGAATTTGATTTGATGTATTGTTTTCTAAAAAATAAAGGAATGATATTATCTAGACAAAAGCTTCTTGATCTAGTTTGGGGAATTGATTATGTAGGTGAAGATAGAACCGTGGATACTCATGTAAGAAGATTAAGAGAAAAGATAGGAGAAGATTATATTAAGACCCATAGAGGGATGGGGTATAGCTTGGAGGGAAAAAATGAATAAGCTGAGCAAAAAGCTTTCTATCAGAATATCTACTGTTATTGCAATGGTATTTTTATTTTCTTTTCTTTTGAATAATTATTTTTTATCTAGATATTATTTAAGTGAGATGAAAGGAAATCTAGATAAAATATCAAATCACATACAAGCGATGGACCTAAGCTACTTTTTAGATAATATAGACGAACTAGAAGAAAAATATAATGTTACCATTGTTTATCATAGTGTAGAAGATACAACAGAAGGTTTTAATGAAAGTATGAAAGCACAATTTGGTAGAAAGAATATTAAACTAAATAAATTTTGGGTACATGAGGTTGCTTTAGATAAAATAAAAGAAGAGAAAATTGTAAAAAAAATTTATAATCAAGGAAAGATAAAATCAAGCTTTTTGGTAGCTTATATAAAAAAAGAAAATATAGCTATTGCTATAGGAGTTTCTATTGTTCATGATAGGGATACGATAAAGATTATAAATCAATTTAATTTATATCTTATGAGCATGTGTTTAATTTTGACCATTACTGTAGTATGGGTGTTTTCAAGAAAAATCATCCAGCCTTTAGAAAAGCTTGAAAATGTATCAAAAGATATAGCAAATTTGAAATTTAAAAAAGTAAATATTAAAACAGGGGATGAAATAGAAGAACTTGCAGAAAGTATTAACAGGATGAGTGAAAAGCTTGAAAAATCTCATGCTGATTTGGAAGAAAAAAATGAGAACTTAAAACATTTTATATCTAATATAACTCATGAAATAAAAACTCCTTTAGCTTTAATCAAGGCATATGCCATGGGGATAAAGGATGATTTGGATGATGGGACTTATATTGATACAATAAATGATCAAACAGAAGCAATTTCTGATTTAATAGATAATCTCCTTCAACTATCAAAGCTAGAAAAAGATGTTTTAAATAAAACCTCTTTTGATTTAGAAAGTTTATTTTTTACCATTCTTGAAAAATATAAGATTGATATTGAAAATAAAAAAATTCTTGTTTCAATAAATAAAGAGAATTTAAGAGAGCCTTTTATATATGCGGATATGCAAAAAATAAAAATGGTTTTTAATAATTTAATAAGTAATGCAATAAAATATACGAGCAATGGAGAAATAAATATAAAATTAGAAAATAGCAAAGATCAAGTCTTCTTTTCTGTAAAAAATGGAATAAATGGTTATGAAGAAAAAGAGATAAATAAAATATGGGAGCCTTTTTATGTAATGGAAACATCTAGATCCAAACAATTATCAGGCACAGGGTTAGGGCTCTCTATTGTAAAAGGAATACTTAATAAGCATGATTTTGAGTATGGAGTAAAAATATATAAAAAGGAAATTGAATTTTATATATTTTTAAAAAAAGAATTCTAAAGACAGAATTCTTTTTCTTGTCATATTGGTGTAACAAAATAAAGATATATTTGATTTGGAGGTGGACACATGAAAAAAAATATATCTTTATTAATGTGTTTTATTTTAATTATGAGTATACTTGGTGGATGCAGTGATGAAGCTATAAATGCTGTTAATACACAAACACAAGTAAAAGCAATGGATTTTAATTTTGATGTGAATCCAGAAACTTTTGAGGTAACTATCGAATCAGATGGAGTAAAGGAAAAAGCTTCAGAGGGATTACAAAAGAGAGAAGTATCAAATTTAAAGAAATCAAAAGACAAGATTTCATGGAAATATCCTAATGAAAATATTGATATTGAATTAAAAAAAGAAAAAGAGTATCTGAGTGTAAAAATAAAGTCAAATGAAGTGGAAAATTCACAGTTTCAATGGCCTACTGTTCATGCTAAAAGCTATACAATTCCAATACATGAAGGTAAGTATATACCAAGCAATAATAAATATTGGAAGGAGTTTTTAAATAATGAAAGCTATACAGTAGCAGAATCTTTTTCCATGCAGTTTTTTGCTTTAAACAAGAAAAGATACTCTATTGTTTATGTAATTGAAAATATGTTTAACAATGAAATTACTTTTGATTCAAAAGAAGACATTAAATTTACATTTAAACATGAATTTCCTACTATAAACAAAAATAAAGAATATGGATTCAAAATATATGTTACGAATAAAAATACTATAGATATCGCAAAAACATATAAAAATTATGTTGTTGAAAAAGGAAAATTTAAAACATTAGAAGAAAAAGCAAAAATGAATAAAAATATAGAAAAGCTTTATGGTGCAATTCATATGTATTTTTGGGATAAATCTGTTGTTTCACAGGAAAATATAAAATGGAATGAATTTAGAAAAAATACATCAGTAGAAACGATGAACTGGATAAAAAAATTAATGAAAGAAAATATAGAAAATGGCAATGAAGTAATAAAGGTTTTTGATGATATAAAAAATCAAGATTATGTGGATGAATATCAAAAGAAAGTAATAATTAGAGCTTTAAATGAAGTACTTTTATTAAAAGAATTTTATAATATTAAAGTATTTACTAATATAGATGAAAAAACGAAAAAATTACTAAACAAAGGTTTAGATAATTTGAATCCATTGGAAATTATAAATTTGAACAAAAGAGTATTACAATATAATATGAAAAATATTTTTGAACCAGTAGAAAATTGGGCAAACACTAGGAATATTGATTTACTAGAAGATATAAATAAATCAGGAATAAAAAATGCATGGATAGGATTTGAGGATTGGAGACAAGGTTATATAAAGCCTGAATTAGTAGAAAAAGCAAATGAAATGGAATATTTAATAGGGACCTATGACTCGTATCATTCCATTCATAAACCAGGAAAAGAAGAATGGATTACGGCTTCATTTAAAGATACATCTTTATTTGAAAATGCTACTATTACAGGAAGAAGTGGAGAAAAGAAAGAGGGCTTTAAGGGTGTAGGAAGAAAGCTGAATCCTACTTTATCAATGACAGCTGTAAGAGAAAGAGTGCAAAATATATTAAATACTGGTGTAAATTTCAATTCTTGGTTTGTTGATTGTGATGCTGCAGGAGAAATCTTTGATGATTATTCACCAAATCATATAACAACACAAGAAGAGGATGTGAAAGCGAGACTAAAGAGAATGGAATACATAGCAAACGATAAAAATATGGTTGTAGGATCTGAAGGGGGAAATGATTATGCAAGCCAAGCAATTGCTTTTGCTCACGGTATCGAACTACCAACTTTTTCTTGGATGGATAAGGATATGAGCAAAAATAAAAATAGTGAATATTATCTTGGACGATATTATTCTATAGATGGAGGTGTGCCTGAAAAGTATTCAAAACAAGTTCCTATAAAAGAACTATATAAACAGGTATTCCTTAATCCCGTATATTCACTTCCTCTTTACAAGCTTGTTTATAATGACTGTGTAATAACGAGTTATCATTGGGATTGGTCAAGCCTTAAGATAAAAGATGAAGTAGAAAATAGGATGATGAATGAGATTTTATATAATGTTTCGCCGTTATATCATATAGATAAAAAAGAGTGGAATAAAAATAAGGATTTAATTCTTTCACATTATAAAGTTTGGGCACCTTTTCATAAAAAAGCTGTAAAGAAAGAAATGACAGACTTTAAGGTTCTTTCGAAAGACAGAATGGTTCAAATGAGTGAGTTTGGATACGATCTAAAGGTAGTTGCAAATTTTTCAAACAAAGATTTTAAATATGAGAATGACGTTATAAAAGGAAAATCGCTGATTATATATAGTGGGGATAAAAAAATAAAATATAAACCGTGCATCTTACAATAACAAAAGAAGTTACTTCAATTATCAAAAACCTTATACTGCATTATTAAAAAATAGGGGATACCTTTTATCTCTAAATTAAATAAAAACATTAAAATTTCATTATTATTCGCAATGAAATTTTAATGTTTTTCAATTTTTCTAGTTTAATAAATGTTGTTCATATTTGTAAGAAAAAAGAGCTATTTCATTTTAAAAATTACTTTCTATTTTTGAGCAACGAAGCCATAAAGGGTTATTGGCGACATGAGTAAGTACGTAGCAACTAGACGAATTCTTATATCTCTATTCCTTTATTTTCTATATTTAGTTTTTTTACACTCCATGTATTATTTAAAGTAGAAGTATACTCTTCAATTTTATTATAAAAACTTATATCATCTTCTTTAATCATAGCCATTATAGTTGGACCAGCACCGCTTAAAAATACTCCTACACTGTCTAAATCCTTACACTTTTTTATTATATTATCATAGTCTTTAATTAAACTTCCTCTATACTTTTGATGAAGGTTATCTTTACATGCAAGTTTAATCAAATCAAATTGACCGTTAATTAAAGCAGATACCATAAGAGAAACTCTTCCTACATTAAAAACTCCATCTTTATAAGGTATTTCACTTGGCAAAACTGATCTTGATTTTTCTGTAGATAACTGAAAGTCTGGTATTAGTGCACAAAACTTCAACCCTCTTGGGATGTTTATCTTACTATAATATATATCAGTTCCTTCCTTAATAGAAGTAACCATTCCTCCAAGTAATGCAGGTGCTACGTTGTCTGGATGACCTTCAATTTCTGATGAAATTTTTAATATATCATCTTTATTTAATTTGTTGCCAGCTATTTTGTTAGCTGCAATTACTCCTCCTAGTACACAAGATGCACTACTTCCAAGTCCTCGAGATATAGGAATGTCATTTTCTATTTTAATTTTTATACCTTTATGTTTGTATCCTATTTTTTCAAAGCATTTTTTCATAGCTTTGTATATTAAATTATCTTCATTACAGTATTCATCGTCACATCCTTCTATTATAAGACCATCTTCTATTTCTTCAACAAAAAAGTTATTATATATATCAAGGGCTATTCCTAGACAATCAAATCCAGGACCTATATTAGCAGTTGTTGCTGGTATTTTTACATTTATCATATTAATCACCTACACATTCAATATATTATTAATAATAGATTTCATTTTATCTTTTTTACAAATACTACAGTGAACTACTCTTTTGCTTTTTAGTTCTTGGACAGCTTTAGGAACTTTTATATTGGAAATATTAGATAATTTATCTATTAATCCAAAATCAGATAATACATCGTAGTTGTTATCTATTGATTTTACAACACTTTCTGGAAATTTAAATGGGCTAGCCGTTGATGCAATTATAGTTTTTGTAGAATCATTAGTTTTTTGTCTGTATTTTTGATAGACACAGTAAGCTACGCTTGTATGTGTGTCTATTACATAGTTAAAATCGTTGTAAACTTCTTTTATAGTTGATAGAGTCTCTTCTTGGGTTGCAAAGTCAGCATAAAAGTGATCTAGCTTATTTTTCATATTTTCATTTATTGCGTATATTCCATTAGTTTTTAATTCTTCCATGAGATTTCTTACTAAGTATGGGTTATCACTGCTTATTTCATATAACAACCTTTCTAGATTGCTGGATATTAGAATATCCATAGAAGGAGATGAAGTAAGCTTGAATTCTCGTCTTATATCATAAACTCCTGTATTTATAAAGTCGCATAAAACATTGTTTTCATTCGAAGCACATATTAGTTTGTTTATAGGAAGCCCCATATTTTTAGCATAAAAAGCAGCTAGTATATTTCCGAAGTTTCCGGTTGGAACCACTACGTTTATTTTTTCGTTTTCTTGTATATCTCCGATTTTCAATAGTTGAACATATGAACTCACATAATATACTATTTGAGGAACTAATCTTCCTATATTTATAGAGTTAGCTGATGAAAGTATATAGTTTTTATTAGATAACAAATTATTAAATTTTTTGTCTGAAAAAATTTCTTTAACACCCCTTTGAGCATCATCAAAGTTGCCATTTATACCTATTACATGAGTATTTTTGCCATCTTGAGTAATCATCTGTTTTTCTTGGATTGTGCTTACTCCTTTTTTAGGATAAAAAACTATTATTTGAGTTTTATCTACGTTATTAAATCCCTCTAGTGCAGCTTTTCCTGTGTCTCCTGAGGTAGCTGTTAATATAACTATTTCTTTTTGTATATTTAAATTTTTGCAAGAAGCTTTTAAAAGATGGGGAAGTATAGATAGAGCCATATCTTTAAAAGCGAGAGTAGGTCCGTGATAAAGTTCTAAAAAGTAATTGTTGTCTATTTTTTTTAATGGTGCTACTAAATTAGAGCTAAATTTATCGTCATAAGCATTATCTATGCAGTTTTTTAAAGTCAACTCATCAAAGTCTGTAAAAAATTTATTTATTATATAAAAAGCAATTTCTTTATAATTCATAGACATCATGTCTTTAAAAGTTATATCTATATAAGGAAATTCTGTAGGTACGTATAACCCACCATCATTTGCTAAGCCCTTTAATATAGCATCTGAAGAGGTGACCCTATTACTATCTCCTCTTGTGCTTTTGTATAAAATATCCATATAATATCACCTCTTAAACAAGTTTTAAATTATTAATATAATACAATGTATACGTATAAAATACAAGTGTTTTTTATTAGTAAACAAAAAAAGACTCACTTAATCTTCGATTTGGATTTTTAGTTACATATTGATAGCTTTAAAATACAGATTATCATGTTATAATTTAATTACCAGAAAGTTCATATATATAAAAGGAAAATCAAAAGATATATTGTATTATGTAAGTAGGTAAGTTGAATATACTATTACAGTGGAAAGGACGTGATAATATGTTATATAGAAAATTTGGAAAAACTAATGAAAAGGTATCTACACTAGGATTTGGGTGTATGAGATTCCAAGTTATAGATGGGAAAAACGATCAGATAAATGAAGAGGAAGCAATTAAACAAATAAGATATGCTATAGATAATGGTGTTAACTATATTGATACAGCATATCCGTATCATGAAGGTATGAGTGAAATTGTTACAGGTAAGGCACTTAAGGATGGTTATAGAGATAAGGTATTTTTGGCTACTAAGCTTCCGTCATGGCTTATAAAGAGTAGAGAGGATATGGATAAGTATTTAAATGAACAGCTTGAAAAATTAGAAACTGATTATATAGACTTTTATTTAGTACATACTTTGACTAAAAATTTATGGAGTAATTTAAAGGAACACGATATATTTGATTTTTTAGATACTATAGTTAAGGATGGAAGGGTTAAGCATGTTGGATTTTCTTTTCATGATGAACTTCCTCTTTTTAAAGAAATAGTAGATGCTTACGATTGGGAATTTTGTCAGATACAATATAATTTTATGGATGAGAATTATCAAGCTGGAAAAGAAGGACTTAAGTACGCAAGTGATAAGGGGTTAGGTGTTGTCATAATGGAGCCTTTAAGAGGTGGGAGCCTTGGAAGAAATGTTCCAGATGATATTCAAGATGTATGGGATAAAGCTGATGTTAAGAGAAGTCCTGCTGAGTGGGCATTAAGATTTTTATGGGATCAACCTGAGGTAAGTGTAGTGCTTAGTGGTATGAATGATATGAATCATATAGATGAGAATATAAAGACTGCAAGTGATACTTATGAAAATTCGCTTACTGAAAAAGAGAGAAGATTAATAGATGAAGTTAAAGATATATATTTAAATAGAATGGTAGTAAACTGTACGGATTGCAAGTATTGTATGCCATGTCCAGCAGGAGTTAATATACCTAGAAACTTTGAAATTTTAAATGGTGCTTCTATGTACAATGATGTTGAACATTTTAAATGGATGTACAGTAATTTTGTTGGTTATAAGGAAAAAGCTTTGCATTGTGTAGAGTGTGGTAAGTGTGAAGAGGCATGCCCTCAGCATATAAATATAATTGATAGTCTTAAAAGTGTTACAAAATTATTTGAGTAAAAACTATATATATTTATATTTTATAAATAACCTGCCAAAAGGCAGGTTATTTTGTTATTAAAATAAATTATATTTCATTTAATGGGGAATTTATTTTTAAGGAATTTTTAGACAAATTAAAAAATATGTTGACGAAACATGTACGTACAAGATATAATCAACTCATAACAACTTGTACGTACATGAAAAAGAAGAAAACGTTATCTGAGATTGGGAAAAGTTTATATAAAATATAAGGGAGGTTATATATATGTCTAAATTTTCAAATGATGTATCGCAATTATTAGAGTATATTGGCGGAAAAGAAAATATAGCAGCGGTTTCTCATTGTATGACTCGTATGAGATTCGTACTTAATGATCCTAAAAAAGCTGATGTTAAGAAGATAGAGAGTATAAAAGCTGTAAAGGGAAGTTTTACTCAAGCAGGACAATTCCAAGTTATAGTCGGAAATGAAGTAGCAACTTTTTATAATGAATTTACAGCAAAAGCTGGGGTTGAAGCCGTAAGTAAAGATGATGCTAAAAAAGCAGGAAGACAAAATCTAACCTTACTTCAAAGGTTAATATCCCATTTAGGGGAAATTTTCTCTCCGCTTATTCCAGCAATAGTTGTTGGAGGCTTGATATTAGGATTTAGAAATGTTATAGGGGATATTAAACTTCTTGAGTCAGGAACTAAGTCGTTAATAGAAGTATCGCAGTTTTGGTCAGGTGCACATCACTTCTTATGGTTAATAGGCGAAGCTATATTCTTCTATTTACCGGTTGGGATTACATGGTCTATATCTAAAAAAATGGGGGCAACTCAAATTCTAGGTATTGTACTTGGAATTACATTAGTTTCTCCTCAATTATTAAATGCTTATGCAGTAGCTGGTGGTGCCCAGGCTCCAGTTTGGGATTTTGGATTTGCTCAGATTAAGATGATTGGCTATCAGGCACAGGTTATACCTGCAATATTAGCTGGATTTGTTTTAGCAAAATTAGAACTTATGTTAAGAGATAGAGTCCCAGGATATATTTCTATGATAGTAGTGCCGTTTCTAGCATTAATACCTACTGTATTATTAGCTCATACTGTTTTAGGGCCTTTAGGATGGAAGATAGGTTCTATGATTTCAGGTCTAGTATATTCAGGACTGACTTCAACGTTTGGATGGTTATTTGCAGCAATATTTGGATTTAGTTATGCGCCACTTGTTATTACAGGACTGCATCATATGACAAATGCTATAGATTTACAATTGATGAGTGAGATGGGTGGAACTAACTTATGGCCTATGATAGCTTTATCTAATATAGCCCAAGGTTCTGCTGTTTTAGCAATGATTTACTTAAATAAAGATGATGAAGAAGAAAAACAAGTATCTATACCAGCGGCGATATCATGTTATCTTGGAGTAACTGAACCTGCTATGTTCGGTATTAATTTAAAGTATGTATACCCATTCTTAGCAGCTATGATAGGCTCGGGGATAGCAGGAATTATATCTGTAGGGTCGGGAGTTATGGCTAACTCAATAGGAGTTGGAGGAATTCCTGGAATATTATCTATACAACCAAAGTATATAGGAATATTTGCAATAGCTATGATAGTAGCTATAATAGTACCATTTACATTAACAGTTATATTTGCAAAGAAGAAAATGACATTTAAAAAATCAGAAAAGAGTATTTGATAAAAAAGGAGGGAGTTAATCTTCTTCCTTTTATTTTATATAGCTAGCAAAAGGAGATAATTATGATGAAGAATTTTAGAAATAGTGTAGTATATCAAATATATCCAAAGTCATTTAATGACTCAAATAATGATGGATTTGGAGATATAAATGGAGTAACTGAAAAGTTAGATTATTTAAAACTGCTAGGAGTAGACTATATATGGTTGACTCCATTTTATGTTTCACCTCAAAAGGATAATGGATACGATGTTGCAGATTATTGTAAGATAGATTCTCGATTTGGAACTATTGAGGATTTTGAAAATATGGTTAAAGAGGCTAAAAAAAGAGGAATAGAAGTAATGCTTGATATGGTTTTTAATCATACATCTACAGATCATGAGTGGTTTAAGAAAGCTATTAATGGAGATGAAAAGTATAAAAACTATTATATTTTTAAAAAATCCAAGAATGAAAAAGAACCAACTAACTGGCAGTCAAAGTTTGGAGGTTGTGCTTGGGAGTATGTCAAGGAATTTGATGAATATTATCTACATTTATTTGATGTAACACAAGCTGATCTTAACTGGGAAAACAGCGGAGTGAAAAAAGAAATATTTGATATAGTTAATTTTTGGATAGATAAAGGAGTTAAAGGATTTAGGCTAGATGTTATAAACCTAATTTCGAAGCCTGATGTATATGAAGACGATCATATTGGGGATGGAAGAAGGTTCTATACTGATGGAATTAGAGTACATGAATATTTGAAAGAGTTAAACAAAGAGACCTTTGGAAAACATGAAGATATTATAACTGTTGGGGAAATGTCATCTACTACTATGGATAATTGTATAAAGTATTCAAATCCTGATGAGAAAGAGTTATCTATGGTATTCAATTTTCACCATCTTAAAGTAGACTATGAAAATGGGGATAAATGGACTTTGGTGGACTTTGACTTTATAAAGTTAAAAGAGATATTAAATTCTTGGCAAATAGGTATGGAAAAAGGGAATGGGTGGAATGCTCTATTTTGGAGCAATCATGACCAACCTCGTATAGTTTCTCGTTTTGGAGATGATAAAAAATATCATAAAGAGTCTGCAAAAATGCTTGCAACTGCTATTCATATGTTAAGAGGAACTCCTTATATATATCAAGGCGAAGAGCTTGGAATGACTAATCAGTATATTGATAGTATAGATAAATATAAGGATATTGAGTCTATTAATTACTATAATATACTAAAAAGTGAAGGCAAGGATGAAAAGGAAATTATAAAGATATTACAAGCTAAGTCTCGTGATAATGCTCGTACACCTATGCAGTGGGATGAAAGTGAAAATGGTGGATTTACAATGGGAAAGCCATGGATTAATCCAGGACAAACTCACAAACACATAAATGCAAAATCTTCACTTGACGACAAAAACTCAATATTTTATCACTATCAAAAGCTTATTAAATTGAGAAAAGAGTATGATGTTATATCTAATGGAACATATAAACCAATACTTGAAAATGATAAATCAATATTTGCATATATTAGGGAATATGGAGGTAACAAATTATTAGTTATAAACAACTTCTATTCTGAAGAAGCGGTATTTGAACTTCCTCAAGATGTACAAATAGATAGATTTAAAACTAAAATATTGATTTCAAATTACAGTGATTCTTCAAATGAAATAAAAAAAGTTAATTTAAGACCTTATGAATCTATAGTTTATTATATTGAAAAATAACCATTAAAAAGTTACAATATATTAAGGTGATAATATATGGTAAGTAAATATCTAATTATTTATAATGAAATAAAGGAAAAAGTAGAAAATGGTGATATTAAGCCAAGTACGAAGCTTGCATCTGAAAATGAGTTGATGAAAGAATATAATGTGTCAAGAGATACTATAAGAAAGGCTTTGAACCTTTTGGAACAAAATGGATATATTCAAAAAATAAAGGGTAAGGGATCGTTTGTACTAAATATTAATAAGTTTGATTTTCCTATATCAGGACTTACGAGTTTTAAAGAATTGGCAAATAAAATGGGTGTTAAGTCAAACACTATATTAGAGGAGTTTGAACTTATTAAACCAGATGATTTTTTAATGAATCAATTAAATATATCTAAAAATAGTGATGTATGGAAGGTTATAAGGGTTAGAGAGATAAAGGATCAAAGAATTATACTCGATAAGGATTTCTTCAATAAAAAATATATATCACAACTTACAGAAGAAGTATGTAAGGATTCAGTATACGAATATATAGAGGGAGAACTTGGACTTAAAATAGGATTTGCTAAAAAAGAAATAACTATGCAAAAGGCTACTAAAGAAGATAGAAAATATTTAGATTTAGAAGAATATGATATGATAGTTGTAGTAAAAAACTATACATATCTAGACGATATGAGCTTGTTCCAATATACAGAATCAAGACATAGACCTGATAAGTTTAGATTCGTGGATTTTGCAAGAAGAAATTAAAAATAACCTCGGGAACTTTCAAGAGGTTATTTTTTCATGTAAGTAAACTATAATACTTTTAGATTATGGATAATATTGATGATTAACAAAAATATTTGTATTAAATTCTAAAATGTGGTATGGTGAAGAGTACAAAAGATTATACATATGATTGATTTAAGGAGACGGTTCAGGAAATTTATCAAATAAATTTATGAATCGTCTCTTACTTGCGTATTGAATCAAAAATAGAAAATTTAAGAAAATTTTAAGATTTAATTAAGCATAAATCAAGAGTCATCGATTATATTTAAAATGTAACTAGGAATATTATAGTTCCTAGTAATCGGATAATTAAATTTAGAATGGAGATACATTATATGAACAGTTATAATTTAACCAGTAAATTCAAAAAAATATTTATTAAAAATCCTATTTTCTTCATATTATTATTGGGAATATCTAATATTATATTAGTATTACCTCAAAACATTAAAATTTTACACTTTAAATCAATTTTAATTCATAAGAACTTATATATTTTAAATGGATTTCTATTAATTTTCCTATTTCATAAAAACTATAAAAAAAAGCCTTGTATAGACGAAATTGTATTAAGTAAAGATAGAACTAGAGTTAGGGGATATCTACAAAAATATGGATATAATTCAATATCATATTTGGCTTTAGAAAAAGATAAAAGATACTTTTTTTCTGAAAATATAGAAGGTGCAATCGCTTATGTTATAAGCTCGGGAGTTGCAGTTTGTGCAGGAGATCCAATATGTTATGAAGATGATGCTGAGGACTTTATATCAGAATTTATTTCTTATTGTAAAGAAAAACAATTACGTATTTGTTTTTGTCAAGTAAGTGAAAAGTTTACAAATGAATTCAATGAGTTGGGGTTTGGATTTATTAAATATGGAGAAGAAGCTATATTTGATTTACAAACATACACTACATCTGGGAAAAAGGCTTCAAAAATAAGGCAGGCCATTAATAATGCTAACAGATTAGGGGTTGAAGTATTTGAGTATAAACCTTTAGAAAACAAAGATGTTATCATAGAAAAGGAAATACTAGAAGTTTCAAATGAATGGCTTTCTTTTAAGAAAAGCGGAGAGTTATCTTTTATGTTAGGAAGTATTAGTCTAGACAAACCTATGGATAGAAGATATTTCATAGCAGTTGATTCACATAAAAAAATATTAGGATTTGTTGTTTTTGTGCCATTTTTAGGTGGGGAAGGATACTATGCAGATGTTACTAGAAGAAAAAAAGATGCACCAATAGGAGTTATGGAAAAGATTATGATTAATGCTTTTAATGAAATGAAAACAGAAGGAGTTAAGTGGGGAAGTTTAGGAGTCGCTCCTCTTGCTAATATAAGAGAAGATAAACAAAAAATACGAATAAGTTTATTGGCATTTGAATTTATTTACAAAAATGTTAATAATTTTTATGGATTTAAGAGCCTTCATCAATATAAAAAGAAATATGGACCAACAATGTGGGAACCTAGGTTTCTAGCATATTATCCTAGAACATTTACTCCTAAAATGGCGTACTCTATGATAAAAGTAAAAAATCCTGGTGGAGTTAAGGATTTTTTAATAAATCAAATAAAGAGAAAGGCGTAGTAAAATAGGCTAATAGAAGGTAAAACTCTAACACAGAAATTCTATTTTACAGATTTTTTAGTTTTTAAAATTAATATTATTTTTAAGTTATCTATAGGTGATTTTTCCATACATTACAAAAAATAAATATAATTAAAGTTCACTTTATTGGGTAAAACATATATATCGCCAAGTGAAAGGAATGATTTAAATGAGCAAAGTTTTATATATTACTGCTAACCCGAAATCTGAAGAGGATTCATTTAGTTTATCTGCTGGAAGAGATTTTATAAATTTATATAAAAATCAAAATTCTAATGACGAGATAGTAGAAATAGATGTATATAATACATATATTCCATTTATAGATAAAGATGTTTTAAGTGGATGGAATAAGCTTCAAGGGGGAAGTGAATTTACAAGTCTAAAGGAAGAAGAACAAAGAAAAATCTCTAGAATAAATGAACTTACAGATGAGTTTATAAATGCTGATAAGTATATATTTGTAACCCCTCTATGGAACTTTACATTACCACCTATGATGAAGGCTTATATAGATACTATATGTATAGCTGGAAAGACTTTTAAATACACTGAAAATGGTCCCGTTGGTCTACTAAAGAATAAAAAGGCTTTACATATAGAAGCTATGGGTAGTATGTATGAACAAGCAGTTGCTAATAATATTGAATTTGGAAACACGTATATGAAAGCTATAATGCCATTTATAGGTGTAGAAGATATATCTTCTATAGTAATTGATGGCACTAGTGTACTTTCTAAAGAACAGGTGAAATCTAAGATAAGTGAAGAAATTGAAACAATATGCAAATTTTTCTAATACATTAAAAAATAAGAGATATATCTTTTATAAAAGATATATCTCTTATTTTCGCTTTTAATAAATTATAGAGGAAATTATTGATAAATGGATTTTTAAGTAATGAAATGAACTTATTATATTTATATACAAAATAGAATATAATATATGGAAAAAAAATCTTAAAAAGTGTATAATGAAAGTGTGTTAAAAAAATAACTACAAAGTAAGAAAAGAGGTGTTTTATTATTTATACCATCATAACTATTTTGATTCTATGTATTGTTATAGGATACTTTATGGTGTTTTTGAACACAAAATACGAAATAGTAAATGATAAACTAGTGATAAAATATGCATTCTCAAAATTAATAATAGCAATAGAAGATATAAAAGAAATTGAAGAATCTACTTATTATACATCTCAAGATAATAACCAATATAGTATAGGAATGCAAAATGGTCAACCCGACAGAATAATAATAAAAACAAAAGACAATAAATCATATTTCATAAGTCTTAATGGTTCTCATATCTTAGTAAATAAAATAAGAAGGATAAAACCGAATATAAATATAAAGGGAATGTTTATATAAAAATAATATTTGGATTGTGTATGGTATGTAAGTAATTAATAAAAAGGAACTGTCTAATAATGATTTAGAATAATCATTTGAAAGATAGTTCTTTTCTCTTTATATTTATATATATTTTAAAAAAGCACTCGGAAAAATCATGGTATAATAGAATTAGTAGATGATGAAATAAAGGAGTGTTATAATTATACGTTGGATAGTGGAACTAACATAATTCGTATAATACGAATTATTTTCATGGAAATATTTAGTCGGGAAAATGAATATTAAATGAAAATCTAGCAGAAAGCAGGAAAACTATGAAAATTTATAAATGGTTTGATATAGATTTTACAGGAACAGAAATGATATCATTTGTAGGTGGGGGAGGAAAAACTACTAGTATATTTAAATTAGCAAAAGAATTAAAAAATATGAATAAAAAAGTATTAATTGCGACTTCAACAGCAATATACTACCCCGATGAAGGTGAGTATGATGAATTAATTATAAATGATTCAATTGACATATGTAATATGAATAAAATCAAAAAAGGAAGCATTACTGTTATAGGAAGAAAAATTTCAAAAGAAAATAAACTTTTAGGGCTCTCTAAGGAAGTGATAGATGAAATCTATAATCTTAGAATATTTGATTATGTTTTAGTTGAAGCGGATGGATCTAAAAGAAAATCTATCAAATCACCCGCTGAACATGAACCAGTTATACCTATTAATACGGATAAAGTAGTGGGAGTTATCGGGTTAGACTGTATCGGAAAAAAAATAAATGAGAAAAATGTTCATAGACCAGAGTTGTTCTGTAATATAACAAATAGTAAAATCGAAGAAATAATAGATGAAGAAAAGGTATTTCGATTAATTATACATGATAAAGGGTTGTTTAAAAATACTCCTGAAGAATGCAAAAAATACATTGTATTAAATAAGATAGAGTGTGAAGAAATACAAAAAGTATCTTCAGGAATTATAGAATTACTAATTAAAAGTGAGTTTAATGTAAGGGGTATTATTACATCTAGTATTATTAGAGAAAGGTATGATGAAGTTAAAATCAAAAAGGTCGTAAAATAGTCGATGTGGATCATAGAGGAATAAAAAAATAAAGGAAGCACTAACCATTTGGAATATATTAAAAAATAGTATTGATTTTTACTTTAAATTAAGTTAGAATTAACTTTATCCGAAAGCTAAAAGTTCTAGATTACATCCTCTTAAGGCTGAAGATAAGAACTTAACAGCTTCTGGATTAGCTTAACTAAAAATTCAGTTGCAGTAAAAACTCCATCTGAATTAAGTTTCGCTTTATAAAATTTAGTAGGATAAAAATAGAATAGTATCACTCATATAATTAGGGAAATATGGTCTCTAAGTCTCTACCGAATAACCGTAAATTATTCAACTATGGGTGTTTAGGCATGTGTTAATAGCATACGATTAAAGTATAATTATATGTGTTTTTGTAATACAAATAATATATTTTTGATTTTATGCTAACCATAGACATGAAGTAATATACTAAACCCCCATTTTTTAAAATGGGGGTTTTTATCATTTAAAGGAGGATAAGGATGAAATTATTAAAAGAAGTTATATTAGAAAAAGGTAAAGTTAGAGGGGACGATGTTTTAAAAGTTGACAGTTTTTTAAATCATCAATTAGACATAAATTTATTAAATGAAATAGGAAAAGAATTTAAAAATCGTTTTAAAGATGATAATATAACGAAGATTTTAACTATAGAAGCTTCTGGGATTGCCATAGCCGTAATAGCAGCTCAATATTTTAATGTTCCAGTAGTATTTGCTAAAAAAGTAGAAAGTAAAAATGTAGATAATGATAATGCATATGAGAGTAAAATTTATTCATTTACTAAAGGTAAAACTTATTCAACCAAAGTTTGCAAAGACTATCTAAATGATACAGATAATATATTAGTAGTTGATGATTTTTTAGCTAATGCACAGGCAGCACTAGGGTTAAAAGACTTAGTTAATCAATCAGGAGCTAATTTAGCTGGTATTGGAATTGTTATTGAAAAAGGATTTCAAGGTGGAGGAAAGCTACTAAGAGATAATGGTATAAGGGTAGAATCTTTAGCAATTATTAATTCTATGAGTAAGGATGGGATTGATTTTGCTTAATGGGAGTTAATATATAAGTAAAATGAACGAACTTAAAATACTAAACTCTACAATTAAAGTTCGCTAAATAAGAAACAAAAAATAAAAAAAACAAAAAAAGGTTCGTAAAAATTGATTTTTATGTTATAATGATTTCAGAAAAAGGATATTCAAATGGGAGGACTCATTGGCGATATGGGCTATGCGTGAGCATAAAGCGAATTTCTTATAATAAAGCATTAGGAGGAAAAAATATGAAAAATGATAAGGAAATATATGATTTAGATGGGGTTCCCCCACTACATAGAGCAATTCCGTTAGGATTACAACACATACTTTCAATGTTTGCAGGAAATGTAGCTCCTTTAATTATCATTGCAAATGCTATGAATTTACCTGTTGATGAAAAAACATTCTTAATCCAATGTGCTATGTTTATAGCTGGGGTAACTACTTTAATTCAACTTTATCCTATTGGACCAATAGGAGCAAAACTTCCTATTGTTATGGGTACAAGTTTTGGATTCTTGCCTGTAGGTATAAGTATATCTGCAAAATATGGACTTGCTGGTGTGCTGGGTGCATCTTTAATTGGTGGATTTTTTGAAATGATATTGGGTGCTTTTTTGAAACCACTTAGAAAATATTTTCCACCTGTAGTAACAGGAACAGTAGTATTATCTATAGGATTATCTCTTTTACCGGTAGGAATAAAATACTTCGCAGGGGGAGTTGGTTCAAAGGATTTTGGGTCACCATCAAATCTTATTTTAGGAACAATTGTTTTATTAACGGTATTATTCTTTAATCAATATACAAAAGGAATTACTAGTATGGCGTCGATATTAATCGGTATTATAGTTGGATATATTGTAGCTATTCCAATGGGAAAAATTGATTTTTCTGTTTTATCACAAGCTAAATGGGTATCTTTTCCTGTACCTTTTAAATATGGAATGACATTCCATATAGACGCAATTGTTGGGATGCTTTTAATGTATATTTTAACAACAGTAGAAACTGTTGGAGATATTTCAGGAATTACAATGGGTGGGGCTAATCGTGAGGCTACGGATAAAGAACTTTCAGGAGGAATTATGGCAGATGGATTAGGAAGCTGTTTAGCTGCTATTTTTAATGTTTTACCAAATACATCTTTTAGCCAAAATGTTGGATTAGTTGCATTGACTGGTATTATGAGTAGATTTGTAGTTGCTGTAGGGGCAGTGTTCTTAATTTTAACTGGATTATTTCCTAAAGTTGGAACTATCGTTGCTTTGATGCCACAAAGTGTATTAGGTGGAGCTACTATTGTTATGTTCTCTATGATAGCTATTAGTGGAATTAATCTTATAACAAAAGAGCCTCTTACTGGTAAAAATAGCATGATTGTTGCAGTTGCAATGGGCTTAGGCTTTGGTCTTGGTTCTGTACCGGAAGCTATTGCATGTTTTCCAGAATCAGTGAAAATGATCTTTGGAGGATCAGGAATGGTTGTTACAGGAACTATTGCAATTATATTAAATATTGTTTTACCAGAAAATCAGGAGAAAAAAGTAGAACACAATACTAATAAATCTCTTTCTGGAGCATAGAAAAAATTAGTTTAAATAAAAGGCATATATTGAAACCCAATATCATGCCTTTATTTAATTATAAGTAAATTATAGAACTTTGAATTTATGAACAGCATAAAGTGAATTTTATTTAATAAATATTAATTTGAGGGAGGAATGCAATTGATTTCTATACAAAATTATGTATTTCCTGAAACATTGGAAGAAGCGTATGATATTTTAAAATCTAAAAGAAATAATACGGTATTAGGAGGCTGTGCTTTTTTAAGAATGGGATCAAAAAACATTGGAACAGCGATTGATTTATCTAAAATCAACTTAAACTATATAAAAGAATGTGATGAAACAATTGATATTGGAGCCATGGCTACTTTTCGTGAAATAGAAACAAGCCCTATTTTAACAAAATATTTTAATGGGGTTTTATCTGAATCTGTAAAAAACATAGTAGGCGTTCAGCTTAGAAATAGTGTAACAATAGGAGGAACTGTTTATTCAAAATATGGATTCTCTGATTTAATTACAGCTCTACTTTCGTTAGATGCAGATGTAGTACTTTATAAACAAGGAAGAATATCTTTAGAGGAATTTTTACAAAAAGACTTTGAAAAAGATATTTTAACGAAAATTATTATTCCAAAAACAAATAAAAAAGCAGTATTTAAATCAATTAGAAACTCAAATAGTGATTATGCGATACTAAACGTAGCTATTTCAAAAGAAAATACAGACTTTAAGATAGTAGTTGGAGCAAGACCTCAAAGGGCAAAGATTGCAAAAGAAGCTTCTATATACTTAGGAAAAAGTAAATTAACTAGTGAAGACATTGAACAAACTTCAAGTATAGCTGCAAAAGAATTAAATTTTGGGAGTAATATGCGAGGTAGTAAAGAATATAGAGAGGTAATTTGTAAAGTCCTTGTAAAAAGAGCTTTAATGGAGGTTTTATAAATGAAGATAGAATTTATAATTAATAATAAAAAAATGACAGTAGAAATAGAATGTGATGAATTTTTAGCAGATACACTCAGAAAATATGGGTTTTTAAGTGTAAAAAAAGGTTGTGACACAGGATCTTGTGGATTATGTACAGTATGGTTAGGTGATAAGCCTGTTCTTTCATGCTCCATTCTTTCAGCAAGTATTAATAAAAAACGAATTACAACTATTGAAGGTGTTCAAGAAGAGGCAAGAGAGTTCGCTGAGTTCTTAGTAAATGAAGGAGCGGAACAATGTGGATTTTGTAGTCCTGGATTTATCATGACTGTACTTGCAATGAAAAGAGAACTTAAAAATCCTACAGAAGAAGATATTGTTCACTATTTAACAGGAAATCTTTGTAGATGTACAGGCTATGTTGGACAGTTAAGAGCAATAAAAAAATATATGGGGGTAGTATAAGTATGAATGTTGTAAATAGTGCAATTTCAAAAATTGATGGAATGGATATTGCAACGGGGAAACCTGTTTACACAGATGACTTAGATAATAATTCATTGGTTGTAAAAATTCTTAGAAGCCCTTATGCTTTTGCAAAGATTAAAAATATTGATACACAAAAATCAGAAAAATTAAACGGAGTTGAATGTATACTCACACATAAAGATGTTCCAAATGTAAGGTTTACAATGGCTGGTCAATCTTATCCTGAGCCATCTCCTTATGATAGATTGATTTTAGATGAATATGTTCGTTATATAGGAGATGAAGTTGCAATTATAGCTGCAGTAGACGAAAAAACTGCACTAAAAGCTATGAAATTAATTAAGGTTGATTATGAAGTATATAAACCTGTTTTGGACTTTGAAAAAGCACAAGAACATACATCTACTGTTCACCCAGAAGATGATTTACATGTTAATTTTGATATTGGTATGAATAAAGAAAAAAATATAGCCGCTTCTTATAAAACAGAAGTTGGAGATGTAGAAGCTGAACTTGAAAATAGTGAGGTTGTGGTAGAAGAAACCTATTATACTCAAGCTCAAGCTCACGGAATGATGGAAACATATCGTGCATTTAGTTATATAGATCATAATGGAAGACTTACGATTGTGAGTGCTACACAGATTCCTTTCCATGTTAGAAGAATTGTTGCAAGAGCTTTACAAATTCCAAAGAGCAAAATTCGTGTAATAAAGCCCAGAATTGGTGGTGGATTTGGAGGAAAGCAAACAGCATCTGTAGAAGTCTTTCCAGCAATTGTTACACTTAAAACAGGAAAGCCAGCAAAAATTGTTTATGATAGAAAAGAAACATTTAGCTGTACAACTAGTCGCCATGCCATGAAAATTAAAGTAAAGATAGGATCAGATAAAGAGGGAAATATTAAGGCTATAGATATGCAGGCTTTATCTGACACAGGAGCATATGGGGAACATGCATGGACTGTATTTAGTGTTGCAGGACATAAAACACTTCCACTATATAACCAAGCAAAAGCAGTAAGATATATGGGTAATGTAGTGTACACAAATAAAATGACAGCAGGAGCATTAAGAGGATATGGTGTTACTCAAGGAATATTTGCATTAGAATCAGCAATTAATGAATTAGCAGCTAAGTTAAATATAGATCCTGCCAAACTTCGAGAAAAGAATATTATAAAAGAAGGGGATAATAATCCTATTTTAGGAGGTTCTAAAGACGGACATCCTGTTGTTTTAGCAAGTTGTACTCTTGATAGATGTATTGAAAAAGGAAAGAAATTTGTTGGATGGGATGAAAAGTACCGTGGAAAAGATATGGGTAATGGAAAGGTTAGGGCTGTTGGTATGGCAATAACAATGCAAGGGTCTGGTATACCTGGGATAGATACAGCTTCAGCAGTAATTAAATTGAATGATGATGGATTCTATACTCTTTTATTAGGTGCTACAGATATGGGACAAGGATCAGATACTATTCTTGCACAAATGGCAGCAGATATTCTAGAAACTACAATGGATAAGATAATTGTACACACTGCTGATACGGATATTTCTCCATATGATACAGGTTCATATGCTTCTAGTACAACGTATGTCACTGGTAATGCTGTTATAAAAGCTAGTGAAGATATGAAAAATAAAATATTAGAAAATGCAGCAAATCTTCTAGATATATCAAAAGAAGATTTAATGTTTGATGGATTATCTGTAAGAACAATAAATGGAGATAATGTATTATCTATTGATGAAATAGCACAACGTCTATCAATTGGAGAAGGAAAAAATCAACTGATAGGAGTAGGTTCTTTTGGTGGAGAAACAAGCCCTCCTCCGTTTATTGCAGGATTTGCTGAGGTAGAAGTTGATAAAGAAAGTGGTAAAATTGATTTAATTGATTATGTTGCAGTTGTTGACTGTGGAACGGTTATAAATCCAAAACTTGCACGAATTCAAGTAGAAGGAGGGCTTGTTCAGGGAATAGGAATGGCAATGTATGAGGATGTCAAACATAGTGATGCAGGGAAAATGCAGACAAATACATTTATGCAGTATAAAATTCCATGTAGAAAAGATATAGGAAAGTTAACTGTAGATTTTGAATCAAGTTATGAACCAACAGGTCCATTTGGAGCAAAATCTATTGGTGAAGTTGTAATAAATACTCCATCACCAGCAATTGCACATGCTGTTTATAATGCAGTTGGTGTTAATATTAGAAGCCTACCTATTACACCTGAAAAGGTTCTAATGGGGATATTAGAAAATAAAATATAGGAATTTAATGTGAATCACCTTCTAAAATTTTTTACGTATTATATAAGAGATAAATTTTTGGAGGTGGTTTTATGTTTTTTAATCCATTTATGATATTGAGAAATTATGAGAATTCATATAGACAAGATCAGAAAAATGTAGGTTATATAATTAAAGAAATAGAAAGTGGCTTTCCTAACATCTATAATCAGGGCATAAATAAAAATATTGTTATATCATTACTTAGATTTATGGTTAATTATGTGCAAGATAATTATTATAAATATAAAGGTACAAACGAAGAAATAGCAGATTATTTATTAAAGGACTTGAATAAACAACATTCATGGTTCTTTTTAATATTGAGTATGTATGGAATAGAATACAAAAGAATATATAGACTTTTAAAAAAAATAATAATATTTATTTTATTATATATTGAAAAGCCAACTCCTGTATATGATATTCAAAAGGAAGTTAGAAGAATAACCAATATAATTAGAGATACAACAAATATATTTAATAGATTACAAAAACTTGGTATACCACAAAATGAAGTTAGAAGTATAGTAAGAAGAGTAGTTGCATTTACTTTAAGAAGTATTGATATATATAATCCACCTTTAGATATACAACAAGCTTCTTTAGAGATTCTAAGAAATCTAATTAGATCTAATACAGGTGTTATTAGAGATATAAGATATTATGGAATTACAATTCCTGAAGTTAGACCGGTTTTAAGAAGAATAATAAGAATAACATTAAGAAATATTAGTTTTAAAGAGATGTCTTAAAATAATTTTAAGGCATCTTTTTTTTGCAAATTATACGATCTTGAATCTTGTGATGATATTGATTAAGAAGCTACATTTTAAGTAAGTTTACATTTAAAATTCTTAAGAGAAGAATATTTAATTCTATTTAAATGTATACAAATAAATAATATAATTAACATAGTAATAAAATTAAGGTAGAATCAAAAAAATATATAAAAATAAATAATATAACATAAAGTAATATTGTATACATCATACGGTATGATTTTTTCAAATAGTATATAATAAATGGGACATATGTCCTTCAAAAACGAAAAACGACAAATTATAATTAAGTTAGGAGGAATTTAGTTGAAAGAGATATTGAATAAGGATTATCCAATATTTAAACTTATATTAAATTCACATAAATCTACTTTAGAAAAATGGGAAGTTTTGAAATATGAGCAGGGAAGTATAATATGCAAATTCAATGATGTATATGAATATTTCTATGTAATAGTTAGTGGGAGCGTTAATGTATATCATACTTCGGAAAAAGGGAAAACGTATTCTCAATCTATATATAAAGAAGGTAGTTATTTTGGTGAATTAGAAATATTTGAAAGCTTACCGTATATATGTGAAATAAAAAGTATAACAGATGTAACACTGATTAGAATGAAAAAATATCACTTTATTGAATGGATTGAAAATGACAATGATATAACTTTATATCTTTTAAAAAGTTTATGCAAAATAAGCTATGACTTATCTAAAAAAGCGATAGAAGATACTTTGTATTCATTAAAATTTAGAATTTGCGATTATCTTATAACTGCTTATGAGAAAAGAGAAAAGAAAAATTTAAACAATTTTTATATAAGTAAGAATCAGTTAAGCGAGCAGTTTGTGGTTACAACGAGGAGTATAAATAGAATACTCAAAGAATTAAGTGACAAGGGTTATATAAATGTAGATAGATACAAGATACAGATAATAAATATAGACTCGCTTATAGATGAAAGAGAAGAAGAAAGATTTTAAGCCTAAGGGCTAAGATAAAAGGAGGAGAATAAATTGAAAAAGAAATTATTAGGAATTTTAAGTATGACTTTAGTATTAGTAATGTTCTTAGTTGGTTGTGGATCAACAACGCCTCAAGAGAGTAGTAATGAAGGTGGATTAAAGGTTGGGTTAGTAGTTGCAGGTGGACTTGGAGATAGATCATTCTATGATTCAAGTAATGAAGGTTTAAACATGGCAATAGAAAAATTAGGAGCAACAGGTAAGGTGCTAGAGTGTAAAAATGATGCAACATTATATACTGATCAATTAATTCAAGCTTCAAATATAAGTGATGTAGTAGTTGTTGTTGGATTTGAATTTTATGATGTAATACAAGAAGTTGCAAAAGAATTCCCAGATAAGAAATACATATATATAGACAATGTAATAGAAGGTGTAGATAATATAACTTGTATTGACTATAAAGAAAATGAAGGTTCTTTCTTAGCTGGAGCATTAGCTGCTATGAAGAGTGAGACTGGAAAGATTGGAATGGTAGGAGGTATGGATATACCTGTTGTAAGAAACTTCCAAGTAGGATATGAAGCTGGAGCTAAATATGTAAATAAGGATATTCAAGTTGAAACTATATTTGCTGGAGATTTCGAAGATCCTGCAAAAGGTAAAGAAAGTGCACTTGCTCTTTATTCTAAAGGTGTTGACATAATATTCCAAGTTGCTGGTAAGACAGGAGAAGGAGTATTTGAAGCTGCTAAGGATACTAATAAGTTTGCAATAGGTGTGGATTCAGATCAAAGATATATAAATCCAGATAACATAATAGCTAGTATGATTAAGGCTGTGGATTTATCTATATTCGAATCTTTAGAAAAAGTTCAAAACAATGAGTTTGAAGCTGGAAAGGTATACGAATATGGAGCTAAAGAAAATGGAGTATCTATGTCTTATGGATCAGATGATATGGTTAAATTAGTAGACGATGAGACTAAGGCTAAGATAGATGAGTTAAGCAAGAAGATTATATCTGGAGAAATAGAAGTACCAGAAGCTAAATAATTCAAAATCTTTAAAAATAAAAAGAAGAAGATAATCTTCTTCTTTTTTTAATAATGGGTATAAAATTATATTAATTTCAAGTTGTGAATAATATTGCTGAAAGTGCTACAACGCCGACTATTTTGAGCAACGGAGCCCGTAGGATCGTTGGCGACATGAGTCAGTGCGTAGCGACTAGACGAATTTTAGCTAATAAATAGAAAAGAGAGGCCAACGTATGAGTAATGAAATTATAAAACTTGTAGGAGTTACAAAAAGATTTCCTGGAGTTCTTGCAAATGATAATATATCTCTTGATGTTAAAAAGGGAGAGATATACGCACTTGTAGGTGAAAATGGAGCTGGTAAATCTACTCTTATGAAAACTATGTATGGTCTTCACAGACCAACTGAAGGACAGGTTTTTATAAAAGGAGAGCAGATAAAGGAATTTAGTCCATCAACAGCTATACAAAAAGGTATAGGTATGGTTCATCAGCACTTTATGTTAATTCCATCATTCACTATAGCGGAAAATATTGTTTTAGGTAATGAGATGAAGAAGAATAGTGTTTTTTTAGATAAAGAAAAGGCTAATCAAGCTATAAGAGATTTATCAAAGGAATACGGTCTTGAGGTAGACCCTAATATAAAAGTTGAAGATGCATCGGTTGGAGTTCAGCAAAGAGTAGAGATATTAAAAACCTTATATAAGGGAGCGGATATTTTAATATTAGATGAACCGACTGCTGTACTTACGCCTCAAGAGACTAAAGAATTGTTTGTCGTGATAAAAAAGCTAGTTAAAGAAAAGGATATGACAGTTATAATAATAACTCATAAATTAAATGAGGTTATAGAAATATCCGATAGAGTAGGAGTTATGAGAGCAGGAAAGTTAATAGGAGTAGAAGCGACTAAGAATATAACTGAGAAAAAGCTTGCCGAGATGATGGTTGGAAGGGAAGTATTATTTGAAAATATAGAGAAAAAACAATACGTTGGAGATACATTAATAAATGTAGAAAATTTATGGGTTAAGGATAATAGAGGATTCGATGCCTTAAAAGGAGTTAACCTTTCTATAAAAGCTGGAGAAATACTAGGAGTTGCTGGTATTGAAGGAAACGGACAAAGTGAACTTATAGAAGCTCTAGCTGGTATGAGAAAAGTAGAAAAAGGGTGTATAACTATAAATAGTGTTGATGCTTCTAATTTATCTCCTAGAAAAATAAGAGATTTAGGGGTTGCGCATATTCCAGAGGATAGACTTACTACTGGGATGAGCAAAGAGTCTTCTATAGAGGATAATATTCTAATGGGAAAGCAACACGATGAAGAGTTTGCAGCTAAAGGTATACACTTAAAAAGAGACAGCATAAAAAAATATGCCAAAAAACTAATAGAAAAATTTGATGTAAGAACTGCTTCTGAAGAAGTAAAGATAGGATCTTTATCTGGTGGTAATATGCAAAAGGTTATAATTGCAAGAGAGTTTTCATTTGATACTCCTATACTTTTAATATCTCAGCCTACTAGAGGTGTAGATATAGGAGCTATAGAGTTTATACATGAACAAATTATAAAAAAGAGAAATGAAGGGTGTGCAATTATATTAGTATCTGCTGAATTAGATGAGATATTTAGATTATCAGATAGAATAATAAGTATTTACGATGGAGAAATAACTGGAGAATTTAAGAGCACAGAAATAACTAAGCAGGATATAGGATACTATATGACAGGAAATAGAAATTAGGAAGGTGTTAACTATGAAAGGGAGAAAGAAGTTTGATTTTGAATATATAGGTTCTCTTTTACTTGCAATAACTTTGGCTTTATTGCTTGGGGCATTCATAATGCTTTTAAATGGGAAAAATCCAGCGATGGGATATTTTGCTTTACTACAAGGGGCTTTAGGATCAAAGTATGCCATGGCCAGCACAATTGCAAAGACTGTTCCATTAATACTTACAGGACTAGCTACTGCAATATCGTTTAGAAGTGGAATATTCAATATAGGTGGAGAAGGACAGCTATACCTGGGGGCATTTGCAGCAGCTTATGTAGGTTTTACATTTACTAATCTACCAGTTATCGTTGCTGTAATTGCAGCTATTATAGCGTCGGCACTAGCTGGAGGATTTTATGCTTATGTACCTGCACTTCTTAAGGTTAAATATAAGATAGACGAAGTTATAACTACGATAATGTTTAACAGTATAGCTATGCTTTTTACTAATTATTTAGTTAACTATCCATTCCAAGCTCAACAAGGAAAAATGGGTGGAACAGATATGATAGCCCAGTCTTATAAATTTCCAAAGCTTGTAGCTATGAGTAAGCTTAACACAAGTATATTTTATACTATGATAATAGCAATTTTGGTTTACTACATGGTAAAAAAGACTTCATACGGATATAACTTTAAAATAGTTGGAGAAAACAGTGTGTTCTCTAAATATTCTGGGCTTAACAATAAAAAATACATGATTTTGGCTATGGTTTTATCAGGAGCTTTATGCGGTATTGCAGGAGCTTTTGAGGTATATGGAACTCATTATAGATTCTTACAGAATATATCAAAGGGATTAGCATTTGATGGGATGCTTGTATCTTTAATAGTTAAGAACAATCCAGTGGGTATAGTTATAATGTCAATATTCTTTGCTGTATTAAAGACAGGATCTAATGCTATGGAGCTTACAACAGGAGTACCATCGGAGCTTATACTGGTTATTCAGTCTGTTATCATACTGTTTATAGCAGGAGAAAATGGATTTAAACAAATTATAAAAAGAAGAAGTATGAATAATGGAAAGTTGGTGAAATAATGAAGGACATATTTGACTTAGCACTTTTTCAAAATACTATAAGAACAGCCACACCTCTTATATTAGCAGCACTTGGAGGTCTTCTTACAATGCATGCTGGAATACTGAATATAGGAATGGAAGGTATGATTTTATTAGGTGCTTTCTTTGGAGTTCTAGGAAGTTACTTCTTTTCATCATCGTTAATGGGAGTAGTACTTGCTGTAATATCTGGAATATTAATCGGTGCTTTATTCGGATTTTTCGTAATAGAGTTAAAGTCTGATGAGTTTATAATAGGTATTGCTATAAATATATTTGCTGGTGGTCTTACCGTATTCTTATTAAGAAGTATATTTGGAGTTAAAGGAGCCTTTTCATCACCAGATATAGTACCTCTTCCAGATGTATACATTCCTTTTTTAGATAAAATAAATTTCTTAGATAAGATATTTAATAATCACTCTATATTAGTTTACGTTAGTTGGATATTGGTTGCACTTGTATATATACTTCTTTATAAAACTCCTTATGGTTATTGGATAAGAGGGGTTGGAGAACATGAGGAAGCGTTAGAAACAGCTGGTATAAATCCTAAAAAAGTAAAGTATGTATCTTCTATACTTTGTGGAATGTTCTGTGGATTAGCAGGAGCTCATTTATCACTTGGATACTTAACTTTATTTACTGAGAATATGAGTGCGGGTAAAGGTTTTATAGCCCTTGCCGCTATAATATTTGGAAATTCAAATCCTATAAATGTATATGGAGCATCTTTATTATTCGGATTCTTTGATGCTTTAGGTATAAGAGTTCAATCTCTTGGAATACCATCTCAATTTACACAGATGATACCGTATTTAGCTACTGTAATAGTATTATTTGGAGTTGCACAAAAGAAATTAGTTAAGGGAAAGGCTGATTAAATATGAGATATGATGCAGTTGTTATAGGTTCGGGAGCTGCTGGAATATACTTTTCATTAAGTTGTGCAAGTAAAGGAAAGAGAGTAGCTATAATAGAAAAGGATGAATTAGGAGGAACTGCTTTTGCAACAGGATGCCTTCCTGTTAAAAGATTCATGGATAAGATAAAGGATATGAAAAAGGTTGAAATATTACAAAAGCAGGGACTTATAAATATTAATAGTGATAAAGAGTTATTATATAAGGCTTGTAAAAGCTCTATGGATAATATAGAAGGTTTTATACTTGATAAATTGGATAGTGAATATATAGATATTTATAGAGGATATGCAATTGTAGAAAGTAAGAATACAGTTAAGGTAAATGAATATATACTAAATACTGATAATATAATAATAGCTTCTGGAACTAGCGCTTGCAGTCTTAAAGGATCATGTGAAATAGATGAAGATATAATCATGAGTCACAAAGGAATACTTAATATGAAAGACCTTTGTGATGAGGTCGCTATAATAGGTGGAAATGTAGAAGGTATAGAATTTGCATCTTTATTTAGCGAACTTGGTATTAAGGTAACTGTTATAGAAAGAGAATCTGAAATATTGAGTGGAAATGATTTTGATTTAATAAATAATATAAAAGAAAGACTTGTATCTAATAATGTAAACTTCATGTTAGATGAAGAAGTAGTAAGTATAGAAAAAGACGAAAAAATGGCATATATAAATCTTAAAAGTGGAAAAAAACTAGAAACTTCTAAAGTACTTGTAACAGGATTAAGAAAACCTAATACACCAGATGGAACTTGTGAAGTAGGAGTTATTACTGAAGGTGGATACATTAAAGTAGATAACAATCTAAGAACTAGTGTAGATAATATATATGCAATAGGAGATATAAATGGACTTCATGGAATGGCTCATATAGCTATACAACAAGGAATATTATTAGCTGACTATATATACGATGGTAAGAATATAAGTTTTGATTATGAATCATTACCTAGATGTATATTTACCATAAATGAACTAGCTGGAGCTGGAGTCCAAGAAAATCAATTAAGTGATTGTAATGTAGATAAGGTATATTTTAATGAAACTTTTAGAGGATTTGATAGTAATAATGATGGATTTATAAAAATCATAACAAAGGATAATAAAATCAAAGGTGTTTGGATAAACAGTATTGATGCAAGTTCTTTGATTGGAAATGTAGGAATTTGGATTGATAAAAATATAAGTATAGACGATATAAAAAGAAGTTTATTCATAAATCCTACACTTTCAGAAAGTTTTATAGAGTTAGCAGTAAGAGGGGTGAAAAAATGATTCAACCGCATATACAGTGTGAAAAGGTAAGTAAAATGGTACTATTACCTGGAGATCCAAAAAGAGTGGATAAGGTTATGACTTTTTTAGATGATGCAAAGGTTATAGCGAATAATAGAGAATTTAAAAGTGCAATTGGTAAATATAAAGGAATGGATATAACTGTAACTTCAACTGGTATAGGTGGAGCATCAGCGTGTATTGCTATGGAAGAACTTATAAGCTGTGGAGCTGAGTACTTTGTTAGAATAGGAAGTGCAGGGGCTACTCAAGAAAATATAAAAATAGGTGATCTTATAATATCAATGGCATCTGTTAGAGAAGATGGAGCATCTAGTATGTATATAGATAAAAGCTATCCCGCGGTAGCAAACTATGAAATATTAGAGGCTTTAAAGAAAAAAGCAGAAGAGCTTAAATACAATCATCATGTAGGAATAACTAGAAGTCACGATTCTTTTTATATAGACAATGAAATGAAACTTATGCAGTATTGGAATAAGAAGAATGTATTAGGATCTGATATGGAAACAGCAACACTTTATGCAATAGGATCTTTAAGAGGTGTTAAAGTTGGTTCTATACTTAATAATGTTGTTCTTTACAATAATGATGTTAAGGATGGAGTTAATGAATATGTAAACGAACAGGATTTGGCTCAAAGAGGCGAGGAGAGAGAGATTATATTGGCTCTTGAGGCTTTATATGAAATACATAAAAAAGATTTAGCTTAATCAAGCTAAATCTTTTTTTGATTAAATATTGACAAAATATATATAATTGCATAGTATATAAGTATATTAGAAAATGCTTATATACTTAATTTGGATAAGAGGTGATTTTATGGATTTAGAGAGTATGCAAGTTAGGATATTAAAAGCCATGGCTCATCCTATAAGACTTAAGATAATAAAGAAATTAGGGAATCAAAAACTTTGCGTATGCGAACTTAATAAAGATGTAGAATTTACTCAATCTAACTTATCTCAGCATCTTAAAATATTAAAGGATGCAGGAATTTTAGAGAGTGAAAAGAAAGGGCTTTGGATGCATTATAGGGTTAGAAATAAAGAAATACTTGATGTAATAGGCATTGTAGAAAAGATTATAAGTAATAATGTAAAAGATCTAAATCAAGAGTTAGGGGGAAAATAATATGAATTTCATCAATAACATGCTTCAATTTACTTGGCTTAATAACTTAGTAAGACTTCTAGTTGAGAATGTATTTGGTATTTCTATGGAAACTAGGTTAGGAGGCAGTGTTCATTTCTTTATATATGATACTATAAAGATAGTAATACTTCTTGGAATTATGATATTTATAATATCTTATATAAGAAGTTATTTTTCGCCTGAAAAGACAAAGAAGATATTAGAGAGGTTCGGAGGTATATCGGGTAATATAATGGCTTCACTTTTAGGTATTGTAACTCCATTTTGTTCTTGTTCATCAGTTCCTTTATTTATAGGATTTGTTGAAGCTGGAATACCTATAGGTGTTACATTTTCATTTTTAATAACATCTCCAATAGTTAATGAGGCAGCTTTTGCGATACTTTTAGCTTCATTTGGATGGAAAATAGCGGTTGTATACGTTATAACGGGAGTTGTAGTTGGAGTAGTTGGAGGTATATTAATAGGAAGCCTTCATTTAGAAGATCAAGTAGAAGAATACGTGTATCAAATAAAAATGGGAGACTCTGAGATAGAAGAATTAGATAAAAAGCAAAGAATAGATTTTGCTATTCAAAATGTTAAAGATATAATAAAAAGAGTATGGATATACTTAATCATAGGAATAGGTATAGGAGCTTTAATACATGGATGGGCACCTGAAACTATACTTAGTAAGTATGCAGGACCGAACAATCCGTTAGCTGTAATTGTAGCAGTTATTGTTGCAATCCCTCTTTATTCTAACGCACTAGGCACTATACCTATAGCTGAGGCATTAATAATGAAAGGTGTAGGCATTGGTACTGCACTAGCGTTTATGATGGCTACAACTGCTTTATCACTTCCTGAGATGATACTTCTTAGAAAGGTTATAAAGCCTAAGCTTATAGCGGTATTTGTAGTTATAACAGGGGTTAGTATAATATTGGTAGGATATATGTTTAATGCTATAGCGCATTTACTTATATAATTAATTGAAACAATTATAAAGGAGGAGTTAATATGCATATTAAGATATTAGGTGGAGGATGTAAAAACTGTGATGTATTATATGAAAATACTAAGCAGGCTCTTGAAGAGTTAGGAATTGAGGCAAGCATTGAGAAGGTAACAGACTTTGTTGAAATAGCTAAGTATGGAGTTATGAAGACACCAGCTCTTGTTGTAGATGAGAAAGTTAAGATATCAGGAAGAGTTGTTAAGGCTGATGAAATAAAGAAAGTGCTTGTATAGATTTTATTAAATAACCTAGATTTCGTACAAATGAAATTTAGGTTATTTTTCTGCATAGAAATAATCTATAATAGGTACTTGAAATATAAAATTTATCAATTAGACAAAAATGGACATATAATGATATATTTTTAATATAAAATTATTTTATAGGAGGATCAAGTGTGATAGAATTTATAAAAAATAATAAAATTAAAATATCAGTTGTATTGGCCATTATATGCATTTATTTGTTCATACCTTCAGTTAAAATAAATATAAATCAGGCGGTATTTATTTTAAGTAATGTAAATGTCGATATGGCTAGAGAATATATCTTGTCATTTGGAATATGGGCACCTATTGTATCTTTTTTACTTATGATTTTGCAATCGATTGCAGCTCCGCTTCCTGCATTTATTATTACATTTGCTAATGCTGGTTTGTTTGGATGGGTTAAAGGTGCTATTCTTTCTTGGTCTAGTGCCATGGCAGGAGCAGCACTATGCTTTTATATAGCTAGATTTTTAGGAAGAAACGTAGTAGAAAAACTTACATCTAAAACTGCATTAAAAAGTGTGGATGAATTTTTTGAAAAGTATGGTAAATATGCGATTCTGATTGCAAGATTACTTCCTTTTATATCATTTGATATTGTAAGTTATGCAGCAGGGCTTACATCTATGAGTTTCTGGTCTTTCTTTATAGCTACAGGGCTTGGACAACTTCCTGCTACAATTATTTACTCATATATTGGTGGTATGCTTACGGGGACTGCAAAGACTTTTGTATTTGGATTATTATGCTTATTTTCACTAAGTATATTAGTTGCACTTATTAAGAAAGTTTGGGATGACAAAAAAAGACAAGGAGGGAAATTATAATTGAAATCGAAAAGAATAACTCTTTTATTAATGAGCATTCTACTAATAGTTATTTTAGCTGGATGTTCTAAAGGTAATTCAACAGTAAAAAAAGAAGAATTTGATTCTTCAGTTTATGAAAATAATGATTACTTAATTACAGCAAATGAATTAAAAAATTTATTAGGCAGTGAAGAATTAGTACTTCTTGATTGTAATAAGCCTGATATTTATCAAAAACAGCATATTCCTGGAGCTATAAGCATAGGACTTCATGCATTTTCAGATAAAACAGGAAAACCAGGTGATGAAGGTTGGGGAACTCTTATAAAAAAAGAAGATCTAAAATCAAGACTTGAATCATTAGGAATAGATAATAATAAAACAGTAGTATTTTACTCTGATGTATTTAAAGGACCGGGAGCTGATGGAAGAGCTGTTTGGCAATTGAAACAAGCTGGTCTTGATAATGTAAAACTGCTAGTTGGAGGACTTTCTTATTGGAAGGAAGTAGGTTATGATACAACTAATGAAGTGTCAAATCCAATTCCAAACTCAGATGTAGTACTTAAAGATTACGATGAAAGTTACGGCGCAACAAAGGAATATATATATGAAAATTTAGGAAAACAAGTAGTAATAGATGTTAGAACAGAAGCAGAATATAAAGGATCTCAAAAAGTAGGAGAACCAAGAGGAGGCCATATAAAAGGAGCCAAGCATATGCTATGGACAGATATCTTAAATGAAGATGGAACGCCTAAATCTCCAGATGAAATTAAGACTATCATGGCAGATATGGGAGTAACTCCTGAAGATGACTTCTCAGTATACTGAACTATGGGTATAAGATCTGGATATACATCTATGATCCTCAGAGCCGTTGGCTTTGATAAAGTTAGAAATTACGAAGCTTCAATATATGAGTGGGGCGGAGATTTAGATATGCCTATGGAAAAATAGTATAATTTATTTACAGATAAAAAGGGTTGTTCTGATTATAGAGCAATCCTTTAATGTTGTTATAGGGGGATGATTTGATTTGAATAAAGTGAGCATAGGTTCAAAAAAAAGAATAATAATAGGAATTGTAATACTGACTATAATTATTAGTATGAAAATTTTAGGTGTATTTGAATATGTAAGCATAGAAAACGCACATAAAATAAAAAATTACATACATAAATTAGGGGTGTTAGGACCAATAATATATATTATATTCTTTGTTATAGGATGTGTGGCTTTCATACCAGCACCACCAATGGCTATAATTGCTGGTATGGCATTTGGACCTATTAATGGGTCTGTATATACCTGTATAGCTGCTCTTATAAGTGATGCATCTGCTTTTTTAATAGCTAGATACATTGCCAAGGATATCGTTCAAAATAAAGTTAAAACTAACAAATCACTTAGTAAAATAGATAATCTAGTAAAAAATCATGGATGGAGAATATTGATTATAACGAGATTAGTTCCTGGATTTCCATATATGCTACAAAGCTATGCTTACGGAATAACAAATATTAAATTTAAATCATACATTTTAGCTTCTTGGATATTAACTATACCTGGAATAATAGCATTTACATTAGTAGGAGGATCTATCAATTCTTATAAAAATATGGATAAAATTTTTGTTTGCCTTGGAATATGTGCTATACTAATTACTATTTTATCTTTGATTCCTAAATTATTAAAGAAAAAATATGATTTGATATAATGTGAAATATATTTACAATTTTAATTCTTAAAGATATAATCAAAATATTGATATATGAGAGGAGATTATAAAATGTCAAAAGAAATAGTAGCATTTTCAGATGAAGATGGAAATAAGGTAGAGTTTGAAATCGTTGAGAAGATAAATATAGAAGAAGAAAAATATGTGCTTCTTGCTAGAGAAGAAGAAGATGGAGACGCGTATGTCTACAAAATAGTTGAAGAAGATGGAGTAGAACAATACGTTGCAGTAAATGATGATGATGAGTTTGAAAGAGTTTTAGAAGAATACAATTCTTACTTTGATGAAGAATAATAAAGAGGTGAGAAAATGGAATCTTTTGCTTTAATACTTATGCAAAAAAATAAAGAAACACTAGAAATAGAAAAAGAAATAGGAAGCTATACTATAAGTGATAATTTAGATTTAATAGATGGCATTTATATGACATCTGAAGATGAAAAAAATATAGTTCATCTTAAATTAACTACTGAAAAAGACGTTGAAAATTGGGAATTTTCTGCAATACTAGATTACTACGATGATGAAGTTTTAAATCAGCTAGTGTTATCTGTAAAAGAAATAGAAGATGCATATAATCCAACTTGGGAAGTAACTTTTGAATTTGTAGATTCTCAAGATGGAATGCAATCTAAAATAGAAGCGATACTTGATAAGCATAAAAAAGAATTAGATGATGTGTATGCTGAAATAAAAGATAAAGAAGAAGAGTATAAATAAAAACTGTCCACTTGGACAGTTTTTTTTGTCTGTATATTAAATAAACACAGAACTAATTATATATGCATATTATATAAATTAAAGGAAAGGAGGTCTTAAAAATGTTAACAGGTGTTCATTATATTTATATGCTGTTTATATTAATTGTATTACTCACAATGTCATTAAAAAGAGATACACTTATACCATGTATATTAGGGGTATTTTGTATAGCTGTATACTCTAGTAATGATATTGTATTTTCTGTAGGAACTATATTTAAATCATTCGTAGTAGCTACAAAAGAGCTGTTAGGGATAATACTTATAATATCCATAATAGTATCGCTTTCTAAGGTGTTAGAAGAAATAAAGGCAACCCATCTTATGATAAATCCATTTATTAAAGTAATAAAAAATAGAACTAGTGCGTTTTTTTCAACGGGAATTGTTATGTTGATTTTATCATGGTTCTTTTGGCCTTCTCCAGCTACGGCTTTAGTTGGAGCAATATTTTTACCGATTGCATTAGAAGCTGGTCTTCCTGCAATAGGTGTTGCCATGGCGATAAATTTATTTGGTCATGGATTTGCGCTATCAACCGATTTTGTAATACAGGGTGCTCCTACTATAACAGCATCAGCAGCAGGGGTCGGAGTTTCTGACATTATAAAAGATGGGATGATCTTGTATTGGACTATGGCTATAGTTTCAATTTCAATAGCATATTTTATGCTAAATAGAGATATTAAGAAAGGAAAAATAGAGATTCAAAAAAATATACAGATATACGAAGGAGAAGTTTATAAAAAAGAAACTAAAATATCCGCAGTTGTAGTTGCTATAGGATTTATATTAGATGTTATATGTATGTTTTTATTTGATTTAAAGGGAGGAGAGGCTACTGCATTAGTTGGAGGAACGGCTGTATTATTACTTATAATTGTTACAGTTATAAATTACAAAGACAAAGCATTAGAAAAAATAACAGAATATATTCAAGGTGGATTTGGGTTTGGAATAGATATATTTGCACCAATTATCCCAATAGCAGCTTTTTTTTATTTGGGTCAAATGGATGCATTTACAGATGCAATAGGTTCAAACTTTTTACCCGTTTCATCTCAAGGAATATTATCTGATATAGGTATTGCTTTATCTAATTCTGTACCTATGAATAAGGTTATTGTATGTTCTATAGAAAGTAGTGTTGGAGCTATAACGGGACTTGATGGATCGGGATTTTCCGGAATATCTTTAGCGGGCTCTTTAGCCAAGGTATTTTCACAGGCTGCAGGTGTTAAAGCATCTTCTTTAGCAGCACTAGGACAAATTACTGCTATTTGGGTAGGCGGAGGAACTGTGGTTCCGTGGGGATTAATACCAGCTGCCGCTATATGTGGAGTTTCACCTGTTGAACTTGCCAGAAGAAATTTTATGCCTGTAATTATCGGTATACTTGTAACTACAATTGTAGCTATAGTTATAGTTTGAAATAATTTAATATAACTTTAAGGTTATTTTAAGAATTTTAAGGTATTATATAATTAAACAATAACGTAAAAAATATAATAGTATAGAAGTTTAAATATAATATCGAGGAGAGGATTTTATGATAATAGTAAGTACAACTAATACAGTAGAGGGAAAAAAAATCAAAGAATATAAAGGAATTGTATTTGGAGAGGTAATAACAGGCGTTAATATAGTCAAAGATTTTATGGCTGGAGTTAGAGATATATTTGGAGGAAGATCTCAATCTTATGAAAATGAGCTTGTGAAGGCTAGAGAAGGTGCATTGGCTGAAATGAAAAATAGAGCAAGCCAAATGGGAGCAGATGCTATAGTTGGGGTAGATGTAGACTATGAAGTATTAGGTCAAGCAGGAAGCATGATGATGGTTACTGTATCTGGAACAGCAGTTACATTTGAGTAAAAATTAAATTTTAATCCCCTTACATAGAGTTGGCATTAAGTGGTACAATAACTATGTAAGGGGGTTTTTTTATGGGAAAATTAAATTTAGAAGAAAATTATTTAAACAAAGATTTAAAGTATGTATACAATGATTTATACTCTCAGTTTGAAAAAAGTGAACTAAAGGATAAAGAACAGTTTGATATCTTGTTTAAAAATGAAAATTACAAGCTGTTACTATGTTATGATGAGAATAATTTAATCGGTTATATTATAGTTTATATAGATATTGAAACTAATTTAATGTGGCTTGATTACTTGGCTGTATTAGAGGAATATCATTCAAAGGGATATGGCACGAAGATGATTGAGATATTAAAAGAAAAGTACAAAAATTTAGATGGTTGTATGATAGAAGTTGAAAAGGAAAATGATAAAGATATAAATACCTATAGAAGAATAAAATTTTATGAAAATTTAGGGTGTACAAAGCTCAATATTAACTATATACTTCCTACAAAAGAGTCAGGCCTTAATATGCATTTATACTATCTGCCTTTTGGAAAACAGATAATACAAATAACTAAGGCCTTAAGTGTTATTAAATCAGCACATAATACTATCCATTCAGATATAACTCATGTAGCTGAAATATTTACTAAGATTGAGGAGTCACTATTATAGTTTTACTAGATTCGTGCCAAGTAATTTTATAATTAAAACTTTCAAATACATATCTTAAAGGTATATAAGTTCTACCGTCCTTTATTGTAGCTTTTGTATCCATTTGAACTTTTTGTCCATTTAAGTAGATGTAGTCTTTATCTATTGGAATTTTCAAATCGTGATTACCTTTAGTTGCATGTACTATGCGATCTGAACTGTTGTAGGATACATCGACATTTATTGTTTCTAGTGCTTTTCTTACAGGGACTAGAGTTCTATTATTTTCATCTATAAATGGAATACCTAGATTGTCAGATTCATCAAATATCAATTCGTGATTATCAATTACAAAGTATATTTTGCTGTTTCTTTCATCAGTATTAAGATTTGATGTTTCATTTATAACATTATCAATATTTTTTACGAGACTTAGTTCATCTAAGGTATCTTCGTTTACATCAAACAACATAACCCCAGATGCTTTATTAAGGGCTAGTCTTGTTTTCTCTTTAACTGTGTTTATTCCATTATAATAATAATTTATACCATCTATTACAGCTGTATCTCTATATGCATTTTCTTGATCTTCCTTTACTAAATCTCTATAGACTTTCCATGTGGAATCAGTAGGATGTGCATAAAAAGGAATACCTATTACTATTTTTCTTTGAGGAACACCTCTGTTTAACCAGTATTCTATCGATGTGTCTGCAAACCAAAATGGACTATGCTGTTCGTTATTCATATCATAAGCCATTATACTTATCCAATCAAAGCTTTCTAAACATTTTGAAGTTACTGCTTTAGATACTTCAGGTCCTTCTTCTTTAGACCATGCTCCATTAAGCGCTGCTGTTAGGTATTTGTTTTTTCCTTTTAATTTAGAACTAAGTTCTAAAACTAATTTTTCATAGTTTAAAGAAGATTGCCCAAGATCAGGGTATTCCCAATCTATTTCAACACCATCTAAGTTATATTCTTCTACAAACTTATCTAGATTATCTATGAAATTTGATCTTAATTCATCTGATGAAGCTATTTTTTCAAATCTATTATCTAATGGACCGTAAGCTTCATCAAACCATCCACCAACAGCTATCAATACTTTCACATTGTTCTCGTGACCTTTTTTTACTAGTTTTTTAAGTTCATCAGGTTTTTTTACTGGAACAAAAGAACCATCTTCTTTTGGAATTAAAAAAGCGTATATTATGTGAGTTACTTTATCGTATTGTATATTTGTTTCAACTGGATCTTTGAATAAATCTGAACAGTATGCAACTACCTTAAAATCATCTTTTTCTTGAGCAAATATGTAATTTGGGTGAAGAGATAAGTTTAATATACAGATTAAAGATATTATTGTGCAAGAAAATTTTTTGAAAATATTCATATTATGTTCACCTCCGAATTTAGTTTAAATACAATAAAAATTATATCATATACAGTAAAAGTAAATATTACAATAAAATTACAAAATATTATATTGAAAGCTAAGTACTATAATAGTGCAAAAATACTTCAATAAATTTCCATTTGAATAAAATAAAAAAACATTTATACAAAACCTTGTTATAATTAAGTTCCTACACAAAAAAATACAAGGAGGTATGTATAAATGTTTCAG
>NZ_BDQY01000017.1 GCF_002724055.1 Tepidibacter mesophilus | reverse complement strand
AAATCTTTGACATTTTTAAGATGCCTTAAAAATGTATTATCTCGTATTAGCATATCTTTCGATATGTTATCCGTGTGTATAGGGCAGGTTACCCACGCGTTACTCACCCGTCCGCCGCTAAGATTAAAAAGCAAGCTTTTTAATCTCCGCTCGACTTGCATGTGTTAGGCACGCCGCCAGCGTTCATCCTGAGCCAGGATCAAACTCTTAAATAAAATTTAAAGTTTGTCAGTACTCAGTAAACTGACTTTTTGTTTGTTTATTCCGAAAATCACTGTTGTGATTTATTTATAACCTACTGTTTAATTTTCAAAGTTCATATGTTGTGTTCATCTGTTTCTCGTTTGCCTCGTTATCGAGGACAAGTAATAATATATCACCTTTAAAACTTTTCGTCAATAGTTTTTTTAAGTTTTTATATATTTTTCGTTTTTTTCATTTTATATATGTGGTTACATTAAATTATATGAACTATACTTTTAATTAATATATGAAGAAGAAGTCGTTTTGAAACGACTTCTTCTTTATATAATCATACCCGCTATAGATGCTGTTAAAAATGCAGCTACAGTTCCTCCAATTAAAGCCTTTATTCCCAACTGAGCTAGTTCTCCTCTTCTTTTAGAAGCAAGTCCCCCAATTCCTCCGAGCTGAACAGCTATAGATGAGAAATTTGCAAATCCACAAAGAGCATACGTTAGTATAGTAATAGTTCTAGGTTGAAGTGTCCCATTATCTATATGTGTAGATAAATTAGCATAAGCAACAAATTCATTTATAACTGTTTTTTGCCCTAATAATGAACCAGCTGTAACTATATCTTGAGCTGGAATACCCATTATATACGCAATCGGAGCACATATATATCCTAGAATTGTTTCTAAAGTTAATCCATGTATTCCTGCTATATTTCCTATCGCTTCGATCCCTCCATTAACCATAGCTATTAAAGCAACAAAAGCAAGTAACATACCCGCAACATTTAGTGAGAGTTGTAATCCTTCTGAAGCGCCTCTAGCTGCTGCATCTATAATATTAGCATCAATTTTTTCTACTTCAAATTGTACATTTCCTTTTGTAACCGGTTCCTCTGTTTCAGGAACTATAATCTTAGCTGCTACTAATGCTGCAGGAGCTGACATTACAGATGCTGCTATTAAGTGACCTGCATCTACTCCCATTCCAACATATCCTGCCATAACCCCACCAGCAACTGTAGCCATTCCGCCTATCATTATTGAATTTAACTCTGATCTTGTCATTTTTTCTATATATGGTTTTATAACTAAAGGTGCTTCTGTTTGTCCAACAAATATGTTTGCAGCTGCTGATAAAGACTCTGCTCCCGACGTACCCATCAATTTTGCCATAAATCCAGCTATATATTTAATTATAAACTGCATAACACCTAGATAATATAGTACTGACATAAGTGACGAGAAAAATATTATAGTAGGTAATACTTGAAATGCAAATATAAAGCCAAAACTGTTTATATTACTAACTAATCCACCAAACAAAAACGAAGAACCTGCTTTTGTAAAATCTAACAGCCCTGTTACAAATCCTGATAATTTTTCAAATACCACTCTTCCTATACTTGTTTTTAAAATTAAAAATGCAAATAATACCTGTATCCCTATTCCCATTGATACTAATCTAATATCTATTTTTTTTCTATTTTCAGATATTAAGTAGCATATTCCTAATAGTATAAATATTCCTATAAAACTTATAAATCTTTCCATACGTTTTCCTCCTTTTTCAAAGTAATCCTCGTTCTATCGATTTTACAAAGAAAATACTATCATATTTTGTCGAAAAAATCAAACTTCAATTATAATAAATATTTTAACATTCAATTTTACTTAAATATCATTTTAGTATTTATTGAATATTTACTATTTTCAAATTTACTTGCAGTAATCAATACTTATAGAAGTGTCTTATATATCAAAAAAATAGAAGTTATATGTATTAATACATATAACTTCTATTTTTATATTATTGCAAAGAATTAAAATATTTTTGTATTCCAGCATATATTGCCCATGCTATTTTATCTTGATATTCATCCGTCTTAAGAAGTTTTTCCTCATTTGAATTAGATAAAAATCCACATTCAATAAGTGCTGATGCAACTTCATTCCCTTTGAATAAATACAAATTATCTCTCTGCTTTGCCTGTCTATCATTATTTTTATCAATAACTCTTCTCATCTCTTCTTGTATAAAAATTGCTAACTGTTTTCCATATTCATCATTTTTAGGGTATAGTACTTGTGCTCCATAATATTTAGATTGGCTAAAACTATTTAAATGTATAGATATAAACATATCTGCTTTCGATTCTTTTATTAATTGCTTTCTATTTCTTAGATTCTCATTATATTTTTGTCTTATACTTTTATTCCCATCTTCTATATATAAACTCTCATCTTTTTCTCTTGTTAAAATAACCAAAGCTCCGCTCTCTTCTAGTAATGATCTTACCTTCAATGCTATTTTTAAATTTATATCTTTTTCTAAACTACTTTTCCCTAATGCCCCTGGATCTATTCCACCATGTCCAGCATCAATTATTATAACCTTATTAGTTACAGGCATATTTATAGTATTTTTACTTATATTATAATTAGTTAAATATATTATGCAAAATACCATAGTAAATGCTATAGTCCACAGAGTATATTTTTTTCTTAAAAAAATAACCATATATAATCACCCTGTAAATATATATGAAAAAAGACTTTGGAATATTCCAAAGTCTTTAATGTATATATTATCTCTTTGAGAATTGCGGAGCTCTTCTCGCAGCTTTTAATCCGTATTTCTTTCTTTCTTTCATTCTTGGATCTCTAGTCAAGTATCCAGCTGTCTTTAAAGTAGGTCTTAATTCTGCATCTACCTTTAATAAAGCTCTTGATATTCCGTGTCTTACAGCTCCTGCTTGTCCTGTAAATCCTCCACCTTCAACCTTTACTATAACATCATACTTTCCTTCAGTTTCAGTTATAACTAATGGATTTTTAACTTCTCTTCTTAAAGTCTCATAGTTGAAGTATTCTTCTAAACTTCTTCCATTAACAACTATATTTCCTTCACCAGCTACTAATCTTACTCTAGCTACTGAGTGTTTTCTTCTTCCTGTTCCATAATATTGAACGTTTGCCATATCTAACTCCTCCTTTCACCTAAATTAATTATATATCTAAGCTTTCTGGGTTTTGAGCTGCATGAGTATGCTCAGCGCCAGCAAATACTCTTAATCTTTTCATCATTTTACTTCTTAATTTATTCTTACATAACATACCATTTACAGCATGATTTATAACTTCTTCTGGCTTTTCAGCTAAAAGTCTTCTGTAAGGGATTTCTACTAATCCACCAACATGCCCTGTATGATATCTGTATAGTTTTTGATCTAATTTCTTTCCTGTTAATTTAACTTTAGCAGCATTAACAACTACAACGAAATCTCCACCGTCTACGTGTGGTGTAAATGTAGGCTTATGCTTACCTCTTAATAATATTGCAATTTCAGTAGATAAACGACCTAAAGTTTTTCCTTCAGCGTCTATTATATACCATTTTCTTTGAACTTCACTTGGCTTACCAATATATGATTTCATTATTTTCCCTCCTTACTATCCTTTTATGTGCGCAAATTAACCTTTATATAAAATCCGGGGCTAGTGGATTTATAAACACATTCCTTATACATTTTAATACAACGAGCCAGGTGTGTCAAGCTAATAATATACTTTTTTCAAAAACAAACCTTTACTAGCTGCCGTATGCCCTGCTTTATTTCTATCTTTGGATTCTATAATCTCTTTTAGGCTTCGATTTATTTTTCCTCTACCTATGTCTACTAATGTTCCTGCTATTATTCTAACCATATTATATAAGAACCCATTACCTTCTATTTCTAATAGAATTAAATCTTCTTCTTTTTTTAATCTTATATCATATATAGTTCTAATAGTTGTCTTAACAGATGATCCAGAACTCATAAACCCTTTGAAATCATGCTCTCCGATTAAATATTTTGACTCTTGTATCATTTTATTTATATCTAGGTCATACTTTACTAAATATGCAAAATCATTATGAATAGGTCTTTTGTACTTAGAGTTTAGTATTGCATATCTATATAGTTTTCTTTTAGCGCTATATCTTGCATGAAAATTATTGTCTACTTCTTTCGCATCTATTATACTTATATCGTCTGGTAGCTTAGAATTAATAGCCTCAGGTATTTTCTTAATATTTATACTGCTATTAGTATAAAAATTTGCTACTTGTCCTAAAGCATGGACTCCTGCATCAGTCCTTCCTGATGATGTTATACTTACTTTTTCTTTAGTTATCTTATATATAGCATTTTCTATGCACTGTTGTATTGATATTCTATCATTTTGTATTTGCCATCCGCAGTAATTTGTTCCTTTATATTCTATCGTAATCATTATATTGCGCATACTATCACCTATATTTATATTATTCTAGTTATTATTATTATAGTTATATAAATAAATACTATACTATAAGCTATATAATCTCTTTTATTCATCTTTATTTGGTTCATTCTCGTTCTATTATCTCCACCTCTATAGCATCTAGCTTCCATAGCCATAGCAAGTTCATCTGCTCTCCTAAATGCACTTATAAACAAAGGTACTAATAACGGAACTAAGTTTTTAGCTCTACTTATAATGTTCTTACTTTCAAAGTCAGCTCCTCTACCCATTTGTGCTTTCATTATCTTATCAGTTTCATCTAATAGTGTAGGTATGAACCTTAATGCAATTGTCATCATCATAGCAAGTTCATGTGCTGGTACTCCTATTTTTTTAAAAGGATTTAAAAGTTTCTCTATTCCATCTGTTAATTCTATTGGAGATGTTGATAAAGTAAGTAATGATGTGCCAACAACTAACAATATAAGCCTTATAACCATAAAACTTCCTTGTTTTAACCCTTCATCCGATATGCTTAAAGGTCCTATATCAAAAACCGTACTACCAGGTATCATAAATATATTGATTACAAAAGTGAATACAATTATGAACATTATTGGTTTTAACCCTTTTAATATATAATTAACAGGTATTTTAGATAGTTTAAGTGTTAATATAATAAAAGCGAGTACTAAAACATATGGATAAAACTGATTTATTATAAAAAGAGAAGACATGAATATAAATGTAGATATTAATTTAACTCTTGGATCTAATTTATGTACTACAGAATTAGTAGGATAATATTGACCTATCGTTATATCTTTTATCATTTCTTTTTACTCCTTATATATTGTAATATTTCTTCTTTAGCTTCTTCTAAAGTAATAATATCTTCTCTTATATTAAAACCTTTTTCCCTCAGCTTTATAGTAAGCTCTGATACCTGTGGTATTCCTAGTCCTATTTCTTTTAGTCTTTTTCCTTCTTTAAAAACTTCTCTAGGAGTAGACATCAACTCAACCTTACCTTTATACATAACTAGTATTCTATTAGATATTTTAGCCATATCTTCCATACTATGTGAAGATATTATTATTGTAATATTATATCTTTCATGAAGATGTTTTATTTGAGCTAAAATTTCATCTCTTCCTGATGGATCAAGTCCTGCTGTTGGCTCATCTAATATTAAAATATCGGGCTTCATAGCTATAACACCTGCTATTGCTACTCTTCTCTTCTGACCCCCAGATAAATCAAATGGAGATCTATCCTTAAAATCATTATAGTCAAGTCCTACAAGCTCCATAGATTCTTTTACTCTGGCATATATCTCCTCTTCACTTAATTTCAAATTGGAAGGCCCAAATGCTATATCTCTAAATATAGTTTCTTCAAATAATTGGTACTCTGGATATTGAAAAACGACTCCAACTTTTTTCCTAATTTCTGTTAAACTAACATTAGAATCCGTTATATCTACACCATCGATTATTATATTTCCACTGGTTGGCTTTAATAATCCATTCATATGTTGAATCAAAGTAGACTTTCCAGATCCTGTATGTCCTATCAAACCTATTATCTCACCTTTATTTATTTCTAAGTTTACATTGTCAAGTGCTTTACTTTCAAAAGGTGAGTTTGGATTATATACGTATACTAAATCTTTAACTACTATCGACATAAATTCATCACCATCTCATCTACAGTTAATATATCTGATTTTATATCTATTCCTTCTTTTCTAAGTTCATATGTAAGTTCTGTCATAAAAGGAACATCCAACCCAAGTTTTTTTAACTTATCTACATGTACAAAAACTTCTTTAGGCTTTCCTTGCAATACTATTTTCCCTTTTTCCATTACAACTATTCTATCTGCATCTACTGCTTCTTCCATAAAATGAGTTATGTGTATTATTGTAATATTTTCTTCCTTATTCAATCTTTTTATAGTATTCATAACTTCTTTTCTTCCAGATGGATCAAGCATAGCTGTTGGTTCATCAAATATTATGCATTCCGGTTTCATAGCAATAATTCCGGCAATTGCAACTCTTTGTTTTTGACCACCTGATAACAAATGAGGTGCTTTATCTTTAAACTCATACATTCCTACAGATTTTAAAGACTCTGTAACTCTTTTTTTTATCTCATCCGGTTGTATTCCTAAGTTTTCAGGTCCAAACGCTACATCTTCTTCTACAACTGTTGCTACTATTTGGTTGTCTGGATTCTGAAATACCATACCAGCACTCTGCCTTATTTCCCAAAGCTTAGAATCATCTTTAGTATCCATACCATTTATAAATATATTACCCGTTGTAGGCTTTAGTATTGCATTCAAATTTTTTGATAGTGTTGATTTTCCAGACCCATTATGCCCTATAATAACCACAAATTCTCCTCTTTTGATATCTAAGTTCAATTCATCGAGAGCCTTTGACTGAATATTTTCTTGAACATACTCAAAAGATATATTATCTATCTTTACTATGTCATTCATATTTTCCCCTCTTTTCTATTATAAAGAAGTCTTTATTATACAATTTTAAAAGTAGACTTCTTTGAAATTCATAACAAAAGTCATATGTACTTGAAAATTATAAAAGTCTATAACTTTCTATTCATTATAAAGAGTCTTTATTATACGATTTTAAAAATAGACTTCTTTGGAATTCTAAAGGTATTTTAAAACTTATTCTATTTTTATATAATCTAAATTCTATTATATAAAAATAGAATAAGTTTTAAAAGCATAAATCTTACTTTATTTTGAAATTCATATAAAAAAATAGGAATTAAGCTATTAGCCTAATTCCATCTTCTACTATACTAATTCTAGTATTGCTACTTCAGCTCCATCACCTTTTCTAACACCAAGCTTTATAATTCTTGTATATCCACCATTTCTTTCTTGGTATTTAGGAGCTATTTCATCAAATAAATTTTTGATTACTGTTTCATCTAAAACGTACGCTGATGCTTGACGTCTAGCATGTAAGTCTCCTCTTTTTGCTAGAGTTATCATTTTTTCAGCCATTCTGCGTGTTTCTTTTGCTCTTGTTACTGTAGTCTCTATTTTTTTATTCTTTAAAAGATCAGTAACTAAGTTTCTAAGCATCATGTTTCTGTGAGCAGTTACACGACCTAATTTACGGTACTTAGCCATGTCATTCCCTCCTTTTCTTAGTCTTCGCTCGGCTTAAGTCCTAGTTCTAGTTCTTCAAGTTTTTGAATAACTTCTTCTAATGACTTTTTACCTAAGTTTCTAACTTTCATCATGTCTTCTTCGCTTTTGCTGCTTAATTCTTCAACAGTATTTATACCTGCTCTTTTTAAGCAATTATACGATCTAACAGAAAGATCAAGCTCTTCGATAGTCATCTCCAGAACTTTCTCTTTTTTATCTTCTTCTTTTTCCACCATTATTTCAACATTTCCAACATGCTCTGTAAGGTTGATGAATAAATTCAAGTGTTCTACTAATATTTTAGCACCAAGAGAAATTCCCTCTTGAGGATTTATACTTCCGTTAGTCCAAACTTCAAATATTAATTTATCATAATCTGTTATTTGACCTACTCTTGTATTTTCAACTTTATAACTTACTTTCTCAACTGGAGTATATATAGAGTCTACAGGAATTACACCAATAGGCATGTTCTCAGTTTTATTATTTTCAGCTGGAACATAACCCCTTCCTTTATCTATATTTATCTCCATATTAAATTTAGCATTTGTGTCTAAAGTAGCTATACATAAATCCTTACTTAATATTTCTACATCCGAAGGACATATAATATCTTTACCTGTTATTACACCCTCGCCCTGAGCTTCTATTTTCAATGTTCTACTGCCTTCTCCATCTATCTCAGCAGATAATTCTTTTAAAGCAAGCATTATTTCTGTTACATCTTCTTTTACACCCGGTATTGTAGAGAACTCATGAAGTACTCCATCTATTTTTATAGAAGTAACAGCCACTCCTGGAAGTGAAGAAAGTAGTATTCTTCTTAATGCATTTCCTACAGTAATTCCGTATCCTCTTTCTAAAGGCTCTACGATAAATTTACCATATCTATTATCTTCGCTTATTTCACAAATTTCTATTCTAGGCTTTTCTATTTCAATCATTAATAAAACCCTCCTTAATTTTTATTAATCCACTGAGGGCAAACATTTCTACGATACAACTCAATTTATTACTTAGAGTAAAGCTCTACTATTAAGTGCTCTGCTATTTCTAAATCTATATCTTCTCTTGTTGGTAAAGCAGTTATCTTAGCTTCCATCTTTTCTATACTTGCATCCATCCACTTAGGAGCAACTCTTGTAGAGTTTTCAACAAGTGATTTAAATTTAGCTGAAGATTTTGAATTATCCTTAACAGCTATAACATCGCCAACTTGAACTATCATAGAACCAATATTAGCTTTATGTCCATTTAATATAAAATGTCCATGTCTTACTAATTGTCTAGCTTCTTTTCTTGAAGAAGCAAGTCCCATTCTATAAACAGTATTATCAAGTCTTCTTTCTAATAAGCTAAGTAAGTTTTCACCTGATATTCCTGGCATTTTTTCAGCCTTTTCATAAAGGTTTCTGAATTGAGTTTCTAAAACTCCATATATTCTCTTAACTTTTTGCTTTTCTCTCAATTGTAATCCATAGTTAGAAACTTTTTTTCTTCCTTGTCCATGTTGACCTGGAGCATAGTTTCTTTTATTTATAGCACATTTATCTGTATAACATCTATCGCCTTTAAGGAATAATTTCATTCCTTCTCTACGGCATAGTCTACATACTGCACCTGTATATCTTGCCATTTATTACACCTCCTACTGTATTACACTCTTCTTCTCTTTGGCGGTCTACAACCATTATGTGGTATTGGAGTAACGTCTTTTATTAAAGTAACGTCAAGTCCTGCAGCTTGTAAAGATCTTATAGCTGCTTCACGTCCAGGTCCTGGTCCTTTTACAAATACCTCTACTGTCTTTAATCCATGCTCCATAGCTCCTTTAGAAGCCGTTTCTGCAGCCATTTGTGCTGCAAATGGAGTAGCTTTTCTAGATCCTTTAAATCCTAATTGTCCTGCACTAGCCCATGAAATTGCATTTCCATGAACATCAGTTAATGTGATTATAGTATTATTGAAAGTTGACTGAATATGAGCATGACCACGTTCTATATTTTTACGTTCTCTTCTTCTAACACGTGTAGCTTTCTTTTTAGGTTTAGCCATTTTTTTCCCTCCTTACTTAAGATCTATTTTTTCTTCTTACGAGATACAGTCTTTCTCGGTCCTTTTCTCGTTCTAGCATTTGTCTTAGTTTTTTGACCTCTTAATGGAAGTCCTCTCATATGACGAATACCTCTATAACATTTGATATCTCTAAGTCTCTTTATATTTAATGCTATCTCTCTTCTTAAATCTCCTTCAACAAGTTGATCAGAGTCTATTAATTTTCTTAATGTATTTACTTCTTCTTCAGTTAAATCTTTTATTCTTGTATTAACATCTATACCAGCTTTTTCAAGTATTTGGTTAGAAGTTTTTTTACCTATACCAAATATATAAGTTAAGCCTATTTCTGCTCTTTTGTCTCTTGGTAAGTCTACCCCAGCAATTCTTGCCATATTCTTGCACCTCCTATAAGCTATATTGATAATTCAATATTTTCTAATTTTAAATAAAACACGAAGGCCTAGTTCATTCTGAGAATTTAAATCTCTTAATTATCACAATTTAATATTATAATATATATAATATTAAATTACTAGTCCTTATTAACCTTGTTTTTGTTTATGTTTAGGATTTTCACAGATAACCATTACTCTTCCTTTTCTTTTTATAATTTTACATTTTTCACATATTGGTTTTACAGACGGTCTAACTTTCACACTTATCCCTCCTTAGACTAAAATACTAGTCTACTTCTTTCTCCAAGTAATTCTTCCTCTAGTCAAATCATAAGGTGACATATCTACAGTTACTTTATCACCTTCAAGTATTCTTATGAAATTCATTCTAAGCTTACCTGAAATATGGCATAATATCTCATGTCCATTTTCCAATTTAACCTTAAACATTGCGTTGGGTAAAGTTTCTGTAACTACACCCTCTAACTCAATTACATCTTTTTTGGCCATTAAGTAACCAAACCTCCAATCACTTAGATTAAAGCTTCGACTTTAACCTATCCAGCTCATATCTTAAAAAAGCATCATTAATATATTCTTTGTTTAAAATTCTATTTTCAATATCTTCCGATGCATATTTATATTTTATCAAGTGCTTTACTTTTTTTAATTTTGCTTTATCAAGTTTTCTATAATCTCCATCAGCGATTAAGACATATTCTTCATTTACCACCTTTATAATAAAAAATAATCTGCCCTTGTCTCTGCCTAGCTTAGATATTACAACCTGACCAACATTTAAATCATTTAATAGCACTAATTTCACCTCTTCTAGCCGGATTAAAGCTTTGTTAAAATTAAAGGCTCATCTTTAGTGATGGCTATAGTATGCTCATAATGTGCAGATTTTTTACCATCTATTGTTACAGCTGTCCATCCATCACTTAATATCTTCACATGATATGATCCGGCATTTACCATAGGTTCTATAGCTAATACCATTCCCTCTTGAAGCCTAATTCCTTTTCCCGCAGGTCCATAATTTGGTATTTGAGGGTCCTCATGCATTTTTGAACCTATTCCGTGTCCTACAAAGTCTCTAACTATAGAAAACTTATTTTTTTCTACATAAGTTTGAACTGCATGTGATATGTCTGAAAGTCTATATCCAATTTTTGCAAATTTAATTCCTTCATAAAAGCTTTGTCTAGTTATATCTATAAGTCTTCTATCTTCATCAGATATATTTCCTACAGCATGAGTTTTAGCAGCGTCTCCATGATAGCCTTTGTAAAAAGCTCCAATGTCTATACTTATTATATCTTTATCTCTTAATACAGTGGAAGAAGATGGTATTCCGTGTACTACTTCTTCATTAATAGATGCACATATAGATCCTGTATATCCATGATATCCTTTAAATGAAGGCTCTGCTTTATATTTTCTTATATTTTTTTCTGCTATTTCATCTAATTCCTTAGTTGTTATACCAGGTGTTATAGATTCTTTTAGCATTTGATGAGTTTCTGCCACAATTTTTCCAGCATCTCTCATTAATTCTATTTCTTTAGCAGATTTTATTATAATCATTAATTTTCACACCCTAATGCTACAGATATATCTTCGAAAACTTTATCTATAGATTGTTGACCATCAATAGTAGTAATTATACCTTGTTCACTATAATAATCTATTAAAGGTTCAGTTTGATCTAAATAAACTTGAATTCTTTTAGATACAGTTTCTTCATTATCATCTGCTCTTTGGTATAACTCACCTTGACAAATATCACATTTTCCATCAACTTTTGACGGATTATATTTTATATGGAAAGTAGCTCCGCAATTTTTACAAATACGTCTACCTACAGCTCTATCTACTAATACAGTTTTGTCAACCTGTATATTTATAACTTTATCTAAGTTCATATTAGATTCAGTTAATACTTTGTCTAATGCTTGTGCTTGAACTACAGTTCTTGGAAATCCATCTAATAAAAATCCACTTTTACAATCATCTTCTAAAAGTCTATCCTTAACTATTTCTACAACTAATTCATCTGGAACTAAAAGTCCTTTATCCATGTATTCTTTAGCCTTTAAGCCCAGCTGAGTTCCCTCTTTTATATTTTTTCTAAAAATATCTCCAGTTGATATATGAGGTACATTATATTTTTTTACGATTCCAGACGCTTGAGTTCCTTTACCAGCTCCTGGAGGTCCAAGTAGTATAAGTTTCATTTCAATCATCTCCGATACTAAATTTAGGACAGGGGATTTTTTACCCCCAATTCCTATTTTAAGAAGCCTTGATAATGTCTCATCAACATTTGTGCTTCTATTTGCTTCATCGTTTCTAGTGCAACTCCTACTACTATTAGTAACGAAGTTCCACCAAACCTAAACGGGATACTACCTAATTGCAGTATCAAAGTTGGAAGTACTGCTATCGCAGCTAAAAATACAGCTCCTGCTAATGTAAGTCTTGTAAGTACTTTGTTTAGATACTCCTCCGTAGGCTTTCCAGGTCTTATTCCAGGAATAAAACCTCCGTAGTTTTTCATATTATTAGCAATTTCTTCTACATTGAATGTAACGGCTGTATAAAAATAAGTAAAGAAGATTATTAATAGTGCTTCTAAACCTATATATATCCAAACTCCTGGAGTTCCATTTGGCGATAACCATTTAGTTATAAATGCCTGAAACTCTCCCTTTAAGAATAATGATAGTGTCTGAGGAAATGCCAAAAGTGAAACTGCAAATATAACTGGAATAACACCTGCTTGATTCACCTTCATTGGTATATGTGTGCTTTGTCCACCATACATTTTTCTTCCTACTACTCTTTTAGCGTACTGTACAGGTATCTTTCTTGATCCTTGTTGTATAGCTATTACTCCTACGATTATAGCTATAGCTACAGCTGCAAATATAATCAGTTGTATAATGTTTATTTGGTTTTCTGAGAATAATTTATACGTCTGAATAAAGGAACCTGGAACTCTTGATATAATACCTATAAATATTATAAGAGATATTCCATTACCTATACCTTTTTCAGTAATTTTTTCACCTAACCACATTAAGAATGATGTTCCTGCAGTTAGAGTAAGAACTACTGTTATTATAGAAAATATATCCTTAGATATTAATGCTCCTCTAAACAAACCTACACTTATTCCTGTAGCTTGAATTAACGCTAAAATAATGGTTCCATATCTTGTGTATTGAACCATCTTTTTTCTTCCTTCTTCACCTGATTTACTCAGTTCTTCCAGACTTGGTATAGCTATAGTTAATAACTGCACTATTATTGATGCCGTTATATAAGGAGTTATACTTAAAGCAAATATAGTAAATTGTCTAAAAGCTCCTCCTGCTACTAAATCATAGAAGGAAAGAAGACCCGCTTGGTCAACTACCTTCTTAATATAATCTATATCTACGCCAGGTACAGGTATTGAAGATCCGATTCTAAATACAATAATCATCATTAATGTATATAGAATTCTTTTTCTTAAATCAGGAATTTTCCAAGCATTTTTCAAGGTAGATAGCACTTTAGATCACCTCTACCTTTCCTCCAGCTGCTTCTATTTTTTCAATAGCTGATTTAGTGAATTTTTGAGATTTAACTGTTACGTTTACCTCTAATGTACCTTCACCTAATATCTTAACTCCATCTTTTTCAATCTTTCTGATTATTCCTTTTTCTTTAAGGATTTCTGGAGTTATCTCAGCACCGTTTTCAAATATATTTAATCTTTCTACATTCACTAGTGAGTACGCTTTCTTGAATATATTAGTGAAACCTCTCTTTGGAAGTCTTCTATATATAGGCATTTGCCCTCCTTCAAATCCTGGTCTTACTCCTCCACCTGAACGAGAGTTTTGTCCTTTTTGACCACGTCCAGAAGTTTTACCTTGACCAGTTGCAGTTCCTCTTCCTAGTCTCTTTCTGTTTTTAACAGCGCCTTCAGCAGGTCTTAACTCATGTAATTTCATGATTACACCTCCTTCTTTCTATGTTATATATTACTTAACTTCTACTAAGTGTTCTACTATTTTGATCATTCCTCTTGTTTGAGGATTATCTGGCTGCTCAACTACTTGATGTCTTTTTTTAAGACCAAGAGCCTCAACTGTTTTTCTTTGCTTAGGATTAGTTCCTATTAATCCTTTTACTAATGTTATTTTTAAATTAGCCATTTAAATACCTCCTTATCCTAGAAGGTCTTCAACTTTTTTACCTCTAAGTTTTGCTATATCTTCAGCAGTTCTTAGAGACTTAAGTCCTTCTATAGTAGCATTTACCATATTTCTAGCATTGTTAGATCCTAAAGATTTAGCTCTAACATCTTTTAATCCTGCAAGCTCAAGAACCGCACGAACAGGTCCTCCAGCGATAACACCTGTACCTTCTTGTGCTGGCATTATTAATATATTACCTGCGCCAAAATGTCCTTTTACTTGGTGAGGAATTGTAGTTCCAACCATAGGTACATTAATTAAGTTTTTCTTTGCATCATCTATTGCTTTTTTAATAGCATCAGGTACTTCCATAGCTTTACCAGTACCTAATCCTACGTATCCGTTTTCATCTCCAACTATTACTAAAGCAGCAAATCTGAAGTTTCTACCACCCTTAACAACTTTAGTAACACGTCTTATTTGAACAACTTTTTCTTTTAAGTCAAGTTGTCTTGAATCTATAGGTTTACGAAGCATGTATTTCCCTCCTTTTATTAAAACTCAAGGCCGCCTTCTCTAGCTCCCTCTGCTAATTCTTGTACTCTACCATGATAGATATATCCACCACGATCAAATACAACTTCTTTAATTCCTTTTTCTAAAGCTTTTTTAGCTAATAGTTTACCTACAAGCTTAGCAGCTTCTTTATTTCCAGTGTTTCCAACAGCATTTTTAACCTCTGCCTCAAGAGAAGAAGCGGCAATTAAAGTACATGCGTTAACATCATCTATTATTTGAGCGTATATATTAGAATTACTTCTAAATATATTTACTCTTGGTGTTTCAGAGCTTCCATGAATTTTCTTACGAACTCTTTTGTGTCTTTGGAGTCTGTTCTTATTTTTATCTACTTTTTTGAACACCCATATTCACTCCTTTCTATTCTAAATTTTTTACTTACCTGTTTTTCCTTCTTTACGTCTTATAACTTCACCAGCGTACTTAACTCCTTTGCCTTTATATGGCTCTGGCTTTCTCCAAGCTCTTATCTTAGCAGCATAGTTACCTACTAATTGCTTATCTATACCTTTAACTAGTATCTCAGTTTGATTAGGTGTTTCAGTCATTATTCCTTCTGGATCTTCCATTTCTACTGGATGAGAAAATCCTAAACTCATAACTAACTTAGTACCTTGCTTTTGAGCTCTATAACCTACACCAACTAACTCTAATTTCTTTTCATATCCTTTAGTAACACCCTCAACCATATTAGCTATAAGTGTTCTAGTTAATCCGTGTAAAGATCTATGTCTTTTATTATTCGTAGGTCTTTCAACTACTATAGAGTTCTCTTCTTTAGTTATTTTTAAATCTTCTACAAACTTTTTTGTAAGTTCTCCTTTAGGGCCTTTAACTGTTATAACGTTCTCTTCTCCTATTATAACGTTTACGCCTTCTGCTATTTCAATTGGCTTAATACCTATTCTTGACATATCTACACCTCCTTGCAGCCTTCTTTATATTACCAAACGTAGCAAATTACTTCTCCGCCAACGCCTTCTTTTCTAGATTGTTTATCTGTTATTATCCCTTTTGAAGTAGATATTATTGAAATTCCAAGCCCATTCAAAACTCTTGGTGTTTCATGCTTAGCTGCATAAACTCTCATTCCTGGCTTTGAAATTCTCTTTATTCCAGTTATAACTCTCTCGTTGTTTTTTCCGTACTTTAATTGAGCTCTAATTATTCCTTGTTTACCATCTTCTATTACATCATAGCCTTTTATAAATCCTTCTTCTAACAGAATTCTAGCTATTTCTTTTTTAATATTTGAAGCAGGTATGTCAACAGTTTCATGTTTAACTGTATTAGCATTTCTTATACGTGTTAGCATATCCGCTATTGGATCTGTCATTGTCATAGTTTTGACCTCCTTTCATATATTACCAGCTTGCTTTTCTAACTCCAGGTATTTCTCCTTTGTAAGCTAGTTCTCTAAAGCATATACGACATATGCCGAATTTTCTTAAAACAGCATGTGGTCTACCACATATACTACATCTAGTATATTCTCTAGTTTTATACTTTTGTTTTCTTTGTTGTTTCACAACCATAGCTTTTCTAGCCATTGGAATCCCTCCTTTGATTACTTAGAATATGGCATTCCTAATAATTTTAATAATTCACGTGCTTGCTCATCATTCTTAGCACTAGTAACAAATATTATATCCATACCTCTTACTTTATCAACTTTATCATATTCTATTTCTGGATAAATTAATTGCTCTTTAATTCCAAGCGCATAGTTTCCTCTTCCATCAAATGAATTAGGATTAACTCCTCTAAAGTCTCTAACTCTTGGTAAAGAAATGTTGAATAACTTATCAACAAAGTGATGCATTTTATCTCCTCTTAATGTTACTTTAGCACCAACTGGCATTCCTTCTCTTAATTTAAAGTTTGCAACAGATTTCTTGGCTTTAGTAGTAACAGGTTTTTGCCCACTTATCTTTTCTAATTCTACAATTGCTGCTTCTAGTGATTTTGCATTTTCTTTTGCATCACCAATACCCATGTTTATTATAACTTTTTCAAGTTTAGGTATCTCCATAACATTTTTATATGCGAATTTCTCCATTAATGCTGGAGCAACTTCTTTAGTGTACTTTTCTTTTAATCTTGAAGCCACTTTTGGTCCCTCCTTTCAAGATATTATATTTCTTCTCCGCTCTTTCTAGACACTCTTACTTTTGTTCCATCTTCTAATACTTTAAATCCTACTCTTACACCTTTACCTTCTTTAGCATCAAACAGCATAACATTTGAAACATGTATAGGTGCTTCTTGATGTACAATTCCACCTTGTTGCACTTTAGCGTTAGGTTTTTGATGTTTTGTAGCCATGTTTACGCCTTCAACTATCACTTTTTCTTGTTTAGTGAAAACTTGTAGGACTTTACCTTTTTTGCCTTTATCTTTTCCCGATATAACAACAACAGTATCATCTTTTTTTACGCGCATCATCTTCTATTGCACCTCCTTAATTATAGTACCTCTGGAGCAAGAGAAACTATCTTCATAAAATCCTTATCTCTTAACTCTCTTGCAACAGGCCCGAAGATACGAGTTCCCATAGGAGTTTTATCGTCTTTTATTATAACAGCAGCATTTTCATCAAATGTTATATAACTACCGTCTTTACGTCTTAGACCTTGTTTAGTTCTTACTACTACAGCTTTAACAACTTTACCTTTTTTAACAACTCCACCAGGTGTTGCACTTTTAACAGTAGCAACTATTACATCTCCAACGTTTGCATACTTTCTTCCACTTCCGCCTAAAACACGTATACATAATAGTTCTTTACCACCTGAATTATCAGCAACTTTTAAACGTGTCTCCTGTTGTATCATTCATAATCCCTCCTTTTCGCCTGTATTATTTAGCTTGCTCTATAACTTCAACTAATCTAAATCTCTTATCTTTAGATAAAGGTCTAGTTTCCATTATTTTTACTCTATCTCCAATATTGCATACATTTTGCTCATCATGAGCTTTGAATTTCTTAGTTCTTTTTACAGCTTTTCCGTATAATGGATGACGAACAAATTCCTCTACAGCAACAACTATAGTTTTGTCCATTTTATCACTTACAACACGGCCTATTCTAACTTTTCTACTTCCTCTTTCCATATTGAGAGCCTCCCTTCTTTTAAGCTACTAAGCTCTAGATTCTTCTAGTTCTCTTTCTATAAGGATGGTCTTTACTCTAGCTATATCTTTTTTAACGAACTTAACTCTAGATGTATTTTCAAGCTGTCCTGTAGCTAATTGGAATCTTAAGCTAAATAATTCACTTTTAAATTCATTTATCTTTTGATTTAACTCTGAGCTAGTCATATCTCTTAACTCTTTAGCTTTCATCCGCTTCACCACCCTTTACTTCAGTTTCTTCACGCATAACAAATTTACATTTAACAGGAAGCTTATGCATAGCAAGTCTCATAGCTTCTCTAGCTTTTTCTTCTGGAACTCCTGCAAGTTCAAACATTACTCTACCAGGTTTAACTACAGCTACCCAGTACTCTGGTGATCCTTTTCCGGCTCCCATACGAGTTTCTGCTGGCTTTCTAGTTACTGGCTTATGAGGGAATATCTTTATCCAAACTTTTCCCCCTCTTTTTATATATCTTGTCATCGCTATTCTGGCAGCTTCTATTTGATTAGAAGTTATCCATGCTGGCTCTAATGCTACTAATCCAAACTCTCCATAAGTAACCTTATTACCTTTATGAGCTTGACCAGACATTTTACCTCTGTGAACTCTACGACGCTTTACTCTTTTAGGCATTAACATGAGCATTTCCTCCTTCCTTAATATCTACTTATTAAGCCTCTTTCTTTGGATATCTTTGAGATTTGTTGTTTCTGTTATCTCTGTTATCTCTTCTTTTCTTATCTTTTCTCTCTTCTATCACTCTTGGCGCAAAACCATTTTTTGATGGAAGAACTTCTCCGTTACAAACCCAAACTTTGATTCCTATTTTACCATAAGTTGTGTTTGATTCAGCAAATCCATAAGCTATATCAGCTCTTAAAGTTTGAAGAGGTACATTTCCTTCACTGTATCCTTCAGTTCTAGCCATTTCAGCTCCACCAAGTCTACCAGATGCAGAAACCTTTATACCTTTAACTCCTGCTCTCATAGCTCTTTGTATAGCTTGCTTCATAGCTCTTCTGAAAGATACTCTTCTTTCAATAGCTAAAGCTATATTTTCTGCTATTAATTGAGCTTCTTTTTCTGGATGCTTAACTTCTACAATGTTTATATAAACATTTTTCTTAGTCATTTTTTCTAATTCGGCTTTTAAAGCTTCTATTCCAGATCCACCTCTACCTATTACCATTCCTGGTTTAGCAACAGATAAATGTAGTCTAATTTTATTAGCAGCTCTTTCGATTTCTATTTTAGAAACTCCAGATGTATTTAATTTATTCTTTAAGAATTTACGTATAGTATGATCTTCTAATATAAAAGCACCGAACTCTTTTTTATCAGCAAACCATCTAGAATCCCAGTCCTTTATCACTCCGACTCTAAAGCCGTGTGGGTTAACCTTTTGACCCATTGATTTCCCTCCTTCTATAGATAAATTTATCTTTCTTTCAGTACTACCTCTATATGACTTGTTCTTTTTCTAATAGTTGTAGCTCTTCCCATAGCTCTTGGCATGAATCTCTTCATTGTAGGGCCTTGGTTTGCAAATACTTCCGCAACATATAACTTATCTACGTCCATATTGTAATTATTTTCAGCGTTAGCCATTGCAGATTTCACAACTTTAGCTATTACTGGTGCGGCACCTCTTGGCGTATACTTTAATATTGCTAAGGCTTCATTTACATTCTTTCCTCTAACAATATCAGCTACTTGACCTGCTTTTCTTGGTGCTATACGTATATATTTAGCAGTTGCTCTAGCTTCCACAGCGATTACCTCCTTCCATTGTAAACGGACTATTTTCTCTTAGAAGACTTTTCGTCGTCTTTATGTCCTTTAAAAGTTCTTGTAGGAGCAAATTCTCCTAATTTATGTCCAACCATATCTTCTGTTACATAAACTGGCACGTGTTTTCTACCATCATGTACAGCTATAGTATGTTCTACCATTTGAGGAAATATAGTTGATGCTCTTGACCAAGTCTTTATAACTTTCTTTTCATTTGCAGCATTCATAGCTTCTATCTTCTTAAGAAGACGCGGGTGAACAAAAGGTCCTTTTTTAGTTGATCTTCCCATTTGCTTTCCTCCTTCCCATTACTTATTAATGTGTATTATTTCTTTCTTCTTGATACTATTAATTTATCAGAAGCTTTGTTTTTCTTACGAGTTTTGTATCCAAGAGCTGGTTTACCCCAAGGTGTAACCGGTGATGGTCTACCTATTGGCGCTCTACCTTCTCCTCCTCCGTGTGGATGGTCGCAAGGGTTCATTACAGATCCTCTTACTGTTGGTCTAATTCCCATATGTCTCTTTCTTCCTGCTTTACCTATAGTTACGTTGAAGTGTTCTAAGTTTCCAACTTGTCCTATTGTAGCTCTACAGTTGATATTAACATATCTCATTTCTCCAGATGGTAATCTTAAAAGAGCATGCTTTCCTTCTTTAGCCATTAACTGAGCTGAAGCTCCAGCAGATCTTACTATTTGTCCACCTTTTCCAACTTTTAATTCGATATTGTGCACTAAAGTACCTACTGGGATATCTTTTAATACTAAAGCATTTCCCACTTTGATATCTGCATTTTCACCTGACATTAAAGTTTCTCCAACCTTAATTCCATTAGGTGCTAATATATATCTTTTTTCTCCATCAGCATAAGCTAATAATGCTATGTTAGCAGTTCTATTTGGATCGTATTCAACTGCAGTAACTTTCGCAGGAACACCATCTTTATTTCTCTTAAAATCTATTATTCTATATTTTTTCTTAGCTCCGCCACCTTTATGACGAACAGTTATTTTACCATGAGCATTTCTTCCTGAATGTTTCTTTAAAGAAACAAGTAATGATTTCTCCGGTTCATGTTTAGTTATTTCATCAGAAACTAAAACCGTCATTTGTCTTAATCCAGGAGAAGTTGGTTTAAACTTTTTAATAGCCATCTTATTTCCCTCCTTCTTGCTTGATTCCTACACGCCTTCGAAGAACTCTATTTCTTTACTATCAGCTGTTAAAGTAATAACAGCCTTCTTAAAGCTTGCAGTTCTACCTACATGTTTTCCCATTCTTTTTTCTTTTCCGCTATAGTTTAAAGTGTTTACTTTATCGACTGAAACACCAAATACAGTTTCAACAGCTTTCTTTATCTCAGTTTTGTTAGCTCTTTTAGAAACTACAAAAGTGTATTTTTTAGAAGCCATATCCGCCATACTTTGTTCACTTATAACAGGTTTTACAATTATATCATGTGGATTAGTCATTACGCGTACACCTCCTCCACTTTTTCAACAGCATCTTTAGTTATGATAAATGCATCATGTTTTAATATATCATATACATTTATAGTGTTAACAAGAGCAGTTGTAACTCCTTCTATGTTTGAAGCTGACTTTATTACATTTTTATTGTTTTCTCCTAAAACTACTAAAGCTTTCTTTTCTACTTTTAAATTGTTAAGTATTTTAGCGAATTCTTTAGTCTTTGGAGCTTCCATATTTAATGCATCTAAAACTATTATTTCTTTATTTTGAACTTTAGATGATAAAGCACACTTCATAGCTAATCTTCTTACCTTCTTAGGTAAAGTATATCTATAATCTCTAGGCTTTGGTGCGAATACAATTCCTCCACCTACCCATTGAGGTGATCTTGTACTACCTTGTCTTGCTCTACCAGTTCCTTTTTGTCTCCAAGGCTTTCTTCCTCCACCTCTTACTTCAGATCTAGTTTTAGCAGATTGAGTACCTTGTCTTTTATTGGCTAATTGATTCTTTACTACTTCATATAAAACGTGTTCATTAACTTCAGCACCGAATACGTTATCTGATAATACTAATTCATCAACCTTTTCACCGTTAATGTTTAATATATCTACTTTTGGCATTTTGCTTCCTCCTTTCTTACAAGATTAAATTACTTGCTTGACTTTACTGCTTTTTTTATAGTAATTAACGAACGCTTAGCTCCAGGTATAGCACCTTTAACTAATATTAAGTTCTTTTCAGCATCTACTCTTACAACTTCTAGGTTTTGAATAGTAACTTTATCTACTCCCATGTGTCCAGCTAATTTTTTACCCTTGAACACTCTACCAGGTGTAGCACAAGCTCCCATTGAACCTGGTCTTCTGTGGTATCTTGAACCGTGAGATTCAGGACCTCTACTTTGACCATGTCTCTTTATAACCCCTTGGAATCCCTTACCTTTACTTATTCCAGTAACATCTACTTTTTCTCCTGTTGTAAATATATCAGCAGCTATTTCTTGTCCTACTGTATACTCACTTGAGTTCTCAACTCTAAATTCTTTTAAATGCTTTCTGAATGATACTCCTGCTTTTTCAAACTGTCCTTTTTGAGGTTTGTTTAAAGATTTCTCTTTAGCCTCTCCAAAACCAACTTGAACTGCACTGTATCCATCATTTTCTACATTCTTTATTTGAGTAACTACCATTGGTCCTGCTTCAATAACAGTAACAGGAATAACATTACCTTCTTCAGTAAATATTTGAGTCATCCCAATTTTTTTACCTAATAATCCATTCATCATTGACACCTCCTATAATCTTACAGCGGATTACGTATTCGTAATCATTCTAAGATAAGGTATATCTATATCCATATCTTAGTATCAAATTTATTATAATTTGATTTCAATATCAACACCTGCTGGTAAATCTAACTTCATTAAAGAATCTACAGTTTTTGGTGTTGGATTTGTTATATCTACAAGTCTCTTGTGAGTTCTCATTTCAAATTGTTCTCTAGAATCCTTGTATTTATGAACTGCTCTTAATATAGTTATTATTTGTTTTTCAGTAGGTAGCGGTACTGGTCCTGAAACCTTAGCTCCTGTCTTCTTAGCAGTTTCAACTATTTTTTCTGCTGATAAATCCAGTATCTTGTGATCATATGATTTTAATCTAATTCTTATTTTCTCATTCTTAGCCATTTAATTTTCCCTCCTTTATCGCACGTTTAATTTGCACGTACGACTTGATCCCTTTACACTGTTCCGGGTGTGTTGTTTTTTTCAAAACACAGCGTAGGATCAGGTCGCCCGATTCTGAGATACAGACATACTCTGTAAAAATTACCTGGTGGTCAGCAACCTTTTACTTCATCGCATTTCTCAAACACACTATTATATTTTATATTAAAAACACATTTTTTTCAAGGGTTTTTTTAAAAAATATGTTTTTAATTTATTTTAATTACATTTATAACTATAATCCGTTTTCAACAGTTTTTATTTTATAATAAAGATATTAGATTGTAAAGTTTTTTTTATAAAAAAAGAGAAGGCATATACCTTCTCTTTATTTTAATTATTCCATTATAGAAGCAACTACTCCTGCTCCTACTGTTCTTCCACCCTCACGGATAGCGAATCTTAATCCCTCTTCCATTGCTATTGGAGAAATTAATTCAACTTCCATTGTGATGTTATCTCCAGGCATTACCATTTCTGTTCCTTCTGGTAATTTTATTGATCCTGTAACATCTGTTGTTCTAAAGTAGAATTGAGGTCTATATCCATCGAAGAACGGTGTATGTCTTCCTCCCTCTTCTTTCTTTAATACATATACCTCTGCCATTACTTTAGTATGAGGCTTTATTGATCCTGGCTTAGCTAATACTTGTCCTCTTTGTATATCATCTCTTTGAACACCTCTTAATAGTGCTCCGATGTTATCTCCAGCTTGTGCTTGATCTAGAAGCTTTCTGAACATTTCTACTCCTGTACAAACAATCTTTTTAGATTCTTCTGCAAGTCCTACTATTTCAACTTCATCTTGAACCTTTAAGATTCCTCTTTCTACTCTACCAGTTGCAACTGTTCCTCTTCCTGTGATTGAGAATACGTCCTCTACTGGCATTAAGAAAGTCTTGTCTATATCTCTTTCTGGCTCTGGGATATATGCATCGATTTCTTCGAATAATTCTACTATTTTGTCTCCCCACTCACTTGATGGATCTTCTAATGCTTTAAGAGCTGATCCTTTTACTATTGGAGTGTCATCTCCTGGGAATTCATACTCATTTAATAAGTCTCTTACTTCCATTTCAACAAGCTCTAATAACTCTTCGTCATCTACCATATCACACTTGTTTAAGAATACTACTATGTATGGTACTCCAACTTGTCTTGAAAGTAGTATATGCTCTCTTGTTTGAGGCATTGGACCATCTGCTGCAGAACAAACTAAGATTGCTCCATCCATTTGAGCTGCTCCTGTAATCATGTTCTTAACGTAGTCAGCATGTCCTGGGCAGTCAACGTGTGCGTAGTGTCTATTTGGAGTCTCATATTCAACGTGTGCTGTTGAAATTGTGATTCCTCTTTCTCTTTCTTCTGGAGCTTTATCTATATTTGCAAAATCTACTGCTTCTCCTAATTCATATCTTGAGAATAATGTTTTTGTTATAGCTGCTGTTAATGTTGTTTTACCGTGGTCAACGTGTCCTATTGTTCCGATGTTAACGTGTGGCTTATTTCTTTCAAATTTAGCTTTTGCCATTTTTTATTCCTCCTTATATTAAGGTAGGGATATTTATATCCCTACCATTTTTTTATATTATTTTCCTTCTGCTATTTTTTTAGCAACAGATGCTGGAACTTGCTCGTAGTGATCGAATATCATTGTATATGTCGCACGACCTTGAGACATTGATCTTAAAATCGTTGAATATCCAAACATTTCTGAAAGAGGAACATATGCATTTATTACTTGTGCACCTGATCTAGCTTCCATTCCTTCTATTCTACCACGTCTAGAGTTTAAGTCACCCATTACATCTCCCATGTAATCTTCTGGAGTTACTACTTCTACTTTGAAGTATGGCTCAAGAAGAATTGAGCTTGCTTTTCTCATAGCTTCTTTGAATGCCATAGAAGCTGCAACCTTAAACGCCATTTCAGATGAATCGACATCATGGTAAGAACCATCATATAATTCAACTTCAACGTCAACAACAGGATACCCTGCTACAATACCTGCTTCCATAGCTCCTTGGATACCAGTATCAATTGGTCCAATGTATTCTTTAGGGATTGATCCCCCAACTACCTTGTTAATAAACTTGTAGCCTACACCTGGCTCAGAAGGTCTAACTCTAATCTTAACGTGACCATACTGTCCTCTACCACCAGATTGCTTAGAGTACTTATTATCAATATCAACTTCTTGAGTAATAGTTTCTCTGTATGCAACTTGTGGAGCTCCAACGTTAGCTTCTACTTTAAATTCTCTTAACAATCTATCAACTATAATCTCAAGGTGAAGCTCACCCATACCAGATATTATAGTTTGTCCTGTTTCTTCATCAGTACGAACTCTAAATGTTGGATCCTCTTCAGCAAGTCTTTGAAGAGCTATACCCATTTTTTCTTGAGCTGCTTTAGATTGAGGCTCTATAGCAACAGAAATAACAGGCTCTGGGAATTCCATTGATTCAAGAACAATTGGATGGTTTGGATCACATAAAGTATCTCCAGTAGTAGTATCTTTAAGTCCAACCGCTGCAGCTATATCACCTGCATGAACTTCAGAGATTTCTTCTCTTGAGTTAGCATGCATTTGTAATATACGCCCAATTCTTTCTTTCTTGTTCTTAGTTGAGTTGATTATATAAGAACCAGATTGTAATACTCCAGAATATACTCTAAAGAAAGCAAGTTTTCCGATAAATGGATCAGCCATTATCTTAAATGCTAATGCTGCAAAAGGTTCTTCATCAGAAGATGGTCTAGACTCTTCATCTCCATCTGGTGTCATACCAGTTATAGCTGGCACTTCAACAGGAGATGGCATGTAATCTATAACTGCATCTAATAATAACTGTACTCCTTTGTTCTTGTAAGCAGTACCACAGAATACTGGGTTTATCTCACAAGCAATAACAGCTTTTCTTAAAGCAGACTTTAATTCTTCATTAGATATTTCTTCGCCTTCTAAATATCTCATCATTAATTCTTCATCTGTTTCAGCAACAGTTTCAACTAATGTTTCTCTATATTCTTGAGCCTGGTCTTTTAGATCTTCAGGTATTTCTACCGTTTCCATGTCTTGACCCAGGTCATCTTTGTATATTCTTGCATTCATTTCAACAAGATCAACAATTCCCGTGAACTGATCTTCGTTACCTATTGGTAATTGAGCTGCAACTGCATTAGCTCCTAATCTATCCTTCATCATTTCTACAACGTTGAAGAAATCAGCACCTGTTCTATCCATTTTGTTTACAAATGCAATTCTTGGAACTCCATAAGTATCAGCTTGTCTCCATACATTTTCTGATTGAGGTTCAACCCCACCCTTTGCACAGAAAACTGCAACTGATCCATCAAGAACTCTAAGAGATCTTTCAACCTCAACAGTGAAGTCTACGTGTCCAGGAGTGTCTATTATATTTATTCTATTTCCATTCCATTGACAAGTTGTAGCAGCAGAAGTTATTGTTATACCTCTTTCCTTTTCCTGCTCCATCCAGTCCATTTGAGAAGCCCCTTCATGAGTCTCTCCTATTTTACGAGTAACACCAGTATAGAACAGGATTCTCTCAGTAGTAGTAGTTTTTCCTGCATCTATATGAGCCATTATACCTATATTTCTAGTGTTTTCTAAAGAAAATTGTCTAGCCACAGGTATCCTCCTTTCTGATATTAACATTATCAGTTTTTATATATTTTACCATCTATAATGAGCAAATGCTTTATTAGCCTCTGCCATCTTATGAGTATCTTCTTTCTTTTTAACTGATGCACCTGTGTTGTTAGCAGCATCCATTATTTCTTTAGCTAATTTTTCTACAGCACCCTTTTCTCCACGAGCTCTAGTATACTTAACTAACCATCTAAGGCCTAAAGTTTGTCTTCTTTCTGGTCTTACTTCAATCGGTACTTGGTAGTTAGCTCCTCCAACACGTCTAGCTTTAACTTCAAGCACTGGCATTATATTATTCATAGCTTTTTCAAAAACTTCTAATGCCTCTTCTCCAGTTCTTTCTTTTATAAGTTCAAAAGCTCCGTACACAATATTTTGTGACTTACCTTTTTTACCATCTAACATTAAATTATTTATTAATTTAGTAACAACCTTACTTCCGTATATCGGATCCGGTAAGATTTCTCTCTTTGGAACATTACCTTTTCTTGGCATTGTGCTTCCCTCCTTAATCTTTTTTAGATCATCGGTACTCGACAAATTTATTATTTGCCGTGATGCCGTAAATATTTATATATATTTAAAGCACCGAACGATTTTTCAAATTATCTTTTTAAAATTATTTCTTAACCTTAGGTCTCTTTGTACCATACTTAGATCTTGATTGACCTCTGTTTTCAACCCCAGCAGTATCTAAAGTACCTCTTAGTATGTGGTATCTAACTCCTGGTAAGTCTTTAACTCTTCCACCTCTTATAAGAACAACACTATGCTCTTGTAAGTTGTGTCCTTCTCCTGGGATATAAGCAGTAACTTCTATTCCATTAGTTAATCTAACTCTGGCAATCTTTCTTAAAGCTGAGTTAGGCTTTTTAGGAGTTACAGTCTTAACAGAAGTACACACTCCTCTTTTTTGTGGCGAACTAGTATTTGTAGATTTTTTGTTTAATGAATTAAATCCTTTTTGTAAAGCTGGAGCAGTAGATTTCTTCTCTATTGCTTTTCTTCCTTTACGAACTAACTGACTTATTGTTGGCATCGTTCGCACCTCCTTCCAATATTTTAGTTGACGGCCAACTATTTCAAAACAGCAACTATGGCAGCTCCTACTTGTATATTGCAAATTCTGCCTAATTCCTCCATGAAATCAACGTAGATTATTTCTACGTTATTTTGTTTCGATAATTCTTCCACACGTTTTGTAACATGCTTTTCTGCGTCTTGTGCTATAAAAACTAGTTTTGCCTTATTTTCTTTTAAGGCTCTACTTGCTTGTTTGGTGCCTATTACTTTTTTTTCATTTCTCAAGCTTTGTAAATCCATTAAAGTTTCCTCCTTATTAAATACTCAAAAGATTAAAGTGTAATCTGATAAATATTCAAAAGTCCACTTTCTTAAATTTGCACACTTTAACATTTTAACATTATATACTGTTTAGTGTCAATATATCTTTGAAAAACGTTGTTGTAATTTTATCCTATAACTTACAATTCTTTTCTTTATCCTGTAGATAGAGAAAAGAATTGTAATGTTTTAGTTTTATTAAAATTTAATTATATTATATAGCATATCAATTAATTTTTATTTTATTCTTCTACTTTTTCAATAGCTATATTTTTATATCTTTTCATACCTGTTCCTGCAGGTATCAATTTACCTATAATTACATTTTCTTTAAGACCTATTAAATTATCTTCTTTTCCTTTTATAGCAGCTTCAGTTAATACTCTTGTTGTTTCTTGGAATGAAGCAGCTGATAGGAATGATTCTGTAGCAAGAGACGCTTTAGTTATTCCTAATAAAACCCTCTTTGAAACTGCTGGTCTTAATTCATTTGTCACTGTTTTTTCATTTTCAGAATTAAATTCAAGTATATCTACAAGTCCTCCTGGAAGTAAATCAGTATCTCCAGGATCATCTATTTTAACCTTAGATAACATTTGTCTAACGATAACTTCAACGTGCTTATCATTGATATCAACACCCTGCATTCTATATACCCTTTGAACCTCTTTAACTATATAATCCTGAACTCCAAGAACACCTTTTACTCTTAGTATATCATGTGGATTTATAGATCCTTCAGTTATAGGATCTCCAGCTTCTAAGAATTGTCCTTGCTTAACTTTAATTCTTGATCCATAAGGTATTGAATATATTTTTGATTCGCCAAACTCATCTATTATAGTAACTTCTTTTTTCTTTCCTGTTTCATCAAGTTGAACAGTCCCTGAAACTTCTGTTATTATTGCAAGTCCCTTAGGTTTTCTAGCTTCAAATAGCTCTTCTACCCTCGGAAGACCTTGTGTGATATCTCCTCCTGCAACTCCTCCTGTATGGAAAGTACGCATTGTAAGCTGTGTACCAGGCTCACCTATAGATTGAGCAGCTATTATACCTACTGCCTCACCTATATTAACCTCTTTACCAGTAGCAAGATTTCGTCCATAACACTTAGAACAAACTCCATGCGAAGTTTTACAATTAAGTACAGATCTTATTTTTACTTTTTCAAGCCCTGCATCTATTATTTTACTAGCATCATCTTCATCTATTCTAGAATCAGCTTCTACTAATATTTCATTAGTTTTAGGATCTACTATTTGTTCAAGGGTATATCTTCCAACTATTCTATCGTATAATTCTTCTATTACTTCATTTCCATCTTTAAATGCTGCTACTAAAACACCTTCTTGTGTTCCACAATCAACTTCTCTAACGATAACATCTTGACTGACGTCAACAAGTCTTCTAGTTAGATATCCTGAATCGGCTGTACGAAGCGCTGTATCCGCCAGTCCTTTTCTTGCACCGTGCGAAGATGTAAAGTACTCAAGTACAGTAAGCCCTTCACGGAAGTTGGCTTTAACTGGTATTTCTACAGTTTTACCAGATGCATTAGCCATAAGACCACGCATTCCTCCAAGCTGTCTTATTTGGTTCTTACTACCTCTGGCTCCTGAGTGTGCCATTATAAATACGTTGTTCAAACGGCCCAAGCTTTTCATAAGAGCATCTGTAACTTCTTCAGTAGTATTAGTCCAAGTTTCTATAACTTTTTCTTCTCTTTCTTCATTCGATATAAGACCTCTTCTATACGCTCTTTCATACTTTTCTACCATCTCTTCAGCTGCTGATATTAACTGTGGTTTTTCATCAGGTATTATCATATCTGCAACCGAAATACTTATAGCTCCTCTTGTCGAGAACTTAAATCCTAAATTTTTCACATCATCAAGCATTATAGCCGTAATAGTATTTCCATGCTTTCTAAAACATTTATCTATAATCTTTCCTAGTTGTTTTTTGTCAACTAAGAAGTCTACTTCTAATGAGTGTTTTTCTTTGCTTCTATCTACAAAGCCTAAATCCTGAGGTATATTCTCATTGAATATAAATCTACCAACAGTACTTTCTACTAATACAGATTTATCTTCTTCTATTAATTTTTTTCTTACTTTAACCTTCGCATGAAGTCCAACTGCTCCAGTTTGGTATGCAAGAAGCATTTCATTATAATCTTTAAATATGCTTCCTTCTCCTTTTTCTCCATCAATCTCTATAGTTAAATAGTAACTTCCAAGTACCATATCCTGAGTTGGAGTAGTTATAGGGGCACCATCCTTAGGAGCTAATATATTGTTAGGAGATAGCATTAAAAATCTAGCTTCAGCTTGCGCTTCAACAGATAAAGGTACGTGAACTGCCATTTGGTCTCCATCAAAATCGGCATTATAAGCCGAACAAACTAAAGGATGTAATTTTATAGCCTTACCTTCTACTAAAGTTGGTTCAAAAGCTTGTATTCCCAGTCTATGAAGAGTAGGAGCACGATTTAGTAACACTGGATGTCCTTTTATTACTTCTTCTAAAACATCCCATACCTCTGATTTTACTTTTTCAACCATTCTCTTTGCACTCTTTATATTATGAGCATGGCCTTGTGATACAAGCGCATTCATTACAAAGGGTTTAAATAATTCTAAAGCCATTTTTTTTGGAAGACCACATTGATAAAATTTAAGTTCTGGTCCTACTACAATAACAGAACGTCCTGAATAGTCAACACGCTTACCAAGAAGGTTTTGACGGAAACGTCCTTGTTTTCCTTTTAACATATCAGATAAAGATTTTAATGGTCTGTTTCCAGGTCCAGTTACTGGTCTACCTCTTCTACCGTTATCAATAAGAGCATCTACTGCTTCTTGAAGCATTCTTTTTTCATTTCTAACGATTATATCAGGCGCTCCTAATTCTAATAATCTCTTTAGTCTGTTGTTTCTATTTATAACTCTTCTGTATAAGTCATTTAAATCTGAAGTTGCAAATCTTCCTCCATCTAGTTGAACCATAGGTCTTAAATCAGGAGGTATTACAGGAATCACATCAAGTATCATCCACTCTGGTTTATTATCAGATTTTTTGAAAGCCTCTACAACTTCCATTCTTCTTATAGTTCTAACTCTTTTTTGTCCTGTACTATCTTTTAATTTTGATTTTAACTCTTTTGATAAGGACTCTAGGTCGATTTTAACTAAAAGCTCTTTTACAGCTTCCGCTCCCATTCCTGCTTTGAATGTATTTCCATACTTATCTTGAGCGTCTCTATATTCTTTTTCTGTTAAAAGCTGTTTTTCTGTAAGGCCAGTTTCACCTGCATCTATAACTATATAAGATGCGAAATATAAAACTTTTTCAAGTGATCTTGGCGACATATCAAGTAATAATCCCATTCTACTTGGAATTCCTTTAAAGTACCATATGTGAGATACCGGAGCTGCAAGCTCTATATGAGCCATTCTTTCACGTCTAACCTTAGATTTTGTTACTTCAACTCCACATCTATCACATACTACACCTTTGTATCTAACTCTTCTGTATTTTCCACAATGACATTCCCAGTCTTTAGTTGGACCAAATATTCTCTCACAAAATAATCCATCTTTTTCTGGCTTCAAAGTACGATAATTTATAGTTTCCGGCTTTTTTACTTCTCCCTTTGACCATTGTCTTATTTTCTCAGGAGATGCTAAAGCTATTTTTATTGACTCAAAATTATTTAATTCAAACAAGGAGTTCTCTCCCTTCTTTTTTTGAGATTTAAAGTAATTAACTTTATCATTTTCATAGTACCTTAATGCTAGTTTATTAAAACTAGCATTAAGCATCTTTTATTATATTTAATTAAAAATCAAATTCTTCATCTAAATCATCTTCTAATAAGGATTCATCAAAATCTATTTCAAAATCCTCATCAGCTTCTTCTGCAGTTTCTGGTTCTTCTGTGTCTTGTTCACTAGAAACAATACATTCGAAATTTTCATTGATTTCGTCTTCATCTACAGACTCTTTTACTTCTATTTCTTGATCTTCTTCTGTTAATACCTTTACATCAAGGCATAAACTTTGAAGTTCCTTTATTAAAACTTTAAATGATTCTGGAATTCCTGGTTCAGGAATATTTTCGCCCTTAACAATAGCTTCGTATGTTCTTACACGTCCTATTACATCATCTGATTTTACAGTTAGTATTTCTTGTAACGTATGAGCTGCTCCATAAGCTTCAAGAGCCCAAACTTCCATCTCTCCAAATCTTTGTCCTCCAAATTGTGCTTTACCACCTAGAGGCTGTTGTGTAACTAACGAGTAAGGACCAGTACTTCTAGCATGTAACTTATCATCAACCAAGTGATGTAGTTTAAGCATGTACATGTATCCAACCGTTACTCTATTATCAAATGCTTCTCCAGTTCTTCCATCACATAATCTAAGTTTTCCATCTTCAGGATAATTAGCATCTTTTAAAGCTTCTCTTATATCTTCCTCTTTAGCTCCATCAAATACAGATGTAGCAACATGCCATCCTAATGCTTTGGCTGCAAGACCTAAGTGAATTTCTAGAACCTGTCCGATGTTCATACGAGACGGAACCCCTAGTGGATTTAAAACTATCTCTACTGGTGTACCATCTTCCATAAAAGGCATATCTTCTTCAGGTAAAATTCTAGATATAACCCCTTTATTTCCATGACGTCCAGCCATCTTATCCCCTACGTTTATCTTTCTCTTCTTAGCTATATAACATCTTACAAGCTCATTTACTCCTGGAGGTAATTCATCCCCATTCTCTCTTGTAAATACCTTAACATCTACTATTATTCCCGATTCACCGTGAGGAACCTTTAAAGAAGTGTCTCTAACTTCTCTAGCTTTTTCTCCGAATATAGCTCTAAGAAGTCTTTCTTCAGCAGTAAGTTCAGTTTCTCCTTTAGGAGTTACCTTACCAACTAATATATCTCCAGACTCTACCTCTGCTCCTATTCTAATTATTCCTCTATCATCTAAGTTTTTAATAGCATCTTCTCCAACATTAGGTATATCTCTTGTTATTTCTTCCGGCCCAAGCTTTGTATCTCTTGCTTCAGCTTCGTATTCTTCTATATGAATAGTAGATAATCTATCTTCTTTTACTAATCTTTCATTTATAAGGATTGCATCCTCATAGTTATAACCTTCCCAAGTCATGAATGCTATAAGACAGTTTCTACCTAATGCGATTTCTCCCATATCTGTAGATGGCCCATCCGCTATAACATCACCTTTTTCAATATTATCTCCCTTATTTACTATAGGAGTTTGATTTATGCATGTTCCTTGGTTTGAACGTTTAAACTTAAGCATATTGTATCTATCTTTATTTCCATCTTCTCTTTTTATAACTATTTCATCCGCACTTAATTTATCAACAACTCCAGAATTTTTAGCTACAACAACTGCTCCAGAGTCTTTAGCTGCTCTATACTCTATTCCAGTTCCTATAATAGGAGATTCTCTTCTAACTAAAGGTACCGCCTGACGTTGCATGTTCGATCCCATAAGTGCACGGTTTGCATCATCATTTTCAAGAAAAGGAATCATAGCTGTCGCGACAGAAACTACTTGTTTTGGAGATATATCCATATAATCAACTAAATTCTGAGGTACAACTTGTACTGTACCATTAGTAGTTCTTGATGTAACTCTTTTGTTAACAAATCTTCCTTCAGCATCAAGCGGTTCATTAGCTTGTGCTCTTATATATATATCTTCTTCATCTGCAGTTAAATAATGTATTTCCTCTGTTACTACTCCAGTTTGTTTATCAACTTTTCTGTAACTCGCTTCAATAAACCCATATTCATTTATTTTAGCATACGTACCAAGCGAGTTGATAAGTCCGATATTTGGACCTTCTGGAGTTTCTATAGGACACATTCTTCCATAATGAGAGTGATGAACGTCACGAACCTCAAAGCCAGCTCTTTCTCTTGAAAGACCACCAGGTCCAAGTGCCGATAACCTTCTCTTATGTGTAAGCTCCGATAACGGATTTGTTTGATCCATAAACTGAGATAACTGAGAACTTCCGAAGAATTCTTTTATAGCTGCTGCAACCGGTCTTATATTAATTAAGGCTTGAGGAGTTGCAACTTCTATATCTTGTATTGTCATTCTTTCTTTAATTACTCTTTCCATTCTAGAAAGACCTATTCTGAATTGATTTTGAAGCAATTCCCCAACAGATCTTACTCTTCTATTCCCTAAATGGTCTATATCATCGATATTACCTATTTGGTGGAATAAATTAAATTGATAGTTTATAGAAGCAATAATATCGTCTAAGATTATATGCTTAGGTACTAATTTTCTTATACTATCCTTTATAGCATCTTTTATCTCTTCTTCACTACTGTATGTATCTAATATTTCTTTTAGTGTAGGGTAGTGAACTTTTTCCTTTACTTTCAAGTCACTTATATCAAATGATATGTGCTCTTTTATATCTACAAAGTTATTTCCTATAACTTTAACTTCTTTATCTTCTTCAGAATAAACCTTAACTACATTTATTCCTGAATTTTGTATAGCTTTCGCTTTTTCTATAGATATTTTTTCTCCTTCTTTTACAAAAACTTCTCCAGTTTCTGTGTTAACTATATCATGTGATGCTATTTTGTTTATTATTCTATACGCTAAAGCTAGTTTTTTATTAAACTTATATCTTCCTACTTTAGCCAAATCATATCTTTTAGCATCAAAGAATAACGAATTTAATAAAGAAGAAGCACTCTCAACCGTAGGTGGTTCACCCGGTCTTAGTTTTTTGTATATTTCAATAAGACCTTCTTCTACAGTTTTAGTATTGTCTTTCTCAAGTGTTGCATATAATCTTTCGTCTTCACCTAAAAGTTCTATTATTTCCGTATCAGTTCCAAAACCTAAAGCTCTTAATAGTACAGTTACAGGTTGTTTTCGTGTTCTGTCAACTCTAACAGATACTATGTCATTAGAATCAGTTTCATACTCTAACCATGCTCCTCTATTAGGTATAACCGTAGATGAAATCAGTCTTTTTCCTGATTTATCTCTCTCTTGACTGAAATATACTCCAGGAGATCTAACAAGCTGACTTACTATTACTCTTTCTGCTCCATTTATTATGAATGTACCTTTTTCAGTCATCAATGGGAAGTCTCCCATGAAAACTTCTTGTTCCTTAACTTCTCCAGTTTCCTTGTTTATAAGTCTAACTTTGACTTTTAAGGGTGCTGAATAGGTAACGTCTCTTTCTTTACATTCTTCTACTTCGTATTTAGGTTTTTCATCTAGGGAATAATCTACAAACTCTAAGATAAGATTACCTGTGTAATCTTCTATAGGTGAAATATCTTCAAAAACTTCTTTCAGTCCTTCTTCTAAAAACCAATCATAGGAATCTAGCTGAATTTCTATAAGGTTGGGAAGTTTTGCAACTTCATTAATTTTAGAAAAGCTCATTCTCGTTCTTCTACCTATTGTGACAGGATGTGGCATTCCATTTTCACCTCTCATAATAAAAATAAAACTTAAAAACAATTTTTTTTCCATTCCAATGCATTCAATAATGTTATCATATTTTTGTCAATAGGTCAACATATTTTTGTTAAAAATGTCAATCAAATTAAATGTTAATTTTTAATATTTATATTTATTCCATTGTTTTCTATTGTATCCATTTTCAGTTTAATTATAAATGTTTTATAAGTCTATTTTAATTTTTTTTAAAACGCATAAAAAAAGGTGCCCAATAGGCACCCTTTTTCCTAAAGTAAATTATTTTACTTCTACTTTAGCTCCCGCAGCTTCTAATTTTTCTTTGATTTGCTCAGCTTCTTCTTTTGAAGCTCCTTCTTTAACAGCTTTTGGAGCTCCGTCTACTACAGCTTTAGCTTCTTTTAATCCAAGTCCAGTTATTTCTCTAACAGCCTTTATAACTCCTACTTTTGAAGATCCTGCATCAACTAATACTACGTCGAATTCAGTTTTTTCTTCTGCAGCAGCTCCACCAGCAGCTCCAGCCATCATTACTGGTGCAGAAGCAGATACTCCAAACTTTTCTTCTGCAGCTTTAACTAATTCATTTAATTCTAAAACTTTCATATTTTCTATAGCTTCTAAAATTTGCTCTATAGTCATTTTTAAGCACCTCCGATATTTTATTAAATGTTAATTTATTAAGCTTCTTGTCCCTCTTGCTTCTTGATTAAAGCATCTACTAAGTATGCAAAATTTGAAACTGGAGCTTTTAAGCTGCCAAGTAATTTTGCAATAAGAACTTCTCTTGAAGGAATCTTAGAGAATTCTTCAATTTGTTCTTTTCCATAGAATTCACCTTCAACTATTCCCATTTTAAGTTCTAGTTTTGGATGATTTTTCATAAATTCACTTATAACTCTAGCTGGAGCAACTGGGTCTTCATATCCAAAAGCTATTGCATTTGGTCCAACTAACGACTCATCATTTAACTCGCTAATTCCAACTTGCTTAGCCGCTCTTCTAACAAGAGTGTTCTTGTAAACTTTGTATTCTACGTCAGCTTCTCTGAACTTCTTTCTAAGTTCTGTAACTTCTTCCACTGTTAATCCTCTATAATCAACAATTACAGTTGACGAAGACTTTTCTAATTTTTCAGCTATTTCTGAAACAACTTGTCCTTTTAATTCTACTATTTTAGACATCTAGGTCTCCACCTCCTTCGTCTATTTTATATATTTCACCGCGCATTATAAAAGCCTTTGTATGTAGACATACAAAGGCTTCATTCTCTAAATTAATAAATTTATAGAAAACCTCGGTAGGTAAAATTAAGCTATAAAGCACCTACTGTCTACGGTAAAACATTTATTTTTTCAACTTTTTAAGTATAAAACATTTAATTCTCTATGTCAAGAGTTTTTTATTATTCTGCAACTCTAACTGGATTTATTTTAACTCCAGGACCCATAGTAGATGCTACTGTAATAGATCTTAAGTATTGTCCTTTAGCAGCAGATGGCTTAGCTTTTATAATAGCTTCCATTAAAGCTGCGAAATTTTCTACTAATTTTTCTTTTCCAAATGAAACTTTACCAACTGTAACGTGAATTATATTAGTTTTATCTAATCTATATTCAACCTTACCTGCTTTTATTTCATCTATTGCCTTAGCAACATCAAATGTAACTGTTCCAGACTTAGGATTTGGCATTAAACCTTTTGGTCCAAGTACTCTACCTAATCTTCCTACAACACCCATCATGTCAGGAGTTGCAACAACTACATCAAAATCAAACCAGTTTTCACCTTGGATTTTAGCTAATAAATCTTCAGCTCCAACAAAATCTGCTCCTGCCGCTTCTGCTTCTTTAGCTTTTTCTCCTTTAGCAAATACTAAAACTTTCTTAGTTTTACCAGTTCCGTGTGGAAGAACTACAGCACCCCTTACTTGTTGGTCTGCATGTCTTGAATCTACACCTAATTTAATGTGAGCTTCAACTGTCTCGTCGAATTTAGCTTTAGCAGCTTCAACTGTTAATGATAATGCTTCAGAAGCATCATATAATTTGTTTTTATCAACTAACTTAGAAGCTTCTAAGTAGTTTTTTCCTTTTTTAGCCATTTCATTTACCTCCTTGTGGTTTATATCGGTAATTTTTACCTCCCACTTTTTTAAGTTATTATTAGTCTTCTACAACAATACCCATACTTCTAGCAGTTCCAGCTATCATGCTCATAGCAGCTTCAACTGTAGCAGCATTTAAATCAGGCATTTTCATTTCAGCTATTTCTCTTACTTTATCTTTAGATATAGTAGCAACCTTTGTCTTGTTAGGTTCTCCAGATGCTGACTCTAAACCAACAGCTTTCTTAAGTAATACTGCAGCTGGTGGAGTTTTTGTTATAAATGTAAAAGATCTATCTTGATAAACCGTTATAACAACCGGTATTATAAGTCCAGCCTTATCTGCAGTTTTAGCATTAAATTCTTTACAGAATCCCATTATATTAACACCATGTTGTCCTAATGCTGGTCCTACTGGTGGAGCTGGAGTAGCTTTTCCTGCAGGTATTTGTAATTTTATTTGTCCTATAACTTTTTTAGCCATTTTAGTACACCTCCTTGATAGGTTTGTTCTTTAGATTATATTTTTTCTATTTGATTGAATTCCAGTTCAACTGGAGTTTCTCTACCAAACATCGATATTAATACTTTCACAACTTCTTTTTCTAGATTTATTTCTTCAATATTTCCCATGAATCCTTCAAACGGTCCATACTTAACCGTTATAGCTTCTCCAACTTCTAAATCTATTTCTAGAGTTGATTTTTCAACACCCATAGTTTTAACTTCTTCTTCTGATAAAGGAACCGGTTTAGATCCCGGGCCTACGAATCCAGTTACTCCTTTAGTGTTTCTAACTATATACCAAGATTCATCAGTAATAATCATTTTAATCAAAACGTATCCTGGGAATATTTTTCTTTGTCTAGATTTTGTCTTGCCATTCTTAGTTTCTACTATCTCTTCAGTAGGTACAGCTAAATCTAGTATGAAATCTTCCATACCTCTAGTTTTAACAGCTTTTTCAATAGTAGCTTTTACTTTGTTTTCGTGACCTGAGTAGGTATGAACAACATACCATCTAGCTTGTTCTAATTCTGACATATTATCTTAACTGCCATCTACCTAAATATTAGATGACACTGACCTCCTTTGCGGAATTATCTATTTAGCATAAGCTTTAACAAAAATCCTATACCAGAATCAACCGCCCACACTAATACAGTCATTAAAAGACATGTCATTAGAACTACTCCAGTATATTTAGTTAGCTCTTTTTTGTTTGGCCAATGAACTTTTTTAAGTTCCCCTTTAGTTTCTTTCAAGAATATACCTATACTTTTAGTATTTTCTTTATTCGAATTTATATTAGTTTGGGCCGACATTCCCACGTCACATCCTTTATAAACTATTTTGTTTCTTTGTGAGTAGTATGTGTTTTACAGAATCTACAATATTTTTTTAATTCTATTCTGTCTGGATTGTTTTTCTTGTTTTTAGTTGTATTGTAATTTCTTTGTTTGCATTCAGTACATGCTAAAGTTACCTTAACTCTCATTTGGCACACCTCCTAATTTGTCCTGTCCATATCTTAAAGCAACCTATTATTTTTACACATAGATTGCTAGTATTGTAAGTATTACCTTATAAAAGGTATCATATTTTTATGGTTATGTCAATTATTTTTAAAAATATACTATTATATTTTCTTAATACTCACTCTAGAAAAAAAAGAGAAGGAAGACTTCCTTCTCTTTTTTTAATTATTCTATTATAGTGGCAACTACTCCTGCTCCTACTGTTCTTCCACCCTCACGGATAGCGAATCTTAATCCCTCTTCCATTGCTATTGGAGAAATTAATTCAACTTCCATTGTGATGTTATCTCCAGGCATTACCATTTCTGTTCCTTCTGGTAATTTTATTGATCCTGTAACATCTGTTGTTCTAAAGTAGAATTGAGGTCTATATCCATCAAAGAACGGAGTATGTCTTCCTCCCTCTTCTTTCTTTAATACATATACCTCTGCCATTACTTTAGTATGAGGCTTTATTGATCCTGGCTTAGCTAATACTTGCCCTCTTTGTATATCATCTCTTTGAACACCTCTTAATAGTGCTCCGATGTTATCTCCAGCTTGTGCTTGATCTAGAAGCTTTCTGAACATTTCTACTCCTGTACAAACAATCTTTTTAGATTCTTCTGCAAGTCCTACTATTTCAACTTCATCTTGAACCTTTAAGATTCCTCTTTCTACTCTACCAGTTGCAACTGTTCCTCTTCCTGTGATTGAAAATACGTCCTCTACTGGCATTAAGAAAGTCTTGTCTATATCTCTTTCTGGCTCTGGGATATATGCATCGATTTCTTCGAATAATTCTACTATTTTGTCTCCCCACTCACTTGATGGATCTTCTAATGCTTTAAGAGCTGATCCTTTTACTATTGGAGTGTCATCTCCTGGGAATTCATACTCATTTAATAAGTCTCTTACTTCCATTTCAACAAGCTCTAATAACTCTTCGTCATCTACCATATCACACTTGTTTAAGAATACTACTATGTATGGTACTCCAACTTGTCTTGAAAGTAGTATATGCTCTCTTGTTTGAGGCATTGGACCATCTGCTGCAGAACAAACTAAGATTGCTCCATCCATTTGAGCTGCTCCTGTAATCATGTTCTTAACGTAGTCAGCATGTCCTGGGCAGTCAACGTGTGCGTAGTGTCTGTTTGGAGTCTCATATTCAACGTGTGCTGTTGAAATTGTGATTCCTCTTTCTCTTTCTTCTGGAGCTTTATCTATATTTGCAAAATCTACTGCTTCTCCTAATTCATATCTTGAGAATAATGTTTTTGTTATAGCTGCTGTTAATGTTGTTTTACCGTGGTCAACGTGTCCTATTGTTCCGATGTTAACGTGTGGCTTATTTCTTTCAAATTTAGCTTTTGCCATTTTTTATTCCTCCTTTAGATTTATGAAGTGAATTTGTCATTTCATGCTTAAAACAAAATTTTTGGAGCCCATGAGCGGACTTGAACCGCCGACCTCCGCCTTACCAAGGCGACGCTCTACCTACTGAGCCACATGGGCACTCTAGACTTTCGTTAAATATTTTACTACTCATAAAAAGTAAAGTCAATACGTTTTAATCATTTCTAGACTCTAAATATTTTTCAAGTTTTCTTTTAACTCTTTGAAGTGCGTTGTCTATTGATTTCACGTGTCTTTGTAGTTTATCTGCTATTTCCTGATATGATTTACCACTTAAGTACAATTCCAAAACTTCAAGTTCTAACCCACTCAATATTTGACTTATTTTAGTTTCTATATTATTGAGCTCTTCTCTACTTATTATTAATTGTTCAGGGTCTGTTATTACACTTGTTGTAATTATATCCAAAAGAGTCCTATCTGATTCCTCGTCATATATAGGTTTGTTTAAAGATATGTACGAATTAAGAGGTATGTGTTTTTGTCTTGTTGCTGTTTTTATAGCTGTTATTATTTGTCTAGTTATACATAGTTCTGCAAAAGCTTTGAATGATGATGTTTTGTCTTCATCAAAGTCTCTTATAGCTTTATATAAACCTATCATACCCTCTTGTATTATATCTTCTTTATCTGCACCTATTAGAAAGTATGATCTAGCTTTAGCTCTTACGAAGTTCTTATATTTTTTTATTAGATATTCTAGAGCTAATGTATCGCCATTGCTGGCTTTAATTATTATTTTTCTCTGATCTATCTCTTGTTGATAATAATCATTTTTTTCTTTTGCAACTAACATTTATACTCCCCTCCAACTAGGAACCCACTGTTTTATCTTTATAAGTAATTTTTCGAATATTCTTTCATCAATTATTATAGATAAGATTCGAACTAGAGTCAAGCTATTTCAACGGTTTCTCCTTATTTTCTCAAGTTTCGACAATGTTTCTTCATCGATAAGAGAGTCCAATGTGTTTTTTTTTATTTTCTTTTGAATAGTTTTCTTTGATATTTTTGATTTAGCAAAATCAACTTCTAATTTTAATTCTCTTGCTGAAATCCTTATTGCACCTTTGCCTAATACTATCTGCTGTTCTGCCCAATCATTAGTTGCAACTTTAATAATATCACGCTTGTCCATCTGGGTTATAAGTTTTTCTATATAACTGTCCGCTGTTTGATTTTCTTTAGTGTACACCGTTTCTAAGTTTTCATATTCTTTAAATACATTCCTAGAACCTTTTACCAAATATGCGTCAAATACTATTATAACCTTTATTCCATTGTAAGATGCATGCTCAACCATAATTTCTACTAATTTTTGTCTTGCTATTTCTAAGCTTTCATTAGCTAATTCTTTCAATTCTTTCCAAGCATTTATTATATTATATCCATCTAAAATTAGGTATTCTTTCACTTTATCCCTCTTTAGTTTCTATTCTTTGTTTAAATGCCTCATATAACATTATAGAAGCTGCCACAGATGCATTTAATGATGTTACATTTCCTACCATAGGGATTTTTACTGTAAAGTCACAATTTTCTTTTATAAGCCTTGATATTCCTGAACCCTCGCTTCCTACAACTATGCCTAAAGATCCTGTTAAATTTTGCTTATAATAATTTTGACCATTCATATCTGCAGCTGCTATCCAAAGTCCATATTCTTTTAATTTTTTTATGGCACTAACTAGATTTGTTACTTTACATAAAGGAACATATTCTACAGCTCCAGCGGAAGCTTTTGCAACAACAGGTGTTATAGATGCCGATCTTCTCTTTGGAACTATAACTCCATGAGCACCAACTGCATCAGCAGTTCTCATTATAGACCCTAGGTTATGAGGATCCGTTATTTCATCTAATATTATAACAAATGGATCTTCATTTTTTTGTTTTGCTATCTCAAGTATTTCTTCTAATTCATAATATCTATAATCATTACCCATGGCAATAACTCCCTGATGAGAGTGCGATTCACTTATTTCATCTATTTTTTTCCTATCAACATACTGAACTATTATTCCCTTATCCTTAGCCATTCCGATAATTTTCTTTATAGATCCTTCAGTTGTTCCTTTTGCTATCATTATTTTATCTATATTTCTTTCTCCTCTTAAAGCTTCTATCACAGGATTTCTTCCTTCTATTTGTATCATATACTCACCTCTTATAACTGCTTAAATTTTTGTCTTATGTCATTTATTTTGCCACAACTCATCTTTCCTTCTGGACAAGCTCCAGCCACACAATTTGGTCCTATATTTTTGAATATAATAGGAGCAGCATTTCTTGCTTCCTTAAGCATCAATGTAGCCATTTCTCTTATTTCCCATTGAGCTCTTTCGCAGCATCTATGTTTGAAGAAATTAAATAAACTTCTAGCATTCATAGTAAATACCATTTTCGTCTCACATGCATTAGGGAATACATATCTTGCATCCTCTATCGATTTCTTTTGAGCTAATAATTTAGCTTCTTTTCCAGTTTTTCCATCTTCAATAAAATTATTAAAATGTTTATTAAATAAAATATCGACAAGTTCATCATATGCCTTTTGATCTTTTTCCATAGACTCTATAAATATTTTTTTAGCCTGAGGTATACTTTCAATTTCTGGTGGTATTATGTACTCAAAACTTCCTAACGTTACATACCTTTGACTTTGTTGAGAAAAAGAAGCTATACGATGTCTTACAATTTGATGTGAACAGCTTCTAGAAATTCCTTCAACGGCAAAAGTAAAATTAACATGCTCAATAGGAGATTCATGTCCTATATTTATAAGCATATTTAAAAACTTGTCCACCTTCTCATCAGTTAAATCCTTTTCTATATCATCAACTCCAACAGATGAATAGCAAAGCTTAGCTGCCATAGACACTACTTTTTCTGGATTCGGTGTATACTCTATTAATTTTACTTTCACAAAAAATCCCCCTTTGAATTTTTAATATTATCTTAAATATTATATCATTATACTGTTTGACAGTGGAAATTAAAATTAAAAATTAGTCTATTAACTATGCACTAACTTATGTTGCTAATGACTACTTAATAGTAAAAAGTCCTTAACGCAATATGTTAAGGACCTTTTATTAAAAATTTTATTCCTTTATAAATTCTGGATTTTCAAAATCATATTCATCTAATTTAGATTTGTCATAATTATTTTCTTTAGCATCTAATTTTATTTCAATATTATCTTTAACTTTTAACATTTTTAAATCTTTAACTTTTTTTGGAGATACATTTGATATATCACAAACCATTTGAGTAACAATTGTACAAGAGTTTTTAAGGTTTTCTAATTGTATATTCTCTATAGTATCTTTATCTGTATGGTAATTCTCATCTTGTTCATACATTAAGAAAGAAACTGGAATTCCTACAGCTTCAAAAGGAGCATGGTCACTTCTAGTTGAAGCATCACGCTTATATCTAATTCCTAGTTTACTAGCGTATTGTTCGGTCAAATCTGCTATAAATGAATTTGTATATCTTTTAGATGTAAATATTCCTAGAGTATCTCCTACTCCAACCATATCTAAATTAATCATGCAGTGTATATTATTTAGTTCTGATTGGCTTAAATCTCTTACATATTTTTCAGATCCTATTAATCCTATTTCTTCAGAACCAAACGCTATAAATTTAATATTATAATTTAATTGTTCAGAAGAAAGTACTCTTGCAATTTCTAATAACGAAACTGTTCCCGAACCATTATCATTCGCTCCTGGAGTATCAACGCAATCATAATGAGCTCCAATAACTATAGTTTTAGCATTTGGATTATCAGAGTTTAGAGTACCTATAATGTTTTCAGAATAACTATTTTTTTCTACATTATCAGCTTTTATTGTAGCTTTTACTACTTCTTTAGAATCTAGTTTTGATTTTAAAGAATCACCATCTTCACCAGATAACGCAATAGCAGGAATATTTGTAGTTTTTTCTAAAGTTCCGCTCTTTATTACTCCTATATCATTGTTATAAATTATAACTCCTATTGCTCCAGCATTTACAGCATTTTGAGTTTTTTCATAAAAAGAGTAAGCACCTCTTTTTATTAATGCAATTTTACCCTTTACATCAATATTTTTAAAATCAGATTTAGCTCCTAATCCTGCAAATACAATTTCTGCTGTAATACCTTCTGGAGGAGTAGCTGGAGAATAAGAAAAGTTTGTACTATTTAAATATACTTTTTTAGATTCAGTAATTACACATGATGCACTGTCTAATCTAGCAGTCATAGGAAATTTCTGTCGTTCTACATTTAACCCGTATTTTTCAAGTTCTTGGTGAATATAATCTGCTGCTTTATATTCACCTTCAAGACCTGCCACTCTAGCATTATCTTCATTTGCTATTTTTAGTAAATGATTATACATATTTTCTGTAGAAATATTATCACTTATAGGATTAGCATACCCTACAGAAGTTACACACATTATCATAACAATTAACAAACATACCGATTTAATCTTTTTAAACTTAAACATAAATACCCCCCTATATTTTTTCTTGATTTAGTTCTGTAAATTCATCACCTCCCATAGAAAAATTGATTTTGAATATTGCGAATTTTCTTCAGAGTGTTCATTCTAAGCTTCATTTTTATAGTCATTAAAAAATTCAACAATTAAAAATTAAAACCTTTTATACATATCACTTTATTAAAGATCGCCTTTTACATTCCAAAATAGTCTTTTTTTATAACATAGAAAAATTATTCTGTAATTTATCCTAAACTCTCAAATCATCAAATTTAATATAGAGTAAAAAAAGGATTGAAATATTAATATTTCAATCCTTTTTTTACTCTATATTAAATTTGATTTTCTATAATTTCTATAGCCTTACTCATTATATAGTTGACTCTATCTTGTTCTTTAACTAAATGTAGGTACCCAATCAAAGCTTCAAATCCAGTAGCATATCTATAATCTGTTGTATCTGCATTTTTTGGTACCTTATTTGATTTTTGATTCCTACCTCTCTTTACGATATAACTTTCATCATCACTCAGCTCTTTTTCTAAAGAAAATACTGCTTTAGCTTGGGAGCTTGCTTTTACAAATTTAACTGCATTTTTGTGAAGTTCATTCACTTTACATATATTATTTTTATTTATTAAATATTCTCTTACGAAAGATTCATATACTGTATCCCCCATATAAGCGAGTACTATAGGTGACATATTTCTAGCTTGTATTTTTTTCATATTAAACTCTTCTCCATTTTACACCTTGTCTTGTATCTTCTATTGCTATTCCCATATCAAGTAGCTTTTGTCTTATATCATCCGCTAATTGATATTCCTTATCCTTCTTGGCTTGTGTTCTTTGCTCTATAAGATTTTCTATATCTTCATCTATGTTATCATCATTTGCTTTATTAGCTATATTTAAAACACCTGTTAGCTCTTTAAATAAATTATAGCATTCATTAGCGAATTCCAAAGAAGCTTTATCGTCTACATTCGAGTTTATAAATCTAGCAAGTTCAAATATTACACTTATAGCATCTGCTGTATTTATATCATCATCCATACTTTCTATAAATCTAGTTCTAAAAGTATCTAATTCTTTAACAAGAGATTTCTCTTCGTCAGTAATGCTTCCATATAGTTTGTCTTTTAAAAACTCTAGATTACTTTTAGTATTATATAGTCTTTCAAGTCCAGCACCAGCTTGTTTTAGCATCTCATCACTAAAATTCACTGGATTTTTATAGTGCGCACTTAATAAAAAGAATCTTACTACGTCTAAATCATATTTTTCAGATATATCCCTAACTGTAAAGAAATTACCTTTAGACTTAGACATTTTCTCATTATCTATATTTATATATCCATTGTGAATCCAGTAATTAGCGAATTTTTTGCCAGTTCTAGCTTCAGTTTGAGCTATTTCATTTTCATGATGAGGAAATGTTAAATCTTGACCTCCTGCATGAATATCTATAGTATCTCCTAGATATCTGCTAGACATTACAGAGCATTCTATATGCCAACCAGGTCTTCCTTCTCCCCACGGACTGCTCCATCCGGGCTCACCTTCTTTTTTGCTCTTCCAAAGAACAAAATCCATTGGACTTTTCTTATTATCATTAACTTCTATTCTAGCTCCAGCTTCTAAATCTTCTATATTTTGCTTTGACAGCTTTCCATACCCATCAAATTTTTTAGTATCAAAATATACGTCTCCATTTACAGCATATGCATATCCTTTTTTCTCTAAATCTTTAACAAATTCTATTATTTGCTCTATATTATCAGTAACTCTAGGATGAACAGATGCTCTTTTTATTCCAAGTCCATCTGCATCTGTGAAATATTCTTTTATATATTTGTCTGCTACCTCAAGAGAAGTTATCTTCTCTTCATTAGCCTTGTTTATTATCTTATCATCGACATCTGTGAAGTTTTGTACATAAGTAACATCATATCCTCTATATTCAAGATATCTTCTTAAAGTGTCAAATATTATAAAAGGTCTTGCATTTCCTATATGAAAGTAGTTGTATACTGTAGGTCCACATACATACATCTTTACTTTACCTTCTTCTAAAGGAATAAATTCTTCTTTTTTTCTAGTTAAAGTGTTATATAACTTCATTTTACCACCTCTTTATAATTTTTCATCTACTCTAATCCCATTTCTCTTTACTATTTTACCTGGTATTCCTACAACTGTACAGTCTTTAGGAACCTCTTTTAATACAACTGCATTAGCTCCAATTTTCGAATTGTCTCCTATTTCTATAGGTCCTAATATTTTTGCTCCTGCTGATATTATAACATTATTACCTATAGTTGGATGCCTTTTTCCTGTATCTTTTCCTGTCCCTCCTAAAGTTGATCCATGAAAAATAGTGACATTATCTCCTACTTCTGCAGTTTCTCCTATTACTATACCCATTCCATGATCTATAAAAAGTCCTTTTCCTATTTTAGCCCCTGGATGTATTTCTATTCCAGTTAAGAATCTGCTTATAGTAGATATCATTCTAGCTATAACGAAAAATTTCTTATTATATAAAAAATGCGAGCATCTATGAATTAAAATAGCATGAAGACCTGGATAATTAAGTATAATCTCCAATGTTCCCCTAGCTGCTGGATCCTTTTCTTTAATAACATTTATTTCTCTAATTATGGTTTTCATATTAATCCTCCTTAAATAATTTCTATTAACTATATTATACTTCCCATTTATCAATTTGATATATCAATATGATAAATATACCATATTGATATAAAAATAAAAAGCCCCGAATTATAAATTCAAGGCTTTTTTGAACTAATTTTCTAAAAACTCTATCTTTTTAGATGAATATTCATTGTACTCTTCTTCAGATATTATATTTTGATCTTTCATTTTATTTAATACGTCCGTAAATTCTTGACAAAGAGATTTTAATTCTAACTTAATTGCATCAATTTCTTTACTCATCACTATAACCCCCTATAAAAACAATAGTTATACACATCTATTAATATAATACACATTCTATGCACATATTATGCACAGACTTATACACAATGTTCACTATTTATAATATTATGTTTTTTACAAAAAATTCCTTCATCATTTTAAAATTTTTTTTCTAAGGGGTTAATATATACTTCCTAATATAAATTATCTACACTTAAATATCTTTCTCCAGTGTCAGGAGCAATTACTACCACATTTTTTCCTTTTCCTAATTTCTTAGCTACTTCAATAGCTCCAAATACAGCGGCTCCACAAGATATACCTAGAAATAACCCTTCTTTTTTAGCAAGTTCTCTTGATATATTATAAGATTCTTCAGTTGAAACAGTAATAACTTCATCTATTATATCTGTATTTAAGACTTTAGGTATAAATCCAGCTCCTATTCCTTGGATTTTATGGGGTCCAGCGCTTCCACCAGATAAAACAGGAGAGTCATTAGGCTCTATTGCGTAGATTTTAATATTGTCTATCTCTTCTTTTAAAACCTCCCCAATGCCAGTTATAGTTCCACCAGTTCCAACTCCTGATACAAATGCGTCTATATTTGAATCTAAATCTTTAATAATTTCAATAGCTGTTGTTTTTCTGTGCATATCAGGGTTATCCATATTGTCAAATTGGCTAAGAATTACATAATTATCATTTTTATTAACAAGTTCATTAGCTTTATCTATTGCACCCTTCATTCCTTTTGAGCCCTCTGTAAGTACAATTTCAGCCCCGTATGCTTTTAATATTTTTCTTCTCTCTATACTCATTGTTTCTGGCATAACTAAATTTACTTTATATCCTTTGTATGCCCCTACCATGGCGATCCCTATTCCAGTATTACCACTAGTAGGTTCAACTATGGTATATCCAGATTTTAATTGTCCTCTTTTCTCCATCTCTTCTATCATATTAAGTGCTATTCTATCCTTAACAGAGCCTCCTGGATTAAAGTATTCAAGCTTAATATAAATATCAGCCATGTTCTCATCAACTAATTTATTAAGCTTTACAAGAGGAGTATTTCCTATAAGTTCACCTATATTATTATAAATCATAAAAGTCCCTCCTTAATTCCTACTGTTTTTGTCGGAATAGTTTATTAAATAATATACTTATAATTAATATTTGTCAATATCAAAATGATAAAATTCATTTAATCAAAATAGTTACAAGTATAGTTCTTCCATCCATGTTATCCATAGAACGAAAAGTTTATAATGCACTACAATATAAAAAAATTCTATGTTATCTTAAGATAACATAGAATTTTTTTATATTATATTATTTCCTTTTTTATATATTTAATTCTATTAAGTATTTTTTCTTTTCCAAGTAAAGTTAATACTAAAGGCATTTCAGGCCCATGCATTTGCCCTGTTAATAATACTCTAGTTCCCATAAATAAATTTTTACCTTTAATCCCATGTTCTTTTTGAATTTGTTTGAACATAACTTTTATAAATTCTTCGTTTATTTCATCAGCATCTGTAACTTTTTCTTCTAATGCATCTATTAAAGCAGGTATATGTTCTAAGTTTAAAAACTCTCTACATTCATCATCTTCAAGTTCTAATTCATCTTTAAAGAATATATCAACCTTAGTTGTAATTTCTTTTATATAGGATAAGCTTTCCTTTACTACTCCTACCATTGACTTTATCCAATCGTATTTTTCCTCAGCTTCTTCTTCTGTTATGAATCCAGCTTCTATTAAGAAAGGTATAGCAAGATCAGCTATAACTGCATTGTCTGCCGCCTTTATATAATGTGCATTTACCCAGTTTAACTTGTCAGTATCAAATACTCCACCACTCTTTGAAACTCTTTCTAATGAGAATGCTTCTTCAAGCTCTTGCATATTGAATATTTCATTGTTGTCTTCTGGCGACCATCCAACTAGTGATACATAGTTTACAAGACCCTCTGGTAAATATCCTTTTTTTCTAAAGTCTTCAACTGCAACATCACCTTGTCTCTTACTTAATTTTTTTCTTTCTGAATTTAATATATTTGGAAGATGAACAAATGTTGGAGCTTCCCAACCAAATGCTTCATACGTATATACATGCTTTGGAGTTGATGGTAACCACTCTTCTCCTCTTATAACATGAGTTATACCCATTAAGTGATCATCAACTATAACAGCAAAGTGGTATGTAGGGAATCCATCTGATTTCACCAATACTTGATCATCTAAGTCATCTGTATTTATAGATACAGTTCCTCTTACTATGTCATTAAACTTTATTTCTTTATTAGCTGGAAGTTTAAGTCTTATAACATATTTTTCTCCAGCTGCAATTTTTGCTTCAACTTCTTCTTTTGATAATCCTCTACAAATACCATCGTATTTAGGGATTTTCCCTTCAGATTTTTGTATTTCTCTAACCTTGTCTATTCTCTCTTTTGAACAAAAACAGTAATATGCATGTCCATTATCTAAAAGCTGTTTTATATATTCTTTGTATATATGAAGTCTTTTAGATTGAATGTATGGTCCATTTTCTCCTACTTCAGTTATTTTTCCATTTTCATCAAGGACTACACCTTCTGTATGATTAACTCCAGCCCAATCCATAGCGTTTAACATTCCCTCTATAGCACCTTCAACTAATCTGCTTTGATCTGTATCTTCAACTCTTAAAAGGTATGTTCCACCCATTTTTTTTGCAAATAAGTAATTATATAAAGCCGTTCTTAAACTACCAATGTGAACAAATCCTGTTGGACTTGGTGCAAATCTAACTTTTACACTCATTAAAAACCCTCCCTAATGTAAATTTTCTATATGATTATATTATATAAGCTGAGTTATGTCTATATTTTGAGATTCTTTGGTTGCTCTATTTCTTATCTCAACCTTACTATTTTCAATATCTTTGCCAATTACTATGGTTTTTGGTATACCTATCAATTCACAGTCCTTAAATTTAAATCCTATTCTCTCTTTTCTATCATCTAGTAATACCTTATATCCCTTATTTATCAATTTATCATATATAGCCAAACCAGTATTATATTCTTTTTCCTTTTTAATATTCCCTATTATAATATGATAATCAAAATAACTTACATTATCTGGCCATATTATACCCAGTTCATCTCTATTCTCTTCGACAATGATTGAAAATAATCTATCTATGTATAATTTAGTTTCAAGTATATATAAATTCTCTTCTTTTGAATCTGAGTTTAGATATTTAAACTCTGTTTTTATTGTATCTATATCTATAAAATTTATTCCGCTCAAATCCTTTATTTCTTCACCACATCTAAAACATCTATCTTCTATACTAGCTAACTTAAAATTGCCTATACAGTCTACACCAAAATCTCTTCTATAATTTACATTTTGAATGTGATAATCTGTTTTATTAGCTCCTACAACTGCATTTTTTATATGAATAACTTCTTCATCACACAGTACTGTATCAACTTTTATTCCTATAGGTCCTGCAAATCCAACTTGAGCATTTGTTGCAGCTTTGACTTCCTCTTCACTTGCCATAATTATATCTGTTTCTTTTATATTAAAATGTTTTGCTACTAATGATTTATTTATACTTCTATCTCCTCTTAATAAAACAGCTACAATACTTCCCTTTATATTTAGTAGTATTGTTTTTATAAGTTTTTTGGATGAAATATCTAAAGAGAACTCCAATTCATCTATAGTTTTTATATTTGGAGTATGTATAAGATTCATTTCTTCAAGTTCATGTGTGGATAAGTCTTTATCTGAAGATGATTTTATTTTTTCTTTTAAATCACCATATCCACATTCCCCACATAAAAACACTTCTCTTAGTGGATAAGTTGTATTATAGAAGCACTTATATTTATTTTCATCATTTTCCAGTTTAATAAATTTTATATTTACTTCTTCTATTAATTTATCTATTTTGTTTATTTGATTCTTTATAGTTGTATCTATATCCTTTTCCCCTATTATACTTATAAACTTTATCATATTTTCTTTTTTAGGATTTAATAGACCATCTTTGAATCTATATTTTCTATTTTTATTAAGTGTCAAATAGCCGATATTAAGAGGTAGATTCTTATATGACTTTAATTCGTTCATATATGAATCTAATATTTCTTCTTTATTTCCATTTGCTTTTATTAATGTATTCTCTTTAAAGTTATCCAATATATACTTTGTTATACTTCCCCAAAATACATTCCCTAAAGGTGTATAACAATAACTTCCACTATCGACATATTTAATTAGTCCTGACCTATGTAGTAATTTAGAACTTTCATTATTAAATTCAATAGAGCAATCTTTATATGTCTTTAAATATGTAGAGCTTAATTTCAATCTAATCCCTCCTTTTGATTTATATATAATATTATCAAAATTTTTAAATATTAACATAGTATTTAAAAAAATGAACTTATTTTTTATATATTTTTTTCCAGAACAGGTTTTTATGTTTAAATGTTTAATATATGTAGTATAAGTTCACTATATTGATGTGAAAAGGGGTTTTTAATGTGGAGATAATAGACTCAAAGGGGATGTATACTATATTAGTCGATAAAAGAAGACGGATAGTATATGAAAAAAATATTGGTGTTTGGACAAGTGAGGATTTAAATAGATTTTTAGATGACTATAAAAATATAGTTTTTAATATACTTGGTAATGATAAACCTTGGTCTAAATTTTGCAACTTAAGCCAATATCAAGTATCTAATATCTATAATGAGTTGATAGAATTTTTAAAGATTTTAACTAACGATGGTCTTAAGCATTGTACGATGGTTTGCGACGACCCAATAGTTACTGCTCAAATGCATGAGTTATGTAAACAAGTGAATTTAAACTATGCATTTTTCAGTGGAGTAAATGCATTTGAAGATGCCTTTAATTGGTTGGAATCTATGGGATATAAATTTAAAAAAACGCATTATGTTTAGCATAATGCGTTTTTAATTAATAAGCTTTTGCAAAGTAAACCATTTTTTGTGCTTTTTTACCACAGCATACACAAGTATCCCCTAGATTTTCTTGCTCAAAAGGAATACATCTTATAGTTGCTCCTGTTTCTTCTTTTACTTTAAGCTCACACTTTGTATCTCCACACCACATAGCTTTTATAAATCCTGGAGTTTCTTCTATTATTTTCTTGAATTCATCCATGTTTTTAGCTACGTAAGTCTTTTCTTCTCTAAGCTTTAATGCTTTGTTATATAATCCATCATGAATATCGTCTAATAGATTTTCTATAGTTTCTTTTAAGTTTTCCATTTGTATTTGAGTTTTCTCAAGAGTATCTCTTCTAAATATAGTAACTTGATTATTTTCTATATCTTTAGGCCCTATTTCCAATCTTACAGGAACACCCTTCATTTCCCACTCATTAAATTTCCAACCTGGAGAATAATTAGGTCTATCATCAACTTCAACTCTTATAGATCCTTTAAGATCAGCATATATTGAATCTACAACTTCCATAACATTTCCTTTATGTGCTGCTATTGGAACTATTGCAACTTGTGTTGGCGCAACTCTTGGAGGAAGTACTAAACCTCTATTATCTCCGTGAACCATTATAAGTCCACCTATAAGTCTTGTCGATATTCCCCATGAAGTATGATATGGGTTAGCAAGATTCCCATCTCTATCTGAGTATTGTATTTCAAAAGCCTTAGTAAAGTGCTGACCTAAGAAATGACTTGTTCCTGATTGCAATGCTTTACCATCATGCATTAAAGCTTCTATTGTATACGTGCTATCTGCACCTGCAAATTTTTCATTTTCGCTCTTTTGTCCACATACAACAGGCATAGCAAGTAAATCCTCTGCTACTTCTTTGTATATATCAAGCATTTGAAGAGTTTCAGTTTTTGCTTCTTCAGCTGTTTCATGTAATGTATGACCTTCTTGCCATAAGAATTCTGAAGTTCTTAAGAAAGGTCTAGTTGTTTTTTCCCATCTTACAACAGAGCACCATTGATTATAAAGGTATGGTAAATCTCTATAAGATTTTAACCATTTAGAGTACATAGAACATATTATAGTCTCTGATGTAGGTCTAACACAAAGTCTTTCAGCAAGCTCATTGTGCCCTCCATGAGTTACCCACGCAACCTCTGGCGCAAATCCTTCAACATGTTCTGCTTCTTTTGTTAATAGACTTTCTGGTATAAGTAATGGAAAATAACAGTTTTTATGTCCAGTTTCTTTAAATCTTCTATCTGCAAAAGATTGAATATTTTCCCATATTCCATATCCATATGGTTTTATTACCATAAATCCTTTTACAGGAGAATAATCAACAAGGTCCGTCTTTAATATTACATCTGTATACCATTGTGGAAAGTCGACTTCCATCGGAGTTATTTCTTCAACAAATTGCTTATTTTTCTTACTCATTTCTATTCCTCCTTCAAATTTAAAATTCGCTTTATACAAATAAAAGAAGCCCTTCATCTCTAAATATTAGAGACGAAAGACTTATCTTCCGCGGTACCACTCTAGTTAGCAATAATAGATATTGCTCTCTCAATAGGATTTAACGGTCCTCCCGTAAGAACTTTTTAACGTTCTTAAACTCCAGAGCTGGTTCAATAAACTTTTCTTAAAAGCCTCTCACCAATGGCTTTTTCGCTGTAAAGATAGATTTATCTACTATTCTCCTTCTATGTCTATAAATTATTATAAATTTTAATTACTAATTCTATATTATAATTTATTTTTTGTCAACTAATATTAAAGAACATATTGCTTGAGAAGATATACCTTCCTTTGTTCCTGTAAATCCAAGCCCTTCCTCAGTTGTTGCTTTTATATTAACTGATTCTATATCTATATTTAATGCTCTTGATATTTTTTCTCTCATAGTGTCTATATGAGGAGCCATTTTTGGAGACTGCGCTATTATTGTGCTGTCTATATTATTAACCTTATATCCTTTATTATTCACAAGTTGACCCACATATTCTAATAATTTAATGCTATCTGCTCCTTTGTATTTAGGATCAGTGTCTGGAAAGTGCTTACCTATATCTTTAAGGGCCATGGCTCCAAGTATACTATCCATTATTGCATGCGTAAGTACATCTGCATCAGAATGCCCTAAAAGACCCTTATCATGAGGAATTTTAACCCCACCTATAATAAGATCTCTATCTTCCACTAATTTATGCACATCATATCCTATACCAACTCTTATCATAAAATCCTCCTACTCTCTACTTTTAAGTATTTGCTCTCCAAAATTCAAATCTTCTCTTGTTGTCATCTTTATGTTTTCATACGATCCCATTATCATCTTTACATTATGACCCATATTTTCAATTAACATAGCATCATCAGTTCCATAGAAATCATTTTTAAATGCCTCCTCATATGAATTCATTAAAAGTTCATAATCAAAGCTTTGAGGAGTTTGAACTGCCCATACATACTTCCTGTTAGGTGTGCTAGTTATTATATTATTATCATCCAAGACCTTAATAGTATCCTTAACAGGTACCCCTACTGCAACCGCTTTATTATCTATCGCTTCTTCAATAGAATTGTTTATAATAGAATTACTCACAAATGGCCTTGCTCCATCATGTATTAATACTATATTACATTCTTTACTTACCTTTTTGAGTCCATTATAAACCGAGTCTTGTCTTTCATTTCCTCCATACGCTATCTTTATACTTTTGTCGAAATTATACTTATTAAGTACATGTTCCACGAAAAACTCTTCCTCATCTTCTCGTACAACTACAACTATTTCATCTATATTATCATTTTTATCAAAAACTTCAACAGTATGAGCTACTACTTCTTTATCCCCTAATTTTATATACTGCTTGTTTATATTAGATTTCATTCTCTTGCCTGTTCCAGCAGCAACTATAACCGCACTATTCATTAAATCACCTCTAAAATAGATTATACTATATAGTTTATAATACATCTATTAATAAACTATAACCGTTGTAAACCTTAACTTTAGCTTTTAACTTTCCTTCTCTAGCTTTCTTTTCAAAATCAGCTCCTGTATTTTCTTCAATAAAATATTTGTCTAAGTTATACGAAACTCTAATGCCTATAATATTTTCTTTTTCATTTTTCTTATTCTCTTCCCAATCCGTAATCGTGTTATTATACTTGGCTTTTAAATATATTTTATTTTTTGGTTTTTTATCGGTTAAATAATCTACTTTGTAGATTTTATCTTCTTGCTTTAGAACAACATATAAATCTTTATTTGAGAGTTTATCTTGATAGTAACTGTCTTTATCTATTAACCCATCTGGTATTTGGCTTAAGCTTATATCATTTATATCATAATTCATATATATATAATCCCCTCTAAAAGCATCTGTTGGATCATATGGCTTTGTATTAATTAATATTTCATATCCTTTGTAATAGGTCATAAGAGGCGTTATAGTCATCCCTATTAATATAATTATAGGCAAAATCATCGATATTATATATTTATTATTCTTCAATGAATTCACCCCCTCTTTTATTTCTCATTCTTTCAAAATAATGCCCAAATAATAAAAGTATTACTCCCGATGTTATAAAGAACATTGACTTTGGCATAAAGTCATAGAATGTATCAAAATAATATCTAATTATAGTAATACATATAAATATAAGAGATATTAAATTTCCTTTGTTAGTCTCATGGAAAAGATATAGTACATATAAAAGAGAGAATATCAAACTTATAATGACTCCGCTTCTTATAAATTCAAAACTTTCTTTCCATGAATATGGATCTGTAAGAATTAATCCTGATATACCAAATACTATTAGTCCTTGTATTTTAAATATATCTCTATTAAAACTTGTTTTTGCATAATACATAAATACTCCTATTATTAAAAACGTGACCGATATATAAAATTCATCTACATTATAATTATTTAAAAAATATAGTACTGAGCTTAGTGATACTAAGTTATTAAAAAACGTACCTACCTTACTGTTTCCTAAGTTCTTATTTATATAATATAAAATAGGTATTATTAAAATAGTCGAATACGATAAATAATCTAAATGATATGAATTCGCTAAATATATCAATAAACATATATGAGAGAATATAAATACAAGCTTATCTTTAAATAATGAACCTACAGGTATTACACCTACGCCCCAAAATAAAAACGCTTTTGAAAAATGTCCTCCATAGTTGAAAATCTGTCCTATCAAAAATATACCAGCTCCATATATCAAAGTTCCAATATATAAAAAACTCTTGCTGGTCTTTGGATACTTATGTTCAAACTTATAGCTTAATACGTTGGATACAATATAAAAGCCTATAATCATTAGTACTTTTTGTGTTTTAGTTATATATTCCCAATTACTAGCTATAAAGCTAATTATTCCAAGTCCTATTAATACAGCTCCTATTGTTAGTATTATTCTAACAAAATTTAATCTTACAATATCATATTTGTCCAATATCTCAACCTTTTGCTCTGAAGTTATTAAGTTTTCTTTTTTTATAAATTCTAACTCTTCTTCTAGAAAATTAAGATTATTTTTACTGATTTTTCTTTTTCCCATATATATACCTCCTTTTTTATTCTATAGAAAATTATATGTTTTTCAACTTATGCATAACATTTATAAAATAACTACACTTGCAACTCTTTTGAACAACGGAGACCGTTAAGGATCGTTGGCTACATGAGCTATGCGTTAACATAAAGTGAATTTTTAATGATTTATTAAACCCTTAAATTTTTCATATATATAGTCCTTATCAAACGAGCTATATAATCTATAGTTTTTATCATCTAATATTCTATAATGAAATGTAACTATATTTTGCTGTATTCTAAAGCCTTCAATGTGTTCTATATCTTTCCACCATATTTTACCTCCACCCGTTTTGTTTTTAGGGAAATACATTTTACCAAGTGCTACTATTTGTACGAGTTTTACAGGTTCTTCTCCAAAACTCATTTTAAGTATTTCACTTTCATTAAAAATACTACAAACAGCAACACAAGTGCTCCATGATAAAGAATTTCTTTCCTTTTCTATTTGAACTAATGTCTTTTTTGATATTCCTATCACTTCAGCCATCTTGTCCTGAGAAAAATTATACTCTGTTCTTATAATCTTTAACTTTCTAGAAACTATATCAATTACTTCTTCTTTGTTCATACAACCACCTCAGTAGAGTTTCTTTTTATCTTTATAGTGTAATATTACACTATAATAGTAAAAAAGTAAACTATTTTTATTTATAATAAAAAAAGACCCTGCTATTGGCAAAGTCCTTTTTTATTACTAAAAAATTATAACATTTTTTGTTTTTTGGATAATATTAATTAAAAAACTGCACTTGCAACTATTCTTAAGCAACAGAGTCGTGAGACTTGTTGGCGCCATGAACGCATGTGAATTTTGAGAACGGAACCCGTTAGGGATCGTTAGAGAATAGACGAATTTTTATGATGATTTTTCTGTTGCTGTTTTTGGTTTTCCAAATATCATTCTACCTGCTGCAGTTTGAAGAACAGATGTTACTAAAACATCTATAGTGTCTCCTATATACTTTCTGCCTCCATCTACTACAATCATAGTTCCATCATCTAGGTAAGCTACTCCTTGACCCGATTCTTTTCCTTCTTTTATAACTTGAACTATCATTTCTTCCCCTGGTATAACAACTGGCTTTACAGCGTTTGCAAGTTCATTTATATTCAATACTTCAACACCTTGAAATTGGGCTACTTTATTTAAATTAAAGTCATTAGTGACAACTTTTCCACCTATAAATTGTGCTAATTTTAAAAGTTTAATATCAACTTCTGGAACATCTTCAAAATCCTTGTCTGTTATCTCAACCTCAATATCAAGTTCTTTTTGTATCTTATTTAATATATCAAGTCCTCTTCTACCTCTTACTCTTTTTAAATCATCTGATGAATCAGCTATATGCTGAAGCTCTTTTAATACAAATTCAGGTATAACTATTTTTCCTTCTATAAATCCAGTCTTAGATATATCTGCTATTCTACCATCTATTATTACACTAGTATCTAATATTTTAGGTTTATCTCTTATTTCTTTTTTATTTCCATATTTATCCTTAGTATTAGGTATCCTGATAATAGATGTTATGTTGAATAAATCATCTTTATATCTTACAGATATTTTTATTCCTATATATCCCATTAGAATATATACAAGTACGGAAAGAACAGTTCCAAGTATAGGAACAGGTATTTGAAGCAACAAATTACTTACCAGATAAGCTATGAATAATCCAATTATAAGACCTATTGAGCCTATTAATATCTCTATTGGTGGTACTTTTGATAATTCTTTTTCCACAAAATTAGCTATATTCTTTCCCTCTTCTATAAGCCATGGCGAAATCAAGAAAAATATGAACCCCATTATAATCCCAGATACCATAGACCCTAAAATTATATATATCTCAGATACCGGTAATAGATTTGGAAAAGCTTCAACCACAGAAAAATAAGTTCCAACCCCAATAGTTATGCCTATTAAAGACATAATCCCTTTTATAATTTTGTTTATCACTATTTCACCTCCTATTTAAAGTATCGTCTATATTTATTTTTTTAATCTGATTTTATACTACTTTCTATTAATTCCTTTACATTTTCAGCCTTATCACCAAGAACCAATGTTAATTCACTAATCAACATATCTTTAGCATCATTTAACATTTTCTTTTCTCCTGTAGACAATCCTTTTTGCTTATCCTGTATCATTAAATCTCTAACAACAACAGCTATTTCATATATATCTCCAGTTTTTATTTTATCCATATTATCCCTAAATCTTTTATTCCACTTCTGATCCATATCTCCTTTTTCATCTTTAATTATATCCATTAATTCGTTTACTTGGTCATTATCTATAATATGTCTTATTCCTAGTTTATTAATATTGTCAATAGGTATCATTATCTCAACTTCAGATATAACCATATTTAAAATATAATACTTCTTCGTTTCTCCTAATACCTCTTTTTCTTCTATCGAATTTATTATCCCTGCTCCATAATTAGGGTAAACTATCTTGTCTCCTATATTAAACATAAAATTTCTCCCTTCAATAATAATAATCTATTATAGTATATACCAACCGCTTAAATTAGTCAAACCAAAACAATTATTTTATCACATTAAATTATGGTATGTCAATTATATTTTGCAATTAAATGTTCTATTATTCCCTATTATAAAAAATTTATACAATTGACCTGCAATCGTTTTCTTATTATAATTATTATGAGGTGATTTTAAAATGAGTGAATTTGATTTTAATAAATTTGAAAATTCAGTAAGTAATTCGTTGATAAGGCATAAAAGTATTTTAGATATAATAACTAAACTTGAGGAGAGTAACTCTAAAACAAATAGAGCTATAATAAAATCTGTAACAAACTGTGGTTGTATTGAAATCGCTGGTAAAAAACAGAATCCTCCAAAAGATATAGCATTTAATGAGCTGTCTAATTATATGGATAACCATATAATAGGCGATTTATGCGATAATTGTAAAGAAAAAATAGAAGAAGAATTAGGAAACCATCTTTTCTATATAGAAGCTATTTGTAATTGCCTAAATATAAGTTTAAAAGATGTTTTTAAAAAAGAAAATGATAAACTTCAAACTCTAGGAATATACAATCTGCTTTAAAATAAAATTCGCTTTATGCTATTGCATAGCCCATATACCGGAAGAGCTTTGTTGCTCAAAATTCACACGAAATCATAAAACCAACAATTCTCGTGACTTTGTTGATTAAAAATAGCTACAAGTGTAGTCTCTTAATTAAAGACAAAAAATGGTTATGAAAATATTTATCATAGCATCACTATTTTCATAACCATTAATTTTTAACCTAAACATAAAGCTGGTATGTAAGCTGTTAAGTTCTTATCTAAATGCTTAAGCTTTAGAACTTTTTAGCTTTCGGATAAAACATTATGATTAGATATATATTCAAATACTAAATATTAAAATTTATTTATATATGTCTATCAAGTAATACTTGTTCTTGTATTCTTCTTAACCCATCTCTTATATATCTAGCTCTTATCTCTCCAATACCGTCTACATCATCCAGTTCTTCAATAGTTGCTTTTAATATAGTCTGGAATTTATCGAAATGGTATGTTAAATTTTCGACTACACTGTTAGGCAATCTATATATTTTTCTAAGAATTCTCCATCCTCTAGGATAAACTGTATACTCTATATTATCTATATTACTAGCAGTATAACCTAAAAGCCTTACTATGTTATTAAGTTCAAGCAAGTCCTCTGATGAAAAATTTCTAATAGCTTTTTTAAACTGTGAATAATCTCTGTCTTCAATTATATTATAATCTTTAAATACCATTTCTGCATCTTCTTTTACATTTCCTATTAATTCTTCTAGCTGCATACTAGCTAAGATTCCTTCATTTCCAAGCTCTATTATATAATGTTCTATCTCTGTAACTATTCTCATAACCATTTCAGTTCTTTGAACAACAGTTGCAACATCATAAAGAGTCACCAAATCTTCAAATTCTAAAGCACTTAAATTAATCATAGCTTGATCTAGTACAGATTTATATTTTTCAAGGGTTTGAATAGCTTGATTTGCCTTAGTTAATATTTTTGATGTTTCTTGTATAACATATTTGCTATACCCTCTGTACAAAGTTATTATATTTCTTCTTTGAGATATTGATATAACCATCTCAGCAGTTTGTCTTGCTACTCTTTCTGCTGTTCTATGCCTTATACCAGTCTCCGATGATGGTATTAATGGATTTGGTATTAATTGGGTATTTGCATAAAGTATCTTCTTTCCATCACTACTTACTATTATTGCACCATCCATTTTTGCAAGTTCATACAAATATGCAGGTGAAAAATCAGAATTTATATTAAATCCACCATCAACTATTTTCATTATTTCTTCGCTATTTCCTATTACAATCAATGCACCAGTTTTTGCTCTCAAAACATTCTCAAGACCTTCTCTAAGAGGTGTTCCTGGTGCTATCATCTTCAAGCAATTTAATTGTTCTATATCTTTTGTAAAACTTTCTTTCATTTTTATCTACCCTCCTAATACAAAATCTAAAGCCTCTCTTATATTTTCTACACCTATAATTTTAATATCTTTGATACTTTCTAATCCTTTTATATTACTTTTAGGGATTATCACTCTATTAAACCCTAATTTTTTACACTCTGATATTCTTTTTTCTATAAAACTTACACCTCTTATTTCTCCTGTTAAACCTACTTCTCCAATGGCAACAGTTTTTTCATTTATCTCTATATTTCTAAAACTAGACGCTATAGATATTACTATACCAAGATCAATGGCTGGTTCATTAAGCCTTATTCCTCCGACAACATTTATATAAATATCTTGATTTTGTATTTGCATTCCCGCTCTTTTTTCAAGAACTGCCATAAGAAGAGAAACTCTATTATAATCTGCTCCTGTTGCAGCTCTTTTAGGTATGCCAAAGCTAGTTGGACAAACAAGTGCTTGAAGTTCTACTAACATAGGCCTTGTACCTTCTATAGTTGCAACTATTACCGAGCCTGATACTCCTTTTGGTTTTTCAGATATAAGTATTTTTGAAGGATTTTCAACTTCTATAAGTCCCTTATCTCTCATTTCAAATACTCCTAGTTCATTCGTAGATCCAAATCTATTCTTAACGGCTCTAATCATTCTATATGTATTATACCTTTCACCTTCAAAGTAAAGTACGGTATCAACCATATGCTCAAGTACTTTAGGTCCAGCAAGTGATCCTTCTTTTGTTACATGTCCAACTAGAAAAGTTGATATACCTACTTTTTTAGATATTTTCATAAATCGAGAAGTTCCTTCTTTTATTTGACTTACACTTCCTGGCGTAGAAGTTATTTGAGGGCTAAATACTGTTTGTATAGAGTCTACTATCATCATATCAGGTTTTATATTATCTATTTGTTTTTCTATTATATCCAGATTATTTTCTGCAAATATATATAAATTTTCGCTTCCTATATCTAACCTTTTTGCTCTCATTTTTATCTGATATATAGATTCTTCTCCTGATATATATAAAACTTTTTTTCTACTCTTGGCTACATTTTCTGCAACTTGAATTAAAAGAGTGGACTTTCCTATTCCAGGATCTCCACCAGCTAATATTAACGACCCTTTAACTACCCCTCCACCTAATACTCTATCCAATTCATTTATACATGTTGAAAATCTTTCTTGTTCATTTATTTCAAGCTTATTTATAGATACAGGCTTTTGAACTTCTTTTTCTATTATAAAAAGATCATGTTTGCTTTTTTTATCTTCTATTTCTTCTACAAATGTATTCCAATCATCACATTCTGGACATTTTCCAATCCACTTTAAACTTTCATACCCGCATGATTGGCAAACGTACTTGCTTTTAATTTTAGCCATAATATCACCTTTACATTCTAATTAATTAAATTCAAATAATTTGAATTAATTCTAATTATAGAATACCAAAAAATATATATTTTGGGAAACAAAAATTCGATTTATACTATCTATTACCAATGAATGTTTAAAGATTACTAATTGCTGATTTATTTACTTAATGAATATTGTAACCACATTGTAATTTATATAATTTTCTTATATATAAAAAAGAGCTTGAATTTCAAGCTCTTTTTTCAAATAATAGTTTTTTATTATTCGCTTTAACTATTATATCATCTCCTTTATCTATATTTCCCTTTAAGATTTCCTCTGAAATATTATCTTCAAGAAGCTTTTGTATAGCTCTTTTTAGAGGTCTTGCTCCGTATTCTTTATCAAACCCTTCTTTTGCTATTAACTTGATTGCACAATCTTCAAGTTCTAAATTTATGTCCATGCTTTTCAATCTTTCTTGTAAGTTTTTAATCATTAGTTTTACTATTTCATCTATATGTTCTTGATTTAAAGGATGAAAAACTATTATCTCATCTATTCTATTTAAAAATTCTGGTTTAAACTTTAATCTAAGTTCTTTCATAACATTTTCTTTCATCTTTTCATATTCACTTTTTTGAATTTCTTCATTCTCTAAATGTTTTGTAAATCCTAATGTTTTTTGATTATATATATTATGAGCACCTACATTAGATGTCATTATTATTAAAGTATTCTTAAAATCAACTATTCTACCTTTAGAATCACTTAATCTTCCATCATCTAAGATTTGAAGAAATATATTAAACACATCTGGATGTGCCTTTTCTATTTCATCAAATAATAGTACACTATAAGGATTCCTTCTAACTTTTTCTGTAAGTTGACCGCCTTCTTCATGTCCTATATATCCAGGAGGAGACCCTATAAGCTTTGACACAGCGTGCTTTTCCATATACTCAGACATATCTATCCTTATTATACTATCCTCACTGGAGAACATAACATGAGCCAATGCTTTAGAAAGTTCCGTCTTTCCAACCCCTGTCGGTCCCAAAAATATAAATGATCCTATTGGTCTTTTAGGATCTTTAAGACCCACTCTAGCTCTTCTTATAGCTTTTGATATAGCTTTTATAGCTTCTTTTTGTCCTATAACTCTATTGCTTATTATATTTTCTAGGTTTAAAAGTTTTTTACTTTCTTCCTGAATAAGCTTATTAACAGGTATTTTAGTCCATGAAGATACTATATCAGCTATATCTTCTTCGTCAACAACATCAGATGATTTTGATGAATCTTTCTTCCAAGCTTTTTGAGTCTTGTCTAGCTTCTCTTTTATCTCTTTTTCTTCATCTCTTATATTTGCAGCATTTTCAAAATCTTGATTTCTTATAGATTCTTCTTTTTCTTTTGCTAAAATCTCTAATCTATTCTGCATATCCTTTATATCTTTAGGAGGAACATAATTAGAAAGTCTAACCTTAGAACTAGCTTCATCAATTAAGTCAATCGCTTTATCCGGCAAAAATCTATCATTTACATATCTATGAGATAAATTCACTGCTGCATTTATAGCCTCATCAGTTATTTTTACATTATGGTGAGCTTCGTATCTATCTCTAAGGCCTTTTATTATATCTATAGAATCTTGAATAGATGGCTCATCAACCATAACCGGTTGAAATCTTCTTTCAAGAGCAGAATCCTTTTCTATATATTTTCTATACTCATCAACAGTAGTTGCTCCTATTATCTGTATTTCTCCTCTAGAAAGCTCAGGTTTTAAAATATTAGATGCATCCATAGATCCTTCCGAACTACCAGCTCCAACAATTGTATGTAATTCATCTATGAATATTATTATATTTTGATGATTTTTTAATTCAAGCATTACATTCTTTATTCTTTCTTCAAATTCACCTCTATATTTAGCACCTGCTATCATTCCAACCAAATCTAGTGATACTATTCTTTTATCTTTTAATATCTCGGGTACATCACCTGATACTATTTTACCAGCTAGCCCTTCTATTATAGCTGTTTTCCCAACTCCTGGATCTCCTATAAGTACAGGGTTGTTCTTAGTTCTTCTGCTTAGTATCTGTATAACTCTTTGTATCTCAATATCTCTGCCTATAACAGGGTCTAGTTTTCCATCTTCATATGATTTATTGAGATCTTTTCCATACTTATTTAGTGTTGGTATGTTTTTATTTTCGAATCTTTCATTTTTCTGATGTGTCATGTTTATATCCTTTAAAGATTTTAATATTTCTTTACTTAACTCATTCATATTTATACCTAAATCATATAATATTCTCCAGGCTATTCCATCCCCTTCTTTTATAATTCCCAAAAGAATATGCTCAGTTCCAACATAGTTATGTCCTAGTAGCTTTGCCTTCATAAATGCGAGTTCAAATATCTTCTTAGTTCTTGGACTAAATCCAATTACTTTAACTTTTAAATTTCCTATTTGTATGTATAAAGGTATACGTTGTTTTATTAATTCTTCAGTAACTCCAAACTTGTTAAGGACTTGTCCAGATATACTCGCACTATCTTTTAAAATACCTAGTAATATATGCTCACTTCCAACTAGATTGTGTCCCATATTACTTGCTTCTACTGCTGCTATATCTAATGACTTCCTAGCTCTTTGAGTAAATTTATCAAACATAAAACCCCTCCTACATCAATCCTCACATCTATTATTTCCAAAATCTGAATTCTTAATTCAGAAAAGTTTAGTATATAAAAAAGATGACTTGGAAAGTCATCTTTTTTATATACTAAGCATTTATATGATATTTAATTTATTTACAACATTGCTTAAATCTCTAAGTTTGAAACTATCTATAATTTTTTGCTTGTTCTATTATTTTATCTACAAATTGTGATGGGACTTCATCATACTTATCAAATTCCATTTCAAAATAACCTCTTCCTTGAGTCATAGATCTTAAATCTATAGCATATTTAAAAGTCTCAGCTTGTGGCGCCTGCGCATATATTACTTGTTTACCTCTTGAAGAAGGCTCCATTCCAAGTATTCTACCTCTTCTTTTGTTTATATCTCCCATTATATCTCCCATATACTCTTCTGGGACTACTATTTTTAAATTCATTATAGGTTCTAATAATACAGGTTGAGCCTCTTGTATCCCTTTTTTGAACGCAATCGAAGATGCTATTTTAAATGCCATCTCAGATGAATCAACATCATGATACGATCCATCATATAATGTTGCTTTTATATTCATTACAGGAAATCCTGCTAATGCACCTTCATTAAGGCACTCTTTGAGTCCTTTTTCTACTGCTGGTATATATTGTTTTGGAACTGATCCCCCAAATATAGCTTCCTCAAATACAAAATCTTCTTTAGATGGCTCAAATTTTATTTTAACATCTCCATATTGTCCATGACCCCCACTTTGCTTTTTATGCTTTCCTTGAACATCTGATTTTCCTTTTATTGTTTCCCTATATGCAACTTTTAAGTCGGCTAGTTTAACATCCACTCCAAATTTCTCTTTCAATTTATCTTTTATAGAATTTATATGAAGTTCTCCTTGCCCTCCTATTAAAGTTTGCTTTGTTTCATGATTTCTAAACCATTTAAACGAAAGATCTTCTTCTGATAGTCTATGAAGTCCATTACTTATTTTTTCTTCGTCTCCCTTATTTAAGCTATCTATTGCATAATATATTTGCGGTTTTGGAAACTCTATATTTTCAAAAGCATCTGTGGTAGAACTTGTAGAAAGAGTGTCTCCAGTTTGAACATTTGAAAGCTTAGTTAATACTACAATATCTCCAGCAACAGCTTTTTTAAGTTCAATCTGATCTTTATTTTTAAATGAATATATATGATATATTTTTTCTTTATTTTCTTTATTTATATTATAAACTTCAGTATCTGGAGTTAATTCGCCTTCACATACTTTTAGTAATGATATTTTACCTATAAATGGATCAACTAATGTTTTAAAAACTATACCTGAAAATTCTTTATTATCACTACTTAGCCCTATATCCACAGGGGATGGCATATAATCCCAAATCATATCCAATAAAGTATGTATTCCTATATTCCTATTTGTTGAACCACACAAAACAGGGATAATATCTCCTTTTAATACCCCATCTCTTAATCCTTTATGAATTTCTGCTTGTGTGAATTCTTCTTGTGAAAAATATTTGTCAAGAAGCTCATCATCAGTCTCAGCAACTGATTCTAGAAGCATTTCTCTAATAGAACTTATCTCTTCTTTCATATCTTCAGGTACATCAACTGTAACACAGTCTTTTCCATTGTATTCTCGTGCAAACATATCTACTACATTTACAAATCCTTTAAACTCCTCATTATTTCCCATAGGTAAATGGAATGGAGCTATTTTCTTTCCATATCTTTCTCTTAATTGCTCTAATACTCTATTATAGTTAGCCTTTGGGCTATCAATTTTATTTATAAATATAAATTTTGGGGTATTGTTTTCATCTGTTATCTCTAATGCTTTATCTGTTCCAACTTGAATATCGCAAGTTCCATCTACTACTATAATAGATCCTGCTGCTGCTTTAATAGCGGATAACGATTCTCCATAAAAATCAAAATATCCAGGAGTGTCTAAAAAGTTATATTTGTGCTCGTTCCATTCAACAGGAGCTAGACTAAGCGTAGATGTCATATTTACCTCTTCATTTGGCTTGCTTATCCTATTTACTAGTTTATTAGTATATAAAACAGCTTCTATTAAATTACTCTTCCCACATCCAGAATGTCCTAAAACAGCAATATTCCTTATTTTATCACTTTCATAAATTTTCATAGAAAAAAATCCCCCTTTTCTTTTTTAATATTCTATATATTTCGAATTTTACCTTTTTTAGTTTTTCACCATCACTCCAAAATAATGCATAGTATCTTTAAGTTATATCATTTAAATAGATTTTGCTTTATATAAATAATATAATTTTGTTATATATAAAATATTATGTTTTAAAGTTTTTATTATGTATGATATATAAAAAAATTCACTTCATGCTACCGCATCGCTCATGTCGGCAACGAGTTCTAACGAGCTCCGTTGCTCAAAATACTTGATACTGTATTACTTTCAGCAGTGTTATGCTTAGTTTGAAAAATCATATAATTTTCTTGTATTTAAAAAATTTGTATAGCTGTTATGCTCTGACTCATATTAAATTTTTATAAAAAAATAATAGGTCTTTTTAGAAACCTATTATTTTTAAAACATCATCTATTGTATTTTTTGTGTATTCACCTTTTTTATATTTTCTTTTTGAGACTAATATCTCAGCTTCGTTTCCTCTATTTATAATTTCTTTTAATATTGTTGGAAGTTCTATAAAAACTCCAAGTTCTTCAAAATCGTCATCCATTATTATAAATGTTGGTATTTTAGGTTTTCCATTGAACTTATACTTATTTAAAGCTTCTTCATTGCCTTCTCTTGATACAATTCTTAAATTAATGTTTGCATTCAAATCACAGATAAAGCTTACTCCTGGTAAATTTATTTGACAATCCGGACACCAATCTTCTGCAAATACTAATATATATATCTTTTGTTGGATACTCTTTATCTTATTTATTAATGATTTATCCATATTTATAGCATCTTTTATTTTTTCTATTTTTTCCTTATATATATCTTCTGCAGATTCTAAAAATTCTTGAAAGCTTATTCCTTTAAAAAACAAGTTCTTTAAAATCATATTTTATACCCCCTATATGGATATACTACTTAAGAACTATTATAACACAAAAAATATAATAAAAAAAGATTACGTGGCTACGTCCTACTCTCCCAGGAGGCTGCCCTCCAAGTACCATCGGCGCTAAGGAGCTTAACTTCTGTGTTCGGAATGGGAACAGGTGTATCCTCCTTGCTATAATAACCACATAATCTTTATTTTGTTGTAAATCGAGTATTGATTTTTAATACTCTCAAAATTGATCAGATTTAAATTAGGTTAAGTCCTCGATCTATTAGTATCCATCAGCTGAACTCATTACTGAGCTTACACCTTGAACCTATCAACCAGGTAGTCTTCCTGGGATCTTA
>NZ_BDQY01000016.1 GCF_002724055.1 Tepidibacter mesophilus | reverse complement strand
TAAGATCCCAGGAAGACTACCTGGTTGATAGGTTCAAGGTGTAAGCTCAGTAATGAGTTCAGCTGATGGATACTAATAGATCGAGGACTTAACCTAATTTAAATCTGATCAATTTTGAGAGTATTAATTTATAATATTTCATCGCTTAACTTAAATAATAATTTTAATTAACATACAAGGATAAATAATTATTTAAAAGGCGCTCAAAAATATTAAAAATCAATACTAGACTTACAATAGGATATGCGGGTGTAGCTCAGTGGTAGAGTTCCGGCCTTCCAAGCCGGCTGCGAGGGTTCGACTCCCTTCACCCGCTCCAAATATGTGGTTATTATAGCAAAGAGGATACACCTGTTCCCATTCCGAACACAGAAGTTAAGCTCTTTAGCGCCGATGGTACTTGGAGGGCAGCCTCCTGGGAGAGTAGGACGTAGCCACGTAATAGAGACTGTCATTTGACAGTCTTTTTTTTATATAAAAATTTATTAAATTAAAAATATTATCATAATAAAGGTTTTTTTATCATTATAAAGAATATTTAATTAATGTTGATAAATATAAGCGTAAAATAATATAATAAAATATAGTGGTATAGATTTTTTACACATAAGGAACTATATGATTTTAAATCTGTGGATAATATTGATTGAAGAACTACACTTGCAAATATTTTTGAGCAACGGAGCCCATTAGGGATCGTTGGCGACATGAGTCATCGAGTTAGGGAATAGACGAATTTTTTCTTTGAGGGGGATGAGGAATAAGATGAGCAAAGTTATTATAAGGGCAGTTAAAATAGAGGATATACCCTATATAAACGAGATTAGAAGAATGGAAGGTGTAAAAGAAAATATATTAGGCATATCAAGTGAAAGATTAGAATATACAGAAGAATTTATTCAAAATATAGATATAAATAAGCATATATTAGTAGCTCAATTAAAAGAAGAAAATAAAGTAGTAGGTTTGGTAGGACTTAATGTAAATCATACACCTAGGCTTAGACATAGTGCAAGTATAGGAATTATGGTACATAGAGAGTATCAAGGAATAGGAATTGGTAAACAACTTATGAAAGAAATATTAGACTTAGCTGATAATTGGTTAATGTTAAAAAGAGTGGAACTTGGAGTTTTTGCAGATAATGAAAAAGCAATAAAACTATATGAATCATTTGAATTTAAAATAGAAGGAAGAAGGAAATATGCAGCAATACGAAATGGTAAGTATGAAGATGAATATATAATGGGAAGATATAATATATAAGGAAGGTAAAAAAGATGAAATATATAGGTATAATATTAAATTCTATAATTGCTACTTTAGTTATATTTTTTATAAAACATTTACAAGGGTTATATTTTGGGATAGGAGTATTAATAGTATTGATAACTATGAATATTATTAACACTATTAACAATAAGAAAAATGTATCACAAGAAAATATAGATAAATCAAATTTGTTAAAAGAAAGAAATTTAAATCAAGTTTTCACAGATGATTTAGGGATATTTGGGAAAAATTTAAATGAATTTTTACAAGATGTAAGAAATATAATAGCTAATACATATTCTTTATCGCAAAAGCTTAATGAAAATACAAATATAATATCAAATAATGTATATAATAACTCAACAGCATTTGATGAAACACTATCTTCAATAGATGATTTATCTAAAACAATGGAGTACCAACTAAATGAAATTAATAAGCTTGAATATACATCTAAAATGTTATTTGAACATGCAAGTATATCAAAGGACAATTCTGGGAGAGCTATAAATGAAGTCGAGAATATGAATGATACTATAAAACATAATAAAGAAGTTTTTACTAAGGTAGTAAATTTATTAAAGCAAAGTAAAAATTCTGGAAATAATATGGCAGATGAAATAATAACTTTAACTAAAGAAGTAAGGGATATATACAATATAACGGATGAGGTAGAAAATATATCAAAACAAACTAATTTATTAGCTCTTAATGCAGCAATAGAAGCAGCAAGAGCAGGAGAATCAGGAAGAGGATTTGCTGTTGTAGCTGATGAAATAAGAAAGCTTGCAGTTCAATCTTCAGAGTCTGTAGCCAAAATATCTAAAATAATAAATCTAGTAACAGATAAAATAAAAGATATATCTGATAAAATGCAAAGTGAAATGAATATAATAAACAAAGATATAAGTATAGCTGATGAATCTATAAATTCTTTAGGAAATATATATATGAAATCAGAAGAGGTTATAACAGATGTTAGAAATATATATGAAAGCTCAAATAAACAATTAGAACTAACTCAAGAAGTAAATCAAATAATAAAAGAATTTACATTTATAGTAGATGAAACGAATAAAGTATCGTCTAAAATAAATGAAGATGGGATAGAACACTCCTCTGCAATACAATCAATAGCATCATCTGTTGTACAGCTTGAAGATATGTCTAATGATACATATAAATATATGAAAAAATATCTAGATAGCTTTAAATTAGATGAAAATATGAATAATAGAATATCAGGTGCATTCGATATATTAAAAGAAATATCCAATGAAAAAAATATTTTATCAAAAAACAGTAATACTAATATCAGAAATAAATTAAAAAACATAGTAAAATCTAACCCTTATTTTGAAGTTATATGTATTCTTAATAAGCAAGGATATAGTACTGTGTCAAATATAGATGAAGAAGATTTTGTCCAAAATTTTAAACACAGAGACTATTTTAAAAAATCAATAAACGGAAATCAATTCAAATCAAATCCATATATATCAGTAGACACTGGACATTATTGTGTAGCAATATCTATACCTATAATAGGAGAAGATAAAAATATATTGGGATGTATAATGGCAGATGTAATAGTAGAATAAAAATTCGCTTGGTTATACCATTTATTACATAATACAGAAATAATATGATGTAATATTTTATTACAAGATACAAATACTATAACTAAATACAATGAAAAGGAGTGGCTAAATATGAAAAGGCTAGCCTTAGTTTTAGTTATAATAGGAGCTTTAAATTGGGGTTTAATAGGTTTATTAGGTTTTGATTTAGTAGCTACATTGTTTGGAGGAGCTACTTCATTTCTAAGTAGAACTATATATGCTTTAGTTGGAATAGCCGGTATATATGCTATCACCTTATTGTTCAACTCTAGAGACGATAAAGATCGTGTATAGATAAACTAAAAAATAGAAGGATTTATCCTTCTATTTTTGTATGCAATTTAATAATGATGTAAATAATATAATAAAGAAAGGGGATGGTTATGTGCAAACAAATAGAACATGTTACATATGTAATAAAGAATCGGATAAAGGTATAGAGATATTAGGAAGCTATATATGTAGGAATTGCGAACAAGAGATGATAGATGAAGAAGGAAGCGAACTAAAAATGGAATACTATAAAAGCAAAGTAAAAAGTCTGTGGAGGAATAATTTATCTTAGATATTAAAAGCTATACTTTAAGTATAGCTTTTTTGTTATAATGAATAGGAAATTAGGTATCGAAAATTAAAATTTTAAAGTTCGGAGCAAAACCTAAAAGTACCAAAATATTGAAATATAAGGGTGATATACTGTGAATACTCCTATAATAAATAAACTCAATGATATAAAAAATAGCAATATAATATCTTTTCATGTTCCAGGGCATAAAAATGGGAAGATATTTGATAGGTTAGGTTATAGTGATTTTAAAAATAATATAGTTAATATAGATACAACTGAAATACAAGGAACAGATAATTTACACTCTCCAGAGGAAATAATTAAAGAATCTCAAGAGATAGCTTCAAATTTATTCAAATCAGATTATACATTCTTTTTAGTTAATGGAACTACATGTGGGATACAGGCTTCTATAATGGCTGTATGCTCATTAAAAGAAAAAATAATAGTTAATAGGAATTGCCATCAATCTGTTATAAACACCTGTATATTAGGTGATATAGAGCCTATATACGTAAATCCTGATATCGATAAGGATAGTGGTATATCTCTTGAGGTAAAATTAGAGGATATAAAAAGGTTAGTTGAAGAAGATAAAGGAATAAAGGCTGTACTTATAACATCACCTACGTACTATGGAATAAATACTGATATTAAATCAATATCAGAATACCTACATAAAAAAAATAAAATACTCATAGTGGATGAAGCACATGGATCTCATATAGGACTTAGTAAGAGACTAGGAGTTAGTGCTACTGAACAAGGAGCAGATATATCTATTCAAAGTACGCATAAAACACTTCCGTCTTTTACTCAATCATCAATGCTTCATGTCAAATCTGACAGAGTTGATATAACTAGATTAAAATCATTTCTTAAAATAATTCAATCATCATCACCATCTTATATGTTGATGGCATCTATTGAAATGGCATTACAGATATATAGAAAACATGGTAAAGAATTAATGGAAGAATTAATAGACAATATAGATGAAACTAAAAATTATATAAGAAATTTAAAAAATATATCTTTATATGAATATAAGAACAAAGATATAACCAAGATGTATATTATAACTAAGAATCTAAATAAATCAGGATATGAAGTAGAAGATATATTAAGACAAAAGTATAATATACAAGTGGAACTATCTAATCTATATGGTGTATTATTAATATGTACCATAGGAAATGATAAGGGTGACTTTGAAAAATTAAGACAAGCACTAGGATATATAGATAATGAAATAGGAGATAAAAATTTAGTAGAAGTAGATTACCCAAAGTGCATTCCTAAAAAAGAACTTAACCCTAGAGAAGCTTTTTATTCAAACAAAAAAAGTATACCTGTAGAAGATTCAATAGGAAAGATATGTGCAGAATATATAATTCCATATCCACCAGGTATAAGCTTATTATCTCCAGGAGAAATAATAACTAAAGAAATAATAGAATATGTGAAAAAGTGCAAAATAATAGGTATGAATGTTACTGGTATGGATGATAAAAATTTAGATTTTATAAAGATAATAGACTAGAGGTGATATTTTGAAAGGATTATTTATAACTATAGAAGGGCCTGATGGATCGGGAAAGTCTACTCAAATAAAATTATTAAAAGATTATTTGCAAAATAGAGGACATGATGTAGTACTTACGAGAGAGCCTGGAGGAACTAAAATAAGTGAAAAAATAAGAAATATAATACTTAATAATGAAAACAAAATCATGCATTCAAGAACAGAGGCTCTACTATATGCAGCATCAAGAGCTCAACATGTCGAGGAACTTATAAAGCCAGCATTAAAAGAAAATAATATAGTAATATGTGATAGGTTCATAGACTCAAGTCTTATATATCAAGGAATAGGTAGAAATCTAGGAATAGAGAATATATACAATCTCAACTTATTTGCAATGCAGGATGTAATTCCAGACCTTACTTTACTATTTGATATAGATATGGATAAAGCAAAAAAGAGAAAAGAAAATAGAGGTAATTTGGATAGATTAGAAAGTGAGAAAGGTACTTTTCATGAAGACGTTTTTAATGGGTATAAAAAGTTGAAAGATTTGTATCCTAAAAGAATTAAACAAGTAAAAGCTAATGGGTCTATAAACGAAGTTCATCAGGAAATAATAAATATAATAGATACTTTTTTGGAGAATTAAAATGTATTTTGATAATATAATAGGCCATGATAGAGCAAAACAATTTATTTTAAATTCCATGAAAAAAGATAGAATAAGCCATGCTTATTTATTTGAAGGTCAAAGTGGAATAGGAAAGATGATGTTTAGCATGGAACTATCTAAAATGATCCTTGAAACTAATAATTTAGAAAATAATCCTGATTTTAAGATAATAAAACCAGATGGAGCTTCATTTAAAATAAGTCAAATAAGAGATATGCAGTTAGATATAATAATAAAGCCATACAAAAATAAAAAAATATATATACTAGAAGATGCTCATAAGATGACAGTACAAGCTCAAAATGCTTTATTAAAAACTTTAGAGGAGCCGCCTGAATTTGCTTTAATAATATTAGTAGTTGAAAACTCTAGTTCAATACTAGATACTATAAAATCAAGATGTGAAGTAGTTAAATTTTCACCACTTACACAAATACAAATACAAAACTATCTTATAGATAATAAAAATATAGATAGGCAAAGGTCAAAGGTCATAGCTTCATTTTCTATGGGAATATTATCTAAAGCGTTAGATTTATGCTATAGTGAAGAATTTAATAATAAAAGAAATGAAATACAAGAATATCTAAATATAATACAATCTAGAGACTTAATAAATATGTATACTATTAATTCAAAACTAGAAAAACATAAATCAAAACTAAATGAGGTTATGGATATATTAATAACTTATTTTAGGGATATATTAATGATAAAGCAAGGCGTAGATGAAAGTCTTATAATAAATTTAGATCAGATAGAATATTTAAGTAGCTTAAGCAAGAAATTTACTTATTTCCAAATTTCAAATATTATTGATATAATAGATGAAAGTAATAAAAATCTTATGAATAATTGCAATTTCAATATGGCAATAGGAACGATGATTTTAAATATATATGAGGTGATTAAATGATAAAAGTTGTAGGAATTAGATTTAAGAAAGCAGGTAAAATATACTATTTCAACCCGCTTGAATTTGATGTAAAAAAAGATATGAATGTTATAGTAGAAACGGCTAGAGGTCTTGAATATGGGAATATAATAGTGGGACCTAAAGAAGTTAGAGAGGAAGAAATCGTAGCACCTCTTAAGCCTATTGTAAGAATAGCGACAGAAGAAGACACTAATATATATAATGAAAATCAAGAAAAAGCTAAATTAGCCTTCGATATTTGCGTTGAAAAGATAAAAGAATATGAACTTGATATGTATTTAATAGATTCGGAATATACATTTGATAGAAATAAGCTTATATTTTATTTTACAGCTGAAGGCAGAGTGGACTTTAGAGATTTAGTTAAAGGGTTAGCAGCAATATTCAAAACTAGAATAGAGCTTAGACAAATAGGAGTAAGAGATGAAGCAAAAACAATAGGAGGACTTGGACCTTGCGGTAAGCCTCTTTGCTGCTCAACTTGGCTTGGAGATTTTCAACCAGTTTCTATAAAAATGGCAAAGGATCAAGATTTATCACTTAATCCAAGCAAAATATCTGGAATATGTGGAAGATTATTTTGTTGCTTGAAATACGAACACAATACATACAGCGATATATTAGAAAATATGCCATCTGTTGGAACTATAGTTATGACCCCTGCTGGAAAAGGAAAAATAACAGACACAAATACTTTAGCAGAAAAAGTAAAGGTTGAGATAGATAAAGGAAAAAAATCAGAATTTAATGTATATGAGCTTCACGAAATAAGTATTATAAAAGAACCTAAAAAATGTGGAGGATGCTGCAAGAAAAATGAGCAAATAGATCCGCAAACATTAAAAGAGCTTAAGATGTTAGAAGATTAATGAAAGAGGAGAACAAAATGGATATAAAGTTAAAAGACAGTGAGCGAATAGACGATCTTCAAATAAAAGGGCTTAAAATAATCCAAGATAAAGAAGGGTTTTGCTTTGGAATAGATGCAGTACTTCTTGCAAATTTTAGTAAAGTCAAAAATAATGCTAAAGTAGTAGATTTAGGAACAGGAACGGGTATAATACCTATACTAATAGCAGGTAAAAGTAGAGCTAAAGAAGTAATAGGTGTTGAAATTCAAGAACAGGTTGCTGAGATGGCAAATAGATCTATAAATCTTAATAACTTAGAGGATAGGGTAAGGATAGTAAATGAAGACTTAAAAAATATAGACAATATACTTGAAGTTAATACATTCCATGTAGTAACTTCTAACCCCCCTTATATGAAGCCCGATGGATTAAAGAATATAAATGATAAAAAAGCCATCTCAAGGCATGAAATAACCTGCAATCTAGAAGATGTTATAAAAGCAGCATCTAGATTATTAATGCACCATGGCAAATTCTTTATGATACACAGACCAATAAGAATAGCCGACATAATAACTATATCTAGAAAATATAAATTAGAGCCAAAAGAAATACAGTTTATTCATCCTAAAGTAGATAAAGCTCCTAATCTAATGATGGTTGCATTCACAAAGGCGGGAAAACCAGAACTTAAAATATTAGATCCTCTTTATGTATATAAAGAAGATGGAGAATATACAGATGAAATAAAGGAAATTTATTCAAAACAAGATATAGGAGAGAATTAAATGAAGGGTAATCTTTATGTATGTGCAACGCCAATTGGAAACTTAGAAGACATAACTATAAGAACATTAAATACATTAAAAGAAGTGGATTTAATAGCGGCAGAGGATACTCGACACAGTATAAAGCTTTTAAATCATTATAGTATATCAAAACCTCTTACAAGCTATCATGAACATAATAAGGCCAGTAAGGGAAGCATTATAATAGAAAAAATATTGAATGGGCAGAACGTAGCCATAATTACTGATGCTGGTATGCCTGGAATATCTGATCCAGGAGAAGATCTTATAAGACAAGCCATAGATGAGGGCATAAATGTAAATGTACTTCCTGGGGCTACTGCGTTTGCAACTGCACTTGTTGGAAGTGGACTCAAAACGAGAAAATTTGCATTTGAAGGATTCTTAAATAGAGATAAAAAAACAAGACGACAAGAACTAGAAGAATTAAAACATGAGAAAAGAACTTTAATTTTTTATGAGTCTCCGCATAGACTAAAAAATACACTTTCTGATATATTAAACATATTAGGAAATAGGCAAATATCCATATGTAGAGAAATTACAAAAAAATACGAAGAGATAATAAGAACTAGTGTTGATCAAGCTTTGAATATATTTAGAGAAAGAGAAATAAAAGGAGAATTTGTACTTATATTAGAGGGTTTTAGTGGGGAAATAGAAAGCTTAAATAGTAACGACAATTTAACTATATATGAGTATGTAATAAAGCTTATAGAAGACGGAATGACTAAAAAAGATGCTATAAAACATGTTGCTAAAGAAAGAAAATTATCTAAAAATGAAGTCTACCAAGAAGTATTAGATGTATAATAAAAAAAGTCCCCTAGGGGACTTTTTAGCTTAATAAAACTACTTCATTTCAGATAATTTTTCTACACAATCAGGACAAATGTTCTTACCTGCAAAATGTTTAATATCTTTTGCGTTTCCACAGAATATACAAGCTGGCTCGTATTTTTTTAATATTATACTCTCGCCATCAACATATATCTCTAAAGCATCTTTTTCAGCAATGTTTAATGTTCTTCTTAATTCTATTGGTATAACAACTCTTCCTAATTCATCAACTTTTCTTACTATTCCTGTAGATTTCATAACTATACCTCCTGTATTATAAACTAACAACATTTTTCGACAATTTATATATTTAAATAATAACAAGGCTGACAATAAAAGTCAATATAAACTGATTAAATAAGTTAAAACTTAACATAAAGTTAACAAAAGAGGTGAAAATAAATTGAAATTAAATAATAATTTAATTAATAATTTTAAAGAGGTTAATTATCAATTAAAAACCATACACAAACCTCTAAAAAACATAGGAACTAAGAAGATTCGACAAGAACTAGATATAAAAATCATGAAAAAGCTTAGTGATGAAGAATTAATAAAAATTAGAAAGAAAGGAGATATAATTGGAGTAGATGGAAGTAAAAATAAAAAAGGAAATTTACATCCCCATTACTTAGTAGCTATAAGTGCACTTGCAAAGAGTATGGATTTAATTAAAGAACCTATATCATTATACGAAGTATTTTCTCCATTAATAGACAAACTCAATAGTGAAAAAGCTAAAGAAAAAGAAGAAAATATAATGACTGAGCTAGAAGCCGAAGTTGCAATTCAAAGTATACAAAAATATAATCCATATATTATAATGATGGATGGATCTTTAATGACATACAGTATAAAATGCTATGAAAAGTGGAAAGAACTTAAAAGAAAATGCATAGAAAACAATATACTTTTAATAGGTATAATAGAAGAAATAAAAACTAAAGAAATGGGACAAGTATTAAAATCAAAAGATATAGATATAGGGGATGATGTATACGATAAAGAGGTTCTGTTTGGATCTTTAAATGAAGGCGAATATATAAACATAATACCTCAAAAATCTAAAAAGATTAAAGAGGATATAGATTGTTGTTTTTTGAGAACATCATCAGATCCTAGTGTTATAGCCATGGATTTTTTATCAATTCAAAAAGAAAATATGCAACAGCTTTGCGATATAGTATATACACTAACCCCTAAGAACTCAAGAGGAATACCTATATGGCTTGACATTGTCGACAAAGAAGTAAAAATAACGGATGAAATGATGAATGCTTTAATAGATACATATATAGATAAAGACTTATCTAATTTATTTATAAAAGCAAAAAGGGATGAAAGAAGCTTGTAAGGAGGGAATTAATATGCAGGTTGTAGGTATTACTACACAACAAGAAGTAAGTGTTGTAACTAAAGAAAGACCATTTAAAATAAATGAAATAATAGTAATAGAAGATGACTATCAAAAAAATCAATTGGGAGAAGTATTTGAAACAATGTCATACAATAGATATATACCACTTAATATAAATGGAGGACTTATAGATTCTAATGTATTAAATTCTCTTAGTCAATTAGGATATAAAGTTGGGGAAGAGACAATACATCTAGCTAAAATAAGGCTTTTAGAAGAAGCAGAGTATCCTATATGTACAGGAGCTAAGGTTAGAAAACCTCATTTTAAAGAAGTAAAAAATCTATTTATAAAATGTGAAAAAGACGAAGGATTGTTACTTGGAGAAATAAAATCTACAGAAGACATGGAAAATAGTATGGATGATGACCTTAAGGATACATTTTGCATATGGAATAAAGAAGGAGTAACAAATCAAAGAGGGATCCCATTCATATTTGATATAAAGAAAATGCAGCAATATCCTCATATAGGTATATTTGGAGGGTCGGGTTCTGGAAAAAGCTTTGGTAGTAGAGTTATACTTGAAGAAATTATGAAGCTTAATATACCGACTGTAGTATTAGATCCGCACTTTGAAATGGATTTTTCAAATAAATGCCCTGATTTAGAAGAAAAATATTTAACTGACTTTAAAAATAAATTCACTATATATCAAATAGGAATAGATGTTGGAGTTAAATTTGAAGATTTAAATAAAAACGAACTAAAAAAATTACTTACAGCATCGGGGAATATAACAGATTCTATGAGTAATGTAATTGATAATATATACAAAGCAAGAGATACATACATGACATTTTTGAAAAGGCTTGAGTACTTAGCAGAAGGTCAAAGATTAGGTTCTGAGAAAAAAATATACGAAAAGATGAACACAAGTGAAGAAGTATATGAAAAGAAAAAATACTCTGATATACAAAAATTATTCCTAGAATACAATATAAAGTGCCCGCCGCAATCTGTAAGTGGAGTTATATGGAGATTAACTAGACTCTATAATGAAGGAATTTTTTCAAAGGATATACAGCCCATAGAAAATAGTATCAAAGAAGGCAAACTAATAGTAATACAAGGGGATATGAGGCTTATACAGGTTTTTTCTACATACCTTTTAAACAAACTATACCACAAGAGAAGAGATTATAAGGACGCTAAATACAAGGAAGTAGAAAATACTGACTTTTTCCCACCTTTTATAATAGTAACCGATGAAGCACATAACTTTGCTCCAAAGGGGTATGAATCCCCATCAAAATCTATAATAAAAGAAATAGCTCAGGAGGGAAGAAAATATGGAGTATTCTTAATCCTTGCAACACAAAGACCAACTTTATTAGACGAAACTGTAACTGCACAGTTAAACACTAAATTCGTATTTAGAACTGTAAGAGCATCTGATATAGGAACTATAAAAGAAGAAACAGATATAAGTGCAGATGAAGCAAAGAGACTTCCTTATTTAAGATCAGGAGATACATTCGTATCATCAGCTATAATTGGAAGAACAATACCTGTTAGAATAAGAATGGCTAAGAGTACAAGCCCTCATACAGAGAATCCTTTTGATGAATTAAGTATGTTCATAGAAAGCTCAAAGAACAAGATATTTGATATTATAAAAAATAGATTTCCAATAAAAGAAATGGAACTTGATGATATATTAATAACACTTGAGAGAAATGAAGTAAATATGAATATAAAACAGCTAGAAATGGAACTTGATAGACTAGTTGATGATAAGAAACTTATAAAGGGAGAGAATATGTGGGGATATGTTTATGATATTGTGAATAAATAGGTTTCTTAATATATATCTTTGTAATAAGATGTAAAGTAAATATTAATACTTTACATCTTATTAAAGTTATTCCTTTGATTTATACAAAAACATAAATATATACAATATCTAGAGGTAATACTCTTTTTCTATATCACTTTTTCACAATTGACCTTTCCTATTGCAGGAATAAGCTCAAAATAGGAGTCGTAGTTTGGAACGGTCATTCTTTAATGATAGTTTGATAATTCATAAAATTTTCCTCCTCTTGTCCTGATAGAATAAATTCAATTCTAGAAAGCTGTTCTGTACCGCGCTCAATCTCTACTTTAAGCTCTTTCTTACGTTTTTCTAATATGTTATTTCCGTTATAACCAGACATAATTAGTTTTGTTTCATCAATTGACAAACTAATTTGTATCAATGACTTGATACGATGGAGTTTAACAAGCTGTACAGTAGTATAAAAACGATAGCCTGTAAAATTATCAACATATTCAGGTTTTAATAAACCTATTTCATCATAATATCGCAATGTTTTAATGGTAGTTTTGCTCATCTTTGAAAAATCGCCTATACGATACATTAACTCACTTCCTTTCTTGTAACTTATTCTATATGCTCCTGTAACTGGAGAGTCAAGAGGTTAAATTATAAATAATCCTCAACTTCTAACCATCTTACTTTATATTCCTTTTTTATTTTACTATAAAAATAAAAATTTTCCATTATAATACCTTTCTTCTTTCTCAAAAAACATATATAAATATGACATGAATAAAGAAAATAATGAAATAAAATGCACTAAAATACAAATTATAAATTTTAATGTTTACAATTTCCCTTAACTAAACGTCTTTAATAGATAAATTTGAGTATTTGACTTAGGGGGATAACTAGTATGAATGAATCTATTAGAGCATTAGTTAAAAAATCAAAAGACAAAGATAAAGAAGCTTTGACTCAAATAATAAATAAATTTAAAGGAACTATTAAAAAATTTAGCAAACAGCTAGAATATGAGGAGGCAGAAATAGATTTAATTATAGGGGTAATAGAGACAATAGGGAAAATAAAACTAAGTAATTTAGAATTAAAAAATGAAGGTGCAATTACAAACTATATATACAATTCTATAAAAAATAAAAGGACAGAATTATATAGAAAACATGTAAAGGGAATTAGTAAGGAACTAGAAATAAACTTAGAAATTACAGAAGATAAAACGAATTATCAACTTGAAGATAAAATCTTTATCGATAATCTATTAAATTTGTTAACTGATATTCAAAGAATTATTTTAGTAGAAAAATTTCTGAAAGGATATTCCGACTTAGAAATATCTAATAAATTACATATTTCAAGACAAGCTGTAAATAAATCTAAAAATAGAGCACTAAAAAGACTAAAAAGTTATTTAGAGAAAGAAAAATGTATAATAGTTTAATATTTAAGGAAGGAGGAGGGAATTGTGGAAAAGAAAATAGTTGAACTAGCTTCAACACAAGGAATATGGGCAGCTTTAAGTGTTGCTCTTATTTTTTATATTTTAAAAACTCAAGAGAAAAGAGATTTTAGGCAAGAAGAAAGAGAGCAAAATTATCAAGGAATTATATCTAAGCTTACTGATAAGCTTAATATCGTTGAAGATGTGAAAAAAGATGTAGAAGAGATTAAGAGTTATGTATTTAAAAAAAATAATAAATAATTTAAAAAAACATGTTTACAAAATCAAAATAAAATCGTCTTTATTAAGTATAAGATAAATTAAGTTGGCCAACGCAAATTTTTCTTAGCATAAAAAATAGGGGGTATTTTAAATGTCTAATATAGCAACCGGTAGATTTAAATTTAATACAATAATTAGAAAAGGAGAAAATGCAACAGTTTCAATACCACTTCCTCAAAGTGATTTTAAAGCTGGAAGTCTTTCATTTAAGCAAAATGATGTATTTGTATTTGGCACAAATCAAAAACAAGCATATTCTATTTTTAAAAGTAAAACTACAAATTCAATGATTGTTAAACATAGAGCTATGAGAAGTGAATTAGCAACTAGTTCTGAGGATGAAGGTGCAAACATATATGGTGCATATTTAGCATTAAATAATATATGGATAGAAGGTAATTATATTAAATTAGAATTTGAACATGATTATGCTGATTATAGTAAAGATTATGAAGATTTAAGATGTGATATGGGCTGGGAAGTTCATAAATAATTTTTCTTAAGAAACAAAAGGTATTGATTTTTAATCAATACCTTTTGTTATAAATATTAAAAACTATATAAAATAAAAGGTGATTTATATGAATATCATAGATACAAATTTAGAATTTAGAAAACTTAACTATATAAATAAACCAAATAATATAATACTTCATCATGCAGCACATAGCAATTGTAGCGTATATGACGTTCATAGATGGCATAAAGACGATAGAGGTTGGAGCGGCATAGGATATCACTTTTTTATAACGAAAGAAGGTCTAATCTATAGAGGAAGGCCAGAAAAAGCGATAGGGGCCCATTGCTTGAATCATAACAGTAATACAATAGGAATATGTACACAAGGAAACTATACAAAAGAAAACATGCCTGTAGGGCAAGAAAAGTCATTAATAGAACTTTGTATATATTTATGTACTAAATATGGAATTAAAACAATTAATGGGCATAGAGAATTAAATTTAACGGACTGTCCTGGTATATACTATCCTTTAAAAAAAATAAAGAAAGAAGCTTTATATAAAACACAAGAAATAGATAATTATACAGTAAAATGTGGAGATACTTTGTGGTCAATATCAAAGCAATTTAACATGTCAGTTAATGAATTGAAGAAATTGAATTACTTGAATACAGATATAATTTATCCAAATCAAATATTAAGAATACTTTAGTCATCTTTAAAAATGAAGATAGCTTTTTATTTTTTAATAATTTCAAAAAAGCGATTATAAGGTTTACATTTTAAAAATTAAATCGTCCTTATATAATGTAAGACAAAACAAGCTGGTCAGTAAGTTAAGTTTTATAAACAAAAAATTAAAAGGAGAGTATTTAATATGGGACAAACAATAACAGGTAATAATGTAATAAATAAACTTATGAGAAATAGTGAATATTATATTCACCAAATAAATTTACCAAGCATTGATTTCACAGGTGGAAATCTTACATTTGGGGGAGATGATGTACTATCATTTGGAACAAGTAAAGAAGAAGCATTCATAATTTACACATATAACGGTAGAACAGTTATAAGACATAGACTAAAAGAGCCTAAGTTGATTGGACACTATACTGATAGTATGGACGTTATGGATACTAAGGCATGTTTAATAAATGTATGGATTGAAGGTAGTGCATTAAACCTTGAATTTAGAAACCATTCTGGTGAAATTGCAGATATAAATAAAAGCGTATATTATTCAGTTCATAAGTAATATTAATATTTATATTTATATTTAGGGTTTACATATTTCAAAGTAAAAACGTCTTTATATAGTGTAAGACAAAACAAACTGGCCAATAAGTTATGTTTTATAAAAAATTAAAAAGGAGAAGATTAATATGAGACAAACAATAAAAGGTGAAGGAAATATAGATTCTCTTATGAGAAACCAATCTTATTACACTCATGAAATAAATTTGCCAGCAAATGATTTTTTAGGAGGAACACTTACATTCGACGAGGAAGATATAATTGTTTTTGGAATAATTAAAGAACAAGCTTATTCAATACGTAGAACGAAGATAGGAAATGATCTTATATCTCGTATTAAACATAGATTAGTAGATCCAGAATTAATTCCACATGGTGATACAGAAAATGTTATGGATACGAAGGCATGTTTATTAAATGTATGGATTGATGGTCATAAGCTAAAACTTGAATTTAGAAATCATTCTGGTGAAATTGCAGATATAAATACATCTATAAATTATGAAGTTCATAAATAATAAAAAAACAGGCTTCAAATGTTAATTTAATATACATGTTCGTGTATAACTAGCATCTGTGGCATCAGACGCAAAGTAATTTACTAATAATGGTTATTTCGGTATTAAAATACTGTTTTAGAATAAATTTTTATTTAAGATTAGCTTATATTTATTAATTAAGAATAAATGTATAGCAATTTCAATGATTAAAAGAGAGTATTGTAACTATGCCTTAAATTTATGTTTAGGGCATAGTTTATGCCTAAACAACAAAACGATGTTAATTTTTCACATATACTTTGTATGTGGTGACACGGTTGCTGGGTCTATGTCTAATACAGCAGTTTGCGATACGATTTATTGTCAAAGAGGAAGTTATAAAAATATTATTGGAATTTTGGGAGTGTTAGGATAAATCCATCAAAAAGAACAGTTTAGAGTTGTTTTTTTACTTTATATGCTTAAATAGACTATAGTCTATTTAAACAGTGAAAACATATAGAAATACTGTTATTAAAAAACTATCTATAAAAATATTATTGTATTCACGATATTTTTATAGATAGCTTTTGATTATCCACATTAAATAATATTTCAACTTATAGATAAAATAAATAAGTGAAGTAAATTAGTAAGGATTTTTTTAAGTAACGAAGTTTGCTAGAGCTGGCTGGAGATATGAGTAGATGCGATAATAATCTTCTGTTTTTTTAATGCCTTCCTATATTTTCATTTTCAACTAACTCAACAATAGGGACTACCATTCTTTTATCGTTATCTATACTTCTTACATAAACAGTTTCTGTTCTACTATCAATATTTTCGAGCCATACAGGCTCATTTTGATACAAAACCTCAACAGTATCATTAGATTGTATTATTTCAGTAGCTCTTCTTAAAATCATAGATACACCTCCTTAGATTATTATTTCTAAATCAAATAATAATATGTAAAAGTATTTATTTTATATAGAATTAAAAAATATGCCTATAAAAATACAAGCAGTTGCTTTTTACGTATTTTCATAGACATATTTTTAATAATCCACATAATGTTTCAAATTATAGATAATATTGATATATGAAGCGAATTTCTATAATATAGACTTGGATTCTATAGGTGAGGAAAGTATAATATGAGTTTGAGTACTTCCCATTTGCTTAATAGTATCTATTAAACTTTCAAGATCGTCCATATTAGGCATCATAACCTTGATAATAACACAGCCATGACCTGTTATGTGGTGACATTCTACTATGCTATCATTATTATTTGCAAAATCAACAAAATGAGAGTATCTATCCGCTGGAAGAGATATATTTATAAAAGCACTCACATTCTTGTTTAACTTTTTAGGATTTACTATAGCTTTATATCCTAAAATTATATTATTCTCTTCTAAACGCTTAACTCTTTCTGAAACAGCAGGAGAAGTTAAGCCTACTGATTGACCTAAGTCTTTCATTGAAATTCTTCCGTTATTTTGAAGAATTTTTATAATTTTACGATCCGTAGAATCCATCGCTTACCTCCATTATATAATATAACGATTAAAATTTAGTCATATAAATTGATTATAACATTTTTCTAGTGAATAGCAAATTATAAACTTAAAACTTTAAATTAAAAATATGGGTATGAAAATATATTTGCATTAATTTTATTTTCATACCCATATTCTATAGGAATTCACTTTAATAAGTTATTAAAATTTTATCCTTTATATTTTTATTTAACACATCCTCATAATTTTTAGGAATGCATATAGTAGATGAATCTCCATCGCTTATATATCTTATTTGTTTGTTCTCATCAAAGTCATTTAGCCAATCATATAAACCTACATTATCTACGTTAGTTTCACTAGCTCGAACCCTGTGAATTTTACTAAAATCAAAGTTTTTATGATAAGGAGATTTGTAAGGATCCCACCCAACTAGTAGTACAGCAGTATTATTGTATGATATAGAATTATATTCTCCTTTAATCGAATATACATAATCTTCTTCCTGTGGTTTTCCTCCAAATGGTAAAGCTAAAGTGTTTACAGGATAATCTTTAATATATTTGTTTATAACTTCGATTTCTTGAGATATAGATTTTTGTATAGTTTCTTTATTAGATTTTGATAAATCGGTATGGTATAAAGTATGGTTTCCTATATCATATCCGTTTTCCAATAAAAAGTTTAACTTATAATCTACATATTCAGGCTGATTGAATATGTTTGAGTTTAAAAAGAATGTAGCAGTAGTATCAAAATCAGGATGAGACTTTTTAAATTCTTCTAAAATTCCAACAGCACAATTAGGATCAATTTTGATATTACCATCTTCTTCAAATACTCTAAAATTATTTTCATTTCCATCATCAAAGGTTATAACAACAGGAGTGAAACCAGCTTTTGTATTTATATTTCCGCTTACATAATCATTAAGTCTTATAGTACGATATTTTTTTTCGTATAAAGTATTTAGATCTTTTCTAAAATTATCAGGAGTTCTAACCCATGTAGATTCATCTTGTCCTATATTGTGATACATTAATACCATTATTTTTCCAAGCTCATTTGGTTTAATCTCGTTATAATCTATCTTAACATTAGAACTTTCTTTTTTCATTTCGTTTGGTTGAGTGGAATCTGACATCTTTGAATCAACTTCATTATTTGAAACATTTGATTTAGAACAGCCAGACAATAAAAGAGTTAACAAAATAAAAATAATTATAGATTTATTTTTCATAATAAACCTCCTTATTGTTCGAAGCTGTATCTATTACCAGCATTCCAAAGTATATATTCATCTATACCATTATCATTTAAAGCTTTTATCTGCTCTCTTACTTGGGCTTCATCATATTTAATATGGCCTTTAACCCAAGATGCTGTAAAATCTTGTATCCAAGGTCTAATAGTAGCTGGATTATCTACATTTTTATTTCTTTTAACAGAATCTTTAGCTGATTGAAATACTGTTTCATAAGGATGAGCATCATGAATATCAATTCCATATACTTCATTTCCATAATGGCTAGGATACATCATAGGACACACATAATCTACAATTCCACTAACGGCTTCCCAGTATTGGCCAAGACCCATATCATTTGGAACAGAACCTACAAGACCAAATATGTCAGCACTTACATATACATCTTCAGGTGAAATATTTTCTTTAGCGTACTTTAGAAAACTTTGGACAGTTTGAGCTTTGCTAGTATCCCCAGAATTATTTCTATAATCTAGTTTTGCATCTAATTTACCACCATTAGATGCTGGAAACCTTACATAATCAAATTGAATTTCATTAAAGCCAATTTGAGCAGCCTCTTTTGCAACACTTACATCATATTCCCAAAGCTTTCTATCATGAGCTGATGCCCATCTTAGCCCATCCTGGCTTACGAATGTTGAAGCAGTTTCTTTATTTATAATTGCTCTTTCGGGGTAGTATTCTGTATAAATCGGATCTTTAAATGTAACTATTCTAGCTATTAAATATATATTATTTTCATTTAATTTCTTAATCAACTTAGACATGTCTTCTTTAGCTATTGCATGTTGATTTGCTTTTAGAGCAAATTTGTCAGATGCATCTGTTTTAAATAACATATTCCCATAATCATCTTTAACATCTATCACAAAAGCATTTATTTCGCTGCCATTACAAAGCTTAATCAGTCTATCTAAATTATCTCCAAGAATAGAATTTATCGTAACATAGATGCCTTTTACCTTTCGTCTTTTATTATTTTTATATTCATAAGTCTTAGGATAATTGGATAAATCTACACCTTTTAAATTTTCACTTAAAAGTTCTTGTTTATTTTGAGTTAAAAATTCGGATGATACCCATCCTATTTTATCCTCATTACTATCATTAATAAATTTAATATTGTACCATTTTATTTCTTTTTCATTTTCATCAACATAAGAATTATTACCTATAATCTCAACTTTATCAAATTTAGATAATTTATGAACTATAGATGATTCAGTGGAATGAGTTTCTCTTACATTTAATTGAGTTGGTTTAACATAGAAAATATTTTTTTGTGTATCTTGTTGTTCATTTTGAACTTGTGTCTTTTCTTGAGATGGATTGTTTTTTACAGAAGATTGACTGCACCCAATAAAAAGGGAAAAACATAGTAATAATGATACTAAAAACAAATATTTTTTCTTCATGATTGATTGTCCTTTCTTATGTCTTAAAGTTTTTTATAATATTATTTTAATACAAATAAGGAGTGTTTAATAGAGTATATTATGGAAATACTTTTTATTTATATTAATTTCTGAAAAAATAAAAATACATAAATAAAGACGAATATTCTGAAAAATGAAAGAAAAAAAGAAAACACGGTTTAGTAAAAAGACAAAAAACGACACAAGTTTAACAATAAAATACATAAAGTAGTATATGATGTAAAAAATTACACGAACAATTCATGTTTTTTAATTAAGTAGTGATTTAGATTTATTTTGATAAACTTCATTGTTTTTAACACAAAATTATCAATATCTATATTTATCTCATTTTCTATAATATTAGACAAAATACCCTTATATATAAGCATAAAAAGTTCATTTATTTCTAATATATCTTCTCTTTTTATATAACCTTCTTGTGCACACTCATCTAATAAAATGTATCCTCTATCATATATATTATTTTTTAAAAGCATAGTGTATATGCTGTGATATGAATTACTTATTTCTTGAGGATAAATTTCGTAATACTCACTTATATAATCGTTTAGAGAATTAGATAATTTAGCGAAGAATATAGAATGAAATATCTTGGGATTACTAAAAGAGTAATAGCAAAAGCATTCCCATATACGAAGTGTTCTATCTACCGAATTAAAGCAGTTTTCAATATATCTAGGTAGATTATCAGTATAAGGTTTAGTAAATTTCATGCAAGCTGAAAAGATAAGATGATCTAAATTTTCGAAGTAATTATAAAGGGTAGCACTATTGTATCCAGTTAAAGAAGCAACCTTCCTAATAGTAACATAATCAATTCCTTCTTCTTCAATTATTTTAGCTGTAGCGTCTATAAAACACATCATCATAGAATGTTTTTTGTTCTTCTTGGTTTCCATACAAAAACCTCCTTATTATAATAGTATTTTATGATGGTATAAGAACATAATACAATGAAAAATAAAAATCAACAATAAAGAAATATTATAAAAGCATAGCAAAAAAAGACAATATGTATTAAAAAAAACAATAGTTTGTTAAATAAATATAAAAAAAAACTATAAATACTATTGCGGTCTAATCATGATTATGTTAATATTAAGTCAAGTTAATTAATTAACAGAAATTGAGCTTTAAAATATCAATAATGGTTGGGTAATATAAAAAATGAATTGAAAGATTCAAAAAAATTTTAGGTTTAAATTTTTGAAAATTAGCAAGTTTCAACTAAGTTTCAATTATTCGAATATTCTAACGAAAAAACTTTAATAAGTTAAAATGAAAGGAGTGTCAAATAGTGAAATTAGAAATAGGTAATTTTCATGTTAAAGATATAGTATTTGGAGATAAGACATTTTATAAAGATGGTATATTAACAATTAATAAAGAAGAAGCTTTAGCATTTGTAAAAGAAGATGAACATATAACTGATGCAGATTTAAAAATTGTTAAGCCTGGGGAAAACGTTCGCCTAGTACCTGTTAAAGAAGCAATAGAGCCAAGAGTTAAATTAAATGGGGATCCTTTATTCCCAGGAGTTACGGGGGATCTTGTAAAAGCCGGGAATGGAAAAACACATGCATTAAAAGGATGTAGTGTACTAGTTGTTGGGAAACACTGGGGAGGATTCCAAGATGGATTAATAGATATGAGTGGAGAAGGAGCAAAGTACACTTACTTCTCTCAACTTAAAAATATAGTATTAGTTGCTGATACAGATGAAGATTTTGAAAAAAGAGAGCAACAAAAGAAAAATAAAGCTTTAAGATGGGCAGGTATGAGACTTGCTGAATACATAGGAAATGCAGTTAAAGAGTTAGATCCAGAAGAAGTAGAAACATATGAATTAGAGCCAGTAACTAAAAGATCAAAAGAAGTAAATGATTTACCAAGTGTGGTATTTGTAATTCAGTGTCAATCACAAATGGAAGAAATGGGATACAATGACTTAGTATATGGATGGGATATGAATCATTATTTACCAACATTTATGAATCCTAATGAAATATTAGACGGAGCTATAATATCAGGAAGCTTTATGCCTTGTTCTTCTAAGTGGTCTACATATGATTTCCAAAACTTCTCTGCTATAAAGAGATTATATAAAGAGCATGGAAAAACAGTAAACTTCTTAGGCGTTATAACTTCTAACCTAAATGTTGCACTTGATCAAAAAGAGCGTTCTGCAATATTTGTGTCTCAAATGGCAAAATCTTTAGGAGCAGATGCTGCTATAGTTGCTGAAGAAGGATATGGAAATCCAGATGCTGACTTTATAGCTTGTGTAGTAGCACTTGAAAATGAAGGAATTAAGACTGTTGGACTTACAAATGAGTGTACTGGTAGAGATGGAAATTCACAACCATTAGTTACACTAGATGAGAAAGCTAATGCTATCGTATCTTGTGGTAATGTATCAGAATTAATAAAGCTTCCTCCTATGGAAACTGTAATTGGAGAGCTTGAATCTTTAGCAAGAGATGGATTATCTGGAGGATGGGCAGATGATGAAATATTAGGATCTTCTGTTAAAGAAGATGGATCTATAATAATGGAAAATAACTCAATGTTCTGTGGTGATCAAGTTACAGGATGGTCTCCAAAGACAATGAAAGAATTTTAGGGAGGTGCACTAAGATGAAAAAAGCAATACTTTACGTAAACCAATTTTTCGGACAAGTTGGTGGAGAAGATAAGGCTGATTTTGTTCCTGAGATTAGAGAAGGCTTAGTAGGACCTGCTATGGAACTTAACAAGCAATTAGATGCTGAGGTTACTCACACAATTATATGCGGAGATAATTTTATGGGTTCTAATGAAGAAGAAGCAGTAAAAATGATTTTAGGATTCTTAGAAGATAAAGAATTTGATATATTTGTTGCAGGACCTGCATTCCAAGCGGGTAGATATGGAAATGCTTGTGGAGTTATAGCTAAAATAGTAAAAGAAAAATTCAATGTTCCAGTTATATCATCTATGCATATAGAAAATCCTGGAGTTGAAATGTTTAAGAAAGATGTAGTAATTTTCCCAGGTGGAAAAAGTGCTGCAGCTATGAGAAAAGATATAAAGAAGATAGCTACATATGCAAATAAGATATTAAATGGAGAAAAATTAGGAACAGCTGAAGAGGAAGGATACTTCGTAAGAGGAATAAGACATCAATATTGGTTAGAAGATGCAAAGCCAGCTTCTGAGCGTGTTGTTGAAATGCTTCTTAAAAAGATAAACGGAGAAGACTTCGTAACTGAGCTTCCTATTCCTAAATTAGATAGAGTTGAAATTGCACCTCCTATAAAAGATTTATCTAAAGCTACTATAGCTTACGCAACTACTGGTGGTATAGTACCGGTTGATAATCCAGATAGAATACAATCTGCTTCTGCAACAAGATGGGGTAGATACAGTATAGAAGGAATGGACAGATTAGAAAGTGGAGTATTTAAAACAATACATGCAGGATTTGACCCAGCGGCGGCTGATGCTGATCCTAATGTTATAGTTCCTATAGATTCTTTAAGAGAGTACGAAAAACAAGGAGTAATAGGAAAGCTTCATGAATATTTCTATACAACAGTTGGAACTGGAACTACTCAAGCAGAAGCTGCTAGAATGGGTAAAGAAATGGTTGAATACTTCAAAAAAGAAGGCGTAGATGCAGTTGTACTATCTTCTACATGAGGTACTTGTACTCGTTGCGGTGCAACGATAGTAAAAGAAATTGAAAGAGCTGGATTCCCTATAGTGCAAATGGCTAACTTAATACCAGTTGCTAAGACTGTAGGATCTAATAAGATGGTTCCAACTATTTCAATACCATATCCATTAGGAGATCCATCTACAACTAAAGAAGAGCAGTGGAAATTAAGACATCATAGAGTTGGAGTAGCACTTGAAGCTTTAACTGATGATGCCAAAGATCAAACTGTTTATAAAGTTAAAATATAGATATACAAAAGGAGTGATTTGGATGTTAGCTTTAGATAAAAGTACATTTGAAGAAGAAGTTCTAAATGGTACAGGATGTATGTTAGTAGACTTTTGGAGTGAGAGTTGCGAGCCTTGTAAAGCTCTTATGCCAAGTGTCATTGAGTTATCACAAAAATATAGAGACCAATTAAAGTTTGCTAAGCTAGACACTTCAAAAGCTAGAAGACTTGCTATAAAGCAAAAAGTTTTAGGGTTACCAACTATAGCTATTTATAAAGATGGAGAAAAAGTTGAAGAGTTAACTAAAGATGATGCAACAGCTGAGAACATAGAAGAAATGATAAAAAAATACTTATAAGATAATAAATTTAAATAAATTAAAAAATACTAAAAAAGAGAGGAAGTATAGTCATGGGATTTTATGATGGAAAAAAAGTCATTGTAATTGGTGACAGAGATGGAATACCTGGTCCTGCTATGGAAGAGTGTTTAAAAGGTACTGGAGCAGAGGTTGTATTCTCATCTACTGAGTGTTTTGTCTGAACTGCTGCAGGAGCGATGGATCTAGAGAACCAACAACGTGTTAAGGATTTAACTGAGAAGCATGGAGCTGAAAACATGGTTGTTCTTTTAGGTGCCGCTGAAGCTGAAGCTGCTGGTCTAGCAGCTGAGACAGTAACTGCAGGAGATCCAACTTTTGCAGGACCACTTGCAGGAGTAGAACTTGGACTTAGAGCATATCACGCTGTAGAAGATAAGTTTAAAGGTGAAGTTGATGCATCTGTATACGAGGATCAAATTGGTATGATGGAAATGGTTCTTGAAGTAGATGAGATAATAGAAGAAATGAAAAATATAAGAGATGAATTCTGTAAATTTAATGATTAATTAAGCTCTGCATGTTTGTAGCTTAAATTAAATAAAGGAGTGGTATACTATATCACTCCTTTTTACACAAAAAAAATTGTTAAATATGTATCATATGACAAATTACATAATAAACCTGTTAAATATATATCATTTAACAAAATATGTATGGTATAATGAGTTAGAAATACAAAATATTTAAAAAATTAATAATTAGAAATATTAATATTAAAATTTTGTATTTCATAAGTAACAATAATATAAAAAGAGTTTCATAATAATGCGGAGGTGAATGTAATGTCTTATGCTGTAGTAAAGGGAAGTGGGTACATACTTGTACATACCCCAGATATGATAATTCACAATGGATCAACTCAAGTAACTGAAAGAATAGTTAATCCTGAATCAGAATATTTGAAAGAATTACCAAAACATTTAAGAAGTTTTGAAGAAGTTGTAAAATATTTACCTAACCAAACGTATATAGGGAACATGACACCAGAGGAACTAGGAAAAGTTGAAATGCCTTGGTTTGACAAGGAAAGTGATAAAACTAATAGGTTCGGTAAATTTGGAGAGATAATGCCTCAAGATGAATTTATAGGACTTTTACAATGCGTAGATGTATTTGATTTAGTAATACTTGAAAATGAATTTGCAAAAACAGTAAAAGGAAAATTAAAAGATCACCCTTTAATAAAGGATGAGTTAGTAAATAAGATAAAAGAAGGCGATGAATTAGATAATATAGAGAAATTTATAAAAGAAAATCACGCTGAAGCTTTATATAACGATGGAAAAATAGTTGGTTGTGTAAAAGCAGCCCATAATATAGATCCTAACTTAAATGCACATATAATATTTGAAAACTTAGTAGTTAAAGCATCTGGAGTAGTTGCTATGCTTAACTTATTAGATAAAAATAATATAAACCCACAAGATATAGATTATGTTGTTGAGTGTTCAGAAGAGGCTTGTGGAGATGTTAACCAAAGAGGTGGAGGAAACTTCGCAAAAGCCATAGCTGAAGTTGCAGGATGCGTTAATGCAACTGGCTCTGACACAAGAGGATTTTGTGCAGCACCTACTCATGCTTTAATACAAGCAGCAGCTCTTGTTAAAGCTGGAGTATATGAGAATGTAGTTATAGTTGCAGGTGGAGCTACTGCAAAACTTGGAATGAACGGAAAAGACCATGTTAAGAAAGATATGCCTGTACTTGAAGATGTACTTGGCGGATTTGCAGTACTTGTAAGTAAAAATGATGGTGTAAACCCAGTTTTAAGAACTGATTTAGTTGGAAGACATACAGTTGGAACAGGATCTTCTCCTCAAGCTGTAATAACTTCATTAATAACTATGCCTCTTGACAAAGGTAACCTAAAAATAACTGATATAGATAAGTATTCAGTAGAGATGCAAAATCCTGATATAACTAAACCAGCAGGAGCAGGAGATGTTCCAACATCTAACTATAAGATGATAGGAGCTTTAGGAGTTAAGAGAAAAGATATAGAAAAGAAAGATCTTATGAACTTTGTTAAAAATCACGGAATGCCAGGTTGGGCTCCAACTCAAGGACATATACCATCTGGGGTACCATATGTAGGTTTTGCAAGACAAGCTATGTTAAATGATGAAATAAACAGGGCTATGGTAGTTGGAAAAGGAAGTTTATTCCTTGGACGTATGACTAACCTATTTGATGGAGTATCAATAGTTATGGAAAAGAATGATGGTAAAGTAGATCAAGATCAAGGAGTTTCTAATGAAAGCGTTAAAATAATGATAGCTGAGGCCATGAGAGAATTTGCATCACATTTATCAGCTGAATAGAGGTGATATTAATGAGTGATAAAAACTTAAAAAATATGATAGGAAAAGCATTTAATGAGATTGCAGATGCTATAGAGAGTGGACAATTCGGTGAAAAGAAAAGGGTTGGAATAACTCTTCTTGGAAGCGAACATGGTGTTGATAATATACTAAAAGGAGCAGAACTTGCTCAAAGTAGAGATAATTCAATTGAAGTAGTATTAATAGGACCTAAAGTTAATACGAATCTTAGAACAGTACAAGCAAATACAGAAGATGAACAGCATAAGGTTATGGAACAACTTTTAGATTCTAAAGAAATAGATTCTTGTGTTACTATGCATTATAATTTTCCAATAGGAGTATCTACTGTAGGTAGAGTAGTAACTCCAGGTATTGGTAAAGAAATGATAATAGCTACTACAACAGGAACTTCATCAGCTCATAGAGTTGAGGGTATGGTAAAGAATGCTTTGTACGGAATAATAACAGCCAAATCTTTGGGAATAAAAGACCCAACAGTAGGTATATTAAATTTAGATGGAGCTAGACAAGTTGAGAAAGCTTTGAAAGAATTAAATGAGAATGGATACAAAGTTAATTTTACTGAATCATTAAGAGCAGATGGCGGAGCTGTTATGAGAGGAAACGATCTATTAACAGGAACACCTGATGTAATGGTTACAGATACATTAACAGGTAACCTACTTATGAAGGTATTCTCATCATTTAATACTGGTGGAAGTTATGAAGCTATGGGATTTGGATATGGTCCTGGGGTTGGAGAAGGATATGACAGAACTATATTAATACTTTCAAGAGCATCTGGGGTACCTGTTGTAGCTAATGCTATATCTTATGCAGGACAAGTTGCAAAGGGGAATATTAAGAAAATATCTAAAGACGAATTCAAATCTGCAAAAGATGCTAAGCTTTGTGATATATTATCTTCTGTAACTAAAGAAAAGAAAAAAGATGAAGAAGAAGTTGCAGCACCAGATAAAGAAATCGTGACAGGTTCTGTTTCTGGTATTGATATATTAGATCTTGAAGATGCTGTAAAGGCTTTATGGAGAAATGGAATATATGCAGAAAGTGGCATGGGATGTACTGGACCTATAGTTATGATAAATGAAACTAAGGTTGAAGCTGCTTTTGAAATACTTAAAAAAGAAGGCTATGTAAGTTAAGAATTAACCCCCGAAGACATAACTAGGAGATATATTTATATATCTCCTAGAATTTAAAGGAGGAATTTATTTGACTAATAAGACTAATAAAAATAATGATAATTCAGTATATATTATATCGGTACTGTTTGTTTTAGGTATCGTTGCATGGGCTCTTATAGCTAATGAAAGTTTTGGAAATGCAGCTAATGGGCTCTATGTATTCTTAAGAGATAATTTTGGATGGATGTATCTAATGGGAATGTTTTTCTTCGTATTAGTTGCAGTACTACTTGCAGGTAGTAGATACGGAAATGTAAAACTTGGGCCAGATGATTCAACACCAGATTATTCTTATGTTTCATGGTTTGCTATGTTATTTAGTGCAGGAATGGGTATAGGATTAGTATTCTGGGGTGTTGCAGAACCTCTTAATCATTTTGTTAATCCTCCTCTTGGACTTGCTGAGCCAGGATCAGCTGATGCTGCTCAACTTGCTATAAAAACTTCTTTCTTCCACTGGGGATTTCATCCGTGGGCAGGTTATAGTGTATTAGCATTAGCTCTTGCATATTTCCAATTTAGAAAAAATACACCGGGTCTTATAAGTAGTATATTTATACCTTTATTCGGTGAAAAAAGAGTTAACGGAGGACTGGGTAAATTTATAGATATACTGGCTATATTTGCAACTGTTGCAGGAGTTGCAACATCTTTAGGACTTGGAACTCTTCAGATAAACAGTGGACTTAACCACTTATTCGGGATTCCAACAAATACGACATCAAAAGTAATAATAATAGTAATAGTTACGATATTATTTATGTTGTCGGCAGTTACAGGACTTGATAAAGGAATTAAATTTTTATCAAATCTTAATTTAGGAATAGCTTTTGTATTAATGATGTTAGCTTTCTTACTTGGGCCTACTGTAAAAATAATAAATGCATTTACTGCTGGAATAGGACAATACTTAGGTAGCTTTACGCCTGATAGCTTTCGTATAAATGCATTTGGAGACAACTCATGGTTAGGTGGATGGACATTATTCTACTGGGCTTGGTGGATTGCATGGGCACCATTCGTTGGAACTTTTATAGCACGTATATCAAGAGGAAGAACTATAAGAGAATTTATAATAGGAGTTTTATTAGTACCGACTCTTGGGAGTTTCATGTGGTTTGCTGTATTTGGAACATTAGGAGTTAACTTAGGACTTGATATAGCAACAGAGGCTGCAAAAGTTACAGAAACAGCTTTCTTTGTTGTGATGAGTCATTACCCGCTTGGAAGTATAATATCTTTGGTAGCTGTTATATTACTTTGTACATTTTTTGTTACATCAGCAGATTCTGCTACATTCGTTTTAGGTATGATGTCTTCTAATGGAGATTTAAATCCATCTACTAAGAGAAAAGTTATTTGGGGAATTATACAATCTTCAATGGCTTTTGGTCTTTTACTTGGAGGAGGACTTACAACACTTCAAACAGCATCTATAGCTGCAGCATTCCCGTTTGCATTAATAATGATTTTAGGATGTATATCCTTATTCAAGGAGCTTAAGAATGAAGATCTTGATGCTGTTAATGAAAGATATAAAGAACAAAAGATAAATAAAGTATAATATAAAGGAATACATAAAAAAATATCGAAATATTATAAAGGTTTACAATATTAGGGATATTAAAGGGAGATGAAACTTATGTCTATGGTATATGATTTAATAGTAATAGGAGCTGGACCAGGAGGTTTATCAGCGGGATTATATGGAGCTAGAGCTAAGATGAACACTCTTATAATAGAAAAGGATAGAACTGGAGGACAAATAGCTACTACAGATGAAGTTGCTAACTATCCAGGATCTATACAAAATGCTACTGGACCAAGCTTAGTAGCTAGAATGGTAGAGCAATGTGAAGAGTTTGGAGCGAAAAGAGTAAAGGATACTATTGAAGATGTAGAATTTGATGGAAAGATAAAAGTTCTAAAAGGAAAGAAAGAGGAATATAAAGCTAAAGCTGTAGTTATAGCAACTGGAGCTACTCCAAGAAAACTTAACGTACCTGGAGAGAAAGAGTTAACAGGAAAAGGAGTTACTTATTGTGCTACTTGTGATGGAGCATTCTTTACTGATTTAGAAGTATTCGTAGTTGGTGGAGGAGATTCTGCTTGTGAGGAAGCTATGTTCTTAACTAAGTTTGCAAGAAAAGTAACTATATTATCAAGAGATAACCACCTTACTGCTGCAAAATCTATCCAAGCTAAGGTTTTAAATCATGATAAGATAGAAATTAAGTGGAATATAGAAATCACTGAGTTAAAAGGTGATGGAATATTAGAATCTATGACTCTTAAAAATAGAGAAACAGGTGAGATTACTGAGTTTGAAGCTGATGAAGAAGATGGGACTTTCGGAGTATTCATATTCGTAGGATATGCACCTCAAACTAAGTTATTTGATGGAAAAATAGATATGGACCGTGGATATATACCAACTACTGAAAATATGGAGACTAATGTTCCTGGAGTATATGCAGCAGGAGATTGTAGAGTTAAAATATTAAGACAGGTTGTTACTGCTTGTGGAGATGGAGCAACTGCTACAGTAATGGCTGAGAAGTATATTGAAAATAATTTTGAAGAATAGTATTAAAAAAGATAGCTTGTAAAATTACAAGCTATCTTTTTTCTTTTCTTTTATCATTTCATTTTTAAGGGTCCAAAGGTTTAATGATAAATCTACCTTATATACTTCTGGAGACTCTATTCGTCTATATTGCTTCCACAATGTATTTAATTCTTGTTTTGCAAATTCTCTTATTTCCATAACGCTCTTTGGTTCGTGAACGCATTTCCCTTTTAAAAATAAAGGTTTTAATAATTCTTTTATAGAGTAATTTTTAAAAGTTTTCTTTTTCCAAGTATGAATAGGATGAAATACTGTAAGAGGACTATTTGCATTTATAGTTTCTTCGTCTAAGAGAATAATATCTGCCTCAGCTTTTTTTGATTTATTATATATTCTAACTACTTTTTTATAACCTGGATTATTTATTTTTTCTGGATCTTCAGATATTTTAATTTTAGGTATTAATCCATTTCCATCATCGGAAGCACAAAGCTTATAAACTCCTCCAAGAGAAGGACAATCACTAGATGTTATAAGTTTTGTTCCGACTCCCCAACTGTTTATCTTAGCTCCTGAGTTTTTAAGGTGAGTTATTTTATATTCATCTAGATCATTTGAGGCAACTATTGATAAATTTTCAAACCCAGCTTCATTTAGCATTTTTTTAGCTTGTTTTGATAAATATTCAAGATCACCTGAGTCAAGTCTTATTCCAATAGGCTCATGACCTTTGTCTCTAAGTTCTTTGAATACTTTAATCGCATTAGGTACACCGCTATTTAAAACGTTGTAAGTATCTACTAATAAAAGAGCCTTTTCTGGATATACACTAGAGTAAGCTCTAAAGCTCTCTAACTCAGAATCGAATTTTTGAACCCAGCTGTGAGCATGGGTACCTATAATTGGAACATCAAACATTTGACCAGCAAGCACATTTGCAGTACCTGAACAACCCCCTACAATGGCGGCACGAGATCCATAAATACCTGCATCAGGTCCCTGAGCACGTCTTAGCCCAAATTCAAGTACGGAATCTCCGTTAGCTGCAAAGCAAACACGAGATGCCTTAGTAGCTATCAATGATTGAAAATTAATTATGTTAAGAAGTGTAGTTTCTATAAGTTGAGCTTGGTATAAAGGAGCCTTTATTCTTATTATAGGTTCATTAGGAAACATTACAGAACCTTCTTCAACTGAGTATATATCTCCTGTAAATTCAAAATTTCTCAGTAGATTTAAGAAAGCATCCGAGAATAAGTTTAGTTGTTTCAAATAGTCTAAATCATTTTCTTCAAATTTAAGATTATTTATGTAATCAACCAGCTGTTGTATTCCGCAAACTAGAGTATAACCTCCGTTACAAGGATTTTTTCTAAAGAACATATCAAATACAACTATATCTTCATGGACATTTTGACTAAAATAACCGTGCATCATTGTTAATTGATATAGGTCAGTAAGTAAAGTTAAATTTCTCATAATTTATCATCCTTTCCAATCGTAGCTACATTTTAGATTTTATCAATATTTTCAGAAATCTACAATAACATTAGTATATATTTAAAAATTAACGAAAAAATAATTTTATCTAGGAGGTGATATTGTGGACAAAGAAGGGAAAAGATTAAAGAACAGCAAAGAAATAATAGATGAATATAAGGGATTAGAAGCTGATAGAGATATTTATTATGAACAGGATTTAGGATATAGAAAAAATAATGTTCAAAAAGGAAATTTTTATAAACAGGGGCATGGACTATTATCAGATGAATAAAAAATTCGCTACATGCTACCGTTAGAAACATTATATAGATATAGTTAATAAGAAAATAAACCCTGACTAGCTTATTAAATCAGGGTTTATTTTTCTGTACAACATTATTATAAAAAAATACCATACATCCAGCTGTGGTTCTCTGAGCTAGTGGAAGAATTTTTCTGGATATTTTATAAAACCTATCTTGGGTATTTACAATATTTTTGAACTGTATGTCCATTCTTAAAGAAAATCTAGCATTGAATCTTACAAATTTATCTATAGAACTTAACATTATAGGTTTTTTATTGCATATAAATTCTTTTATAGAATCGTGGTGTTTTTTTACGAATGTTTCAAACTGCTTATGATTATCAAAAAGCTTTATATTAGCATGCTGAGGTATAGTCATATCCTGAATTATATGCATAGAAGCGCCTAAATAAAACATAGATTTATCTATGTTATTTATATTCCAAAAATATATAGATTTATTATAATAATTCTTTGCAAGATTTAAAGCATTATTGCCTCCATATATCCCCTTCTTTTTATAAGGATGATAAAAATGACCGTTGCTTTTAAAATCTTGGTCTGCCCAAACGGCTCCCTCGTTTATGGTTTTTATATGTTTTGAAAAAAGTTTATATTCTTTATTATAATGGTTTATTCTTAATATATTTAATGCTTGCATATTTATAAAAATATGAACCTTGCAGTGTGTATTTATTATCATTTTTTTAAAAGGATTCACAACTTTAAAAGAAGTATGTAATACTTTCCCATAATATTTTTCTAATAAATTCAATATTATCTCCCCTTACTATTATAATTCGACTTAGTATGCCCGATATATAAATATAATATTCTAAGATAATACAATACTTTAAAAAAATGTAATTGTATGTTAAAGTTTTAGTAAGCTTTAATTAATTGCATAAGCTTTTATTAATTAAAGATTCAAATAGTAACAGGGGACTTTTGAGGAGGTATATAAAGTGGAATATATAGTTATATGTGATTTTGATGGGACGATAACAATAGAAGATACTGTTAATTCTATGGCGAACAAGTTTGCCGGAAATCAATGGAAAAATCTTGATGATATGTGGATGAGTGGTCAGTATGATGCTCGTGAAATAAGTCAAAAAATATTAGATATGATGAAGACAAATGAAGTAGAGCTTAAAGAATTTATAAGAGGTATTGCCATAGATTCTAAGTTCAAAGAGTTTATAGATTATATAAGAGAAAAATGTATAGAATTTTACATAATAAGTGATGGATTTGATTTTAATATAGAAAATATATTAGAAAATAATGAAATAGAGGGACTTATGAGTTTTTCCAATATACTACAATTTGAAGGAAGTAATCTATTGGGGGTATATCCTAACACTAATGAAAATTGCAGAAAATGTGCAAACTGTAAGAGCAACTTAATAAATGATATAAATCTTGATAATAAGAAGATTATATATATAGGAGATGGACACTCTGACAAGTGTGCATCAAAGAATGCAGATTATATATTTGCTAAAAAAGATCTTGCAAATTATTTGAGAGAGAATGAAATTGAATTTATGGAGTTTGAGAATTTTGCTGATGTATTAAGTAAAGTTAAAAGGATAATCTCATAAAATAAGAATAACTGAAGTAACCCCCTTCATAAAATTACTGAGGGGGTTTTTTAATGAACAAAATTTGGTTTTATATGATTTCTATTGGGATAATAAATAGTATATTTATGGGAAAGCTTCCTGAGCTTAATATGGTCATAATGAACGAAGCTTCAAGGGGTATAGAATTTGTTATAAGTCTTATAAGTATAATGGCTCTTTGGATGGGGATAATGAATATAGCTAAAGAATCTGGGCTTGTAGATAGAATAGGAAAGTCTTTATACTGTGTTATGAATAAATTATTTCCATCTATTCCCAAAAAGAGTAAAGCGCTATCATACATGATAATGAATATGTCACTTAATATACTAGGAGCTTCTAATGGTGCTACTGCATTTGGCTTAAAGGCCATGGAAGAACTCCAAGAAATAAATCCTAAAAAAAATACAGCGACAAACGATATGATAATGTTTTTAGTTATAAATATGTCATCGGTTCAATTAGTTCCATTCACAGTTCTTAAGGTAAGAATGGATGAGGGTGCATCTAATCCAAATGAAATAATAATTACCACCTTAATAGCGACTGCAGTATCTACAATAGTGGGTATAATATCGTGCAAAATGCTTCAAAGGAGGTATTGAAATGGATTTTTTTTCTAATATATTAATCCCAATTATAATACTAATAATAATTGCATATGGGAAATACAAAGGCATAGATATATATGATAGTTTTATAAGAGGAGCATTTGATGGAATAAAAACTACATATAAAATATCACCGTACATATTAGGAATATTCTTAGCGATAGGAATATTTAAAGTTGGATATGGGATAGAAATACTTGAGTATATATTTTCTCCTATACTCAAAATATTTTCTATACCTAAAGAATTATTATCATTGATAATAATAAAACCGTTATCTGGAAGCGGAACACTTGCTATATATAAGGATATTATACCGAGGGTAGGAATCGATACATTAAAAGAAAAAATGGGAGCTACAATAGTTGGCTCATCTGAGACTATATTTTACACAATGGCTATATACTATGGAAACTTAAAGATAAAAAATATAAGACATACATTAGTGTGTGCTCTTATAAGCCATATGGCTGGAGTGTTAGCATCTGTCTTTATATGCAATATTCTTTTTAGCTAAAAAATATTCTTATTAAAACCTTATATTTAAACTAGTATATCCTAAATATTAGATTTTAAATCTCAACTATATCTCCAATTATTTACTTGAATTAAAAATCATATAATTCATAAAATAACTAGGTAATTAGGTCAAAGTTATATAAATTTTTAAAGAGAATAAAGTTGCTGTATTCAAAGGGAGGGTACTATTATGAGTAAAAGAAACAAGACAAAAAAAATGGGAACTACTAAGAGTGCAGAAATTAGTAAAGGAGAAACTGCAAAGAGTATGGGATTAGAATTTGCAAACGAGTTTGTATCAGAAATGGGTTCTAAATTTGCAGCAACACCTGGGAAAGCATCTAAGTCTAATAAGAAAAATAAAAAATAAAAATAAATAATAAATAGTAAAGAAGAAGCAGAAATCTGCTTCTTCTTTACTTTCTAGGAAATTATAATATTTATTACCATTTATTTACTTGAATTAAAAACTATATAATTCATAAAATAACTAGGACAATTAAGTTAAAGATATATGACTTAAAAAAAATTGTTTAATTGAAAAGGGAGGATATTATTATGAATAACAAAAATAAGTCAAACAAGAATGCGGAAATGAGTGCAAGAGAAGCTTCAAAGAAAATGGGATTAGAATTTGGAACTGAGTTAGGATCAGAAGAAATGGGTGCAAAATTTGCAGAAGGACCAAATAGTCCTAAATCTAACAAATCACCTAATGCTAACCAAAAGAGAAATAGAAAAAATAATAAATAATTGAAAAAGAAGCAGATTTCTGCTTCTTTTTCAATTATTCACTAGAATTAAAAACTATATAGTTTTTGAAATAATTTAGAGAACTCAATTCAAGCTATATAACTTTATTAAAGAAAATAAAAGATATATTATAAAGGGGGGTGTTATTATGCCTAAGAAGAAAAAAGGTAATAAAACAGGAGTAGATATAAGTGCAGAAATTAATGCAAGAGAAGCTACAAAGAGAATGGGATTAGAGTATGGAAGTGAGCTTTTAACAGAAGCAGTGGGAACAGATTTTGTAGAAGGACCTAATGCTAGTGAAAAAACAAGCAAAAAAAATGATAAAACGAATACTAAGACGAAATACTAAATAAGAAGCAGATTTCTGCTTCTTATTTTACTCTATAGGAAATTACAAAACAATTACAGATTTTTCGGAAAAGTGATATAATATTTATGAAAATAAAGGTTTAGATAGGGGGAGATTTTGAGAAATATGAAATTTAAGTTTAGTGATTTTTTGATGAGTATATCTACCGCTTTAGATTTCATAGAAATAGATGTATTGTCGGTAGAAACAAATCATTTAAAGCGAGTAGCATATGTATCGCTAAGACTAGCACAATATTTTAATTTAACAATACAAGAGCAAATAGATACAGTATCATTTAGCATACTTCACGACAATGGTCTTACTCAGACTCTTTTAAATAATAAAGTAAGATACAATGATTTAAAAGAATTTTATCAAAGAGAATCATTTAAGGAGCATTGCATTGTTGGAGAGCATAATGTTAAATCCTTTCCTTTTTTAACTAAACATAAAAATATAATAAAATATCATCATGAGACATATGATGGTAAAGGATTCTTTAGGATAAAGGGCGATAATATTCCATTAATAGCTCAATTTATAGCATTTTCAGATTATATAGACTTTGTATTTAAATATAAAAAAGTAGATGATAAAAAGAAAGAAAAACTTATAAAATACATAAAAGAACAAAAAAATAAAAGATTCAGTGGCAAAATAGTAGATGCATTTTTAGAAATATCAGGTGAAGATGGATTCTGGTACTTATTAAACGATGATAATATAGAGAGAACTTTAAAGTTAGAGATTCCTTTATATGAACAAAAAACAGATATAGATAATATATTAAAAATAATGAATGTATTTTCAAAGATAATAGACAGTAAGTCTCAGTTTACTGAAAAACATAGTGATGGGTTATCAAAAAAAATATGTAAGATGTGCGAAAGTTACAATTATGATTATAATGAGAAAATAAAGTTAATTATAGCCGGAAAACTGCATGATATAGGCAAATTAGCAATACCTATAGAAATACTAGATAAGCCTAAAAAACTAGATAATGAAGAAATATTGATAATGAAAAAACATTCATACTATACTAATAAATGTTTGTCTAATATAGATGGGTTTGAGGATATAGCCAAATGGGCATCGAATCATCATGAAAAGTTAAATGGAACTGGATATCCTAAAGGTCTTAAAGCTCATGAATTAGATTTTAATTCAAGACTTGTAGCTTGCCTTGATATATATCAGGCTCTAACAGAAGAAAGACCATACAAAAAATCATTTTCGCATAAAGAAGCTATAGATATATTAAAGAATATGGCATTAAATAATCAGATAGACATTGATATTACAAATGATATAGATAAAGTTTTTGAATCCAGTTAAAAATATAAGTAATATACTTGACATTATGAGGATAATTATATAGAATTTTGGTTAAAATGATATAAATATTATTATAAGCGTTGAAGGAAAGAGTAGATAAAGATATCTTCTAAAGAGAGCTATGTATGGTGAAAGATAGCGTTGAGGTCTTTATTGAATATGGCTCTGGAGCTTTTTAGTTGAGAAAGTATTAGCTTTTAAGATTAAAACGATTAGACCCGTTAAAAGTCTACTAAGATACTCAAAACTTTTGAGTAAATTAGGGTGGTACCGTGAGAATATACTCGCCCCTACTATTTAGTAGGGGCGATTTTATTTTTAAGCAACAGAGTCGTGAGACTTGTTGGCGACATGAGTAACCGCGTTAGCGAGTAGACGAATTTTTGAAGGAGGAAATATAATGTCAAATAAAACTTTTTATGTTACAACTCCAATATATTACCCTAGTGGAAGACTTCATATTGGACACACTTATACAACAGTAGCGGCAGATGCTATAGCTAGATTTAAGCGTTTTTGTGGATATGATGTTAAATTTTTAACTGGAACAGATGAACATGGAGAAAAAATACAAAAAGCTGCTAAAGCAAAAGGGTTAACTGAAATAGAGTACTTAGACAATATAGTAGGAGAAATAAAGGATCTTTGGAAAACTATGGATATATCTTATGATGATTTTATTAGAACTACTGAAGATAGACATAAAGATATAGTTCAAAAGATATTTACTAAATTACACGACAAGGGAGATATATATAAGGGTGCTTATGAAGGATGGTATTGTACTCCTTGTGAGAGTTTTTGGACTGAGACTCAACTTCTTGAAGGAAATAAATGCCCAGATTGTGGTAGAGAAGTTTATGTAGCAAAAGAAGAGGCTTATTTCTTTAAATTATCTAAGTATCAAGATAGACTTATCAAATACTTTGAAGAAAATCCAGATTTTTGCTTCCCTGAATCTAGAAAAAATGAGATGTTAAATAATTTCTTAAAAGCTGGACTTGATGATTTATGCGTTTCACGTACAACTTTTGACTGGGGAATTAAGGTACCTCTTGATAGCAAGCATGTAGTGTATGTATGGCTTGATGCTCTTTGCAACTATATAACGGCTTTAGGATATTTGAGCGAAGATGAGACTGAGTACAATAAGTTCTGGCCTGCAGATGTTCATATAGTAGGAAAGGAAATTGTTAGATTCCATACTATAATATGGCCAGCAATACTTATGGCTCTAGACTTACCTCTTCCTAAGAAGGTATACGGCCATGGCTGGATATTATTTGCAGACGACAAAATGTCAAAATCAAAAGGAAACATAGTATACCCTGAGCCTCTAATAGAAAAATACGGTATAGATGCGCTTAAATATTTCCTACTTAAAGAATTTACATTCGGTCAAGATGGAAGCTATACTAACAAAAACTTCTTAACAAGAATAAACTCAGATCTTGCAAATGATATAGGAAACTTAGTAAGTAGAACTGTTGCAATGGTTATAAAATATAGAGAAGGATTACTTCCAAGTCCTAAGACACTGGGAGATTATCATGAACAACTAATAGATATGTCAAGCTCTGCATTTAAAAAAGTAGAAGATGCTATGGATAGGCTTCAATTTAGTGAAGCATTAGAAGTAATATTCAAGATTGTAAGAAGAAGTAATAAATATATAGACGAGACTATGCCATGGGCTCTTGCTAAAGATGAAGAAAAACAAGACGAATTAGACACTGTTTTATATAACTTAACAGAAGCTATAAGAATAGTATCAGTTTTAATAAGCCCATTTATGAATGAAACTGCAAACAAGATATATAAGCAGCTTGGAATAAATGATCAAGCTGATATACTTACTTGGGAGAGTACTCATGAATTTGGTCAAATAAAAGAAGGAACAAAAGTTTCAAAGGGAGAAGTTTTATTTCCAAGAATAGACATAGAAAAAGAAGTAGAAGAGCTTGAAGAAATGTTTTCAGATAAGCCAAAAGTAGAAGAAGTTAAATTAAACCATAAAGAAGAAATAACAATAGATGAATTCGATAAAGTAGAACTAAGAGTAGCTAAAATAATAGAGGCATCAAAACACCCAAAAGCTGATAAGCTTTTAGTATTTAAAGTACAGCTTGCAAATGAGCAAAGACAAATAGTATCTGGAATAGCAAAACACTTCAACCCAGACGATTTAGTAGGAAAGCAAGTTATGGTAGTATGTAACTTAAAACCTGTTAAATTAAGAGGTGTTGAATCTCAAGGGATGATACTATCAGCAGCAACAGATGATGATTCATTACTAGTGCTTCCAACTATAGAGGGAATAGACTCTGGCAGCGAAATAAGATAGAGGTGAAATATGTTATTTGATACACACTCACACTTAACAGATAATAGATTTAATGAAGATAGAGAAGAAGTAATTAAAAAAATAAGAGAATCGGGAGTAGAACTACTTCTAAATCCAGGAGCAGATATACCATCTTCTTTAAAAGCGGTAGAATTATCTAAAAAACATGATTTTATATACGCATCAGTTGGAGTACATCCTCATGATGTTGAAGATATGGATGAAGGAAGCATAGAAGTTTTAAGAGAACTAGCAAAAAATGAAAAAGTAGTTGCAATAGGAGAGATTGGACTTGATTACTATTATGATAATTCTCCAAGAGATCTTCAAAGGAAATGGTTTGAGGAGCAAATTAAGCTAGCAAATGAACTAAAACTTCCTATAATAATTCATGATAGAGATGCTCATCAAGATACACTAGATATAATTAAAAACACAAAAAGTGAAGAAATAGGATGTGTTTTGCACTGCTATTCAGGAAATGTAGAACTTGCAAAAGAGTACATCAAAATGGGATGTATGATATCAATAGCAGGCCCTGTAACATTTAAAAACAATAAAAAAACAATAGAGGTAATAAAACAAATTCCTCTAGACAATCTGTTAATAGAAACAGATTCTCCATACCTTACACCGCATCCTCATAGAGGAAAAAGAAATGACTCATCATATGTAAGATATATAGCTGAGACAATAGCTATAGAGAAGGAAATATCATACGAAACAGTATGTGAAGTTACAAAAGAAAATGGAAAAAGATTTTTTAATATAAAATAGAAAAAAAGATGGTTATTTTTTAATAGCCATCTTTTTTGTTGTTAATCCTAATAAAATCTCTAAATATAACTACTTTAGCCTGAAATTGAGATTATTTAAATACCGCTACTTAATTAATATTTTTATACAACTAAAGATTGCACCTGCTGAATATACTAAAACTTTTAAACTCCCTGTGGTCAAACAAAAAAGTTTCTTAACGTATATTCAGCAGACGCAATCTAAGTTATATAGAAAAATATTAATTGAAAAGTAGCTAACATTTAAATAATCCCAATTTCTAATATGGTTTATTAGTGTTTATATACATATACATAAGATATTTTTAAAGATATAAAAACTCAGTTGGAATAAAAGATCTATGTGAATTAAGTTTCGTTTTATAAGGAGGTAAGATTTTATTAAATAATTAGAAAATAAAACAAAAAACTATCTATGGAAATGTTAGCGAATGCCTTTAGACATTTTGAGTAATATAACTTAGTTTTTGTCGTTTAATAATTCGTTAAGAAATTTGCGTGTCTGAGCGTAGTGAGTTCGTAAATTTTAGGATTATTAATAAGACAAAAGCTTAGTTGTATTCAAAATATAGTTGTATGAGTGGTATTTTCATAGATAGTTTTAATAACCCACTAAGTCAAAAAAAATGGATTTACATCACGTCTACCATTAAAACACAAAAAATAAAGGAAATCCCTAATTTACAAATAATATTATATAAATGAGTAATAAAACACATCATAAAAACATATCATAGAAACTAAGGAAAAACACAAACCCTCATTGAAAAAAATATTTTCAAAACAAAGTATGTATATAAATATAAACAATAGTAAATAATAGAAAAACAGTGAAAATTGAAACAAAAATTTGACAATAATAAATAAATCGAATATAATGTATCAAGTCTTTACGGGAGGGTCTTTTCCAACCAAAAAAAGGAGGGATCTATATGAGACTTAAACTTATTAAAATGTTAATAAACAACAGAATATGGAAGATTGAAGAAGCTTTAAAAAATAAAAAAGTATACACTACAGTAATAGCTATAGCCTTGGTTATTACATGCACTTCAATATATTACGCACTAGAAAATGACGTTACAGTAACAGTAGATAATAAAAATCAAGAAATACAAACTTTTTCAAATACAGTTCAAGAATTGCTAAAAGAGCAAAATATTGAATTAGGTAAAAATGATAAAGTCCTCCCCAATTTAAATTCAAAACTAAAAGACAATATGAAAATAACAGTTAAAAGAGCATTTGAAGTAAAATTAGCTTTAAATGGAGAACAACAAACAATAATAACTACACAAGACACTGTAGAGGGTTTGTTAAAAGAAAATAAAATACCTGTATCAGAACTGGACAAGGTAGTTCCAAGTCTAGATCATAAGCTAACTAAAAATGACGAGATAAAGATAGTAAAAGTTGAAGAAAAATTAGTTGTTCACAATGAAGACGTTGGATATGAAGTTGAAACTGTATACGACAATAATCTTGAAATGGGAAAAATTCAAAAAGTACAAAATGGATCTTATGGTAAAAAAGAAGTTACTTACAAAGTAAGATACAGTGATGGAAAAGAAGAAAGTAGAATATTAGTTTCTGAAAATACTATACAAAAACCAACTAATGAAATAGTAAAGAAGGGAACTAAAGATTTTATAGTTACATCAAGAGGTGAGACAAAAACATTTAAAAAAGCACTAATTGTAAGTGCTAGTGCTTATACTGCCGGATTCGAAAGCACAGGCAAAAGACCTGGAGATAAAGGATATGGAAAAACATATATGGGAACAACGGTAAGACCAGGAGTTATAGCTGTAGATCCAAAGGTTATACCTCTAGGAAGTAAGGTTTACATACCGAATCTTGGAATTACATGTGTAGCAGAAGACATAGGTGGAGCTATAAAAGGAAATAAAATAGACATATACATGAATAGTTTATCAAGAGCAAATTCATTTGGAAGAAAAAATCTACAAGTATATGTTTTAAAATAATTTAATATTAATAATAAGTATTCCCAATATTATTTTTGTTGAAAATAATATTGGGAATTTTAATTATACATCAATAAGATTTTCGTATATAATTAACATAGCAATATGACTATATGTTAGTATAAGCGAATTCGAATATAGATTTTAGAGGTGGTTAATCTGATTAAAGAAATAATAGTAGTTGAAGGAAGAGATGATGTAACAGCAGTCAAAAAGGCAGTAGATGCTGAACTTATAACAACAGGTGGATTTGGGTTTCCAAAAGGAGTTATGAGCAGAATTAAAGAAGCCCAAAAAAGAAGAGGAGTTATAATCTTTACTGACCCTGATTTTGCAGGAGAAAAAATAAGAAAGAAAATAGCAGCTGAAATACCTGGGTGCAAGCATGCATTCTTGCCAAGAGAAGAAGCTATAAAAGATGGAGATATAGGAATTGAGAATGCATCTGTTAAAAGTATATTAGCAGCTTTAGATAAAGTCAGAACTGAGAATGTAAAAAAAAGAGATGAATTTACTCAAAGAGATTTAGTTAGAAATGGACTTATAGGATTTGAAGATGCATCAAAAAAAAGAGATGAAATTGGAAAAGTGTTAGGAATAGGATATGGAAATGCAAAGCAGTTTTTAAGTAGACTTAACAACTATGGAGTAACGAGAGAAGAATTTGATGAATCACTTAAAAATATAAATAAATAGGAGAGATCACATGGAAAAACTTTCAACATACAGAAATACCAAAGATATAGTAGATAAATATGGATTTAAATTTTCAAAATCCCTTGGACAAAATTTCTTAATAGATTCTAATATAATAGATAAAATAATAAATGGAGCAAGAATAACTGAAGATGATTACGTAGTTGAAATAGGACCAGGAATAGGTACATTGACTAAAGAAATATCAAAGATTGCTAAAAAAGTGGTAGCAGTAGAAATAGACAAGAAATTAATACCTATACTTAAAGATACTTTATCTGAATGTGATAACGTAGAGGTTGTAAATCAAGATGTATTAAAGGTTGATATAAAACAGCTCGTAGATGAAAAACTGGATGGAAAACCTATAAAGCTTGTTGCAAATCTTCCTTACTATATAACAACACCTATTGTAATGAAGTTTTTAGAAGAAGATATTGTTGTAAGTGATATAGTTGTTATGGTTCAAAAGGAAGTAGCAGATAGAATGAGTGCAGTTCCATCGACTAAAGATTATGGATCATTGTCAGTGGCAGTACAATACTATAGTGAACCTCATATAGTTGCAAAAGTTCCAAGAAGTATGTTCGTACCTCAACCTAATGTAGACTCTACAGTAATAGCTTTAAGAGCTCATAATGAGATAAAGCATGATTTAAAGGATAAAGACTTATTCTTTAAAGTAGTAAAAGCAGCTTTTTCAAAGAGAAGAAAAACTATATTAAATGCAATCAGCTCATACGATATAGACCTTTCTAAAGAAGAAGTAAATCAAATACTAGAAGAAGCATCAATAGATGCTAAAAGAAGAGGAGAAACTTTATCTATAGATGAATTTGCTAATTTAGCTAATAAAGTATATGATAAATTAAAAGATAAATAAATATTATGTTTAATTAAAATGAAGCTCATTGAGATAACGCCATTTGGCTAATATTTAAGTGAGCTTCATTTTAATATCACAATAAAAATAATCAATATACATGCATTTTATCTTCCCTCAAAACATATAAGTAGTAATATAGATTTATTTCAATGGGGGGATAGAGTTGAGAAGAAGATATAAAAGAGATTATATGATATTAGAATCAAAAGACCCATCATTTAGATTAAAAGAAAAAATATCACCTAAGGCATTCGCAAAGATTGAAACTAAAGAAGAAAAAGTAAATATAATGATTTACGTTGAAAATGTAAAATACGTTAAATCAGGATATAGAATAATTCTAATACAAGATGATTTAACTACTAAAGATATAGGTAGAGTTTTGGTAAATGAAAGCGGTAAGGGAGAATTCAAGATAAATTTTGATGAAAATGACTTAGACGTAAAAAGTATAGCACTAACACATGAGAACGATATACCTCTAATAGGATTTAAAGGAAAGAGGATAGATAATTACGAAGAACTTATTAATAAGAATATAAAAAGAGAAGAATATGTAGTAGAAGATTCTAATAAAGAAGATGAAATAGAGATAATTCTTGAGCCAAGAAAAGAAAGGATAGAGATTGAGTTAGAGGAAGAAGAGGAACAAGAAGAAGAGGAACAAGAAGAAGAGGAACAAGAAGAGGAACAAGAGGAAGAGGAACAAGAGCAGGAAGATTTGGAAAGAATAGAAGACTTGAAAAATGAAAAAAAAAAAAAAGAAGAAGAAATTCCTTATTCGCAAAAAGAAAAGATAGAAGAAAAAATAGATTATAGTCAAGATCAAGGTATAGATAGAAAAGAATGTAGTCAGAAAGAAGAGAGAGTATATCTTGTACCTAGAAAGTTAAAAAAATTATTAAATAAACATAAGGAGATAAAACCATTCATAAAAGATATAGACAATACGAGATGGTGGAGAATAGACATAAATCCTCTAACTATGTGTAGCTATACAATGCCATACCTAGGATATATAAACTATATAAACTATACTATATACTCAGATGTTACTTCTTTGTCATACAAGTATAGACATTATATATTTGGCATAAAATATAGCTGTGATGGAAATAGGAAGTATTATGTGTATGGAATACCAGGAAGACGCAATGAGCAACCAGACGAGGGTGAAACTGGTTTTTGTAACTTCGTACCATGTGATAATAAAAACAAAACTTATGGATATTGGATATGCTGCATAGATTGCAAAAGTAGACTAATAGCAGTAGCAGATAAATAAATTTTAAAATACGATAGTCGATTTTTTAAATTTAAAAAATTCACTATCGTATTTTTTTGTAAAGAAACAACGTATGATATTAAATATATTATTTAAATCAGTTTTTATTTTAAAATAAAAATGATATAATAATGACTTGGATGGATATGGATTAATATAATGGCTGATAATAAATAAAATAATATTGGGTATAATAAAGATAAAAAATATATGGTTTGACTAAAATTAATAATACTATATATATGGGTATTTAGCTTATAAAGTTGAATACCCATTATCAAATTAGGAGGGTATTATGGAAACAAGATATGAAGAATCAACAAACGTCACCATAAAATCTATAGTAATAAATATTGTATTAACAGTTATAAAGTTATTGGCAGGTTTTTTTGGGAACTCTAATGCAATGCTTGCAGATGGTATGCATTCTGCTTCGGATATAGCTACATCTATAGGAGTGTTAATTGGAAATTATATATCCAAAAAACCACACGATAGTGAGCACAACTACGGCCATGAAAAGGCTGAAACTTTAGTTGCATTTGTCTTATCACTAGTTCTATTATTTGTTGGGGCTGAGATAGGAATTAATTCTTTTAAGCTTTTATTTAACTTAGATAAGGTAAAAACGCCTAATATGCTTCCGTTAATAGTTGGTATTGTATCTATTTTCTTTAAAGAGTACCAGTACTACATAACTATAAAGGTAGCGAATAAAATAAATTCCCCATCCCTTAAGGCTGATGCATGGCACCATAGATCAGACTCTTTATCAACTGTTGGAGCTTTGATAGGAATAACGGGATCTATGCTTGGATTTAAGGTCTTAGATCCGCTTGCAGGAGTATTAGTATCGTTGTTCGTAATAAAAGTGGGTATAGATATATTAATGTCATCATCTAATGACCTTATGGATTATTCTATAGAGAAGGAAGAAAAAGATAAGCTTAATGATATAGCTATGAATACAGGTGGAGTTTGTAATGTAAAAAGCTTTAAGAGTAGACGCCATGGCGCCATGGCATACATAGATTTAACAATATGTGTAGATGGAAAAATCAGTGTATTTGATGGTCATGAAATAGCACACAATATAGAAAAAAATATAATAAATAGTTCAGATAATATAAAAGCTGTTATAGTCCACGTTGAACCTAAAATGGATTGGTGCAAAAAATGTAATCATAAGAATACAATATAATGAGGTGATATAGTGAATAAAAAAGTTATAAAATCAATACTAATATTTTCATCAGTAGTATTTATACTAAGTTTTTTTATAACAAGCTTAAAGACCAAACCAAAAGAAAATCAAGTAACAACTACAGCAGCTCAAGAATCAAACCTTATGGACTCATTATTAAAAGAACAAAGTATAAAACTATCAAACAACAATATGCAAGATATAACAATGGAAGAAGACTATTTAAACGACTTTAGATACTATATCCAAAAAAGCAACAAAATAGAAAAAGTTGAATTTGAAGAAGTATTAACTGGATATTCAGATAATATAAAGTTTAGTACAGACCTTAACTATATAAAAATAATGAATGATAAAAAAACTCAATACTTTGATATATCAGATGAACAAATAAAAGGACTAAAAAAACTTATTGATAAATCTATAAATACATCATTTGATACTATAAAAAAAGCTAAAGAAATAAAAGAAGTTCAAATATCATATAAGAACAAGAAAAAACAAATTGAAAATATAAAAGAATTCAATGAAAAACTACATAAGAAATCAAGCATAAGCGAGTACAAAGCATCAAAACTTATGGCTGAGGTTAAAGAAAACTTCGATATAAACATAAAAATAGATGGCTACGATATATACGCAAAAACATTAGGAAAAACAGGACTTGGAATATATCATAAAGACTATGCTGCATACTATGAAATAGATGATACATTATACAACTATTTATGCGATGTATTATTTATATCGAAAAATGATAATGAATCAGATGAAATAACATCAGATGAAAGAGAATATGAATGGGTTCAAACAATAAAAGTAGAAGATAAGGTAAATGATATAAAAGAAGAGCTAAAAGGAGAACTAAAGGACGAATTAATAAGAACTTTATTTGGAGAGATTAAAGAACCAGTTGAATTTAAAGAATATGAATTTAAAAGATACAATTTGAAACTTAAAGGTGAATCAAAAGAACAAGAAATAATAGTCTACGAAAATCATATAAAAATAAATGATAAATACTATAAAATAAATGGAGCAGATTTAATTGTAGACTCTGTGGTTAATAATATTTAAATAAAAAGATATTTTAAGAGTAAAATTTCATAAATAAATTAGTGGTTAAGCAAAAAATTACGCTCATTTAAATACCGCTACTTAATTAATGTTTTTATAAAACTTTATAGATTGTGCTGTTAAAATATCCTAAAACTTCTTAAACTCCCTACGGTCAGACAAAGAAGTTTCTTAACGGATATTTTAACAGCACAATCTAAGTTTTATGAAAAAACATTAATCCAAAAGTAGCTAACATCTAAATAAGCGTAATTTTTATATTGGTAAGTAAATACTAATGATTTATATAGTTTACTGCTGTCGCAGAGTTCTATTTTAGCAATGAATCTAGCTATATTCTAAGATTTACAATTATTATACTAAGTGTATATTTTGCTTCCTAAGCGGAGCTAATAGAATCTGTATAAAAAGTCATTATAACGATATGCGATAATTATAGAGTTACTATTAGGATGGTAATTCTTTAGTAGAGGTCAAGGTTACTTTTACTATATAGAAATAATACTAAAAACTGTCTATAAAAATGTTAGAGAATGCTTATAGATATTTTGATTAATATAACTTAGTTTTTGCTGTTTAATAATCCGTTAAGAAATTTGCGTGTTTGACCATAGGGAGTTCGTAAATTTTAGGGTTATTAATAAGGCAAAAGCTTAGTTATATTCAAAATATCGTTGTATTCTCGGTATTTTTATAGATAGTTTTGATAACCCACAAAATTTAAGAAAGAAGCATAAAAAATACCTAGATCTCATTTGTACGAAACCTAGGTGTTTAACACTTCAATTATCAATTTGAAAACTAAATCAATTTATCTGCAACCTCATATATACTTCCAGCCCCAGTAGTTATAACAACATCATCCTTCTTAACATTATCTCTTACATAATCAGCAATATCATCAAAATCCTTTATATAAATAACATTTTTATTATAAGCCTTGATCTTTTCAACCAAATCTTTAGAATGAATAGACCCATTATTTTTTTCTCTAGCTGCATATATATCGGTTATTATAACAAAGGAAGCATCATCAAAAGAACATGCAAACTCATCTAAAAGAGAAGAAGTTCTAGTATAAGTATGTGGTTGGAATATGCACCATAGATTTCCGCTACACATGTTCTTAGCTGCTGCTAAAGTAGCTTTAACTTCTGTTGGATGATGAGCATAATCATCTATTATAGTAGCCTCTTTATAAGTACCCTTGTATTCAAATCTTCTTCCAACACCCTTATACTTGCATATATTATCTCTTATAGTATCTTCATCTACTCCAGAAACTAAAGATGCACATATAGCACCTGTTGCATTGTATATATTGTGGAGTCCTGGAACACAAAGATTGAATTTTCCAAGATTCTTATTATCAAGTGATAGGGAGAATGAACCATGCCCGAATTTATTAAATGATATATCACTAATAACCATATTATTATCAACTGACATTCCATATCTTATAGTATTAGAATTAACACCATCTAAAACATCGATACAGTTTACATCATCACCGTTCACTATAAAATATCCATCATCAGGAAGAAGCTTTCCAAACTTATTAAAAGATTCTTTAACATCATCAATACCATCAAAATAATCTAGATGGTCTGCTTCTATATTTAAAACAATAGAAACCTTAGGATTGAAGTTTAAGAAACTATCAACATACTCACAAGCTTCAGTAATGAAGTTTTCTGAATTTCCTATCTTTACATTTCCGCCAATGTCCTTTAAATTACCACCTACAAGTATAGTAGGATCAAGATTAGAATACTCAAAAATTACAGACAACATAGAAGTAGTACTTGTTTTTCCATGAGTTCCTGAAACCGCTATAGAGTTTTTATAATCTTTCATTATTTCACCTAAAAACTCAGCTCTAGACAAAGTATTTATATTTTGAGAATATGCTTCATTAAGCTCCTCATTATCATCACTTATAGCAGCAGTATAAACTACTAAATTTATATCATCAGTTATGTTTTGTTTTTTGTGACCAATGAATACACTTATGCCTTGCTTTCTTAAATTAGTAACAGTATCTGAATCTTTAAAATCAGAACCAGAAACCACATAGCCTTTATTTAAGCATATCTTAGCTAGTGCACTCATGCTTATTCCACCTATTCCTATAAAGTGTACATGCATCTAAAATCAACTCTCCTTAATAACTAATATTGTGTTATAATAAAAAAGTCTGTATTTAAAAATTTCAAAATGAAGACTTTTATGAAACTCATAACGGAAACTATAATAAAAGATTTAAAAATAGACTTTTTTGAAATAAATAATATAAATAGATAAAAAACATACAACTTACATTTTTTTCAATAAATTACAAATAATAAATTGCATCTACTATTATTAATATGTATAAAACGTAAATTCTATTATAACATAATAATATATTTTATCCCTAAGGAAATTATATAATTTTTGAATTTTGGGTAACTTTGATTGAAAATTTACATTTGCAGCTATTTTTGATTAACAGAAACCGTAGGGATCGTTGGCGACATGAGTCAGTGCGTAGCGACTAGACGAATTTTTTAGTGGTTGAGTTGTATAAATTTATTGTTCAAAACAATTTAACAGGAGGTAATATATGAAATTTAAAAGAACTGAAAGAATTGGAGCCATAGTTAAAATACTTTCAGATAACCCAAATAAAGTATTTACATTAAGTTATTTTACTGAAAAATTTAACGCTGCAAAATCTACTGTAAGTGAAGATATATTAGTTGTGAAAAATGTATTTGAAAAATTAGATTTAGGAAAAGTTATAACAATAGCAGGAGCTGCGGGTGGAGTTAAATACATACCAAAAATATCGGCTAAAGATAATGAATTATTTTTAAATGAAATTTGCCAAAAGATAGATGATCCATCAAGAATACTATCTGGAGGATTCTTATATATGATAGATCTTATATACAGTCCAGAAATATCATCTAAAATAGGTAAGATATTTGCATCATATATAGATTATAGCCAAGCAGATTATGTAGTGACAATAGAGACCAAAGGTATCCCTATGGCACTTATGACAGCAAAAGCTATGAACTTACCTCTTCTTATAATAAGAAAAGATACAAAGGCATCAGAAGGTTCATCTCTTAATATAACATATGTATCTGGAAGTAAGAATATAGTTCAAACTATGACGCTTCCTAGAAAGGCATTGAAAGAAGGATCTAAGGTGATATTAATAGATGACTTCATGAGAGGTGGAGGAACACTAAAAGGTATGCAAGATCTTATGAATGAATTTAATGCTGAGGTTATAGGAAAAGGGGTTTTAATATCAACAACTACTCCTAATGAAAAGCTTGTAAAAGATTACGTGTCTTTAATAGATTTAAAAGAGATAGATGAATTAAATGGAGTTATAAAAGTTGAACCTAATAAAAATTTTATAATAGATTAGTATAAAAAATGTAATTCTTAACAAGAATTACATTTTTTTTGCTTAAAAACAATACAATAGGATAATGTGTGAAAATCAGTGAAGTTTACATAAAAATTGTAAAAAAATTAAAAGGGAATTGAAAAAGTTTGTAGAATATATTACCATAGAATATATTACCATAGAACATATTAACAACAATGTAACTTTTTATGATTTTTATTTTAGAAAAGTATACATTTAAAAACTTAAGAGAAAGACTTTTGTATAAAGGGGAGTGGGTATTTTGGAAATAACAGACGTTAGGGTAAGAAAGATAACAGATGATGGAAAAATGAAGGGGATTGTATCTGTAACTTTTAATAATTTATTCGTTGTGCACGATATAAAAATTATAGAAGGTCAAAATGGTCTTTTTATAGCTATGCCAAGTAGAAAGATAACAGAAGGGGAATTTAGAGACATAGCTCATCCTATTAACTCTCATATGAGACAAGTTCTTCAAGACAGCATATTAAATGCTTACGAGGAAGCTTTAGCTAAAATGGAAGTTGCAATGGAATAATATTAAATCGATAAATATACTTATATTGCTTATATAAAAGTTTTAGCAATATAAGTATTTTTTTTATGTTTTCTGAAAAAATCTAAAATTTCAAAATCGAACGAAATATAGAATATCCATTATTTTATATCGTATTATTATGTACTTTTTGGACAAAAAATGCTATAGTATTTAAGTGAAAGTGATACACTAATATGTACATGAGGTGAAATTATGAATTTGAAATCTATAATACTGGCTGCTGGTAAGGGAACTAGAATGAAATCTAAACTTCCTAAAGTACTGCACAAAGTATGTGGAACTGAAATGGTAAATCATGTTGTGAATATAGCTATGAAGGCAGGATGCATCGAAAATGTAGTAATTCTTGGACATGAAGCCCAAATGGTTAAAGATAACTTAAAAAATAACGTAAAAACTGCTATACAAGAGCAGCAGCTAGGAACAGGACATGCTGTTATGATGGCTAAAGATCATATAAAAGAAGACGATAAAATAGTAGTCTTATGTGGAGATACACCTCTTATAAAAGAGTCTACTCTACAAAAGCTATTCGATTATCACAAAGAAAATAAATGCGTTGCAACTGTTTTAACTACGAAAGTGGACAATCCTACAGGATATGGAAGAATAATAAGAGATTCTAATAAAGATGTTTTAAAGATAGTTGAACAAAAGGATGCAACAAAAGAAGAAGCAAAAGTTAATGAAATAAATTCTGGAATATACTGTTTCAATGGAAAAGATCTTAAAATGAGCTTATCTAAGATATCTAATAATAACAATCAAGGTGAATACTACCTTACAGATGTTATAGAAATATTAAAGAATGAAGGCTTTAAAGTAGGAGCTTATGAAGGATCAACTATAGAAGAACTAATGGGTGTAAACTCAAGAGTAGACCTTCAAAGAGCAGAGAGAATACTAAGAAATAGAATTAATCAATATCATATGGAAAATGGAGTTACTATAATAGATACTAACAATACATATATAGAATGCGATGTTAAAATAGGAATGGATACTACAATATATCCTGGAAGTATAATAAAAGGAAATACGACAATAGGAGAAGATTGTATAATAGGAACTAATTGTGTAATCGAAAATTCTTCAATAAATAACAAAGTAGAAATTCAATCATCTACTATAATTGACAGCGCTATTGGAAATAATACAACAGTTGGACCATATGCATACTTAAGACCTAATAGCTCAATAGGTGAGAATGTAAAAATAGGAGACTTTGTAGAAGTTAAGAATTCTACAATAGGAGATAACTCAAAGGCATCTCATTTAGCGTACATAGGAGATGCAAGTGTTGGTAAAAACGTTAACATAGGATGTGGAGTAGTTTTTGTAAACTATGATGGAAAAAACAAGTTCAAATCTGTTGTTGAAGATAATGCATTTATAGGATCAAACTGCAATATAGTAGCACCTGTTACAGTCAAAGAAGAAGGATATGTAGCTACAGGATCTACTATAACAGATGATGTGCCAAAGGGCGCTTTATCAATAGCAAGAGCAAGACAAGTGAACAAAGAAGGTTGGGTAGATAAAAAAGGCATATTAAAAAAATAATTATATACAAAATTCTTCTGGGAGGTTATTCATATATGAATACTAGTGGTAGTGAAATTAAAATTATTACAGGAAACTCTAACCCTGAACTTGCACAAAAAATAGCTGAGCATCTAAGTGCAGACATAGCAAAAACTGATGTATCAACATTTAGTGATGGAGAAATATCTGTTAACATTCAAGAAACAGTAAGAGGAACAGATGTATTTGTTATTCAATCAACTAATAGTCCAGTAAATAATAATTTAATGGAATTATTAATTATTATCGATGGGCTAAAAAGAGCATCAGCAGGTAGAATTACAGCTGTAATACCGTATTATGGATATGCTAGACAAGACAGAAAAGCAAAATCTAGAGATCCAATAACAGCGAAATTAGTTGCAAACTTAATAACAGCTGCGGGAGCAGATAGAGTACTTACTATGGACTTACATGCTGCTCAAATACAAGGATATTTCGATATACCAGTAGATCATTTACTTGGAGTACCAATACTTGCTAAATATTTTAAAGAAAAACAATTAAAAGATTTAGTAATTGTATCACCAGACCTTGGAAGTGTTACAAGAGCGAGAAACTTTGCTAATCAATTAGATGCACCAATAGCTATAATCGATAAGAGAAGACCAAAAGCAAATGTATCTGAGGTTATGAATATAATAGGAGATATAAAAGACAAAAATGTTATATTAGTAGATGATATGATAGATACTGCAGGTACAATAACTAATGGAGCTGATGCTTTAAAGAAATTTGGAGCAAAAGAAGTATACGCTTGTTGTACTCATCCTGTTTTATCAGGACCTGCAATAGAGAGAATACAAAATTCTGTTATAAAAGAGCTTATAGTTCTTGATACTATAAACTTACCAGAGGATAAAATAATAGACAAAATAAAGGTACAATCTGTTGCACCTATATTTGCAAGTGCTATAAACAAGATATTCTCTAATGAATCTGTGAGTTGTTTATTTAAATAAAAAAATTCGTCTAGTCGCTACGCGCTGACTCATGTCGCCAACGATCCCTAACGGGCTCCGTTGCTCAAAATAGTTGCAAGCGTGGTTCCACAGATTTAAAATTATATAGTTTTTTATGTGTAAAAAAATGGCTATTTAGCCATTTTTTTTACTTTATAGGGAATTATATTTATAAAAAACAGAAAAAAATGTCGAAAATATGGAAAAATCATAAATATATGCTAATATATATAATAAAAACAATACAATAAAAAAGGAGAATTGAGGCATGAAATTGGGGATAAAAAATAAAATGATAATGATGTTTATACTTCTTATAAGCATTCCTTTAATAGTCGTTGGGGTAGGTACTTATAAACAAAGTATAAGTATAATAAACGGAGATTTAAAAGAGCTAGCTTCTAGTACTATGGATGGAATCGAGATATCTATAGAAAATTATTTAAATGGGTATAATGAAAATTTAAATATGATTTCAAATAATATAGATGTAAAATCAATAGTAGAACATCCAGAATATGAACAATTTATGATGCATATATTCAAAGATTTTATAGATTCTCATAAAGATTCTATATCCATATACTTAGGTCTTGAAGATAAAAGTATGTATACATATCCTGAAGCTGAATATGAAGAAGGATTTGACCCAAAGCAAAGACCTTGGTACAAAAATGCAGTTGAAAAAAATGGCGTATCGTGGACTGAACCGTATATAGATGTACATACTAATAAATTAGTAGTAACGGCATCTGCACCTGTATATGATAATAACAATAATTTTATAGGGGTTGTAGGTATAGATATAGATCTTAAAACACTGTCAGATAATATGAATAGGATGACTATAGGTAGTAATGGATATCCTATGCTTATATCATCTAATAAGTTAATGATGAGCCACAAAAACCCTGAAAAAATAGGTAAGGGAGTAGATTCTCAAGATATAGTTAAAGCACTTGATGAAAATAAAACTAGTGTAGCATATAAATATGAACAAAATGGGAAAATGGTATCAAAGCATGCACATTTCAAGAGTATGAAATCAACTGGATGGACAATAATAGGAAGTATATATACTGATGAAATATACAGTAGAGCTAATGATATGTTAAAAATATCTTTAACGATTGGTCTATTATTCTTGTTAGTAGCTATATTTATAGGTTACATATTCTCTAATTTCATAACAAAACAAATAAAACATATAATAGAGTATAATCAATATATAAAATCTGGAGATTTAACAGTACAGTCCAAAGTTAAAACTGGAGACGAATTTGAAGAAGTCTCTAATATATTCAACGATACGGTACATACATTAAAAGGTTTGATAACGAATATAAGTGATGTAACTATTAATGTAAGAACTTCATCAGAAAATTTAGCTGCAATAGCACAAGAAACTAGCGCAACGTCAGAACAGGTTGGAGCTAATATTGAAGAAATAGCGAGTGGTGCTATATCTCAAGCTGAAGAAGCTGAAAGAGGATATGGATTAGTAGAAAATCTTGCAAGTAAGTTCGATGAATTAAATCAAAATACTAACGAGATGTTTAAATCAGCTGAAAATGTGGCTAATTCAAATGTTGCTGGATTTGAAGCAGTTGAAGAATTAATTCAAAAGACTAATAAAAACTCAGATGCTACTCTTAAAGTAGAAGAAGCTATAGTGGAGTTTAATAAAAAATCTCAGGATATAGAAAATATATTAAATACTATAACAACTATAGCAGAGCAAACCAACTTATTAGCACTTAATGCATCTATAGAGGCTGCAAGAGCTGGAGAACACGGCAAAGGATTTGCAGTTGTAGCAGATGAAATAAGAAAGCTTGCAGAGGGTTCAAGAGTTGCAACAGATAATATAAAGAATATAATAGATAATATAAGAAAAGATAGTGATAATGCTGTAATTATTATGAATGAAGTAAAAGAAATATCCAAAGAACAAGTGGATTCTGTTAACAAAGTTAATGATTCATTTGATGTTATATCAAAATCTGTTGGAGATATAACTTATAAAATATCTTCTATAAGTGATTTTATACATAATATAAATAAAGAAAAAGATCTTATAGTAGAGTCAATACAAAACATAGCAGCAGTATCAGAAGAAAGTGCATCATCATCTGAGGAGGTAAATGCTTCTATGCAACAACAATCAGCAGCAGTTGAAGAAGTAGCAAAGCTTGCGGATGATCTTAATGGGCTTGCTATGAAGCTTACAGATGAAATAAAGGTATTTAAGATATAATTGTTATAAAACTAAAAAGATAGTGCTTAAACCCAAAATGACACTCATTGAAATAACGCTACTTAGTCAACATTTTAATAAAACTATAGATTATGCTTTATAAAATATCCTAAAACTTCTTAAACTCCCTTTGGTCAAACAAAGAAGTTTCTTACCGGATATTTTAACAGCACAATCTAAGTTTTATAGTAAAATGCTAACCAAAAGTAGCTAACATTTCAATGAGCGTCATTTTTAATTATAGGGTAAATTATATAATTTTTAAGTTATTCATATCATCTTTCTGCCCTTAGATTATTTTTCAACGGGTAATTTTTTTATATGAAAGCTAAAAGTTCTAAAATCCCATCCTATGTAAGGTTGGAGATAAGAACTTAATGGTTTCTGCATGTAAGTATTGCTTTATAATGAGGTAGGATTGATTTTATGTTATAGAAATTAACATAAAAAAACTGTCTATAAAAATGTTAGTGAATGCTTTTAGATATTTTGACTAATATAACTTAGTTTTTGCCGTTTAATAATACGTTAAGAAATTTGCGTGTCTGACTGAAGGGAGTTCGTAAATTTTAGAATTATTAATAAGTCGAAAGCTTAGTTGTATTCAAAATATTGTTGCGTTCATGGTATTTTTATAGACAGTTTTGATAATCCACATAATTTGAGATTTTTAAATAAAGACTTTTTAAACTCATATAAATATTTCTAGATATGATATAATAATATAGTTACCAAAAATGCAAAAACAGGAGGATTTTAAATGTATGTAGTTGTAGGACTGGGGAATCCAGGTAAACAATATGATAATACAAGACATAATGTTGGATTTGATGTTATAGATATCTTAGCAAAGGACAATAATATACAAGTTAACAAAATAAAGCATAAAGCTATTATAGGAGAAGGAAGAATAGGAACTGAGAAGGTAATACTTGTAAAACCACAGACCTATATGAATTTAAGTGGGCAAAGTTTACTTGATATATATAGCTTCTATAAACTAGAGCCAGAAAATATAATAGTTATATATGATGATATAGATCTTGATGTGGGTAAGATTAGAATAAGAAAAAAAGGAAGTGCTGGTACTCACAATGGAATGAGATCTATAATATATAATCTTAAATTTGATGATTTTAAAAGAATAAGAGTAGGTGTATCAAGACCTCAAAATGGTCAAGACCTAGCTTCATTTGTGCTGTCTAAATTTAAAAAAGAAGAGATAGACTCTTTAAATGAAAGCCTACAAAGATCAGCTTACGCTGTTGAAGCTATAATAAAAGAGGGAATTGATGTATCTATGAATAAATATAATGGTTAATTAGAGGTGATAAATATGAACAATATCTTCACATATCCATTGAATAATTCTTTGGCATTTAATACCTTATTAGAAATGATAAATAATAATAAATCTCCTCTTTTGATAAATGGGCTAATACCTTCTCAAAGAACTCATATGAGCTACAGTATTATAAATAAATTAAATAGACAGGCTATAATAATAACTCATAGTGATCTGGAAGCTAAAAGAATATATGAAGATTTGAGTTTTTATTTAGGAGATAAAGCTGTATATTTACCATTTGAAGAAATATTATTTTATTTCTTAGATGCAAAAGATAGACATGAAGAATCAAAGAGAATGAAGGTTTTATTGAGGCTTGTAAAAGAAGAAAACATAGTAATAGTATGCTCAATAGAAGCAGTACTTAAAAAATACATACCAAAGAATGTATTTAAGCAGAATATATTGAAATACACTATGGATGATACTATAAACATAGATCAACTCTCATCAAGGCTTGTAGGACTTGGGTATGAAAGAGTTAATAAGGTTGAGGGAGTAGGACAGTTTAGTATAAGGGGTGGAATAATAGACATATATTGTGCTAACACAGACTACCCTTTGAGAATAGAATTATTCGATGAAGAAATAGATTCTATAAGAATGTTTGATATAATATCTCAAAAATCAATAGAGAAGATAACAGAGTTTGAAATAATTCCATCAAGAGAAATTCTATATCCAGACAATATAGATAAAACTATAGAAAACCTTCAAAATGAAATAAAAGATGATACTAGTGATGATGTACACTCTAATATATTAAAGATAAAAGAACTTATATATTTTGAAGGACTTGAAAATTATATAGATTATATGTATGAAGATGAAGATAAAACTATATTTTCTTATTTAAAGAAAGATGCTTTAGTAATATTCAATGAACCTGAAAGAATAAAAGAAAAATCTCAAAATTATTATGAAGAATTTAAATCGAATTTTAATGTAAACCTAGAAAGACATACCGTTTTATTATCACAAATAAATTTAGTAAATACATTTGAAGAATTAGATTATTTTATTAAAGATAGGTTCATAATACAAAATAGTGTGCTATCAAAGCAAGTAGATGAATTTAAGCCAAATAGTATTATCAATTTTAATTCAAGAGAAATAACAGTGTTTAATTCAAAAATGGACTTATTTATAGATGAAATAAACAATTTAAAAAAACAAGGTTACAAGATATTGATAGTACCTGGATCTTTAGAAAAATCTAAAAAAATATACAATGATTTATTGGACTTAGATGTTGAAGTTATATTTTCAAAAGAAAAAGAGGCTCAAATTGAAAATTCTCAAATAATAATAACTCCTGGTAGTATATCGGAGGGGTTCTTATGTAGTGATTTTAAGTATGCTTTAATAACTGATAAAGAGATATTTGGAGTTCACAAAAGAATATCTCAAAAGAAAAAGAAGAAGTTCAAAAGTGGAAAGAAGATAGAAAGCTTCTTAGAACTTAGTGTTGGAGATTATGTAGTACATGAGGGTCATGGAGTAGGAAGGTATGCTGGAATTGAACAATTAAAGGTAGATGGAATCAAAAAGGATTATATAAAAATAATTTATGCAAATTCAGATAGTTTGTTTGTTCCAACGGATCAAATGGATAAAGTCCAAAAATATATAGGACAAAATGTTGAGAATGTAAAGCTTAATAAACTTGGAACCAATGAATGGGCAAAGGCAAAAAATAAGGTTAAAAAATCAATAGAAGATATGACTAAGGATTTAATAGAACTTTATGCAAAAAGGGAAAAGGCAAAAGGTTATGTATATAATGAGGATACCCATTGGCAAAGAGAGTTCGAATCTTTATTCCCATTTGAAGAAACTAGGGATCAGATAAAGGCAATAGAAGATGTTAAATCTGATATGGAATGTGATAAGGTAATGGATAGATTAATATGTGGAGATGTTGGCTACGGTAAAACAGAAGTAGCAATAAGAGCAGTATTTAAAGCTTGCATGGAATCTAAGCAGGTAGCATTCTTGGTGCCAACTACAATATTAGCTCAACAACATTTTAATACATTCCAAAAAAGATTTGAAGATTTCCCTATAAAAGTAGAAGTTTTAAGTAGATTTAAAACTCCAAAGCAGCAAAAACAAATAATAGAGGATATTAAAAAAGGACTTGTAGATGTTTTAATTGGAACTCATAGAATAATATCTAAGGACATTGAATTTAAACAATTAGGACTTGTAGTAATAGATGAAGAGCAAAGATTTGGAGTTAAGCATAAAGAAAAACTTAAAAAGTTAAAATCATCTGTTGATGTATTAACACTTTCTGCAACTCCTATACCTAGAACTCTTCATATGTCACTTAGTGGGATAAGAGATATGTCTTTAATAGAAGAGCCTCCTCAAGAGAGGCATCCTGTACTTACTTACGTTGTTGAATCTAAAGAAAGCATCATAGCAGATGCAATAGAGAGAGAGATATCAAGAGGAGGTCAGGTGTTTTTTGTTTACAATAGAGTAGAGGGAATTGAAAGAATAGCTACACTTATAAAAAAACTTGTACCGTCTGCTAGGGTTGCTCTTGGGCATGGAAAGATGAGCGTTAGAAGCTTAGAAAAGATAATGGTAGAATTTCTTGAAAAAGAATACGATGTATTAGTTTGTACAACGATAATAGAGACTGGAATGGACATTCAAAATGCAAATACAATAATAATATACGATGCAGATAAAATGGGATTATCTCAGCTTTATCAGTTAAGAGGAAGAGTTGGAAGATCATCAAGACAAGGGTATGCTTACTTCATGTATGAAAAAAATAAAATGCTAAGTGAGGTAGCTGAAAAAAGACTTAAAGCTATAAAAGAATTTACTGAATTCGGTTCAGGATTTAAAATAGCAATGAGAGACCTCGAAATAAGAGGAGCTGGAAATATACTAGGATCTCAGCAGCATGGGCATATGGCTGTAATAGGATATGATCTTTACGTCAAAATGTTAAACGAGTCTATAAGAAAAGTAAAAGGCGAAGAAGTAATCGAACAAATAGATACAGAAGTAGATTTAAGTGTAAATGCTTATATACCTGAGGATTATATAGAAGATGAAAGAACTAAGATTGAGATATACAAAAAAATAGCAGCTATAGAAAATAAAAAAGACAAAGAGGATATAGAAGAAGAAATAGAAGATAGATTCTCTGATATACCTACTCCTCTTAGAACATTAATAATGATAGCTTATATTAAAGCACTGGGTAAGCAATTAAAGGTAGAATCTATAAAGCAGATAAAAGATACAGTGTATCTAAAACCGTATTACAAATTTAAACCAAAGGAAAAAAATCATTACAAATTGATTACAGAAATTGCTAACGTTTTAGAAAAGATGATATAATAACCTTGTCAAAAAAAATGAGAGGATGTTTGATATGAAAAAAATAATGGCAGCACTGCTTATGGCTTTAATGGTATTTTCGCTTACAGCATGTAGCTCTAAAGAATCAAAAGATATAGTTGCTAAGGTTAATGACAGAGTAATAACTGTTAGTGAATATGAAAAGACACTAGCTATGTATAAAAAGAATTTTGAGGGTATATATGGACCGGATATATGGACAACAGAAGTTGAAAAGGGAAAGACTGTAATAGAGGTTATAAAGGAACAAGTTCTTAACAATATGGTTAATGATGAGGTAGTTTATCAAGCGGCTCAAAAAGAAAATATAGCTGTAGAAGATAAAGATGTAGATGCTCAGCTTAAACAGTTTAATACTCAACTTGAGGCAAATGCAGACTTTAAGAACTTTTTAAAAGAAAATAATATAGACGATCAATTTTTAAAGAATCAACTTAAAAAAGATATGATAATATCTAAATACAAAGAAAACTATATAGCATCTTTAGAAATAAATGATGAAAAATTAAAAGATTATTATGATAACAATAAAGAAGAATACAAAAAAGAAGAAGTAAAAGCTTCTCACATACTATTTAAAACTGTTGATGACGATATGAAACCAGTATCAGATGAAGACAAAAAAGCAGCAAAGAAAAAAGCAGAAGATATACTAGTAAGAGCAAAGAACGGAGAAGATTTTGCATCTCTTGCTAAAGAATACTCACAGGATACTGTTTCAGGAAGTAACGGTGGAGATCTTGGATATTTTGGAAAAGGTGTTATGGTTCCAGAATTTGAAAAGGTAGCTTTTGAAATGAAGCCTGGAGATATATCTGATCTAGTAGAGAGTCAATTTGGATATCATATAATAAAGGCTATTGATAAGGTGAATGAAATTATACCTTTTGAAGATGTTAAGAATCAAATACAGGTTAATATAGAAACTGATTCATATAAACAAAAGATTGAACAGCTTGAAAAAGGTACTAAAATTGAAAAACATGAAAAAAATATAAAGAATATAAAGGAATAAATTAAAAGAGCTATCATATGATAGCTCTTTTAATTTATAAACGAATTTTGTAAAAAATTACACTAATAAAAAAAGTTGTATAGAGCAAATTATTACAGAGTATAGATTTATTGAAGGGAAGATAAAAATGAGAAAAGTAATAGTTTGCATATTAATTTTTATATCTACCTCGTTAACAATATTTGGTGAGGACAATTATAATCAGCCTCTTATAATAATCAATGAAGATTTAATATATTATGAGAACATTTCTCCCCAGATAAAGGGTGGAACTACCTTTGTTCCGATAAGCATGTTCGCAACATCTATAGATGGGATTATAAAGTGGGATGAAGAAGAAAATACAGCAACTATAATTAAGGAAGATAAAAAAGTAGAAGTAGATTTTGAAAATGAAATAATAATAACTAATGATGGAAATTGTATAATATGTAATATGTACACAGACAATGGATATTTGATGATACCTTTTAAATCTATAGCAAGTTATTTTGGGTATACAGTTTCTTATATAGAAAGTGAGAATATAATAAGAGCTACTGACAATGATGCAGTTATAAGTGATGAAAGTTTAATCCAAAAATTAAAAAATAAAATATTTAAGTGCAGAAATAAGAATAATACTACAGAAGAAAAAATAGTTTATATAACATTTGATGATGGACCATCTTTATATACTCAGGATATACTTCAAAGCCTTAAATTTTACAATTCGAATGCAACTTTTTTTGTATTATCCAGTAGTATACACAAATACCCAGATGAACTAGAAAAGATAGTGGAAGGTGGGCATAGCATAGGACTTCATGGAGTTAGTCATGATGTGAAGCAAATTTATAAGTCACCTGTGAGTTTAGTTACAGAGATGAAAAATGATTCAGAGGTAGTTATGAGTAAAATAGGTTTTACATCAAATCTTATAAGAACCCCGTACGGAAGTTTTCCGTATCTGACTAAAGAATACAGAGATGCTTGTGTAAGTGAAGGATATAAAATATGGGATTGGAATGTAGATAGCAAAGATGCCCTTGGAGCAGATATAAAGCCAAGTATTATAGTTAAAAATGTTATAGAACAGGTTAAAGAACATGAAAAAAATAATGTAGATCCTATAATTCTTATGCATGAGACACTTAATTCATCTATTGCTCTTCCTCAGATACTTAATTATCTAACTAAAAATGGATATAAGGTTATATCAATAGATTATAATGAAAATCCTGTTAACTTTTGGCATGATTCTAGATAATTAAAAAAATTTAACATAGATGGATAAAACTTTGTATATTTTTTTACTTTTGGTAAAAAATATATTTACACATATATTATGGAGGGATGAACATGAGAGCTACAGGAATTGTTAGAAGAATAGATGATTTAGGAAGAGTAGTTATACCAAAAGAGATAAGAAGAACACTTAGAATAAGAGAAGGAGATCCCCTTGAAATATTTACTGCAAAGGATGGAGAAGTAATCCTTAAGAAATACTCTCCTATTGGAGAGTTGAATGAATTTGCACAGGAGTATAGTGAAACATTAGCTGAACATACTGGATTTGGTATTGTTATAACTGATTTAGACAGTGTGATATCAGTGTCAAGATTGTCTAAAAAAGAATATAAAGATAAGGCTATAAGTCAAGAATTAGAAGATTTAATAGAGAGTAGGGCATCAAATCTTGTTAAGGATAATAAGACTGTTCCTTTATTTAAAGGAGACTCTACAGAGTATAATAATCAAATTATAATGCCAATAATAAGTGAAAGTGGAGATGCAGTTGGAGCTGTTATAGTTGCAAATAAAGAAGAAGGCGAAATAAGTGAAAATGATGAAAAATTAATAAAAGTTGCAGCTTCTTTCTTAGGAAAACAAGTTCAGTAATTGAAATATAAAAAGGAGAACCAATAACGGTGGCTCCTTTTATTTTTTATTTACTAAAAAACCATAAAATTTTTAATTTGAAGATAACATTGATTAAAGAGTTAAACTAGCAATTATTTTGAGCAACGAAGCCCGTTAGGACTCGTTGACGACATGAGTCACCGCGTTAGCGAGTAGACGAATTTTTTATCAATTTATCCGTACTTATAGATATAAATCTTAAAATATGATATATTAACATTTAGTTTGGATAGTTGACTTCTTAATGATTGGGGGGAGTAAAATGACAAAGAATTCATTTTTAAAAGGTGCTTTTATATTAGGATTAGCAGGTGTTGTAGCTAATATTTTAGGTGCTATATTTAGAATACCTCTTGGAAGGATAATAGGAGCAGAGGGCTTAGGATATTATCAAGCTGTATTTCCTACATATATAATGTTACTTAATATCTCAGCAGCAGGATTTCCTACTGCAATATCACAACTTGTATCTCAAAAGATAGCGTTAGAAGATTATAAAGGCGCTCATAATATATTCAAAACATCGTTTTTAGTTTTATTTTCAGTTGGTTTTATAAGTTTTTTGATACTGTTTGTTGGTGCTGAATATATTGTAAATAATATACTAAAAAACCCAAAAGCATATTACAGTATGAGAGCAACAGCTCCAGCTTTACTATTAGTACCAATAATGTCTACGTTTAGGGGATATTTTCAGGGAAGACAAGATATGACTCCTACTGCAATATCTCAAATGATGGAACAACTTGGAAGAGTAGCTATAGGTATATGTCTTGCGTTTGTTTTTCTTTCAAAGGGAACTGAACTTGCAGCAGCAGGAGCATCATTTGGAGCTACAACGGGTGCAATACTTGGAACACTGTACATATTGTTTGTTTATATAAGAAGAAAACGTTTAATAAAAGAAGAAATAAGTAATAGTAAAGTATATAATCAAGAAACTAAATCACAAATAGTAAAAAAGCTTCTTTCAATAGCAATACCTATAACTATAGGTGCTGCTATACTTCCTATAATGAATCTGATAGATTCAACTATAGTAATGGGGAGACTTCAGTTTGTAGGTTATTCGTATGAGGAGGCTAATATTTTATATGGACAATTGAATGGTATGGCTGCTTCTCTTATTAACTTTCCATATGCTATAACTACAGCTCTTAGCATGAGCATGGTTCCATCTATATCCTATTTTTACACTATAAAGGATAATATAGGTTTAACTAATAATATAAAGACTGGCGTTAGAGTTGCGCTACTTATTGGACTTCCTGCATCATTTGGACTAGCAGTTCTTTCAACTCCATTTATGCAAATGCTTTATCCAAATGAGCCATCATCAGTGGGACAAATGCTATTATATTTGTCTATGTGTGTGGTTTTACTTGGTCTTATTCAAGCATTTACGGCAGTACTTCAGGGAATTGAAAAAACACATATACCTGTAATTAATTTATCTATAGGTGCTATATTTAAGGTTGTTTTTACATATATATTAATAGCAGTACCAAGTCTTAATGTGAAAGGAGCACCAGTAGCATCCTTAATTGCTTATATAGTAATATTGATACTTAATTATAGATATATCAAAAAACATGTCAAGGTAGAATTTGATATAGTATACTTCATAGTAAAACCTTTAATATCGGCTGCTATAATGGCTATACTTGTAGCTGTTTCTTACAATGGAGTATTACTTTTAGTTGGTAATACAGTAGCTTGCTTAGTATCTGTAATAGTAGGAGGGATTGGATATGGATTGGCTCTTATAAAGACTAATAGCATATCTAAGGAAGAAATACTTATGATGCCAAAAGGAGAAAAATTATATAAGATTGTTAGTAAGATTAGTTAAAAATGGAGGTTTAATATGAGCAAAAATTCCTTTTTAAAAGGAGCTTTTATATTGGCTGTAGCGGGTATAATTGTCAAAATACTTGGAGCATTTTTTAGAATACCTCTTGGAAATATAATAGGATCAGAGGGTATGGGGTACTATCAAAGTGCATATCCTGTATATGTTTTACTTCTTACCATATCATCTGCTGGTTTTCCAGCAGCTATATCAAAGCTTGTATCAGAAAAGATAGCTATCAATGATTATAGAGGAGCACATAGGATATTTAAAGTATCTTTTATAGCCCTTATATTAACGGGTATAGTAACCTTTAGCATACTGTTTCTTGGAGCAGATTATATAGTAGGATATATGAAAAACCCAAAGGCTTATTATTCTATGATGGCTATATCTCCTGCATTATTATTTGTACCTATAATGGCTGGATTTAGAGGTTATTTTCAAGGAAGACAGAATATGACGCCAACTGCTATATCCCAGATAGTTGAACAGTTTTTTAGGGTGGGTCTTGGTCTGTATTTAGCATGGATATTTTTTCCAAAGGGGACTGAGCATGCAGCGGCTGGCGCTTCATTTGGAGCTACATCTGGAGCGGTTGTTGGAAGTTTATTTATGATAGTTATCTACATAATAAATAGCAAGAAGATAAAAAGAGAATTAAAATACAATACTTCAAAAAGAATAGAAAGTACAAAAGAAATAATAAATAAGCTATTAATAATAGCTGTACCTATAACTATAGGAAGTGCTATTATGCCTATTATGAATATGATAGATGCTGCTATGGTTATGAGGAGGCTCCAAGATGGAGGGGCTACATATCTGGAGGCTACCAAGCTTTACGGTCAATTAACAGGAATGGCGGCAACTTTAATCAATCTTCCTCAAGTACTTACTATGGCTTTATCTATGAGTCTTGTACCTGTTATATCTCATTCATTTGCTATAAATGATATGAATAAAGCAAAGACAGATATAAAAGCTGGTGTTAGAGTAGCTCTTTTAATCGGTCTTCCGGCAGGATTTGGGCTTGCATCATTATCAACTCCTATAATGCAAATGCTTTATCCAAAAGAGCCATCTTCAGTTGGGCAAATACTAATGTTTTTATCTATGGGAGTAATATTTTTAAGTTTAATTCAAACTTTAACGGGTATACTTCAAGGTATGGCAAAGGCTTATATTCCAGTTATAAATTTATTTATAGGAGCTATTTTAAAGGTTATCATAAGTTATACGTTAATACCTATACCATGGTTCAATGTTAATGGGGCGGCTATTGGAACTGTAGCTGCATACATAGTAGCGACTATACTTAATTTTTATTATTTGAACAAAAACATAGATATAAAGTTTGGTTTTAAAGATTTTGTATTGAAACCTTTGATATCAGTTATTATAATGAGTATATGTGCTATATTTACATATAATATTTTATATAGGTTCTTTGGGAATTCTATATCATGTCTTGGAGCTATAACTTTATCAGGAATTGTATACGCAGTAATGCTTCTTTTGACAAAGGCGATTAGTAAGCAAGAGATTTTGATGATGCCAAAAGGAAAGTTGATTTATAAGATTCTTCATAAGACTAAATTGATGTAGGATAATATTTTTGTAAAAATGTATAGAAGGTGAAAATATGGGAAGTATTCATATAGTGGGATTAGGTCCAGGAGAGTTTGATTTATTAAGCTTTGGAGCTTATAATAAGTTAAAGAATGGATCTAATATATATTTTAGAACTAATAAGCATCCTGTGGTAGATGATTTGATAAAAGAGGGAATACAATTTGAATCACTTGATTATTTTTATGATAGGGAAAAGGATTTCGATAAAGTATATAAAAATATAAGTAATTATATAATAAAAAAAGCAGAATCTGACGATATAATATATGTTGTTCCAGGTCATCCAAGAGTTGCAGAAAAGACTGTTGAATTAATACAGGTTTATGCTAATGAAAATAATATAGATATAAATGTAATACCTTCTATGAGTTTTGTTGATGCTATGTTTGATTTTTTAGAGGTAGATCCTGTACATGGATTTAAGCTTGTAGATGCTTTTAATATAAAAAATGAGAAAATAGATATAGATTCAAGTTTGATAATAACTCAAGTTTATGATAAGTTTATAGCATCAGAGGTTAAATTAAACCTTATGAATTACTATGACGATGAACAAGATGTGTATATAGTAAAAGGAGCAGGTATTAAAAAAATCCAGCAAAAGCATAAGGTAAAGCTTTATGAGCTAGATAGATTAGATGAATTCGACTATCTAACTAGCTTATACGTTCCAATAGCGTCTGTTAAGAAGTATAAGGATATATTTGACCTTCAAAGTATAATGCAGACTCTAAGAGGAGAAGGTGGATGTGATTGGGATAAAAAACAAACCCATCAAACTCTTACGAAATATTTAATTGAAGAAGCTTATGAAGTAGTAGATAGCATAGAAAAAGATGATATAGATGAATTAATAGAAGAATTAGGAGATGTACTTTTACAGGTAGTATTTCACTCTCAAATAGGCAATGAGGAAGGATACTTTGATTTTAATGATGTAACTACAGCTATATGTGAAAAGCTTATATTTAGGCATCCTCATGTATTCTCAGACGCTGAGTTTGAAGAAGGAGAGTTCATTAAGAAATGGGAAGAACTTAAAAAAGAGGAAAAAGGAGAAACTACTATAACTGAAAGTTTGCAAAGAATACCTAACTCTCTTCCAGCTCTTATAAAGTCTACTAAGGTACAAAAAAAGGCAGCTCTTGTAGGTTTTGATTGGGACAATATCGAAGATGTGTACAAAAAAATACAAGAAGAGTACAAAGAAGTTGTTGACGCGAGTAGACTTGGCAATATACAATACATAGAGGAAGAAATAGGCGATTTGTTATTCTCTATAGTAAATTTGGCAAGATTTCTCAAGGTAGATTCAGAACAAGCTCTTAATAAAACGGTACAAAAGTTTATAAGAAGGTTCAGCTTTATAGAACAGAGCGCTATAAAAATGGACAAACAACTAGAAGATATGACGCTTCAGGAAATGGATGAACTTTGGAATAAAGCAAAGAAACTCTAGAATAAGATTAAAACTTTATTACAAAGAAGGAATTTAAAAGAAAAGCTAGAATTAAAAGTTTATGTGATTTATTTAAAATTTAAATAAAAAAGAAAATACATAAGGAGGTAGTTACTGTGAACAAAGCTGAATTAGTAGCTAAAATGGCTGAATATAGTGGATTAACTAAGAAGGATGCAGAAGCAGGACTTAACGCATTTATGAAGTCTGTAGAAGAAGCATTAGTTGAAGGTGACAAAGTTCAATTAGTTGGATTTGGAACTTTTGAAACAAGAGAAAGAGCTGCAAGACAAGGTAGAAACCCAAGAAATCCAGAGCAAATTATAGAAATACCTGCATCTAAGGCTCCAGTTTTCAAAGCTGGAAAAGGTCTTAAAGATACTGTAAATAAGTAGTATATTAAAAAAGTGTGGATATTCCACACTTTTTTAATATAAAGATATAGGAGGTGCGTTATGAGATTAGATAAGTATCTTAAGGTTTCAAGACTTATAAAGAGAAGAACTGTGGCTAAGGAAGCTTGTGATAAGGGAATTATAAGCATAAATGATAAGGTTGCTAAGTCTTCTACTGTTTTAAGTGTTGGAGATATTATAAAGATAAGATTTGGAGAAAAAGTTACTACTGTTAAGGTAACTCAAATAAAAGAGCATGTACTTAAAAACGATGCAAAAGAAATGTATGAAGTTATAGAATAAATACTAAGTTCCCTTCATAAATTTAATATATAGAAGTTAATTCTATATCAATTAAGTTTTATATGGAGGGATTTTTTATGGATCATTTACTCAATATGAAAAATAGAGAAGAATTAAAATTGTGTGGGATTGAACATATTTATTCTTTTAATGATACTAAGATAGAGTTAAGAACTGTTTCTGGAGATGTATCGATACAAGGGGAAAACCTAGACATGGGCAAACTAAGTATAGAAGACGGTATGGTAAATATAAAGGGAAGTATTAATTCTATAGTTTATTCAAAAATATCTAAAAAGGATGAAGAAGGCTTTTTAAAGAAGCTATTTAAATAATAATGTATCCATCTGAAGAGATATATATACTGTTTGTTACTGTCTATGGTGGGATTTTAATGGGAATAATATATGATTTTTACAGAGGGATAAGGTGTAACATAAACAATAATAAGATTATAAGGTGTATAGAGGATATTTTATTTTGGGTAATAATAACTATAATAAGTTTTTTAATACTTCATAGAGCTAATTCTTACGATCTTAGATATTATAATTTTACAGGGTTTATAGTTGGTGTTATTATTTACTTTAATACTGTGAGTAAATATATACTTAAGTTTTTGTGTAAACTTATAAAAACTATAATATCCATAATAACAAACCTATATTATCTGATAATATATCCTATTCACTTTGCATTTGATGTTATAATGTATATAGGATTTAAGCAGTTTAAAAAAAGATGATATTTGGAGGATAAAATGAGAGATAGAAAAACTAAAAAGAAGAAGTTTAATATATATGTATTAGGTTTTAAGTTGTTTGTATTGTTCATATTATGCTCATCTGTTTATAGTGTAATAAATCAAGGCATGGTTATAAGAGAATATAAAAAAAAGATAACGGTTTTGAATGAGCAGATAAAACAAGAAGATAAAAATATTAAAAAAGCTAAAAAAGAAATTGAAAATTACAAAACAGATGATTATATAGAAAAGATTGCTAGGGAAAGACTTAAAATGGTAAAACCAGGAGAAATCATATATATAGATATTAACAAAAGAGAGGGATACTAATGAAGATTGCGGCTATAGATATAGGAACTAATTCTATGAGACTTTTATTAGCAGATTATGTAGAAGGTAAATTTTTTAATAGACAAAAATATATAAATACGACACGAATAGGCCAAAATGTTGATAAAGAAGGAATTATATCAGATGAGGCAATAGAGCGAAATGTAGATGCACTACATGAATTTGCAAATATAGCCAGAAAATATGGTTGTGAAAAAATATTTGCCATGGGAACCTCTGCTCTTAGAGATAGTAAAAATAAGGAATACTTTTTACAAAAGGCTTTTGATAAGAGTGGAGTTCTAGTTGAAATAATAAGTGGGGATAATGAGGCAGACCTTGGGTTTTTAGGTGTTGTACAGGAAATAGATGAGGATATTCTCGTAATAGATATAGGAGGAGGCTCTACAGAGTTTATAGTTGGAAATAAAGCTGAGGGAATCAAGTTTACTAAGAGTGAGAATGTAGGAGCTCTTAGAATGACCGAAAAATTTTTAACTAAAGACCCTATAGATAGCTCAGAGATTGAAGATGCCACAACTTATATAGAAGGTACTATAATGGATACTATAGAGAAGATAAGCAATTTTAATATAAGTAAAGTTGTTGGTATAGGAGGAACTATAACATCTTTATCAGCAATACATCAAGATTTAAAGGTGTATGATACACACAAGATACATAAGAGTGTTATTTTAGACACAGATATAGAAGAAATACTTCGTAATTTGAAAGAATTAACTGTAAAAGAAAAAAGAAATTTAAACGGTCTTCAGCCAAAAAGAGCGGATATAATAACTGCTGGAGCGTTAATCTTAAATATTATAATAAAAAATTTAAGAATAAAGGATATAACTGTTAGCGAATTTGATAATTTAGAAGGTCTAATTTGTCATAAGCTAAAAAGAATGTCTTAAATTTCTAAATGCAATATTACTGATTATGACAAAAACCTTTCTATCGCTTTGATACAATCAAATGTATTAAGTGAGGGGGAGGTTTTTTTATGCAAAGACCACAGATATCTTCATATAGAAGAAGATATATCAATGAGATATCCGAGGGTATGAACGTTGATAATACAGCTATATTTTTATGTGTAATAGGATTTTTGCTCGGACGAGCGGTTATAATAGACAATCTAGGGCCTTTTGGTATAGCTTATTTTATTTATATGTGTACATATAAAAAGTATAAGATGCCAGTGTTTTTTTCTATATCAGTAGGGATAATTTTAAGTCACACAGGGCCTCATGCTTTAAGGTACATAATAACTCTTTTATTTATAAACTTCATATCGTCATTTATATCAAAGTACCATGATAATATTTTTAGAGTATCTATTATAGGTTTTTTTATAACAGCTATAAGCGGTATGGCATATTCTTTATTAACGGATATATATATATATGATGTATTAGTTTCTATGATAGAAGGACTGGCTGTATCTTCTCTTATATATATATATTCATATGGAATACCTCTTATTCTAAAAAGGTCTATAAGAAGGAATATATCCAGTGAGGAGACTATAGCGTTATCTATAATAATAGGTCTTTCAATAACAGGAATATCAAATATAAGCTTGTTTGAAGTGTCATTAAAGAGTGTATTATCATTTTTAATAATAATAGTAGTGGCTTATCAATCAGGACCAGCTCTTGGATCTGCAAGTGGTATAACTATAGGGATAATAACTACTATGAATACAATATCATCACCTATGTATATAGGAATATATGGATTTTCAGCGCTTTTAGCAGGACTATTTAGAAAAGTAAGCAAGTATGCAACTACATTAGGCTTTATAATGGGGTGGAGTATAATAACTATATATACAAGAGGAAGTAGTGAACTTTTGCTAAGCCTTAGAGAAATAGCCATATCTTCTTTAATATTTCTTATGATACCTGATGATAGATTAAAGTACATAGAGAAATTTACTAAAGGAATTTTGGGTAGTGAGGAATCTTCTATTAACTATATAAACAGGGTAAAAGAAATAATGAATACAAGGCTTAAAGATGTATATAAGGCTTATGAAGAGGTTGGAGTCACTTTTGATAAAGTTAGAGAAAAGGACAAGGTTTTAGACCAAAGGGATATAGCAAGTGTTATAGATATGGTAACTCACGATGTTTGCTCTGATTGTCCTATGAAGAGGGGATGTTGGAATTTAAAGTTTACAAAGACTTATAGCATGTTTACGGACATATTAAATCATATAGAGGAAGATGGGAAGATAGATAATAATTATGTAAAGTCTAAGTTTGAAAGAGATTGTATGAAGTTTGATGAAGTAATAAAAGCATGTAATCATTATTTTGATTTATTTATGCTAAATTATAAGTGGAATAAGAAACTTTGTGAGACTAGAAAGCTAGTATCCAGCCAGATAAAATCTATTGCTTATTCTATTGAGAATGTTTCAACTGAAATAAATAATAGTATGGACTTTGATATGGATATGGAAAACAACATAATAGTTGAACTGGATAAGGAAAATGTAAAGGTGGATAAGATAAGTTATATTAAAAGAGATGATAACTTTGAAATAAATATACAAAGACATAATTGTTATAATGGAGATTTGTGTGAAAAAAAGTTAATAAATGCTGTATCAAGAGCAGTAGGACAACAGGTATCAGCTTATAAGACTGGGTGCAGGTCTATGAATAATATTTGTAACATAAGGCTTGTTAATTTCAAAAAGTACACAGCTAGAACTGATGTAGCTTATTTATCTAAGGATGGAAATATAATATCTGGGGATAATTATACGTACATGGAGATATCAGATGGAAAGTATATGACTGTACTTAGTGATGGAATGGGAAAAGGAGAGAAGGCATCTGAAGAATCAGCACTTACAATAGAAATATTAGAAAAAATGCTAGAAGCAAAGATAGATGAGAAAATAAGTATAGAAACTATCAACAATATGCTAATGTTAAAATCGTCAGATGAAATATTTTCAACTCTAGATTTAAATATTATAGATTTGAATAATGGAAACTTAGAGAGTGTCAAGATGGGTGCGTGTCCATCTTTTATTAAAAGAAAGAATGGTGGAGTTGAAGTTATATCATCTTCATCGCTTCCGGTTGGGATAGTATCTGAAATAAAAATAGACAGAGAAAAAAGAAGTGTGAGAGAAGGAGATATAATAATAACAGTATCAGATGGAATAATAGACGCTGGAAAAGATAAAAAATTAGGAGAAAATTGGTTGTACACAATTATAGAGAAGATGGACAAAAAGAGTACAAAAGAAATTGTAAAGTGTATATTAGACAAATCACTTGAGCTTGTTGATGGCAAAGCTCAAGATGATATGACTGTTATAGTTACCAAGATATGGAAGAACAGAAAATAAGAAGAAATTTCTAAATATTCATAGATTTTGTGGATAATGTGGATAGAACTGTGGATATGTTTGGGAATAATTTTTATATATTATGCATATAATATTACGTTTATTAGTTATAAACTTAGCCACAGGTGCTTGTGTATAATGTGGATAAAATGTGTGGATTATTAACAATCCACATTGTATTCATTCACATGAGAGATTCCGTTATTCATGGTTACTACATATCTCTTATCCGATATTTCGGATAGGTGGGTATTGTGAGTAACCATTATTATTTGTCTATTAAAGTTTGTGTTTATTTCTTTTAAGAATTTACCTACGTTTATAATGTATTCTTCTGATACGTGCTTTGCAGGTTCATCCAATATGAAAGGCCCTTCTATCATAGGTTTGTGGGTTTGAAGCATACAATATTTAAGTGTAAGAGATATTACGTCTATTATGCCTCCGCCACGACTGTCTTCTGGAGTATTTATTATACTGGTATCTTCATCTATTTGACTTATAACATTAAAGGATGCCTCTGGGCGTCCTCTTTTTTGTTCAAATTCTATTTTAAATTCTATGTTTTCGCCTGTTACGAATTGAAGTGCCTTAGTTACCATTACTTCGAATTTATGCTTTACTTGTTCACGAGCAAATGCTGAACTTTCTTCGAGTAACAGTTTAGCTTTTAAGAAAGTTTCTTCTTGAGACCTAAAGTCTTCTATTTTTAATTTTATAGTTTTCATGTCTTCTTCTAGCTTTGATTTCATTGTTTTTTTGTAGACTATGTAGTCTCTATATCTAGCATATTTATCTTTTATTTCATTTAAACTCATATAATCACCTCTTAGATATTAGGTATTGTATCGGGAAGCATTTCGTTTATCTTTGATATTAATTCTTGTTTTTCATTTTCAAGCTTTGATATTATTTCGTCCAGTTTTTGTGGATCATATCCTAGAGATATTATTTCTTCATTTAAGGTTTTTTCTTGCTTTTCAAGTTCTTCAAGTCTTGTTTCTGCTTTGTATTTTGTCATTTTGCCTTTTTCTATTTTATCTTTAAGTTCTTGCAATTGCTTTTCGTTCATTTTAAAATCCTCCTTATAAGTTAGATATTATATTTTCTGTAGTCGTGTTATCTATATCACTAAAACATGTTGGGCATTTTCCCATTTTTTTAAGCATGTCTGAGTATGCTTGGGTGCATTCGTTTAGTCCTGCTTGGACTGTTGTTATATAGTCTGAGCCTTTTTTTAGCCTTAGTTTTGTGTCTTTAAAGTTTGTGTTTAGTTGTTTGAGTGATTCTATTTTAGTTTGTATATTTGTATATTCTGAGTGTAGTCTTTCTATTGTGTTGAAGTCTGGCATTTTGGTTATGTTGTTTTTAAGTTTAGTTTTTTCGTTTGATATTATTTTATAATCTCTGTTTATTTTTTGTAGAGATATAGTTTTTGAGTTTAGGGTTTCTAGTTTCAAGTATGTTTCGTTTATATTGTCTATGTTTTGTAATTTCTTCAGTGTTATTTTTAAGTTTTTATTATTATTGTTTAAAAAGTCTATTTTATTTTTTAGTAGTTGTATTTTACTTAACTTATCTATTGTATTTATCAAGTTATTGTTTATTTTTTCAGCTTCTTCTATGTTTGATAGTTTAATTATAGTATCTTTAAGCAAGTTTTTGTTTGTGGTTATAGATTTCAAAGAAGCTGATGTTTTTTGAAGGTTTAGAGATTCTTTGTGTTTTATTTCTAAGTCTTTTATGTTAAGTTGTGTTTGTTCTATATTAGACAGCTTGTCTATAACTTCGCTGCATTTTGATTTTTGTAGTTTTATGTTTTGTAGTGAGGTTATGTATCTTTTGAGAGTATCTATGTTTTTCTCTATTTTTTCAGCTTCTGTTATAAATTGAGCTATTTTAGAGAGTTTCTTTTCTTCTTCTTCAAGGTCTTCGTATTGTTTTAATTTTTCGTTTAAAACTTCGTACTCATTAGATTTTTCTTTTGTTTTTTTGTTTATATCTAGTATGTCAGCTTTTATGTCTCTTATTGATGAGTCGAATAAGTTTGCGTTTATAAGCTTACCTATTGTTTTTGATCTTTGTGCTCCGTTTGATGATATCAAAAATGGTGGGTCTAGTTGGAATAAGAAATTTGGTATTTCAACTAAGTCTTTATCTATTTTAAGTATATTTACTCCACAGGCTTCAAGAACTTCCGGTATTGAGTCTACACCGAAGTTTTCGTTATCTGATATATCACCGTTTGGATATTCTATTTTATATGTATTTTTAGATACTATTTTCTTTTTTCCACTTAGTTTTTTAGTACGAGTTATCTTAGTTTCATCACTAAGGGTTAGTGTTACGCTACATTCGTTAGTTCCTTGGCTTACCATATTGTTTCCCTGAGGGTCGTTTAGGATAACCCATCTTATTGCTCTTATAATAGCAGATTTTCCTTTGTCGGATTCACCTATTATCGTGTTGAGGCCGTTTACGAGATCTAGGGTGGTGTCTTTATGGCTTTGGAAGTTTTGAATGTGGAGTTGTTTTATAAATTTCAATTCGAAAGCCTCCTTGTTTTTTGGTTTGGTGGTAGTTGGAAAATGACACTTATTAAAATAACGCTACTTAGTCAACCTTTTTATTAAACTACAGATTATACCTTATATTATATGCTAAAACTTCGTAAACTCCCTTTGGTCAAACATACGAAGTTTCTTAACGCATATCATAACGGTATAATCTAAGTTTAATAGAAAAAGGTTAACAAAAAGTAGCTAACATTTTAATAAGCGTCATTTTCAAGTATATACGTTAAGCATAGACTAAGGATTTAACTATTCGCTTGATAAGCTTTCCTCAGCTATTGATAGCTTTGTAAGTGCATAATCTACCACTTCTTTTTCTAGTTCTTTATTAGATGCTATTTTTTTTACTATGCTGGTTATGTCCATTGATTCTATTGTTGATGCTACTTTTATTTCTCTCATGAATTCTTCTATTTGGATTTCTTTATATTGTGAGCCTTCTATATGAGATCTATCTAATACGTCTTCTCCTTTTTGTTGCTTTAGAGGTATGAATTCTAGTTTTATATCATTTTTTGATATTTCTATATATAATGCTCCTACTTTTCTTTTTATTTCATTTTTGTCTGAAGATACTCTGGATAGAGAGCCTGGGTTTGAGAAGTATTTTCCGTTTACTTCTATAGGGTCAAATCCAGCATGGTAGTGACCTGTTAGTGTTAAATCTGCTTTGGTTTCTTTTATTTCATCTATTGTCACAACTTTCATATGAGGGTTTAGTTGTTTTTCCATAAGCATACCGTGTATTATGTGTATTGCTTTATCTGCATCTTTAGTATTTACAACGTAGTCTTCTTTTATATCATCATGGTCTATTCCAAAGTGAGAGGGTGTTCCTGTTATTTGGAGAGTAAGGTCATTTTTGGTTATTATAAGTTTTTCTCCTTTGTACATAAGGTCTATAAGTCCAGCTTTTTCGAATAGCCCTAGTTGTGTTGATTTTATGTTATCTATGTTGTTACCGAACAAATCATGGTTTCCAGCTATACCTAGTATTCTATTGAATTCTCTAAGTATTTTTGCTGTTCTTCCAGCTACGGCATTTGAAACACTTGGATTGTCGAATAAGTCTCCTCCAAATAATACGAAGTCGCAGTTTCTTGTTTTTGATATATCATTTATTTGATTAAGCTTGTCTAGAACTGTATCTAGGAAGTTGTCTTTTCTACTTCTAGGGTTTCTTCCGCTTACATGACAGTCTGTGAAGAATAAAGTTCTTATTATGCTGTCGTTTCCTTTTAATGTGAGGTTGTTGTAGTCCAAAGAGAACATCTCCTTTCATAATATAGATTGTACAACTAAATGCGGATAAGATAAAGTGGTAGATAGTGTTTAAGCGAAAAAAAGCTGCTCAAAAGAGCAGCTTTTTTCTAGTATTCATATTCTTTATCTAGTTCTCTATCACTGTAGTCATATTCATACTCAGCACATTTTTTATCATCTTCATCGTATATGTATATTTGAATATCTTCTCTGAACTCGTCTGTTATTTCATCACATACTTTATCTTCTATAAAGTCTCTAAACTCTGAATAATCACGGTCACTCCAGTATCTAGATGTTCTTTCGAAGTCTCCAGTCATCTTAACCTTAATATCGTCATTAGAAAGTTGAGATAAATCATAATCAAACTCTAGTGTTCCGTATCCCTTAGTGTATTCATCGTAATCATCATTTAGCTTATCCTCTAAGTCTTCTAAATCTTCGTCGTCATCATCATCGTCATCATTTTTAAGTCTGTCAATTTCAGCATCTTTAGCCTTAAGTTGGTTCTTTAGCATTTCTATTTCATAAGAGCTGTTAGTATTTCCTAGACTAGAGTCATTATGAATATAGACAGTCTTATTTCTATCATCCCAAGCAACATTAACTCCAAGGCCTTCTGATATATCTCTTAGAGGAACGTATACATTACCTCCGTATATAAAAGGCTCGTTTGAGAAATTAAGTGTTTTTCCGTTTAAGGATACTTTTATGTTATAGAAATAAGCAGTTATAGATTTAGAGTATCCGCTTGAGAATGCTAGAGTGCCACATATTAGTGTCAGTATGAACGTTAAGCATAAAATTCTTTTTTTCATTTAATTACCTCCTTCTTAGTTTAACGTATATATATAGCATATCGTAAAACTGTGCTATAATAAAAGGGTATTTTGAATTATTTTACATAAAAACATCAGGGAAAAAGTGGATATATCTTTGTTTTGGTGGTTGAGCGAAAAATATAGTTTATTGAAATACCGCTACTTAGTCGACTTTTTCATAGAACTATAAATTATGCCTTATGAAATATCCTAAAACTTGGATAGGCTACACTTAATTAGACAATAAATACTCGGACATGATAATATTAATTAAATAAAATCGGAGGAGATATCATGTCTAATAAACATAAAAGATATACAGATGAATTTAAGCAACAAATAGTAAACTTAGCTAACA